>NZ_JAOANI010000016.1:0-1304 GCF_025318105.1 Thalassolituus pacificus
GGCTCTTCACCGAACGTAGTGGAATGGCTACCATCGCAGAACTCAGCCTAGAGGCGATTATCGCTATGGATCAGCTCACGCTATACAATCAAATTCTTGGACTTACTGCTCCATGGAAAACGAGTTCCGTAGAGTTACATGACTCTTCTAGCGAGGTGGTCGTCACCGTCTCATACGATCGTGAGTTTTTAGCCTCCTGTCCAATCTGTCAGCGTCCCTGTCGTCATTACGATACCCGCTACAGAAGATGGAGACACCTCGATACATGCCAGTATAAAACGATCATTCAGGCGGACGTTCCCAGAGTAGAGTGTTCCGAACATGGAGTCCTGACAACTCAGGTGCCATGGTCAGACTGCAGTTCTCATTACACGATGTTATTTGAATCGCGGGTGTTAACTCTAACGAAAGAAAACACGATATCAGCGATAAGCAGGCAGCTGCGCGTAAGCTGGTCAAACATAGACCGGATCATTCGAAGAGGAATAAAGCGAGGACTGACACGCCGTTGGGAATTAGATTGCCAGCACCTCCACGTTGACGAAACGAGCATAAACAAGAACAGAGAATACATTACAGTTTTGAGCAATCATTCAGGAGTCGTCCTGGCCATTGCGGATGGACGGAGTAGTTCGAGTTTAACGGCATGCCTAAGCAGCATACCAATCCAATCGCTTGCCAAAGCAAGGTCCCTATCCATGGATATGAGTCCTGCGTATATCCGTGCAGCTAAAGAGTTTTTTGGCACCAGGGCATCAAAAATGATTGAATTTGATCACTTTCATGTTGCTCGCTCACTAGCAAGAACCGTCGATCAGATTCGCAAGAATGATATGAAAAACTTACCAAGGCTGGACCGGCTGTATGTCCATAAAAATCGGTACCTCTGGCTTCGAAATGGAAATAAATTGGACTCCGATTACCGAAATAGAATACTCAATCACTCCCCGTTAATGGCGAATACAACAATTGCCTGGACATTGAAAGAGAAAGCCCGCGACATATGGAAAGGTATCGAACCGAAAACACGAAATAGTTGGAAGCATTGGATTAAACTTGCGAAAGAAACCCGGATAACTCCCTTAATCACTGTCGCCGAAATGATTATGAAGCACCTTGATGGAATCATGGTAGCAATGAAAAATGGGCACTCGAATGGTCGGGCGGAAGCCTTGAATAAGAACATAAAAAACCTGAACAGAAATGCTCACGGACACAGAAACAAAGATCGGTATAAAGCAATGATTTACCTGAGATTTGGAAATCTGAATACGAGCTTCTTCCACTAAGAACGGTGAAGAGCC
>NZ_JAOANI010000017.1:0-38491 GCF_025318105.1 Thalassolituus pacificus
GGGAATCGGTTACTGCTCACCGATGGAATACGAGCAAATAGCAGCATGAAAATGAACGTGTCCGTTTTATCGGGGCAAGATCACTGCATTCCGCTGCGCTCCATGCAGCCCCAGAGCCGGGCGTTATGTGGTCATGAGGTTCACATGCAAATAGTCGAACTATTATCAGTTGACCCTGAGTCGAAGGAAGTAAAAGTTCTTTACGATGTCTTCAGCTGGGGGAGAGAGGCCTTAGGGGAGTATATCTATTTTGCGGAAATAGACTCCAAAGGATATCAAGACGACGGAACCGGAGACCTCACCAAGGCGGAATATTATGCATCAGTCGAAGTTTGTTTCGAGGATGACGTATTGGAGGTAGCTCAAAATAATATCACGAAAGCCTCTGCACTTCCTATTCAACCTCCTATTAATGCTATAGGGAATATCAGTCCCCACGAACTCTTTCAACATCACCTAGGTGCCGAGGAATTCTACATTGATAGCGGCTCTAATCACTGCTTTTCTATGCGTTTGATTTCATCGTTTCAAACGGTTTCATTTATTAAAGCCGAAACATTAGAAAATCGCACAAAAACTATTCGCGTCTCAGGCAAGGGAACCGATATTAGTATTGGTCAAATGTACGAAGCCGCTACTCGCCTAATAAATAGATATAAAGCTATTCCCTATAATCAATTCTCAGGAGCTACGCGCGATTAAATTACAATCGAATAACAAGTATTGCAGCGGATAAGCCCTATCTCAACACGAGTCTTTTTACCCATGACCTTTGGCCCGAAACCTGCCGGTACCTGGACCGGCCATAAAGCAGCAAACTGCGGTGATAATCATAATTTTCTGCGTGCCGGTGAGCGTTATGAGGTTATTCAGGCATTTACCGATTACGATCAGCATCTGCACGCCGTTGGGGAAAGCTGGGGATTTCTGGGTTATTCATTTCTGCCGTACGACGACGGCATGTCATTTTTCGTGTCGTTTGACGGCGAACAGGAGTGGCATATCCGCCTGCAGTGGCGGCCTGAAGAACAGGGCCAGCTGCTGGACAATTTAGCGCAGTATATCCGCGCGCTCTAACCCGTGTGCTCTCGTCCGCACGTTGTCGCCGGGCAGCTGGCCGCTATTGTTTACGACATACCGTTAGAAAAGTCCGCCAGTCCTGCACACAAAGTATCACGTACCGGTTTCAGGGCTTCGGTGTAGGTTATCAACTGGTCGAGTGCATAACGGGTGCGCTTTTCCAGATAAACATCACTCATACGCCCTTCCTGCCCCACCCAGAGGTCATTCGCATCACGCAGCAGCAGATGCTCAGGCAGATATAACAGGCGCGAGTTTTTGTAGCCGCTGTGGCGTAACTCGGCAATCACAAAGGCACCACCGGCCGAAGCCGATACACCAACCAGTAATACCGGTTTGTGCGCCAGTTCTTTCATACCGCACCAGAGCAGAAAATTTTTCAGTCCTGCCGGCACCATGCCGTGCCATTCCGGCACGATAAATACAAAAGCATCGGCAGCTGCAGCACGGGCTTTTACCTCGGCGACGTCCTGTTCTTCTGTACTGCCCGCTGCCAGTGGTTCGCCATCCCAGAGTGGTAACTTGCTTTGATAAAGATCAATCAGGGTGGCTTTGCCAGCCAGAAAATGCTGATTCATATAATCGGCAATGCGGCGGCTTTGTGAATTGGCGCGATGGCTGGCAACCAGCAGGCAGATATTCAGATCAGAATTCATAACATCCTCCATGGTTAATCATCACCTGCCGCACAGCGCGTTTCGGCAGGCGGCAGGCACAGGGTGTTATGCAGTATAGGACGGGCGCGCTTTCATTTGCGCGTGCCAACGCTGAATAGCCGGAAAATCTTCGGTAATACGCAACTGAATCACCTTACCGAATTCCAGCGAGCAAAGAGCCGTGATGTCTGCTACAGAGAAGTGATCACCCGCCACAAATTCATGCTTTTGCAGCTGCTGTTCCAGAATGGGTAAGAACGCAGCCGCCAGCTTACCGGCTTCTTCGCCCCAGGCGGCAACCGGTGTCATACGGTCTTTAAAAAAGCCGGTCGTATGCTGGAAGCAATGGCCAATCGGCATCAGTAAGGCGTTGTCGATGCGGCGATCCCACATCTCTGTCAGCGCTTTCTCTTTGGCATCGCGCCCCATCAGATTCGGTTCCGGCTGAATTTCTTCCAGATAACGGTATATGGCTGCGGTTTCAGCAATGCAGGTGCCATCATCAAGTTCCAGCACCGGTACTTTCGCCAGACTGTTGCGCTCGCGGAATTCCGGCTTCAGGTTCTCACCACCCGCCAGGTCAATATCAATCATCTCAACACCGCTAATGCCTTTTTCTGCCAATGCCATACGGCTGCGACGCGGATTGGGTGCCATATTGGCGCTGTACAGTTTCATACGGATTCCTTGTTTTTCAGAATGATCATTCTGGATTACACTAGCCAATATCAGAATGATCAGTCAAGAAAGATTTCTCCGCCGATTTCTCAGTAGCAGACGCAACGAACCGGAAAACAGGTACACCAATGGCCAGAACCAAATCATTCGACCCCGCTCAGGTACTGCATCAGGCCATGCTGCTGTTCTGGCGTGAAGGATTCCGCCAGCTATCGCTGGAAAATCTGGTACAGAAACTCGGGGTTAACCGCTACAGCCTGTATCAGACATTTGGAAATAAACAGGAATTTTTCCAGCAGGCACTGGTTTTATATACCGATACCGTATTCAACCGGCTGTTATTACCACTGCAGGAGCAACAAGGGAAAACCGCCATTGTCGCTTACTTCCGCCTGCTGCAGCGGCAGTTACAGAACGACCAGGCCAGTGCCGGTTGTATGCTGTTAAATGCCAGCCTGAATGCAGGACAGCTCAGTGAAGAAAGCCTGAACCTTATTAAAGCCAGTTTGCGCCATCAGGAAGAGAGCCTGAAGAAAGCTCTGCAGCAGGCGATGGCTAATAACGAATTAAACCGCCCGCGTGACCCATTGACCGCCTCGCGTTTTCTCGCCAGTCAGGTACATGCCATGGTGCTGTTACGCCAGAATGCCGGAAAAAAACGCGTGCACGATGTACTGGAATTTATGATTGCCGAACTCGAAGCCTGGTAACAGTTCAGGGCCTGTTAATTCACGCTCTGACAGGCCGTTGATTTTCGTTTCGAGGCAGTCAATGCAAGGCAGCCGAAGCGCAGCGGAGACAACAACCTTCTGGTTGACCCGCCTGCGGGCGCCAGTCAAAACTGGCGAAAAAACGCAGTTTACAGATCGTAAATGAGCATTTTTAGTCCACTACTGTCCCACAGTTTTTAATCCGCACCATAGCTGACAAAACAGCATTTTTTAACATCAAGGCCCAATGCCTCCCAGGGGAACTTATCCCCTTGCCGGCGGGCCGACCCCAGCTTCGCGCTTTCTGGGCCGAATTCCTTAAAACCTTGATATTTACTGGCCTCGCGCCTCATCGGCCATCCATGGCCGGAGCCACTTGTCCGCATCCCTGCGGACAGACCAGACATATCTACGGTTTCGGCGGCGGCCCCAGAGGCGCAGAAAACCGTCACCGCACTGCTGCTTTTCAGAGCAAGTAGCTGAACTGAAATTTCATGTCTCAAACGTTGTTTCCTCTGGAATACGGCTGAGCGGATAGCTAAAACCGGCGATCGTGCGGTGCCAGACAACCAGATGATTCTGCGGCCTTCAGAGCAAAACCCTGCCCCGGAACGATACAAATTATGGGTGTTTTAAAGCGTCGTTCCGGGGCGAATTGTTTTGCGTGCCGCATAATCATTGCAGTTGGCTGGATGAAGCCGGACGCGCCGAAAAGAGAGGATCGTAAGGAGATACCTCTCCTTGCATTGGGCCAGGGGCTTGCCCCGGAAAGGCGTTTCTGATTGAAAAACAGTAGTCGATTAATGCTGCCGTTTGGAGTGACGCAATGTCACTCCAAACTGTGGGACAGCAGTGATTTTGAGTCGGTTTTTAACACTGCAGTGGCAACGCAGATAGGAAATCAACAGCCTGCTAATGGTTAACCGCCAGTACTCCAAGGCTGACCGCCGCCGCCGATGTGCGGTTTTCTACTCCCAGTTTACGGAACACCTGCTCCAGATGTTTGTTCACCGTACGCGGGCTCATGGTCAGAATCTGGCCAATATCCTGATTGCTTTTTCCCCGCGCCAGCCACAAAAGCACTTCTGATTCACGCTCGGTAAGGCCAAACTGCTGACGTAAGTCCTGACACAGCAAGGTGTCATCTTCGTCCATCAGGCGCAGTAAAAATTCTCCCGGATAAGGCTGTCCCAGCAAGCGTAAAGTCAGCGCCTGTTCACCCAGCTGTAGTTTGAACTGGCTGTGTTTTTGCGGCGCGCGGCTCAGCCAGCCAATTGCCTGCTGCTGCAATGCCTGCGCGAAGGCATCACCGTTGTAATTCAGTGCTGCCAGTAATTCCTGAGCACGCTGGGTACACCACAGTATTTCACCGTGCAGTGAGCAGGAAAATGCCGGCTGTGCCAATTCATTCAATGCACCACGGGCACTCTGGGTTTTACGTGCATTATTAATATGCACCTGCGCACGGGCGAGTAATTCATTCAACCTGACCGGCTTGGTCAGGTAATCCACACCGCCGCATTCTAAACCGCGCACAACGTGTTCGCTGTCACTCAGCCCTGTCATAAAAATAACAGGAATATCCTGTAAATCGACGTTGTCCTTCAACGCTTTACAGGCTTCAAAGCCATCCATATTCGGCATAATGGCATCCAGCAGAATTAAATCCGGTGCCATTCGTTCGGCAATGTTCAGTGCCTGCATGCCGTCCATCGCCACCAATACGGTGTAACCGGCACCACTGAGTGCTTCATTCAGCATGGTTAACGATTCGGCGGTATCATCGGCGATTAATACCAGCCCTTTGCTTTCAGCCCGGATCATTAGCAAGTACCTTCTGGCTGATGGAAATAACAGACGCAAACTGATAATCGCGTACATATTCGCGCAGCTGGTTAATGCAGCGCTCGTCAGCTCCGGCATTGGCCATACGTTGCAATACCAGTTCAATTCCGCCGATATAACCAATTTCGGCCATTGCCTGAAGCTCACGCGCCTCCGCTGGCGGAATATTTCGCCAGTTAAGGCTGTCAGACGCAGTCGTCACAGAGCGCTCGCTGCTGATCACTTCACGGTGGTAATACCATTCCAGTTCCAACACGCTTGCGATTTTATCCAGCAGTGCCTGATCACGGATGGGTTTAATCAGATAGGCGTCGTTTAATTGTTCTGTAACTGAGGCTGCCCCGCCCTGATTCGCTGCCGATTGACGATCTTCGGCATCCGCCGACACCATAATCACCGGTGTTTTAACGCCCCGGCTGCGTAACTGCCGCAATAATTCCCAGCCGGTCATTCCCGGCATGGAGATATCCAGCAAGAAAACATCCACCCCGGCATCGGCAAACGATTCCAGACAGGAAAAACCATCCGGCGCTTCCAGCACCACAAATCCCAGCGGCGTTAATATTTCGCTGATCAGCCCCCGGTGCGAGGCATCATCATCGACCACCATCACCGTTTTTTGCGCGCCTTTTAAGCCGCTGATCTGTTGCGCCGGTAACGTGCGCGAGCTGGATGTAGCCAGACTGGAAAGCATCATCGACAAGCGGAATACGCTGCCTTTACCCGGTTCGCTGCTGAGGGTAATTTCGCCCCCCATAATATCGGCCAATAACTGACTGATGGTCAGGCCAAGGCCTGTACCCGGCATTTGTGGTAGACCGGGTTTACGGATGCGCTCAAAGGGCTGGAATATGCGTTTGCATTCGGCCGCTTCGATACCAAATCCGGTATCGCTGACGGTAAATTCCGCGACCTGACTGCGATAACGCACCGCCAGTGTCACCGAACCCTGCTGAGTAAATTTAACCGCATTGGATAACAGATTAATCAGAATCTGGCGCAGGTGTTTTTCATCGGTGGCGACCATGTCCGGCAAATGAGCACAGGGAAGATAAATAAACTCCACGCCTTTGCTTTCTGCCTGCAGGCGGAACATATCTACCAGTTCCTGTAATAAATGGCCGATGGCGACTTCATCTCGGCGGATTTCCAGACGCCCGGCTTCAATTCTGGAAATATCCAGCAAGCCTTCAATCAGATCCGCCAGATGGTCACCACTGCGACGGATAAGGCTGATTTTATTACGCTGTCCTGGCAGTAGCTGGCTGTCTTTTTCCAGCAACTGTGCATACCCCAGGATGGAGTTCAGCGGACTGCGCAATTCATGGCTGATACCGCCCAGATAGCGGCTCTTAGCCTGGTTCGCAGCCTCAGCTAATTCTTTAGCCTGCTGCAATGCCCGGTCGGTTGCTTCATGGGCGGTAATCTCGCGGGTTAATAATTCCGTCTGCCGTACCGATTCATCCAGCGCAAACTGGCGGCTTTCATTCGCCAGAACAAACAGCCAGATTAATACACCGACAATAATCAGTAATAACAGATACACCTGGATTAAGGTTGCCCCGACCAGATGCTGACCGGAATCGGCAGCGGGCACCTGTACATACACCAGCCAGAACAACACCGCGACAATACCAGCAATTAATAACAATAAACCGCTGAACTGCATCAGGCGCGGATTCATTTTTTGCACCAGCCAGACCGGCAACAGAGTTTCCAGCAGAGTTTGCATCTGCTCACTTAAGCGCGCTTTATCTTTGCATTGATCGTGGCAACGGGATTCCAGCGTACAGCATAAAGAGCAGATATGGCCTTTATAGGCCGGACAGCTGGCAATATCTTCACTGTCAAAATGGTTGTCACACACCACGCACTGTACCGGTTCTGCGGCCACAGCAGGCGTCAGGGGAATAATCTCGCGCGCCAGATAAAAGCGGCCACGGGTAATAATGGCTAATAAGGGCGAAGTAATAAATGCCGTTGCCAATGCCAGATAAGGCGATAAAGCCTGCGGCAGTTCGCCGAGAACGCCGACATAGCAAACAATGCCAACCAGCGACGCCAACAGCATAGCGCCGAAACCGACCGGATTAATGTCGTATAAATAGGCCCGCTTAAATTCAATGTGTTTAGGACTTAACCCCAAAGGTTTATTAATGATCAGATCGGCGACCAATGCACCCACCCAGGCCACAGCGACGTTGGAATAAATCCCCAGAATATGTTCCAGCGATTGGTAAACTCCCAACACCATCAACAGTAACGCAATCATCACATTAAACACCAGCCAGACCACCCGGCCCGGATGGCTGTGCGTTAAGCGCGAAAAGAAATTCGACCAGGCTATAGATCCGGCATAAGCGTTGGTTACGTTAATTTTTACCTGACAGAGAATGACGAAGATGCCGGTCAATGCCAGTACGGCCATGGGCGAATCGCTGATATAGCCAAAAGCAACGCGGTACATTTGGGTTGGATCTGCGGCATCAAGCACCGATAACCCATGCTGCACCGCCAGCACCGCTAAAAAAGAACCTGCCAGAATTTTCAGTGCTCCCACCAGAATCCAGCCCGGGCCACCGCCAATCAGAGCCAGCCACCAACGCAGTTTATGCCGGGGTTCAGGCTCTGGCAGAAAGCGTAAAAAGTCGACCTGCTCACCGATTTGCGCTATCAGGGAAAAAACCACCGCCGAAGCTGCACCAAAGTAGATCAGATTAAATTTTCCGCCGTCTTCTGGTGCATTTTCGAAATTGCCACCAGGGATGGTGCTGGTTTCGCCGACACCGGGATAATTAATCCATTGCTCTGCTGCTGACCATTCATGCCAGAGAATAAAAATAAACGGCAGCAACTGCAGCACCAGCCACAATGGCTGACTCCAGAGCTGAAAACGGCTGATAAAGGTAATGCCGTGAGTTACCAGCGGAATCACAATCAGTGCGCTGAGCAGATAGCCTGCCGCCAGCGGCAGGCCGAATAATATCTCCATAGCGGAGGCCATAATGGCCGATTCCAGCGCAAAAAAGATAAAGGTAAACGAGGCATAAATCAGCGAGGTAATGGTCGAACCAATATAACCAAACCCTGCCCCACGGCTGAGTAAATCAATGTCTACGCCATAGCGGGCGGCGTAGTAACTGATAGGTATGGCGGTCAGGAAGATAATGGCAGACACCACCATAATGGCGCTGACAGCGCTGTTAAAGCCATACATCAGCGTTACCGCTGCACCAATGGCTTCCAACGCTAAAAAAGAAATCGCCCCCAGCGCGGTATTGGAAACACGCGCCGCCGACCAGCGCCGCGCGCTTTTGGCAGTAAAGCGCAGGGCGAAATCTTCCAGTGTCTGGTTTGCCACCCAGCGGTTGTAGCTGCGCCGGGTTTTATACACCACTTGCTCAGACATAGTCTGTTCTGCCTCTCCCAGCTGCTGACCAGCTGATCTGCCGCCGAATACTCCGGCGTTAAATAGAAAGACATCCCGTCCTTGCGACACCTGCATCAGTGCAGAACAGATCCCTCTTTGTGTCAGCCCGAATGTTCTTCCCTTCGGGCATCAGACTCTAATCACATCCCATGCCAACCTCTATGCGTCAAATGACGTAGGTCTCTGGAGCAATCCGCTGATTCTTGTCAGCCGCCCTCTGCCGCATTCTGAGCGGGCTTCAGTTCAACTCAAAAAACGTACTCACTCAGTCACAAAGAGGCCTGACTATGCACTCAAAATCCCAACCCTTCAGCGGCACACGTCGCCGCCGCTTTCTGCAGAATCTGCTGGCCGTACCGGCGGCTATTATGCTTGCCAATGCCAGCCTGACGGCCCATGCCGACAGTGCCAATACCACCGGACTGGCGGTCACCGATAAAACCGTTACCGTGGGTATTCTGCATTCTGTTACCGGCACAATGGCCATCAGCGAAACCGGTTCGGTACAGGCTGAAAAACTGGCCATCGAACAGATTAACGCCATGGGCGGTGTACTCGGCCGTAAAATTGAATACATCCAGGAAGACGGCGCCAGCGACTGGCCGACCTTTGCTGAAAAATCCAAAAAATTACTGATTAAAGATAAAACCGCTGCGGTATTCGGTTGCTGGACATCGGCTTCACGCAAAGCCGTACTGCCCATTTTTGAACAATATAATGGCATGCTGTATTACCCAACCTTTTATGAAGGCCTGGAACAATCTCCTAACGTTATTTATACCGGCCAGGAAGCAACCCAACAGATTCTTGCCGGTATTGACTGGGTAGTAAAAGAAAAAGGCGCTAAATCTTTCTTCCTCCTCGGTTCCGATTACATCTGGCCACGGACATCTAACAAAATTGCGCGTAAGCACATTGAAAAACTCGGCCTGAAAGTCAGTGGCGAAGAGTATTACCCGCTGGGTCATACACAGTTCAACTCGGTTATTAACAAAATCAAACTGAAAAAACCGGATGTCATCTTTGCGTCGGTCGTAGGTGGTTCCAACGTTGCATTTTATAAGCAGCTGAAAGCCGCCGGTATTGATATGACCAAAGAGAAGCCACTGGTTCTTACCATTTCCGTGACCGAAGACGAAATCCTGGGCATTGGTGGTGAAAACATCGAAGGGGCTTACGCCTCGATGAAATACTTCCAGAGTCTGACCAACGACAACAACAAAAACTTTGTTAAAGCCTTTAAAGAACGCTGGGGCAAAGACATCGTTATTGGTGATGTTACCCAGGCAGCCTACCTTGGCCCATGGTTATGGAAAGCCGCTGTTGAAAAAGCCGGTTCTTTTGATATCGACAAAGTTCGTGCCGCCTCTCCGGGCATTGAACTGAAAACGGCACCGGAAGGTTATGTACGGGTCCATGAAAACCATCACCTGTGGTCAAAAACCCGTATTGGTAATGCTCAGGCTGACGGCCAGTACAAAATTGTGTACGAAACCAAAGACCTGATCGAACCCGATCCATTCCCAGCCGGTTACAAGTAAGACATTAAGCGGCCTGCGGGCCGCTGCTTACCCGCTTTATTCACCGGAGAGTTCATTATGTTTGCTGATTACACCATGACCGAGCTGACCTCGATCTTTGCTATGCAAGGGTTTGCCGGGCTGATTTTATTTTCTGTATTTGTACTGATGGCGCTGGGTCTTGCCATTATTTTCGGCCAGATGGGCGTTATTAATATGGCACACGGCGAATTTATGATCCTCGGTGCCTATGTTACTTACCTGACCTCAACCCTGTTTGCTGAATACCTGCCGTCGATTTATGACAGCTACTTTTTTATTGCCATGATATTTGCCTTTATCGTCACCGCAGCACTCGGCGCTCTGGTTGAATGGGCCATTATCCGCCACCTGTATAAGCGTCCGCTGGACACTCTGCTCGCCACCTGGGGCCTGAGCCTGATTTTACAGCAACTGTATCGCACCGTATTCGGTGCCCGTGAAGTCGGCGTCACCCTGCCGGATTGGCTGATGGGTTCTTACGCACTGAACGAGAATATTGAAATCCCCATCAACGGTTTATTTGTTATGGGCCTGACCATTGTTATTACCGTTGGCGTTGCCTTAATGATGCAGAAATCCCGCCTTGGCAAACAAACCCGTGCCGTCGTACAGAATCGTCCGATGGCTGCAGCGGTGGGAATTAATACCGAAAAAGTCGACCGCATGACCTTTGCACTCGGCTGTGGTATTGCCGGTATCGCCGGTTCCGCCTTCACCATGATCGGTTCCACCGGCCCGACCTCCGGCCAGCTTTATATTGTCGATACCTTCCTCGTGGTTGTGTTTGGTGGCGCATCCAGCCTGATTGGTACGGTTGCTTCCGCATTTACCATTTCTCAGGCGCAGTCGACGATGGAATTTTTCCTCAGCGGCTCGACCGCCAAAGTTCTTACCCTTCTGACCGTGGTTGGCATTCTGATGCTGCGTCCACAGGGTCTGTTCTCTCTGAAAATTCGCCGCTAGGAGTTTGTTATGACAAAAATCAAAGATTTTATCGGGCGTTATCAGCTCAGTCATTTACTGATTCTCGCCGCCTTATTACTCGTCGTGATGCCTCTGGCGATGGATATCTTCCGCCTTAACCTGGTAGGTAAATACTTAACCTACGCTTTTGTCGCACTGGGTCTGGTTTTGTGCTGGGGTTACGGTGGCATTCTCAGCCTGGGCCAGGGCGTGTTCTTTGGTCTGGGTGGTTATTGCATGGCGATGTTCCTGAAACTGGAAGCCTCATCGCCGGAGCATACGGCCATTCAGTCGACACCGGGCATTCCGGATTTTATGGACTGGAACCAGCTGACTGCGCTGCCATGGTTCTGGGAACCGTTCCACAGCTTTGGCTTTACTTTACTGGCCGTTGTTATTGTTCCGGCACTGTTTGCTTTCATCATTGGCGTGGCGATGTTTAAACGCCGGGTCAGCGGTGTGTATTTCGCCATTATTACTCAGGCCATTGCCGCTATTCTGACGATTTTAATTATCGGCCAGCAAGGCTATACCGGCGGCGTTAATGGCATTACCGATTTACGCACGCTGCACGGCTGGGATATCCGTACTGATAGCGCCAAATACATTCTGTATTTTATTAATGCCTTTCTGCTGATCGGCTGTCTGTTCGCTGCCCGCTACATTATTAAAAGCAAACTTGGCCGGTTACTGGTTGCCATGCGTGAACGTGAAGACCGCGTACGCTTTTCAGGTTACGACGTGTCCAGTTTCAAAATTTTTATTTACTGCATTGCCGCGGTGTTCTCTGCCATTGGCGGAGCCATGTTTACCCTGCAGGTCGGTTTTATGTCGCCTTCGTTTGTCGGCATCGTGCCTTCCATTGAAATGGTGATCTTTTGTGCCGTCGGTGGTCGCCTGTCGATCCTGGGCGCGGTTTACGGAACGTTACTGGTGAACTGGGCCAAAACCAGCTTTTCGGAATCTTTCCCGGAGCTGTGGCTGTTTGCCATGGGCGCACTTTTTATTGGTGTGGTGATGGCGTTTCCTAATGGCCTGGCAGGTCTTTATCAGAGCTACGTTGAGCCGCGTTTGCAACGTTTTAAAAAGACTGCAGAACCGCTTGCTTCTGAATCAGAAACTGAAGTACTGACACCAGAGGAAATAAAGCCAAAGCAACACGCCAAAGACACTGAATCTGCTGCCGGGGAATATAGCCATGCTGGAAACTAATAAATCCATCGCACAAAAAGATTTTGTGCTGAGCATTGAAGGTCTGACCGTGTCTTTCGACGGATTTAAAGCGGTAAACAATTTATCGCTGTACGTTGAAGAACAGGAAATCCGCGTCATTATCGGCCCTAACGGGGCCGGTAAAACCACGGTACTGGACTTAATCTGCGGTCGCACCAAAGCCACTGAAGGTTCGATCAAGTTTAAAGGAACCGAACTGACCCGTCTGAATGAACACCAGATTGTTCATGCCGGTGTCGGCCGTAAGTTTCAGAACCCGTCTATTTATGAAGATCTCAGTGTATTCGAAAACCTCGAGTTGTCTTTTCCCCGTGGCCGTAATGTTTGGGGCGCACTGACCTTTCGCCGCGATGCCGAAGTGGTGGCCAAGGTTAAAGAAATTGCCGACATGATTTTTCTGGGTGACAAGCTCGATATGAACGCCGACCTGCTCAGCCACGGCCAGAAGCAATGGCTGGAAATCGGCATGCTGCTGATTCAGGACCCGGAACTGTTAATGCTGGATGAACCTGTGGCCGGCATGTCGGTTTCAGAGCGTAAGCAAACCGCCGAATTATTACAGCGTATTACCAAAGACCGCTCGGTATTGGTGATTGAACATGACATGCAGTTTGTCGCCGATATCGCCGACCGGGTAACGGTTCTGCATCAGGGCCAGGTGCTGTCTGAAGGTTCCATGGAGCGGGTGCAATCTGATCCTAAAGTCATCGAAGTCTATCTTGGCCACTGATACCGACCACTGAGGGTTATTGTATGTTCGAAGTATCCGATTACAGCGTTGCCTATGGTCAGAGTGATGTTATCCGCCATCTGAACCTGAGCATTAAACCGAAAGAAATTGTCGCCATTCTGGGACGCAATGGCATGGGTAAAACCACACTGATGAAGTCATTAATCGGCATGATTCCCAGTAAAGAAGGCAGCCTGACGCTTTCTGGAAAAGAATTGTCCGGCTTAAAAAGTTACGAACGCGTGGGTGCCGGGATTGGTTTTGTACCGCAGGGACGGATGATTTTTTCCACCATGACGGTATCAGAAAATATCGAAACCGGATTAACCAGCACCGGTGAGCGCAAGATTCCTTCTGACCTTTACAGCCTTTTTCCGGTACTGGATGAAATGAAAAACCGCCGTGGCGGTAATTTATCCGGCGGCCAGCAACAACAACTGGCGATTGCCCGCGCCCTGGCGAGCAATCCCAGCGTGTTACTGCTTGATGAGCCGACGGAAGGTATCCAGCCATCCATTATTAAAGAAATGGCGCGCACGCTGAAGCAAATCCGTACACAGCGCAATTTATCCATTCTGGTATCTGAGCAGGTACTGAGCTTTGCCCTCGATATTGCCGACCGCATTCTGGTGATTGAAAAAGGTGCCATCGTGCTCGACGTTCCGGTAGCAGAGGCCGATCAGGCAACCATCAGCCGTTATTTATCTGTGTAAAAGAATGCGAATTGCAGCCTGCTCAGCACGTGGCTGACAGGCATATAAAACTTTAACCGGCGTTTTCCATTTTCCGGTAATACGCTGAACCAAGAGGCTGTTAAGGCCACTCAAGGAGCAAACCATGACTGATACCATCATCAAGATTGATCTGAATAAATCCGCTTATGAGCACGACAATGTGCATAACCGCTGGCACCCGGATATTCCGATGGTCGCTACGGTAAAACCCGGCGATGATTTTATTGTTGAGTGTTTTGACTGGACCGGCGGACAAATTGAAAACAACGATGACGCCTCCGATGTACGTGACGTTGATCTGACCAAAGTGCATTTTCTCTCCGGCCCGATTTCTGTAGAAGGTGCGCAGCCAGGCGATCTGCTGGAAGTCGATATTCTTGATATTGGCGCTTTTGCCGAACAGCAATGGGGCTTTAACGGCTTTTTTTCCAAGCAAAACGGCGGTGGTTTTCTGGATAATCATTTTCCGGAAGCACAAAAATCCATTTGGGATTTTAATGGTATTTATACCAAATCCCGCCACGTTCCCGGTGTCGAGTTTGCCGGTATTCTGCATCCCGGCCTGATTGGCTGTCTGCCATCACGCGAGATGCTGGATATGTGGAATACACGGGAAAAAGAACTGTTTGATACCGAACCAGACCGCACCCCACAACTGGCCTGTCTGCCGTATGCCGAAACCGCCCACATGGGCCGTATGAAAGGCGACGAGCGTAATTCTGCGGCCGCAGAAGGCGCACGTACCGTACCGCCGCGTGAACACGGTGGTAATTGCGACATTAAAGACTTAACCCGCGGGGCAAAAGTGTACTTCCCGGTGTATGTCGATGGTGCCGGTTTATCCGTTGGCGATCTGCACTTCAGCCAGGGTGATGGCGAAATTACCTTCTGTGGCGCCATCGAAATGGCTGGCTGGATTCATATGCGGGTTAATCTGATTAAAGATGGCATGGCCAAATATCAGATTAAAAATCCTATTTTCAAACCGAGCCCGATGGTTCCAAAATACGATGACTACCTGATCTTTGAAGGTATTTCGGTGGATGAAAACGGAAAACAGCATTACCTGGACACCAGCATTGCTTACCGCCAGGCCTGCCTGAATGCGATTAAATATCTGACCCAGTTTGGTTACAGCGAAGCACAGGGTTACGCAATTATTGGCTGTGCGCCGATCCAGGGCCATATCAGCGGCGTAGTGGATATTCCGAACTCCTGTGCGACATTATGGTTGCCGACGGATATTTTTGAATTTGATATCCAGCCGAATGCCAACGGGCCGGTTAAACATCTGGATGGTTCGATTGATATTCCGAAAGCTCCGGATCTTAAATCTTAAATAAGGAGGAGTTCTGTATGCCACTGTATGACTACAAATGTCCGCAGCATGGCGTGTTCCAGGAGTTGGCAACCATGGAAAAACACGACCAGCCAACGGCCTGTCCACAATGCCAAACGCTGTCGGCGCGCATTATTATGCTGCCACCGCATCTGGCCAAAATGCTGAAAGAAACCAAAGAGGCCATGGAGCGTAACGAAAAAGCGCAACATGAACCGGAGTTTATGACCAGCAGCCAGTATCACGAACGTGAGCAGGAAAAACGTGAGCGCCATCAACATAAGCACAAACATCATAATGGTTGTGGCTGTGACACCAAACGCCGCAGCAATCTGATGTATACCGCTGACGGCAATAAAATGTTTCCGGGAATGCGGCCATGGATGATCAGCCACTGATCAACATGGGTATTCAGCTTTTCGTCTGTCCTTTTCCCCGGTTTTAACCGGGGCTTTTTATTTCCGCAGGAAAAATATTGGCGGAGGAAAATATTGGTGCAGGAAAAACATGACTGTCATGAAAATATTGGCAGACATAAAAAAACCGGCCATTGGCCGGTTCTTTTAATGACGTTGCGCAGTCTTAATTAATATTAAGCTTCGCGACGCTTACGTGGTGCACGGGTACCCGGTGCCGGAGCCCCGTTGTCACGTGGTTTAGCACGCGCAGGTTTCTTGGCAAAACCGTCTCTCTGGCCTTCGGCGCGACGCGGGGCACGACGTGGAGCACCCGCGCCACCCTGCGGTACTTCAGACTCTTTATACACTTTAATTTCCAGTGGACGACCACAAACGCGTGCTTTACGCAGTTTGCCCATGGTCGGAGCTGGCATACCTTCCGGTAAATCAACCACGGCGAAATTATCAAAAATTTCAATGTGGCCGATGTAATCACTGTCGAGGTCCGCTTCGTTAGCAACGGCACCCACCAGGTTACCCGGCTTCAGGCCATCGTCATAACCAATACCAACCATATAACGGGTCATTTCCACTTCAGGATGACCTTTTAATGGCTTTGGACGCTCGTCTGGTAATGCTTTACTGCGCGGGCCACGCTCACGCGAATCGCCACGGGAGTCACGATCACGGGATGGACGCTCACCACGGCTTTCGTTGCGCAGTTCGCGCTCACGGGCATCGGCCATACGGGCATCGGTCTGTTCATTAATAAACAGGGATTTTTCACCCTGCAGCAGAGCGGCCAGTGCGGCAGCAACGTCCAGTGCATCGACCGGGTTCTGACTGAGAATGGTCTCGATCATTTCGCGGTACTGGTTATTACGCTCTGGGTGAATCGCATCCAGAATCTGGGCCTGGAAACGTTCGCGGCGTTTTTCGTTCACCATTTTAGCGGTCGGCAGTGGCATTTCTTCAATGGCCTGACGGGTCGCTTTTTCAATATCGCGCAGCATGCGTTTTTCACGGCCACGAACAAATACGATGGCTTCACCATTACGGCCCGCACGACCGGTACGGCCAATACGGTGAACGTAGGATTCGGTATCCTGCGGAATGTCATAGTTGATTACGTGACTGATACGCTCAACGTCCAGACCACGGGCAGCAACGTCGGTCGCGACAATAATATCAAGCTGACCGGCTTTCAGTTTCTCAACCGCTTTTTCACGCAGCGCCTGTGGAATGTCACCGTTTAATGGCGAACATTTAAAACCGTTGGCCTGCATAAAATCAGCTACTTCTTCTGTTGCCTGCTTGGTTCGGACAAACACCATCATGGCATCAAATTCTTCGGTTTCAGCAATGCGCAGCAGTGCATCATTTTTATGAGCACCGGCAACAAACCAGTAACGCTGACGAATTTTATCGTTGGTGGTGGTTTTGGTCTGAATTTTTACTTCAACCGGATCTTTCAGGTGAGTTTCAGCAACACGCTGAATTTCACGCGGCATCGTCGCCGAGAACAGAGCCACCTGACGGGTACGCGGCGTGTGTTCCAGAATCCAGTTCACATCGTCAATGAAACCCATGCGCAGCATTTCGTCGGCTTCGTCCAGAACCACGGCTTTAATATCCGCCAGGTTCAGCGTGCCACGACGCAAGTGATCCATAACACGTCCCGGAGTACCCACAACCCACTGTGGTCCGCGCTTCAGTTCACGCAGCTGGCTGCCGTAATCGGCACCACCGTAAATCGCGGTAACACCAATGCCCGGAATGTACTTGCTGTAAGTTCTGATGGCTTCAGCCACCTGTTGCGCCAGCTCACGGGTAGGCGCCAGACACAAAACCTGTGGCGAATTAAAATCGGCCTGGGTGCGGCTCAGCAGTGGCAACGCGAAGGCAGCGGTTTTACCGGTACCTGTCTGGGCCATACCCAGAACGTCTTTGCCTTCCAGCAGTGGGGGAATACTTTCGGCCTGGATCGGAGACGGAGCTTCATAGCCCAGTTCTTCCAGTGTACGAAGAATAGAAAAAGGTAAGCCCAGGCTCGCAAAGCCTGTAGGGGTAGTATCAGTCATATTGTACCTGTGTGTAGTAGAGGAAGGGCTTGGCCGTTCTGGTTCGCACTCTACTGCTCACACGGCTAGGCCCGACTCGTCGGTTTTCTTAAGGGGGGCGTACTATATAGGAAAGCCAGGAAGACTGCCTTAATTATTTTGCCCTACTGTAACAATTGTCCGGCTTTAAATGGCTGCCGTTCTGTGCAGCTGGGCTCAATGGCCAGCGCCAATGTGGCTCTGCAAGCCAGATTACGATGGCGGCACAGAGAAAACCCGCTGATATCTGCCCGCGCTGCCATCTTATTGTGAAACATGTCAGAATTGTAGCTACGCAAGCCATGCAGTTACTGCTAATCTGATCATGAGTACACAATAATGAAGAGAGCCCCTGCAACGCAGAATGCCAGTATTAACCGGTAAATGCTGTCGCTGTTTATTCAGGCTGCTGATATCGGTTTTGTTCTGCGCAACACGCTTCTCGGCAGATTTGGTTCACTTAGAGTCAACAGACCCTGAGATGGGTATCAAGACGTAATACATGAATATCAAAAACCGCATTCTGTTGTGTGTCATCATTCTGCAAATCGCAGGCTTTACTGCTTTGCTGCTGCATTACAACAGTCGCGCCAGTGATTCTGTGCTGGAGTTTAACCGCCAGCAAATCATGGCAGCGGTTACCGCCAGTGTTCAGCGTCTGGATGCCACCGCCGCGCAAATGGAACGCACCGCGCTCGGCCTGGCACGCAACGGCGAACACCATCAGCAACAACACCATCGTCATAATGCCGAACAGATCCGTACCGCATTGCTGCAATTACTGGTACGCACCTTTCAGTCATTCGATCAGGCCTTGGGGGGCGGCATCTGGTATGAGCCATACATCATCGACAAGGATGTGCGCTATTTCGGCCCTTACGCTTACCATAACGGCGATGACGTTGTTCCCACCTGGGCACTGAGCAACGAACGTTACGACTATCTGAATCAACCCTGGTATAGCCTGGCCATTCCGGCCGACTGGCCACGCCAGAATCCGCGCAGCAGTGATCTGTACTGGACTCCGCCCTATATCGATAACGCCGGTACTGAAGCACTGATCATGACCGTGGATGCGCTGATGTACGACAACCAACAACGACTGATCGGCATTGCCACCGTCGACTGGGAGATTGAACAGCTGCGGCAACAGATTCGCGAGCTGCGCCTTACACCGGGTACCCGCCCCTTCCTGCTGCATCAGGCCAGTGGCCGTTATCTCGTCGGCCCGGAGAACAACAGCGAAGTGAATACGCCGGTCAGCAACTATCATCTGCTGACCCTGAAAACCAACCACGCCAACGATCTGCAGGAAACCAGCGACGAGTATCTGTTTGCCGCCCGCAGCCAGACAGGACTGGTGTTGGGTGTCCGTATTCCTCACGCCGATCTGGCGCTGGCGGTACAGCAACGTCTGGCCGATGGCATGACCATTAATATCGGCATCGCTGTGCTATTCGTATCTATTATGGCGCTGGTGCTGGAGATTTTATTCCGCCCGTTCCAGCAGATTCTTAACCGCCTGCAAAGCACGGTCGACTACAACCGCGAAGCCAGTCAGCCGTCGTTCCGTCCGCTGCAATATGAAGCCGATAATGAATTTACGCCCATTGTCCGGGTATTTAATACGCTGGTAACGCAGGTGGATCAGTTTACCCGCCGCCTGTCAGACACCAATAGTCAGCTTTTGACCGAACAACAACGGGTCGAAGAGCTGAACACCACACTGGAATCCAAAGTGGAAGAACGCACCCGTGAACTGGAGCAAAAAAACGCCGAAGTGAACGAATCGCTGCGCAAGCTGAAGCTGACCCAGCAACAACTGGTCAACCTGGAAAAACACGCGGCACTGGGTGAGGTGGTTGCTGGGCTGGCACACGAGATTAATACGCCACTGGGCATCAGCGTTACCGCTGTCAGCGCCCTGGAAGATCAACTGAAAGAGATCTCACAGCTGTTCCGCGCCGGACATTTAGATAAAGCCTCCTTTGACGATTTCATCCAGTTCTCAGAAGAAGGCGTACAGATTACCGCCGATAACCTGCGCCGTGCCGCCGACCTGGTTGCACGCTTTAAACAGGTCGCGGTCGACCAGTCGAGCGAACAACGGCGGGATTTTGAGTTGGGCGATTACCTGCAGAGCATCATTGTTTCCCTGCGTCCGAATTATAAATACCGTCCGATTGATGTTTGTGTTGAATGCCCGAAACGCATTTTTATCAGTGGTTATCCCGGTGCAGTGGCACAAATTTTCACCAACCTGATGATGAATTCACTGACCCATGCGTTTGACGACGACCGTCCTGAGCGGGGCCAGATCCGTATTGAAGTACAACAGCTGGATCAGCAGGTGGAAGTCATCTTCAGTGATAATGGTCGTGGCATGGATGAAGACACACTGAAACAACTGTTCGATCCGTTTTTCACCACCAAACGCAATCAGGGTGGCAGTGGCATTGGCGCTTACATTATTCAGGATCTGGTCAGCCACCAGCTGCATGGCTCGCTCGAAGTCAGCAGTGCACCGGGCCAGGGAACACGTTTTGTTATCCGCTTTCCACTGACCCGACAGATGCAGGACTAAACAACAGGGCGCGCACTGGCGCGTCTCTTACCCTGCCCGCCAAATGCCCTTGCCGCCCATCCTCCTGTACACCACCCCACCAGCCCGATTGCCGCCCGGCGGCGGATGCGTATAATCGCCACTCCCATTCACGAGGAGTGCTTAACTGTGCTGAAAGTAAACGAATATTTTGATGGCAAAGTAAAATCCATTGCCCTGCAAACCGCGACTCTGCCAGCGACTGTTGGCGCAATGGAAGCCGGTGAGTACGAATTTGGCACCAGCCAGAAAGAAGTGATGACTGTCGTTTCCGGCAGCATGGACGTACTGCTGCCAGGCGCCAGCGAGTGGCAGACCTTCGCCCAGGGCGAATCTTTCGAAGTGCCTGCCAACGTTAAATTCCAGGTAAAAATGGCGACTCAAACCGCCTATTTCTGCACCTACGAATAAGCGTTGCCACGGAACCGGTCTGCACTGCAGACCGGTTCCGCGCTGTCACTTTATTACTTTAATAACAGCGTCAGTTCAGCCAACGGCAATGGCCGGCTGAAGTAAAATCCCTGATACGTCTCACAGCCATTGGAGCGCAAAAACTCCAGCTGCGGTGTTGTTTCTACCCCTTCTGCCAGAATCTGCAAGCCCAGCCCACGCGCCATATTAATAATGGTACTGGTGATCACCCGCCCCTCTTCTTCGCACTCGACACTGTGAATAAAACTGCGGTCAATTTTCAGTTTATCGACCCGGTAACGGTGCAGATACGCCAGTGACGAATAACCCGTTCCGAAATCATCCACCGCCAGCATCACCCCCAGGGCTTTCAGCCCGGCAATGGTCGACAACACCTGCGCCGAGGGCTCCAGTAAGGCGCCCTCGGTGATTTCCAACTCCAGCCAGCTGGGATCAAGCTGGTAGATATCCAGCAGAGCCTTAAGACGTTCCACCAGCCCACCGGCAACAAAGGTCGGCTGGGTGATGTTCACCGCCAGAATCAGCGGCGCAATCCCCTGCTGCTGCCAGAGGGCGAGCTGCCGACAAGCCTTATTCAGCACCCAGCTGTCCAGTTCCGGCATCAGACCGTTGTCTTCCGCCACCGGCAGAAAACGTCCGGGCTGAATCATTCCTTCCTGCTCGTGCTGCCAGCGTATCAGGGCCTCAACCCCGGTTACCCGGCCGCTGCGGATGCAGACCTGCGGCTGATAGTGCAGCTGCAATTCATCGTCACGCTGTAATGCATGACGCAACTCATTACCCAGCTCCAGCCGGTCGGTAGCCGCCTGGGTCAGATCATTGGTGTAAAACTGATAATGATTACGGCCTTTGCTCTTTGCCTGATACATCGCCACATCGGCATTGCTGATCAGTTGGGTAACATCACGGCCATGATCCGGAAACAGCGTGATGCCGAGACTGGCACCAATAAACAATTCACGGCCGATGCCGACATCAAAGGCACTGCCAAATAACTGCTGAATAATGTCAGCTACGCGCCTCACCTGATCGTCGCTGACGATATTTTCCAGTACCACCACAAACTCATCGCCGCCCTGACGTACCACGGTATCGGAATCGCGCAGCCGTTCACGCAGCCGCCGCGCGCACTCCTGCAACAGGCGGTCGCCGGCCGGATGGCCGAGGCTGTCATTGATGTGTTTGAAGTGATCCAGATCGATGGTAATCACCGCGACTTTACGCCGTTTCTGCGTCGCCAGTTCAAGGGCAGCCTGCAATTTAATCAGCAGGGAGCTGCGATTGGGCAGGCCGGTGAGTGAATCGTAATGGGCCAGATAATCCAGCTGCTGTTCGGATTCTTTCTGACGTGAAATATCGGCAAACACCGCCACATAATGGCTGATCGCCTGACGCTCATTACGGACACTGGTCACGGTCAGAAATTGTGGGAACACTTCGCCGTTTTTACGCCGGTTCCAGACTTCATCACGCCAGAAGCCCTTTTCCTGCACTTCGCGTCGGATATCCTGCAATACATTGCGCTGGCGCCGTTCCGGGTTGAGCATCTCTACCGAGCGGCCACGGACTTCTTCTTCGCTGTAACCGGTAATGGTGCTGAACGCCGGGTTTACCGCTTCCATCAGGCCGTCCGGATTGGTAATTACCACACCTTCCATGGTCGATTCAAACACCCGTGCAGATTGCTGCAAACGCTGTTCACGGGCATGAGCCTCGGTAATATCCTGCACCGTCCCAACCCGTGCGACGGCTACGCCATCACCATTCAGCAGAATCTCGGCCAGGCCGTGAATCATCTTGATCTGCCCCGATGGTGTGCAGATACGGTAGGTCATATCAGACGGCTGCAGTGTCTTCAGACTGTGCTGCAGCGTACTGATAACCCGTTCCTTATCTTCCGGATGCAAATAGGCAAGGTAGTCCTCAAGGCTGACCTGAGTAACTTCCGGGCTGAGCTCAAAAATTTCGCCGGCCTGCGGCGTAAAGGTGATGCAGTTGTTGAGTACGTCATCGTACCAACTGCCGATTCTGGCCAGACGCTCGGTCTGCTGCAGTGAGCGCTCACGCTGCTCAAGATGGGTCATGACGGCCAGACGATCCGCCACCAGAAAACACAACTGGGTAAAGGTTGAAAGCAGCGAGCGCTCACTGTCACTCGGTGCCGGAGTCGCAGCATCAAGCCCCAGCAGCAGGCAGCCAGCTGCATTGTTACGACCGGCAACCGGCAATAACAGCACCTGAGCACAGGCCATCGTCTGCAGCACCAAGCGTTCATCGTCGCCTTGCGCCAGCGCTGCGGATAACAGCCGTGGCTGCTGGCCATAAACCAGCCCACACCACTGCTCCCGCTGGGTGACGAGGGCGTGTAATGTTTCGCTGCTGGCCTCATCCTGACTGGCCAGAACACACAGTGGTTGCGTATGAACGCCTTGCGGACATAAGAGCAGAGCAATCTGAGAGGCCTGCAAACGGACAGCAACCTGCTGTAAAGAAGCTTGCAGATCGGCGGCTAAAGTCGCGGGGCAACTGTGCAAAAAACACTGCACACTGCTTTCCAGCAGCGACTCCAGCCGTGTGCTGACAACCATCGCCGGATTTGGCAGGCGGCTATCAAGTGCTTCGCCGCTGACCAGATTTTTCCAGACCTGACTCCAGTGATCCTGCCCGTCGGCAGGAAATGACATACCAGTCATGCAACAACTCCAGAACTGGAAAATGGCTATTGCCGGTGAATATTAGAAAGCACATAAGCGTGCAATGTGATGCGATCAGAATCACTCATGGCCTGAAACTGCAGCCCGACGCCAACGCCACCGGTTTCTTTCGTAATCGCGCGGACAATAGCGTCGAGCTTAATAATGCGTTCAATACCACTGACTGCCACCTGCGCTGTGAGCTGAACATTTTCACCCACTTCTACCGGCAGCATCTTCGCCTCCAGCCGCGCCCCGCCGAGACTCAGGTCTTTAATTATGGCTGAACATTTCTGCGAAAAATTCTCGCCGTAATGCACCGAAGTAATCAGTGACACTTTGGCCCGGACCGAGCTGCGTACTTCACCCAGCACCAGAGAAGATGGCATCGCCAGATGCAGGTGTGGGTAAGGTGCACGGGAAATATGCGTAATTTCGGTACGGAAGGCACAGGCGCAATTCATTTGCGTGGCAAATAAGCGCACCGCCAGTGGTGCTCCAAGTTTAAGCACCATCGGTGAACCATTAACAAGTGGTGTGGTAACAACAATGCTTTGTCCGGCGCGATAGCCAATAAGAACGGACCTGTCACGTTCAGTGGTATAGCCCTCAAAATCCAGCTGCAACGGCTGGCCCGGCGTTAGCCGCAGATCCTCAAATCGTGTATTTTTTTCTTCCATGCCCGGTACATCTGGCCAAAGTAGTTATTGATACTTTAGTGTAGACCAGAAAAATGCCTGACAAAGTACATTAGAGAGCCTCAGGCGCTTTGCAGTACTTGCAGGCATCGCGACCACCGCTCATCATGTCAGTGGTCATGCCATCGAACGATAGCAATGGCCTCTTTTAACAGCATTCTGAGGTAGCCCGTGTTTGATAAATCTGATCTGGTGCGCCTGGTCACCATGACCATGCCGTTTGGTAAATATCAGGGACGGGTGTTGATCGACATTCCCGAAGAATACTTGTTATGGCTGAATAATAAGGGTATGCCGGCCGGACAATTGGGCATGCTGCTGTCATTGGCACTGGAAATTAAAATCAACGGTCTTGAAGATATTCTCAAACCGTTGCGTGGCCAATCAGCAACCGTTCTGGTCAATTCCACTTCTGACACACTGCACTGACGATACGCGCTATGAAAACGCTGGGCCTGCTGGAAACCGATACGCTCTACCCCGACCTGCTGGACGAGTACCGCTCGTACGGCACCATGTTCACGCAATTTTTTGCGCGCCTGGGTATTCCCCTCGAATACCGCTTTTATCAGGTGCAGCAAGGTGAGTTACCGCAGGATATTAAAGAATGCGACGCCTACCTGATTACCGGCTCTAAAGCGGGCGTGTATGACGACTTACCGTGGATTCCGCCATTACAGCAGTGGATCAAACAGGCTTACGCCGGGCACAGTAAAATAATCGGTATCTGCTTTGGTCATCAAATACTGGCGCACACATTGGGCGGCCATGCGGCACGCAGTGATAAAGGTTGGGGCATTGGTGTTCATACAACGCGTATTGACCGCCATCCCAGCTGGCTGAACGATGACCTGTCACACCTGCGTCTGATCTACAGCCACCGCGATCAGGTACTTTCTCTGCCACCCGAAGCGCGGCGTTTGGCCAGCAGTGAATTCTGTGAAAATGCCGCGTTTTATATCGACCAGCGCGTACTGACCTTTCAGGGCCATCCGGAATTTACCGTTGAATACACGCAAAAATTATTACCCCGCCGGGAAAACTGCATAGGCCCGGATTTATTCCGCGCAGGGATGAATACCCTGGTACAGCCGACCGATGCCGATACCGTGGGGCGCTGGCTGGCGGAGTTTATCCGCCTTTAAACACGCGGATTCTCAGCAAAATAATCAGAGAAACTTTCGCACATACCAGCAACTGGCCTGAATGTCATAACCCTGACCCTTTGCCCAGGCCAGTCCTTCCTTTACCAGCTCTTCGGCCAGACCTTTACCACGCAGACGGAAGGGGACATAAGTGTGGGTAAAATCAATCTGTTTGCCTTCAACCACATAATCCAGCACACATTCGTGGCCGTCCTGTTCAATAATAAAACGCTGCTGTTCTGCCTGATGAATCACCATGATCACTCTCCCGATCTCAAAAATTTCGCGCAGCGGTAACAGCCGCTCAGTGAATACGATGCGCCTGCAACTCCAGCTTTACCACCCGCCGGCCAATCAGCGTCAGCACACCCTGATAACGCTCGTCACCAGTGGACGAAAATTCAAACCGATACGTACGCACCAGCCGCCAGCCACCGGCCTGGCTGCGCCCTTCGCCTTTGATCAGCTGCAACGACGGCACCCGGCGGATGCGCAGCGTATCCAGCATCAGGGTATCGTCCAGTAACTGCACATCTTCCTGCTGACAATGACGACGCACGGCATGCAGCGCCAACAACCGTGCCTGCTGCTGACGATTCCAGAAAATATACGCCAGCGCCAAACAGGCAAAAAAGAAAATCCAGCCAAGCATCATAATGTCCGCCTTTAATTCCGCCCTTGCGGACATAAATTACCGATGGGCAGAATATGGAGGCAAAGAGAGTAAATTAAAAGGCCGCAACAGCATGTAGCTGTGCGGCCCTGAGTGTGCTGCCATTAATACGACAGGCTCTGACAACAGCGCATCATCAGTTACGGCCAGCCATGACTCCGCCATCGACATCCCAAACGGCTCCGGTCACCCAGCCAGCCTGATTACTGAGGAGAAATGTGATCACAGACGCGACATCATCAGACTGACCAATGCGTCCGATTGGATGGAACCCATCGAACCCGGCCAATGCAGAATCCATCGCCTCGGCTTCAATAAACGAGCCATAAATCGGGGTTTTAACCACCGCAGGAGAAACGGCATTCACGCGGATATGGCTGTCCGCCAGCTCCATAGCCATATGCTGAGTCAAGGCATGCAAGCCTGCCTTGGCCATAGAATACGCCGACGATGGTGTTGCTTTAACTGCCTGCTTGCCCCACATCGATCCGATATGAACCATCGAACCGCCGCCATGCTCAGCCATGTTGCGTGCAACCGCCTGAGAAATAAAAAACGATGCTTTATTCAACTCCAGATAAGCATCATAGTCTTCCATTGAATGCTCAAGAAAAGCCGTTGGTTTAAAGTAGCCTGCGGCGTTAACAAAGTAGTTGATGTGTCGTTGTTCATTACTGATGGCATGCAGCAAACGCTGCACATCATCTGATTTATAAAGGTTAATGGTTATGGTCTCGGCCTGGCCGATATCGGCCAGCTCAGCCTGAGCCTGCGCCAGCTTTTCAGTGGAACGGCCGACCAGAATAGTGGCCACGCCCTGCTGCATCAGTTGGCGCGCCGTGGCCAGACCCATACCGCTGGAACCACCCAAAATCAACGCAAGAGAATCGTTATTAAATGTCATGCTGAATACCTCCACAGGGGTTAGTCAATGTGTGGACTCAGCTTATAAAAGTCAGTAATCTGCTGAAAAGTAAGCACAATCCGGTACAGTAGGCACTTTTCGGTACATCTTAATGATTGATAAGGAAAAAAAAATTTCCAGAAAGCTGGCACCTGAGCGCAGTGCGCGGATGGTCGAGACGATTTTCGGCTGCAAATGGTCTTTAACCGTATTTCAGCTACTGGCAAGCGGCGTCAATCGCCCCGGTGCCATGGTACGCAGTGTGGACGGCTTAACAACAAAAGTGCTGAATGAGTGTCTGACGAAGAATACCCGCTTTGGTATTCTTGAACGTATTGCCTATAACGAAACGCCACCAAGAGTGGAGTATCTTATCACCCCATTCGGCAAGAAATTTATCCGCATACTGGATGAGCTGGAAAAACTGCAGAAAGAAATTTCGGACGAAGCTGCAGAGCAAGAATAAATAATTATCTCAATATAAAAATGGCCGCTTTCGCGGCCATTTTTATATCTTCTGCATTTATGTTATCTGCGCTGCTGACTGGCAACAGAAAACAATAATGCCAGACATCGTATTTACTCCGGCATTTTCCCCAAAAAGCGGTACAGCACCGGCACGACAATCAAGGTTAATAACGTCGAAACCAACAGGCCGCCAATAATCGCCCAGCCCATCGGCGACCACATGCTGGAGCCCGATAACGTTAAGGGCAACAAGCCACCAATAGTGGTCAGCGTGGTTAACACAATGGGTACAAAACGGGTTTGCGCGGCAGCGGCAATGGCCGCCAGCTGCTCCATACCTTCACGGCGCATCTGATTGGCGTAATCGACCAGAATAATGGAGTTATTCACCACAATCCCCACCAACGACGTCAGACCAATAAAGGCGGTAAAACTGAAGGTATAACCGGTAATAAATAACGCCAGCAAGGCACCAATCAAGGCAAACGGAATGGCGGCAAAGACAATTAACGGCTGCACAAACGAACGGAACTGCAATACCAGCACCGCAAAAATACCAAACACCGCCAGAATTAATGCCTGCGCCATACCGCCGAAGGCTTTTTTACGGTTGGCCTGTTCACCACCAACAGTAAAGTGCACTCCTTCCGGCCAGGCGTATTGTTGTAACTGTTCAACCACGGCATTCGTCACTGCCTCGGTGGTAAAGCCTGGTAATACATCCGAGGTTACCCGCGCCATCCGCTCGGTATCAAAATGCTGGAAGCGGGCAATGCTGGTTTCCAGTTCGATACTGGCAACCTGCAACAGCGGCACCAGTTTGCCGTGTGTCGTGGCAATCTGAATATCGTCAAAGGTGGCCAGTTCCGGCCGCGGATATTCCGATAAACGCAGCACTAAATTATATTCTTCGCCGTCATCATCACGATATACCCCCATGGGCAAACCAACCAGTGCGGTACGAATAGTGCGGTCGATGGTACTGAGCGGAATACCCAGCATGGCGGCTTTATCGCGGTTAATCTGCACATGCAGATCGACTTTATATTTACCAACCGGGTTATCCACACCAATCACACCCGGTGTCTGTTCCATTATACTGGCAACATCCAGCGAGACACGCTGAATATCGTTCAGTTCTTCTCCCATAATGCGGATCTCAACCGGCGCTTCCACCGGCGGCCCCTGCAGAAACTCTTTTACCGTAATCTGCGCGCCGGCAATTAAACTCAGCTCATCACGCAGGGCTGACACCAGCGGCTCAACCTGTGCCAGTTCATGCGCACTTAAGGTGACAAATAATTGCGCAAAATTCACCGTCTGCCGTGAAGGCATAATGTTGTAATAAATACGCGGATTACCGCGGCCAACGTTCTGCGCAATATCCACCACTAAAGGCTGTTTACGCACCAGCGCTTCAACCCGTTGTGCCATGGCTTCGGTCTGTTCAAAACCGCTGCCTTCCGGCATATCAATATTCACCAGAATCATCGGTTTTTCGGCTTTCGGAAACAGGCTGACACCGATTAACGGAAACAGCGATAACGAACCGATTAACAGCGCCAGCGAAATCCCCAGTACCCGTTTAGGTTTAGCCAGTGCCCGGTTCAGCCAGCGCAGATAAAAACCATCAGCAATGGCTTCCAGTTTTTTCTGACTGCGGGTCGTGGTTTTTGCGGCTGTGCCTAATTTACTGGCCAATAACGGCGTTAAAGTCAGGGCAATTAATAACGATGCAAACAGGGTTAACACCACGGTCACCGGCATTGCCCGCATAAAAGTACCGGAGCCGTTCTGCATTAATAACATGGGTAAAAAAGACAGTACCGTTGTCAGCGTGCCGGAAGTGACTGCCCAGGCCACCTGTGAGCTGCCTTTAATCGCCGCATCGCCGGGGCTGTCGCCATCGCGTAAATGACGGGCAACGTTTTCCACCACCACAATGGCGTTATCCACTAATAAGCCTAACGCAATCACCAGACCAACAATGGACATCTGCTGCAGGCCAAAACCGGCTAAATCCACCCAGCCAATGGCAATAAAAATAGACAGCGGAATGGCCGCGACCACCACCAGCGCCGGGCGCAGGCCCAGCACAATCAGCGACAATATGGCGACCAGAATCAGACCCTGATTTAAATTATCGAAAAAACCATCAATCTGGCGTTCAACACTGACTGACTGATCCATCACGGTTTTTAATGCAATGTGCTGCGGCAGACGCTTGTCGCTGTAGCTGTCCAACACCTGCTGAATGCCTTCGCGCACCTGAAAAATCTGACTGCCCTTGCGTTGCACAACCGACAAAAATACGGCTTTTTCGCCATTTAAGCGGGCGCGGTAACTGGGCAGACTTTCGGTTAATGATATCTGCGCAATATCGCGTAAATAAATCAGACGCTGGCCCTGGCCGCGCACGGCGGTATCGCCAATGGCATCCAGCGATTCGTAATCACCACTGGTACGCACGGTAAAGCGGCGTTCACCGGCATTGGCATGGCCACCGGGTAAATTCTGTGCCGCACTGGCCACCGCCGCCTGAATTTCGTCGAGGCTGATGCCCAGACCATTCACTTTGCGCTGATCCACCTGAATCTGAACTTCCAGCGTTGGCAGTGCGGCAATATCAACGCGTTTAACACCGCTGACGCGCTCGAGCTTTTGCTCCAGCGTTTCCGCGTGCTTTTTTAATTCCGGGTAATCCGCCTGTTCAGACACCAGTGCCAACTGCAGAATGCTGACATCGGCCGGGGAAATTTTGTCGATATCCAGATCGACAATGCTGGCCGGTAACTGGTCACGTACCTGCGATACAGCACTGACCACATCATCGTATTTATCGTCGGCATCGGTGCCGTATAAAAACTCCACGCGGATGACGGCCAGGCCATCTTCCACGCTGGTTTTAATTTCTCGTAAATCATCCAGTTCGTTTAAAGCGGCTTCCAGCGGATCAACCACCAGCTTTTCCATATCCAGCGGCGTTGTGCCGGGATTAACCACTTTGATTACGGCGGCAGAAAAATCGAATTGCGGGTCTTCTGAACGCGGCATGGTAAAAAACGACACCACACCGAGCAGCACCAGTAGCAAAAACATCACCCAGGTGAACTGGTGATTGCGGATAGCGAGTTGAGGTAATTGCATAACCCGCTCCTTTATTCAGCCGCAGCCGGTGCAGACACCGGCGTCGCCGACTCAACCAGCGCCGCATTCATCACCGTTACCGCGCGGCCATGACTCAGGTAAGGCGCACCGGCTACCACCACCTGTTCGCCATCCTGCAGACCGCCGGCAATCACCAGCTGATCATGATCCAGCGCCAGCAAGGGCAGACGACGCAATTGTGCCTGTGCGCCGCTGTCGCTGCTCTGCACCACAAACACTTCGACTTCAGCCCGCGCACTCTGACCGCTGGTGCTGTGCCCGCGGTTGCTGTGATTGTAAGTTCTCACCATGGCTCCCACCGGCAACAACACCACTGGCCGGGTCTGGGCGGGCATAATCACCGCGTGACCCACAAAGCCCGCCAGCAGCGGCTGCTCAGGTTTAGCGCTTACGCGGAGTTCAATCTCAAAGGTCTGGCTGGCGTCAGCACGCCCGGCCAGTTCGCTCAGCTCGGCCTGAAACACCTCGCCCGGATACGCATCAAAGGTCACTTCGGCATGATCCTGCAGACGCAGACGCACGATGTCCTTGTCGGTCACCCCGGCCCGCAACACCCAACCGCTGGTGCGGGCGGCAAACAGAAAAGCCGGTTTGCCGTTGCTGACCATTTCGTTGGCTTCCACCGAACGCTTCAGCACGCGACCATCAGCCGGCGCACGGATCACCGCATGGCGCTGATTAAAACGCGCTACGGTCAGATCGGAGCGCGCAACATCCACCTGGGTTTCTGCGCTCTGCAATTGCTCAACCGATAAAGCATCCAACCCCTGCAACGACTGAAAACGCGCCAGATTACGCTCGGCGTTGGCCAATACCGATTCTGCCTTAGCCACCTGCGCATCAATCTCTTCCAGATTCAGCGCAGCCAGCACCTGTCCGGCTTTTACCCACTGGCCTTCGTCGACGGCCACACGGCCGACCAGACCATTAATTTTGAATGCCAGATTCTGTTCCGATTTGTTCTCCAGCACGCCGCTGATACGCAACGGACGAGCATAGTCCTGCCAGTGTGCGGCGACGGTTTCTACCGGTAACGCCGGTTGCGACAATGCCGGTAATGTCAGTAACAGACTGAAAACAGACAGTAAGAAATGGCCAAACGGCCGACCTTGCAGGCGGAAAGAAAACATAGGGCGCTCCTGTTGTAATTATGCTGACCCATTGATCATTGCTGAGATGCCGGGGCTGAAGTCTCTTGCCCAGCGGCATGTTTACACCGAAAACATACTATGTCGCCAACCTGCCAGCGTCAACACACCGTAAATATCAGCCCAAAGGATGATTTGGGTTGTTACAGGCCATTTCTGGGTGAATGTCTGCCAGATACCACATTGTTAAACGCTTGTTTTGCCGTAAAGTTCTGCATTCTCACCACATACAAAAAAAAGACACACCATGGGCCCTTTAAACTGTACTGCTAACTCACTGCATATTTTGCTGCGCCTGTTGGCCAGCAAAGGCATCAAAACTCAGCAACTGCCGCCAATGGATTTGCCGGCCGATGCATTATTCAACAGCCGCAGCCGCATTGCGGTCAGCCAACTCCTGCACCTGCTCGATTGGGCACAGGAACAGCTGCCACAACAGAACCTGGCGCTCGACTACGGCCTGGCGCTGGCGCTGCATCAACCACCTCTGTTCAGCACGCTGGCACAGGGTTGCACCCTGCTGCAGCAAGATAATCTGCTGTCACAACTGTTCAGCCTGCATCGGGAAGACGATGGCGAAACCTGCCATATTGAGCTGCGCTGGCGCGCCAATCCGGCACTGGACGCGCAACTGCCAGACAACGTGCTCGATGTTGTACTGGCCTGGCTGCATGCCCGCTGCTTGCCGTTTATTGCCGCCAGTCATAACGATATTCAGCTCTACCTGCCGCATACCTGTGAGCAACCGCAGCGTTACGCCGCTTACGTGCCACTGACGATCCGCAGCAACGCGCCGTTCCTGGCGATACGCCTGCCACAGCGACTGCTGCACGCAGAAGCCGACCCGCACAACCTGCCCACGCTGCAACACCAGATGCCGCCCCGCGCCAGCCTGATGGCAACCAGCAAAGCGGCCAATCTGCTGCGCCATGACCTGCCTGAGCCGCCGTCGCTGGAGGTACTGTCGCGGGCGCTGGAATTGAGTGAACGTACCTGCAAACGGCGTCTGCAGGACAGTGGTACGCACTACCAGAAACTGCTGTCCGAACTGCGCCTGATTCAGGCCCGCGACTGGCTGCAACGGCGGGTTTACAACGTCACACAGCTGTCGGCCGAACTGGGCTATTCCAGTGTTGCCAACTTCTCCAAAGCGTTTAAAAAATGGTGCGGCTATTCGCCCAGCCAGGCGCATCAGGTGAAGGCTGACGCAGAGCACAGCGTGGCGGAAGCGCAGAATAAACAGCTCAGCGAAGTTGACGCTTAGCGCGTAACTGGTTTGAATAGCGCCACATTCCGCAGGGTATTCAGAATGAGCCGCGCCGCCTCAAACCAGAACAACGCTACCAGCTACCACCACGGTAATCTGCGTGAAGCCTTGCTCAGCGCAGCGGTTGACAGCATCCGTGAACAGGGCGCCGAGAACCTCAGTCTGCGCGCCCTGGCACGGGTGGTCGGCGTATCCCAAACCGCGCCCTATCGCCACTTTGCCGACAAGAACGGCCTGCTGGTTGAACTGGCAAGGCAAACCTTTGACGAGCTGAGCCGGGTCACCAGCGAACGCATTGATCCCGCTTTAAACTGCGCCGACAACCTGCTGCGCGCCGGCGAAGCCTACCTGCGTTACGCCATCGCCAACCCGGAAAAGTACCGCCTTATTTTCGGCAGCAGCATCACCCAGCGTGAGCAATACCCACAATTACAGACCGCCGCCCGCAGCGCCTTTAACGTATTGCTGCAACTGATGGCCGAAGGCGCGCAACGCGGCGAGTTTCTGCCCACCGAACCAATGCTGCTGGCCAACAACTGCTGGTCTTCTATTCACGGCTTTGCCCTGCTGACCATTGACGGCGTGTTCGCCCGCAAAGAACAACCGCTGGGCTTTGATGACATGCTGCGCGTTCATTTGCAGATGACCCTGCGCGCCATTCAGCACAACCCGCAACACATCCAGCAAAATCTGCCCGGTGCCATACCTTTTTCTGACTAAATAGTCAGCTTTAAGCACCTGAAGCCAACAGCGCCACACCAGTTGCCATGCCGCCCACAGGCCGGAACGGGCCAATATTTATAAATTGGAACCATCGTCCAGTTAAATACAGATTGGAGGGTGCCTAAGTGCTTTTTAAGCGCTATACTGCCGCCCTTTTTTACGTACTGAAACACAGTACGCACGATGATTCTGTCCGCTGGCGGCCCGTTACCAGCAACAGAAAACGACACAATAAAGACAGCAAACGATCACATCACGATTGACTACAGCAGGACATAACATGGCCAAGCAAACCGCTCTGTACGCCAAGCACCTCGAAGCCAATGGCAAAATCGTCGACTTTGGTGGCTGGGATATGCCCATCCATTACGGCTCGCAGATTCAGGAACATAAAGCTGTGCGCGAGCAGGCCGGTATGTTCGACGTATCGCATATGACCATCGTTGATGTGCGCGGCCCGGATGCCACCGCCTACCTGCAGAAGCTGCTGGCCAACGATGTCGCCAAACTGAAAGAAAGCGGCAAAGCCCTGTACTCCGGCATGCTGAATAACGAAGGCGGCGTCATCGACGACTTAATCGTCTACAAAATGGATGGCTGGTACCGCACCGTGGTGAACTGCTCCACCCGCGAAAAAGATCTGGAGTGGATGTCACGTCAGAGCAAAGGCTTCGAAGTCAGCCTGACCGAACGTCCGGAACTGGCGATGGTGGCGGTACAGGGCCCGCAAGCCATTGAGCGGGTAAAACAGGTTAAACCGGAAGCCGCCGAACTGATCGACGGTCTGAATATTTTTCAGGGCAAAGGCAAAGGCGAATGGTTCTTCGCCCGTACCGGTTACACCGGTGAAGACGGCCTGGAAATTATGGTGCCGGAAGCCGAAGTAGCGGCATTCTGGCAGCAACTGCTGGATGCCGGTGTCGCTCCGGCCGGTCTGGGCGCGCGCGATACCCTGCGCCTGGAAGCCGGTATGAACCTGTACGGCAACGATATGGACGAAACTATTTCGCCACTGCAGGCCGGCATGGGCTGGACCATTGCCTGGGAACCAGCGGAGCGTGATTTTATCGGCCGCGCCGCCCTCGAAGCCGAGAAAGCCGCGCGTGCAGCCAATCCGCAGCAGGCGCTGAAACTGGTAGGCCTGGTGCTGGAAACCCGTGGTGTTATGCGCTCGCACCAGAAAGTCGTTGTAGAAGGCATCGGCGAAGGTGAAGTCACCTCCGGCACCTTCTCCCCAAGCCTCGAATATTCCATTGCCATGGCGCGTGTGCCGGTCGGCACCACAGACAAGTGTCTGGTGGAAATGCGTGGTAAATTAGTGCCCGCACGCGTGGTCAAGCTGCCTTTCGTCCGTAATGGTAAGCAGCAGTTCTGATAAATTAACGAATTCGTTTTACGCTTTTTATTTTTGAGTGGAGATCAACATGAGCAATATCCCAGCTGAACTGAAATACGTCACCTCCCATGAGTGGATCCGTCTCGAAGCCGACGGCACCGTAACCATCGGTATTACCGATTTTGCCCAGGCTCAGCTGGGTGACGTGGTATTCGTTGAACTGCCGGAAGTCGGTACCGAAGTCGAAGCCGAGCAGGACATCGCCGTGGTTGAATCGGTAAAAGCCGCGTCCGACATCTACGCGCCGCTGGCCGGTAAAATCATCGCCGTTAACGACGCGCTGGTTGATGCACCGGAAATGGCCAACGAAGATCCGTACGGCAACGCCTGGTTCTTCAAAATGGAACTGGCCAACGCCGACGACCTGAACAACCTGCTCGACGCTGACGCTTACGCAGCGGCCTGCGAATAAGACGCTTCTGCCCGTCTGCGGCCCGGCCGCAGGCGGAATGTCGTTAATACTGTTAATGGCACATTCTCACCAAGCGCATCCGTTTTAACTTTTTTGAGTTCTCCCATGACCACACTGTCTCTTAAAGATCTGGAACAACGCGATAATTTTATCGGCCGTCATATTGCCTCCAATGGCGCAGGCCCCGACAGCAACGAAGAAGCCGCCCTGCTGGCTGCCGTTGGTGCCGACTCGCTGGAAGCCCTGAGCGCTGAAATCGTCCCCGCTGATATTCTGCGTGCGCCTTTCCTTGATATTGCCGACGGCAAAACGGAATACGATGCGCTGAATTATTTAAAAGCGCTGGCCAGCCAGAATAAGATTTTTAAAAGCTACATCGGTCTGGGTTACCACGACACCATTATTCCGCCGGTGATTCTGCGCAACGTGCTGGAAAATCCGGGCTGGTATACCGCCTACACCCCTTACCAGCCAGAAATTGCTCAGGGCCGTCTCGAAGCCCTGCTCAACTACCAGCAAATGGTGATCGACTTTACCGGCATGGAACTGGCCAACGCCTCCCTGCTGGACGAAGGCACCGCCGCTGCCGAAGCCATGGCGATGGCCAAGCGCTCGGTGAAGAAGAACAAATCCAATACTTTCTATGTCGATGAAAACTGCCTGCCGCAGACCATCGACGTGGTGAAAACCCGCGCCGAAGCCTTTGGCTGGGACGTACTGGTTGGCCCGGCCGATGCCGCCGCCGACGCCGATGTATTCGGTGCCCTGTTCCAGTACCCGGGTAAAAACGGTGACGTGCGTGACTTCACCGACGTCATTACCGCCCTGCACGCCAAAGACGCGATGGCCGCCGTGGCCACCGACCTGATGGCGCTGGTGATGCTGAAAGCACCGGGCGAAATGGGTGCCGACATCGTTCTGGGTAACGCCCAGCACTTCGGCGTGCCGATGGGCTTTGGTGGCCCGCACGCGGCGTTCTTCGCTACCCGCGATGCGTACAAGCGTAATATTCCCGGCCGAATTATCGGTGTATCCATTGACGCTCAGGGCAAGCCTGCGCTGCGTATGGCACTGCAGACCCGTGAACAGCATATCCGCCGTGAGAAGGCCAACTCCAACATCTGTACTGCACAGGTGCTGCTGGCCAACTTAAGCTCGTTCTACGCCGTCTACCACGGCCCACAGGGTCTGAAGACCATCGCTGGCCGCATTCACCGTTTAACCGATATTCTGGCTGCAGGCCTGCAGGCTAAAGGCATTGAGCTGGTCAACAACCACTGGTTCGACACCCTGACCTTTAACGCCAGCGACAAAGCCGCGCTACTGGCCCGTGCCGAAGCATGTGAAGTGAACCTGCGCGACGACGCCGCTCTGGGTATGGCCGCGAACACTCTGGGTGTCAGCCTGCACGAGAAAACCTCTGCCGCCGACGTACAGGAACTGTTCGATATTATTCTCGGCGAAGGTCATGGCCTCGATGTATACGCACTGGACGCGCAGATTGTTGCCAGCGGTTCCAACAGCATCGACGCCGGTCAGGCACGTAACACCGCCTTCCTGACCCACCCGACCTTCAACCGCTACCATACCGAGCATGAAATGCTGCGTTATATGAAGCGTCTGGAGTCGAAAGACCTGGCCATGAACCACAGCATGATCACGCTGGGTTCCTGCACCATGAAACTGAACGCCACCACCGAAATGATTCCGGTCACCTGGCCTGAGTTCTCCAATATTCACCCGTTCGCGCCTAAGTCACAGACCGTTGGCTACGAGCAAATGATTGCCGAGCTGGACGACTACCTCAAAGCCGTGACCGGTTTTGACGCCATCTGTATGCAACCGAACTCCGGTGCGCAGGGCGAATACGCCGGTCTGCTGGCGATCAAGAAATACCACGAAAGCCGTGGCGAAGGTCACCGTAACGTCTGTCTGATCCCGCGCTCTGCCCACGGTACTAACCCGGCGTCGGCGCAGATGGCCTCGATGCGCGTTGTGGTCACCAACTGCGATGACGAAGGTAACGTCGACTTTGACGACCTGAAGAAGAAAGCCGAAGAAATCGGCGACCAGCTGTCGTGCCTGATGCTGACCTACCCGTCGACCCACGGTATTTACGAGCAGGGCGTGCGTGAAATCTGCGATCTGGTACACAGCCTCGGCGGCCAGGTGTATATGGACGGTGCCAACCTCAACGCACAGGTGGGTATCACCCAGCCGGCGTTTATCGGTGCCGACGTATCGCACATGAACCTGCACAAAACCTTCGCCATTCCACACGGCGGCGGCGGCCCGGGCATGGGCCCTATCGGTGTTGCCAAACACCTGGCGCCATTCGTGGCCAACCACGCGGTACGCCCGCTGGAGAACGAAGCCAAAGGCAACGGTGCGGTATCGGCTGCGCCTTACGGCTCCGCCAGCATTCTCACCATCAGCTGGATGTACATCACCCTGATGGGCGGCAAAGGCCTGCGCCGTGCGACCCAGAATGCACTGCTGAAAGCCAACTATCTGGCCAAGCGTCTGTCGGCTCACTACCCGATTCTGTACTCCGGCCAGAACGGCCGCGTAGCGCACGAATGTATCGTTGACCTGCGTCCGCTGAAAGCCGAAAGCGGCATTACCGAAGTGGATATCGCCAAGCGCTTAATGGACTACGGTTTCCACGCGCCGACCATGTCGTTCCCGGTTGCGGGCACCTTTATGATCGAGCCGACCGAATCGGAATCCAAAGCCGAAATCGACCGCTTTGCCGACGCCATGATCAGCATTAAAGGCGAAATCGACGCGGTACTGCGCGGTGAACTGGATGCGGAAAATAACCCGCTGAAAAACGCCCCGCACACCGCACCGGTAATTGCCGGAGAATGGGATCGTCCGTACAGCCGCGAACTGGCCGCTTACCCGGTTAAAGAACTTGGCGCACATAAATTCTGGCCAACCGTTGGCCGTATTGATGATGTGTACGGCGACCGTAACCTGATTTGCTCTTGTCCGGCGATTGAGAATTACGAAGAGTAATCTTAGCTTTATCACCAAAATGGAAGACATAAAAACCCCGCTAACTAAAAAGTTAACGGGGTTTTTAATATCTGTCTTGGATCAACCTATGTGGGACAATTAGTGTACTGCGACCTAGCCATCATATTAAATTCACTTATGATCTAGACGAGCATCATTTATTTTTGAATGAAGATTGGAAACGAATTTATAATTACTAGACCTAGTATCAACTTTGAACCGCGACAGTAGCTCCTAAATTCCATAGTACACCTCCTCTGGTGTTTTGTAGTTGAGTCGTTTTC
>NZ_JAOANI010000018.1:0-25796 GCF_025318105.1 Thalassolituus pacificus
TCTTGGCGGGAGTGAAAAAGAGCGAATCTTACAGCTCACCTTCTTATTTTGAAAAAGTGTCGCGGTTAGTATATGAATTCGGCAGATATAACAGTAAGTATACATCGAACCTGAAGAAGGCAAATATAGTACAAATAAAAAACAGCTAAATATTTAACCCATACGATATTATTAACATAGAACCCAGTTCCAATAAGTGTCATTTTAATTACATATACGGCCAATGTACTCAGCATAACAAATGCTGAAATCATTATCGTATTCACTAACCTTTCAACGCTCTCCCCATCCTTAGTACCAATAATATAACTAACATCATCGTTTGCAATACTAGTAATAGCGGTCGGGTATATCGAGCCAATCCATAAACCAACAATAGCGAACACCACGGAAGCTAAAACCTGTAATCCCTGTAAGACAGAGCTATACAACTTAAAGTCCACATTTTCAAAAACAAATGCAGCTACACACAAAAGAACAGCAATATATGCGAGCTCTTTCAGGACTATAGGTACGAGATCTCTAAGAGCCTCTTTTATCTCTTGATTCATAATCAACTACCAGTTTTAGAGTCATCAATATTTTCAGATTGAATTTGTCGCCGTAAACAAGCAAGTAATTCATTACGAACTTTCGTTACTTCTTTCAGAAGGTCTGCTGGTGAATAATGGTCTTTTGTTGAAAGCCTACCAACATCAATCTGAGCTCTTGCAATATGCTTCTTCATCCAAGTTACAGAAGAGCTACCTTCTGTTTTAAAACCAACATCCCTCCACTCAGAGTCAGCCCCTCTATTATCAAATAGAACCTTTAATTCTTCTTTTGATGGAACACCGTCAATTATCAATTCAATCTTTTTAGGTGCTTTCTTCTTCGGAGCGTCTCCAAAGAAAGAAGGGAGGTATTCACTTCCTATTTTTAACAGAGGCCCCCTACTATCTTTCTCATAATTATTGGTTGTATCTCGAATAACAGTATGAGTTATCGTGTCAGAAATATTCTCAATCTGCTCAAATAACGTCGTATAAGAAAGTTCTTTAACATCAATTTTAAAAATACAGTTACACTTATCTTTTCCTTCTCCGTATGGGAAGGTAGTTTTATGAACTGTTATTGTTCTATTATTCTTTTTACTTACACCAATCTCTTGAACAGTTCGATTACGCTCACCGAAATCACTATTATTATTCACATGTTCTTTAATATAAGTACAGAACTTGTCCGTATCGGCCGACGAGTGTGGAAAGTTAATTGATGCAATTTTTCCCTCAGTCGGAATTATCCAGTAATAGCAAGGCTGCCCCCAGATAACCGTTTCCCCATCTTCTTCAGCGCCAGCCTTCACAGTTCCGTTTGCATCAGGCCCTACTTTTGATCCTACTTTAACACCATGTATCGAACCTGTATTGTCACCAACTGCTCTATAAATCGTGACAATAAAATCACCGGTATCTTCATTCTTAGCTACACCGCGACAAAATATCTTGATTTTACCAGGGTTTTCAGCCTCATCCCATGGCAAAGTATCCTCAAAACTTTTTCCTTTCAGCCACTCCATCAAATCTTGCAGAACAGTTGTGGCACAGCCAAATTTATGATCTAACTCTTTTGAATTTTGTTTAAGTCTATAAAAACCAAAAGCTTTAACATCAAAAAAAGTTACAATACCCTTATCCATATTTCTACCAATTTAAACCTAAAAATAATTATTGTTAGTAAAATTAGTCATCTTCAGAAGACAACTAATAAATTCTTAATAATCAAGCCCCTAAAAGTAGTTTCTTATCCAACCATTACTTGCTCTACTTCAAGTTCACGCGAAACAGCCAAACTCTCCCGATATTCCGCTGCCTCCGCCTTCATCGTCCAGTGCACTTCTTTCATGCCCATCTGATCGACTTTCTGACGAATAACCGGCAGGGATACACCAAAGAATTCTTTGCGCGGATTCACTTTGTTAACGGAATCTTTATCGAAATGCCGGTGGAGTTCTTTTTCCAGTTTTGGCGCATCTTCACTGAAGATCATGGCATGCACATCAAATTCAAACGGTACTGAGGCATCGCCCAACTCTTTCACCCGATCCAGCGGTTCCAGACGTCGGGTCATACCGATTTTAAAGACGTTTTCGCCAAAGCTGCCGATATTGGAGATCACATAAACATGACCCCGCCGGGTTTGCTCGGCCATGGAAATGGCACGCTGGCCACGTTCTTCTGCTGCCAGCAACTTATCCTGCAACTCAGCCAGCTTGGCTTCATACTCCGCTTTTTCATCACCATGCGCAGCCGCCAGCTGGGCTTTTGCTTCTTTCAGCGCTTTTGCTAACAATCGCTCTTCTTTTTCAGCCTCTTTGATGGCCTTTTCGATTTCACGGCGGGCTTTTTCTTCTTCGCGCATTTGTTCACGAATAGCCCGCTGCTCTTCCTGTTCAAGACGCTTCAGCTCCTGGACTGCAACGGCCCAGTGCAGTTCTTCCAGACGGGTTTTAAGATATACAGGTTCAATGCGGGCATTGCGGAAAGCGCCACCATTATTGTTAACCAAAGCAAAGGCATCTTTAATTTCCTGCTCCAGCTTGCCGTAGTTATCGTGTTTAACTCTGGACAGTGCCGAATCCACTTTGCCGTTAAAGGCATCCAGCACAAAGTGAATGGCTGTTGTACGGCGATTGATCTCCGCATAGTCGCAGGTTGCCGCCTGCTGTTCTTTCACCAGCATTTTTACTGTCTGGCGGGTTTCTTTGAGTTTTTCACCGGCTTCTTTATGGCCGAATTCTTCGGCCAGGTCATCAATCGCAGTGTGATTGGGGATTATGTAATCGTCGCGATAACCTTCGATCTGATTACGCATTGCAGTAATTGCTGCTTTATAGGTATCGGCTTTTTCTTTGGCTGCTAAGGCATCGCCAGCAATACGCTGAGCTTCTTCACGGGCATTACGCAGCAAACTATCAGCCTGATCTTTGGCGAGCGTAATAATTGAGTCACGCTTTTCTTCTGTTTTCTGAGCAAATTCATCTGCTTTGCGCTTGCGCTCTTTTGCTTCTCCCACAATGGCAGCGGCGGTTTGCTCAGCTTCCTGATGGCTGGTCTGTAAAATTCCTTCACGGGCATCAACTGTCTGCTGCGCAAAGTGGTCGGCTTCCTGCCGCAAGCGCTGGGCATCCGCCAGAATGGATGCGGCATGCCCTTCGACATCGAGGATGGGGCCATATTTGGTTTTGAGTTCATTCGCTTCGGCAACGGCAGCATCACGTTCGCGCTGCATGCGAATACGGCGTACACGGGAAATAAACGCCAGCAGAAGTGGCAGGCCAAAAGCAACCGCGACAATGATCAGCGGCCAAAGGCTGCTTTCCTGTTCCATCAGACATCCCTGTTGATATTAAAAAAGTTATTAACGCATCCTAACGGAAAGGCGTTGATTGTCCAGCCTAATAACAGGCCAAACCCTCGCCAAGAGGACTACCACGCAGAGCGTGGGAGCCAGAGGTAAAGACGGAGTGACTTCTCGTTCCCACGCTCCGCGTGGGAATGCAACGGTGCCAGCAAGGGCTACCACGCAGGACGTGGGAGCCAGAGGTAAAGACGGAGTGACTTCTCGTTCCCACGCTCTGCGTGGGAATGCAACGGTGCCAGCAAGGGCTACCACGCAGAGTGTGGAAGCCAGATGAGCGTGAGAGCCAGTCAGACCTATTCTGACCACCAGCTTTTATCCACCGCCAGCAATCCTTCGCTACCCGCGTAGTCTCTGGCACTGGAGTAACGCCAGTGTTCGGCCTGATCAACATAACCCCGCTTGACCGGGTTCTGGTGAATGTATTCGATCTTTTGTCTCATCATATCCGAACTGCCGATCCATTCAGGATGAACACCTTCTTGCCAGAACTGCCATTGGCGGTCGGTTTTATGGGCTAACTTGAGTTGCTGTAACTGGTTCAGCAAGGTTGTGGCTTTTCTCTGCTGTAAGTAACCCAGAAACTGACGGGCGGTGAAGGATTTGAACCGGGCGATGTCGTTATCAAGCTTCTGACTTTGGGCTATCAGGTGCAGGTGGTTTTCAAGAATAACCCAGGCGTGAATGCGCAGACCTTCATTCATCAGAAAGCGAAACGATTGCAGCAGAATGTCCACAGACTCAGGTCGGGTAAAGACGGGCAACCACCCCTGCACCGTCAGGGTCATAAAATGCGGTTGATCGGGATAAATAAATCTGTAACGACTGCGCCCCATGAAACACTCCTTGTTTCTTACTTACTCCCACGCTCCGTTTGGGAATGCAACTGAGTCAGCAAGACTACCACGCAGAAAGTGGGAGCCAGATGTCTTGCTTAACTCGTTCCCACGCTCCGCGTGGGAATGCAACTCCGTAAGTAAAGACTACCGCGCAGAAAGTGGGAGACAGATGTTCTTCACGATTTATAGCTTATTGTGCTGTTCGCTTCTTTTCTCGTTCCCACGCTCAGCGTGGTAATGCAACTGTGCCAGCAAGGGCTACCACGCAGAGCGTGGAGCCAGATTACGTAGAGCGTGGGAACCAGATGTTCAGCCTTCCGCCCGTCGCCACAGATTAAACACCGCATTATCTGCCGAGCCCATAGCCATAATAAACGTCTGAAAATCGATACCGGCAAAGTGCTTTTCCAGCACGAGCAGTATCTGGTCTTCCCCTTTAATGCCCTGCGGTAAATATACCGGTTTCTCTTCACCAGTCAGGTAAAAACACCACCAGACATCTTCCCGCCACGGGCCCTGGTCGGTGGTGATAATGTCGATCTGTTCTACGGCGCTGAAAGCAATATCCAGCTCGATGCCATTGCCCTGAGTGATATGCATGCCGCTGTCAGTAAATTTCACATCAGGCTCTCTCGCAACGTTACCGTTAACCGCGCGCTGCCAGCCGTCACTGATTTTTTTAGAAAGACTCATAACCATTCCTCCAGTTCCCAGTGAATATTGGCGCGGGCAACCTGCTCGCTGTGCTGTCTGAAATACGGGCTGGAAAAGATAAACTCGCGTTCTAACAACTCATGCAGAAAACGGCGGCGGCCAAAGCGGTAAACAAAGTCGGGCAGGAAATACTCTTTGCGGCATTGGCTGGCATAAGCACGGTAAGCTGCAGGTTCGGCGGCCAGTATCGACAGGTCGATATCCATAAACAGCTGCACATCACTGTCGGCCTGATACTGGTGAGTGCGGGTTGCCAGAATCAGCTGTTCGGCTTTGGCGATCACCGCTTCAGGAACCGCCAGTGGCTGCAGATATTCACGCGCCAGAGCCGCGCTCAGCTCTTCGTTATTGCCTTTGTTCTGCTGAATCAGATCGTGAAACCAGATGGCAAAGAAGAACGCCGGCCAGTCTGCTATCGCCGCGCGCTGTTGCTGCGCCAGTTCCAGCATCTGCCGGATATGGCCAATGCCGTGGTAGAAGCGCTGCGCGCCGCTGTAACTGCTCTGCAGCAGGTTAAACACCTGCTGGCAGGCCTGATGGTCGGCCCCCCACTGCTGCGCCTGTTGCCGCCATTGCTCGCTGAGTTGTTGCATCGCTGTTCTCCTTACCATTTTCTCTGGCGTGTTCTCTCTGGCGCTTTCGCTCTGCCAGTCACACCCTATAAATTGGTTGGTCAACCAACTTAAGTCCAAGATAGGTTATCCACTTCCCTGCCGTCAAGTATTTTGGTTGAATAACCAAAATACTTATCCGGGACCCACCATGGCCAGACCTTCCAATACCGGGCACCGCCGCCAGGAAATCGTCAACGGCCTGATGCAGGCCATGGCCGACAAGGGCTACGAAAAGGCCTCCATTCAGAGCATTGCCAAAGCGGCTGGCTTATCGCCGGGGCTGATTCATTACCACTTCAAAACCAAGCAGGAGATTCTGATCGCACTGATTCATCAGATCAGCGAGCAGGCCGCGCAGCGTTTTACCCTGCTGGCAGACGCCGCCGGGAATGCTCAACAACAGCTGGATGCCTATATCGACGCCGCACTGGCGTTAGGCGATGGCAGCAACCCTGAGGCGGTAACCGCCTGGGTCATTATTGGCGCAGAGGCTGTGCGTATTGAGGAAGTGCGCGCGCTGTATCAGCAGATTATCCGCCAGCACAGCCAGCAGCTCAGCGAATTACTACAGCAAGTGGCGGCAGAGAATGGCATGACACTCAACCCGTCACAAACGGCCGATATCAGCGCCTTTGTGATCGCCAGTATCGAGGGCAGTTATCAGCTGGCCACCACCGCCCCGGCAGCGAATCCGGGTTATGCCGCGCGGTTACTGAAGCAGGCGCTGGCGGGCATGCTTCACTCGGGAACATAAGCGCTGAAAAACAGACCAAGCGATGCGCGCCGATCAAAATATCGCTAAGCACCTGCATAACTGAAACGCATATGCAGGCATATTGCAGCAATACGCAAATACACCGATTTATTTAAAATAAAATCGAAAACAGTGTTCCGGAATTTCGCTTGCGGTTTATTCATTTCATCATCATATATTCACACTATTCTGATCTTAATCGAACACCTGGCCGCTAATGACTAATTTTATGATAAATACAGTGTTACCGCCTGAAAAACGATTATTTAAATTTTAATTACAAGCGCCAAAACACGTCAGTTTGAAACCAGTTGAAACCCATTAAAATTTGGCTTTGGATTTTGTCAATCTGTGTTCCGGCCGCTGTTAAATTGTCATGCAAAAGAAACAAATAATCGTCTCAATAGCGCCTTCAATTAAGAAGGAGTCCACCTGTGAAATACCCCCATTTATTTATTCCGCTGGCGCTGATAGGCAGCAGCCTGCTGGCCGGCTGTAATGACGACTCATCCAATAAACCGGATACCCCCGCCGTCGTGGTCGATGAAAAACACTATCAACCTTTTACCATTGGCCTGTTGCCCGATACTCAGGGCGGCAGCGATGCTTCCGGCCAGGCGCATGTGGCACTGCATCCGCTGCGCGAAGTGTTAAAGCATCAGTCAGCGGCAGGCGCTGATATGGTTATTGCGTTAGGTGATCTGACCGATAAAGGATCGGCCGTTGAATGGCAGGAATGGACATCCGTTGCCAAAACCTATCGTGATCAGGGCATGGAGTTTTTACCGGTTATGGGTAATCACGAAATGAACTACAGCTACACCCACGCCTGGGTGAAAACAATGCGGGATTACATTCCTGAAGATGCCGTTCATATGCCAGGTTATGAATGGATTAATTATTATGTCGTGCGCGAAAATGTTCTGATCATCGGCCTTGCCTATTACAACCTGCCGATTGCCATCGACTGGATTGAAGAAACATTAGAAAAAACCGCCGGACAAGTTGATCACGTGGTCGTTGCCAGCCACGATGGTCTGATTGGTGCAAAATACGGCCTCACCCGCGAGCAGATTGTCGAAGGCACCAAAGACGATGACTGGGTATATGGTGTTGCCGATCAGATCCGTGCGCTGTTTTCACAACACGATGTTATTTATGTACAAGGGCATGAGCATCAATATCAGCGGTCATTAATCACCAAAGATACGGCGCAAACCACCTTTCCTTCCGGCTCCACGCCTTCTGCCGGTAATTACCGCATGAATGCTTACACACAAATCATGGCGGGTAATGCATCCTATAAAGGCTACGAATTCCGCTATGGTGAACGTGAATTGGTGCAGATGATTATTGCACAGAAAAACGCAACCAAAAGCGGAGGTTCAACCCACTTTGACGTAAATTCCGGGCTGCTGCATTTTGATAACGACCGGGTTAATTATCAGGGCTATTTTGCCGAACATACCGCCACCAGCAATAACAGCGATCAGGCCTTTAACGCCGACTGGCAATTACATGATCAGTTCACCCGCACTGGCAACCGCTGTGAAACCGTGGTGTATCCAAACAGCATTCCTGACGGCACCCGCTCGGTCATGGTTTTCCAGCCTGATTACATCACGGATATTTGTCTGGCAGAAGATGGCTCTGTCGCACGCCTCGCCGGTGGTGTGAATAACACCTTTAACCGTACCGATACCCGTGGCCGGGATATGGAATATATGCCCGGTTTTTCACGCGCAGAAACGCTGACCGATCTTACCCGTCTGGCGTATCAGTGGATGTATCAGGTTCATGAAAGCTGGACCCCTAACCTGAACGGTGAACAGCGGATTATTCCTAATACCGTTGATAATGTGCTGGATATCCCGGAAACGACTATTGATCTGAAAGAGCATGTCACCCTGAGCTGGACACCGGCCACCGCTGATACCCTGTCGGATATTCTGATTGTCAGCGGTACGCAAAACCAGACCGGCGTTTATCAGGGCGATTATGGTGAAACCAAAGATATTCTTACCGACACTGGCCTGCCCGGTTCGACCACCGATGCATCATCCGCTAAAGCACCGGTTGTTCTGCCAGCGACAGCAACCCGCAGCTGGAATATCAGCGATGCCGTTGCCGATGCTTACGCGATTGAATTTAAAGGGGCAGAAAACCTGACCGCTGTTAATGCTCAGCTTGCCAGCCTGAAAGCCAATCAATGGCAGGCACTGACCACTGGCAATTGTGTAACGGCCGGTCGTTGGCTGGAAAGCTACCTGCAAACGCCACCGGTCCGCGCTGCTGAATGTGCCAACCAACCACTGGTGGGTTACGATGCCGGCGAAAATACCTGGTGGACGGTTCTGAACCGGGATGCTGAAGTGGCATTAATCGCTCTCTGATACCTGTATTTTTCACAATACAGAAAAGACCTCAGCGGCCTGCCGCTGAGGTCTTTTTTTTAATTCGTTTCCATGCTCCGCGTAGCTCGTTTCCATACCCCGCGTAGCTCGTTCCCATGCTCCGCGTGGGAATGCATTCCGGGCAAAGACTACCACCCAGAGCGTGGGAGCCAGGTGATACTCCGCGTGGGAGCCAGGTGATGTATTTTTCGCTGTATTATCTGACACCTGTTTTATACGCTGGCAAAAAATACCCCATCCGCTAACATGGCCGATTGTTTATTCACTGCGCTGTTTTATGTCTTCGTTACGCCCCGCTCTCATAACCGATATTCCGGAAATCCTGCGCATTCAGGCGCTGTGCTACACCAGCATCGAGCCGGAAAAAGCCGACGCATTTATTAATAAATTACAGCAGGCTGCCGATTGTGCTTATGTTGTTGAAGATAAAAACAACATCATTAAAGATTCAAACGACAATGCTCATACAGAGATAAAAGAAAACGGAAAATTACTGGCCTATGTATTTGCCCTGCCCATCCGCATAGAACAGCCACCAACGCTGGATGCCGATGATTTTATCGTGCCTCAGCAAGCCGATTGCTTGTATCTGCATGATTTAGCCGTTGATCCCTCCGCGCGCGGGCTGGGCTTAAGCGCACCGCTGCTGGAGGCGTTTTTTCACACGGCACAGGCGCGTCAGCTATCTCAGGCCAGTTTGATTGCCATTCAGAATTCGGTGCCGTTCTGGCAGCGTTATGGTTTTCATCATCGCCATCCGCTGTCGCAGGACTCTGAGTTACAGGCCAGAATCAGCGTTTATGGCGAAGCTACCTATCTGACCTGTGCACTCTGATGTTACTGACAGCGGATTTTAACGCCGGTTTATGCGTCGCGATTAAGGCTTAGTTTGAAGTTGGGTTTGCGCTTCGGTTTGCGGATCAGAGTGACACTCTGAACAGGGTGCCTGCATCCATAATTCATCCATATCCGGCAGTTGCTGCAACCCCTTGTCAGACGCAGATTGATCGTTATCTGCACCGGGAAATGCAACCCCATACAACGCCTGCAGTAAAGAAAAATCTATCAACAGATCCGAGCGGTTACTGCTGACCGAGCGCCGGTTCTGTGAGCGCATGGAATACTCCTCACCTCTTACCACCAGCGGCAGCCAGTGCGCCTGTTTGCCATTACGGATAATCGTATTGCGCTGCAGATCAAAAATCTGTGCCTGCCCCTGTTCATCCTGAACCCAGTAAATATTGCTGCCGGCAAACGGCAGGCTGAGCGGAAATGCCCAGTCACCGTTATCGCTGTTAATCAGGCTGTGTAACTCTGTTGCAGTGGGCAAACGCCACTGATCCTGGCCACAAAAATGCTGTTGCGATAATTCCCCCAAACGTTGTTGCAGTGTATTCAGCGCCAGCGGTGTGGCCGATTCTTCACTGACCAGCCAGCGTTGCCCTAATTGCAGGTAATCGACACAGCCCCAGGCTTGCTCCTGATACGGACGATGTTGCCAGCGCAGTGGCGTTCCCCAGCGATCAAGGCGCACCATGCGTTGCTGTTCGGATAAATCACCGTGGCTGAAATCCGGCTGCTGATGCAGCAGAGCAAAACTGTCCGCTAATACCTGTTGATGGCGCAGCTGAAAAGCAATGCGGTGTACCGGACTGCGCGCCAGCACCTGTGCCAGTTGCCAGCTGCTTTGGTAATGCGCCAACAACGGCGCAGCGGTATAACCGGCGGCTGTTTGCGCGTCGTCACGCATACCTTCACCCAAACCCTCACGCAACACGGCATGCAGAATATTATGCAACGGTTCCAGCTGTGGATTCGCCGGTTCGGCACGGCTGCCATTACTGAGTGCGGCACGGGCAGTACTTAAAGCATCGAGTTGCAGACGACCCAACTCATCCGGCTTACCGCGCAACCGATATGCTCCGGCCCAGGCCTCAGCCCACAAGCCGGAGGGAGCATCCTGTAACGGCCGTGGCAGACGGAAGCGGCCATCGGCCGCCGCTGCTACAACGTCGCCCAGTGGTTGATCATCAAACACCCACTGCACGCGGAAGCCAGACCAATCGACGGCGGTGCCTGCCAGTGTTAACTGGCCCTCGACCAACGCCCGCTCATGCAGATGCGGAATGGGCGGCAACGCCGAAAACCCGAGGCGCGTGTCCGTCTCCGCTTTTACCTGCGGCGTTTGCGCCGCCGGAGTATCACGATCGCAGCCCACCAGCCCCAACAAAGAAAGGGCACACAAACACACAAGAGCCGGTAACCGAACATAACATGAGAAAAAATAACGACTGAACATAAGAAAACGACGGTTTATTGAAAGGGCGCATTATGGCATGAATAAAAACCAAGGTTGCAGAACTGACACTCACTTGCGGGTAGAGAAGAGCGTTCTATGGTTAGCAGATCAACCTGCGGAGCCGCGCCATGAACCTCGTCCGTCTGATTTATGCCAGCCATAAAACCGAATTCTGGAACGATCTGGAGCTGGGCAAGCTGCTGGAAAGCGCCCAGCGCTTTAATAAAGCCAAGAACCTGACCGGCATGCTCTACTTTAACCGCAAGTATTTTCTGCAGTGCATTGAAGGCCAACGGGATGATGTCTCAGCTCTGTACAGCGAAATTGTCAAAGACAAACGCCACCGTGATGTGCAGATTCTGGCCTTCGAAGAAATTGACGAGCGGGAAATGGAGCACTGGAATATGTGTTATCTGCCCGACAGCCAGGTCACTCAAAGTATGGTGCTCAAATACACCAACGGCACCGATTTTGACCCCTTCAGCATGACCGGCCGGGGTGCCCTCAACTTTATGCTGAATGCTTCCCGCCAGTTAAAAGCCAGCCAACGCGATGTTGCGGAAAAGCCTGCGGGTCATTGATAGCAAGCGCTCACATCAGCCACTCATTCCTGCAACAACCGCGACCAGAGCAGCAGTGATACATTACCCACAGGCATGAGCTCGGCGCTGAAGAAGCAAAGCGTTTAATCGCCGTGGTTGTTACACCAGCGCCCCCTGATCCAACCTTCCAGCTGCAATATCAGCAACACCGCCACACCACAGCCAGTCGCCACCATCAGCGCCGGTAAATCCGGAGCCATGCTGTTAAACGTGCGCTGAAACAGTGGCAGCCAGTTAAATAAAGACTGCATCAGAATCAGCGCCGCAATAGCCACCCAGATCACCGGCGTACCTTTAAACCCCTGCCAGCTGATGGCTTGTCCGGGCGGATAACGCACGGTAAACAAATAGAACAGCTCCATCGCGACCAGTGCATTAACGGCCACTGTACTGGCAAAGGCTTCGCTGCCGGAGTGCGCCATACCCCAATGCCAGGCGGCGAAAATCCCAACCAGAAACAACAGCGATACCTGCAGAACTTTCCACGCCAACGGCCGGCTGAGCAGCGCTTCATTACGGGCTCTGGGCGGTTGTTGCATCATCCCCGGCAGCGCCGGTTCAAAGGCCAGGGTCATGGCCAGAATCACCGAGCTGATCATATTCACCCATAAAATCTGCAACGCTGAGATCGGCAGCGTATGGCCCCACAGTAACGCCACCATCAGACTGATGGATTCACCGCCGTTAATCGGCAGCATAAAGGCGATGCCTTTTTTCAGGTTCTGATAAACCGTACGTCCTTCCTTAACCGCGGCCACCAGACTGGCGAAGTTGTCATCCAGCAACACCACCGCCGAGGCTTCACGCGCGGCCTGCGACCCCTTATGCCCCATAGCAATACCGACATCGGCGGCTTTCAGCGCCGGGGCATCGTTCACACCATCACCGGTCATCGCCACCACAGCACCGCCCTGGCGCTTACCGCTAAGACCATCACCGTTACGACCATCACCACAGCTTTGCAACGCCTGCACCAGTCGCAGCTTATGCTCGGGGCTGGTGCGGGCATACACGTTCACCCGCCCGACACAATCCTGCAGGGCCTGATCATCCAGCTCGTCCAGCTGCTTGCCGGTAAGCACTTCAGCGCTGTTATGCAGCCCCAGCCGGGCGGCAATGGCACTGGCCGTCAGGCCGTGATCACCGGTGATCATCTTCACCTCGATACCGGCGGCATGGCATTCCGCCACTGCGGCAATGGCTTCGCTGCGCGGCGGGTCCATCAGCCCGACCAGACCGATCAGTTGCAGATCGTTCAGATCAGTCATTTCCAGCTCGCTGCCGCTGTGTTCCTTGCAGGCTAACGCCAGCACGCGCTGACCGTCGCTGGCCAGCCGTTCAATCATGTCTGACCAATAATCCTGTGCCAGGGTAACGCTGCCCTCTGTCTCATCCAGCTGACTTCTGCAACGCTGCAACACCGCTTCCGGCGCACCTTTGACCCATAGCTGATGCCGCCCCTGATGATCGTGATTCAGCGTTGCCATCAGGCGGTATTCGGCATCAAAGGGAATTTCATCGGTGCGCGGCCAATGCTGTGCCAGACGAACCGGATCACCATCCAGCCGATGCACCAGCACCTGCAACGCCGCTTCCATCGGGTCACCGTGAATTTTCACCGTGCCGTTATCTGCCTGCAGGCTGGCATCGTTACACAGTGCGGCGGCCAGCATCAGCGGTGTTTGCAGCGTCTCGGCCAGCGGCTCATTCAGGCCGCCATCCAGTGCATAACCATCGCCACGAACCTGACGGTAATGTGCGCCACAGGCCAGCGCCGACACCATCATTTCGTTGCGGGTCAGCGTGCCGGTTTTATCGGAGCAGATCACCGACACTGCACCAATGGTTTCGATGGCAGGCATACGCCTTACCACCGCCTGCCGCCGCGCCATGCTGCGCACTCCCACAGCCAGGGTAATGGACAGAATGGCGGGCAACCCTTCCGGAATACCGGCCACGGTTAAGCCCACCACGGCAATAAATAAGTCCGCAAAAGGCAGATCGCTGAGCCAGTAACCCAGCAGCAAAATCAGTAAGCCGCTGACCACCACTAGGGTCGCCATCAGCCGGGCAAAACGATCCATCTGCGCCAGTAACGGGGTTTGTAAGCCGGTGGTTTGCTGCAACAAACCGGAAATGCGGCCGATTTCCGAGCGACTGCCGGTCGCCACGACCACGCCACGACCGGTGCCGCGCACCACCAGCGTACCCGAAAACGCCATATTGCTCTGATCGCCCAGCGCATTGGTACTGGTTAATGCCTCTGGCTGTTTTTCCACCGCCAGTGATTCGCCGGTCAGAATGGCCTCATCCAGGCTCAGGCTGTGGCAGCGTTCCAGACGGATATCCGCCGGTACCCGATCGCCGGGTTCCAGTAATACGGTATCGCCGGCCACCAGTTCAGCGGCGGCAATACGCTGGCTGTGACCGTCGCGGATGACGCTGGCAGTAGGGGCCAGCATATGGCGGATGGCCGACAACGCCTGCTCTGCACGACCTTCCTGCACCAACCCGATCAGCGCCTGGGAAATCACCACCGCCAGAATCACCAGACTGTCGAGGGTATGGCCGAGCAACGCAGTAATCACCACCGCCGACAGCAACACCAGAATCAGCAGATTGCTGATCTGCGCCCATAACCGTCGCCACAAAGAACGGCCGCGCGCCTGAGGCAGACTGTTGCTGCCCTGCTGTTGCAGGCGGGTCGCGGCCTCGGCACTGCTCAGTCCATCCGTCGGGGCCTGCAAGCGGGCACGAATATCGGCCACGCTGCACTGACAGGCAGGCGTAGCTGGCAGGGCGTTATCAACAGCAACAGTCGGCGATGTGCCAGCGCAAGGGGTCATAGATTCATCCTGAAACCGGGCAGGTCAGTGTGCAGGTTCTGAACACAGAATGGATTGCGGCGGGTCAACTTTACGCGGCTCTGTTATGCGCCGGAGTTTTACCAGAGGAGAGGTTGCGGCGGGTCTGTCTGATCAGAGCCCGCCGCGCTGATGTATCTGCGGACTCAGGCGCGACTCATGGCCAGTGCCGTATCCAGCATCCGGTGCGCAAAGCCCCATTCGTTGTCATACCAGGCCATCACATGCAGCAGATGGCCCTGCGCATGGGTGTGGTTGGCGTCGAAGATGGCCGATGCCGGATTGCCGTTAAAATCGACCGACACCAGCGCACGGTCGTTGTAATCCAGTACCGGGCTGGCCGCCGCTGCGGCGCGCATTACCGCGTTAACGTCGTCGCGCGATGGCGTGTCGTGTACGCGCAGCACCAGGTCCACCAGCGAGACATTGGCGGTCGGCACCCGCACCGCCATACCGGCAATTTTGCCATCCAGTCCCGGCAGCACCAGGCCAATGGCTTTGGCCGCGCCGGTGCGGGTCGGGATCATCGACAATGCCGCCGCGCGGGCGCGGTACAGATCGTCATGGCCCAGATCGAGCAGATGCTGATCATTGGTGTAAGCGTGAATGGTGGTCATGCTGCCTTCTTCAATACCGAACTGTTCGTGCAGCACCCGCGCCACCGGCGCCAGACAGTTGGTGGTGCAGGAAGCATTGGAGACAATGCGGTCAGTGGCTTGCAGTACATTTTCGTTAACACCGAACACCACCGTGGCATCGACGTCTTCAGCCGGTGCTGAAATCAGCACTTTGCCGGCACCGGCATCAAGATGCCCCATGGCTTTGATCGAACTGGTCATGCGCCCCGAGCATTCCAGCACAATGTCGATATCCAGCTCGCCCCAGGGCAGGCGCAGGGGTTCGGCTTCGCTCAGCAGAATAATGGCATCGTCGCCCAGCGCCAGCAGTCCGTCTTCGAGGCGGATATCCGCATCAAAATGACCGTGCACCGAATCAAACTCCAGCAGGTGAGCGCAGGTTTCGGCATCGCCCAGGTCGTTAATTGCCACCACCTGAATATCGTCACGGTAACCCGATTGATACAGCGCCCGTAACACATTGCGGCCAATCCGGCCAAACCCGTTAATCGCTATCCGCAGCATAGTGAACTCCGCACCGTTGTATGTTCTCTCAGTGTAGTTGCTGCAGCGTAAATACCTGCCTGATCCGGAACCTGCTTGCTCTGCGACAAGAGAACAACCTGTTGCAGGGTCAATGGTTTGACCATATAGGCCTTTTCCGGTATTTTTCGCGGCCTTAAACGTCGCTGTGTTTGTGGTAAGACCGATGGTCTTCCGGATACTGACCTGAAATGCTCAATCGCCCCCGGCCTGAGGCTGCGGGCCTGTTGCAGCCAGTCAGCGGAAGCTGGCACCTTCACAGCCGTCCCTTGTTGCTCACCATCCTGTTTCATTCCGTCTGCGGTTACCCAACGGCGGCAGCCATCGTGGTTTATGGCCGGAATGGTAAGAATTTTTGTGTACGGTCACGCCCACCGCCAAGACACTCCAGCAATGGAAAGTCAGTAGCGAAAAACGGCACTACCCTTGAATATTCGTGTCTCAGCGACTGGAATATACATTAGTAGTAGCGGTCTCATTAGCGGTTGTAAGCCGCAGACCGGCTGTGTATAAAGCGTCGATTTACCACGTCCCCGCTGCCACGGATTACCCGTCCCGGCAGAGATCAGGGCCATAAGCCCACGGGGAAGCCAGTACCTGGCATGCACTGCAGATTTTGATTTTCTGATTTAAAGGCGAAATCCATGACTATACAAAAGGTCGATGTGCTCCTCGTCGGAGGCGGGGTCATGAGTGCAACACTGGGAACCCTGCTTACCAAGCTGGACCCGACACTCAAAATCACAATGGTTGAACGTCTGGACCATGTGGCTCACGAAAGTACCGACGGCTGGAACAACGCCGGTACCGGACACGCAGGCTACTGCGAACTCAATTACACCGCCGAAGATGAACAGGGCAATGTCGCCATTGACCGTGCTCTGGCCATCAACGCCAATTTCGAAGTGTCGCTGCAGCTGTGGGCGCACATGGTCGAAAACGGTGTTCTCCCGGCCCCTACCCAGTTTATCAACCCGACGCCGCACATGAGCTTCGTCTGGGGTGAAGACAACGTTGCCTTTCTGCGTCAGCGCCATAAAAAAATGAGCGCTCACCATCTGTTCAAAGAGATGGAATACAGCGAAGACCCGGCGGTACTGCGCGAATGGATGCCGCTGGTGATGGAAGGACGCGACCCCGCCGAAAAAGTCGCCGCGACCCGCGTTACGCACGGTGCCGACGTCGACTTTGGCTCGCTGACCCGTAATCTGGTGAAACGCCTGCAGGAAAAAGAAAGCTTTACCCTGCTGCTGAATCACGAAGTCGACGACTTTGAACACGCCCAGGACGGCAGCTGGTTTGTGCGCGCCGATGACCGCAAGAGTGGCAAGTCGTCCACCATCAATGCCAAATTCGTCTTCCTCGGCGCCGGCGGTGGTGCATTGCCGCTGTTACAGGCCTCAGATATCGACGAAGCCAATGGCTACGGCGGCTTCCCGGTTTCCGGCCAGTGGCTGGTGTGTAAAGACCCGGCCATCGTCAGCCAGCATCACGCCAAGGTCTATGGCAAAGCCGCTATCGGTGCGCCCCCGATGTCTGTGCCGCACCTCGACACCCGTATTATTAACGGCGAACCGGCACTGCTGTTCGGACCTTATGCCGGTTTTACCACTAAGTTCCTGAAAGCAGGCTCCAAGCTCGATCTGCTGAAATCGGTCAGCATCAGCAACCTGTTGCCGATGATGTCGGTTGGCATTAACAACATGGACCTGACCAAGTACCTGATCAGCGAAGTGATGCAGTCGCACGAAGACCGCGTAGCAACCCTGCGTGGCTACTTTCCGAACTGCAAAGACGAAGACTGGACCCTGGCCGAAGCCGGACAGCGGGTACAGGTCATCAAGAAGGATGCCGAAGGCCGTGGCAAGCTGGAATTCGGCACCGAACTGGTCGCCGCCAAAGACGGCAGCTTAGCCGCACTGCTCGGTGCTTCTCCGGGGGCATCAGTATCGGTACAGGCGATGATCGAAGTGCTGGAACGTTGCTTTAAAGACAAAATGCAGAGTGAATGGAAAGCGCGTCTGAAAGAGATTATTCCATCCTATGGCGAAGACCTTAAAACCAACGCCGACCTGCTGAACAGCATCCGTGAACATACGCTGACAACCCTGAAGCTGAAGTAGTTTCAGCCTCTGTCAACAACGGACAGCAAGACATAAAAAACGGCGTCTGTGTTACCACAGACGCCGTTTTTTATTGGCAATGGCTTTAAATCATCAGAATTTAAAGGCAACCCCTGCACTCAGTAAATTATAGGCATAACTCATCTGAATGGTTTCAGTCGCGGCAAATCCGCGGATTTCAATTTCCTGCCAACCAATAGCCTGACGCTGCAGAGAAACATCCAACTCAACGTTATCAGCAATATTGATTTTTGCACCTGCGGCCATCTGGAACGAAATACCCGACATATCATCGCCTTCCAGATTGGTACCATTCAGGATGGTTGCATCCTGCAGGTTATAAAAACCGAAACCCAGTCCCCAATATGGCTGAACCTGCTCTTCACCGTATACAAACTGCCAATCGAAACGGAAACCGGTAGCATCTTCAGAGGTATCACTTTTATCCAGATCAAAACTGATGCTGTCATAAGAGAAAATAAAACGGTTATTGCGTGCTGTACGATGACCGACAAACAGATTAACCGCACCGACATCGATATCTTCTGACAGCGTCACGTCAGCGTTATCCAGTTCTGCTTCAGCCTTACCGGAGATGCCAGTCGATAAGCCAATACCGGCAAAATAACCTGCTTCAGTCGCACCCGCCTGACAAGCCAGCAACATCAGAGGAACAGCAGCATAACGAACATAAGACATGTGTTTATCCTTAATAATAAAAACTCCAGTGACCCGCTTTGCACGGGCGGCAGGGAAAATACGATGTCTTTACATATCAGGCAATGGCCTGAGACGAAAATAGCTTATACATCTGCATATTATTCATAAATACGAAATATAAAAGACACATAGCAGACACATAAAAAAACGGCGTCTGTGTTACCACAGACGCCGTTTTTTATGGGCGGTGATGTGCGGGCAAGCCCGCAACAGCACTTAACCGAAGAAGGAAATCATCACCCCGGCAGCCACCGCCGAACCAATAACACCAGCCACGTTAGGGCCCATAGCGTGCATCAGCAGGAAGTTCTGCGGGTTAGATTCCAGACCCACTTTATTGGATACACGGGCCGCCATTGGCACAGCCGATACACCGGCAGAGCCAATCAGCGGGTTGATCGGTTCTTTGCTCAGCTTGTTCATCAGTTTTGCCATCAGAACACCCGCCGCAGTACCCACACAGAAAGCCACGAGACCCAGCGCAATAATGGCCAGCGTGCTGCCATTCAGGAAGGCGTCGGCGCTCATTTTGTAGCCAACAGACAGACCGAGGAAAATGGTCACAATGTTGATCAGCGCATTTTGCGACGTATCGCTCAGACGCTCAACCACACCGGATTCTTTCATCAGGTTACCGAAGCAGAACATACCCAGCAGCGGTGCCGCAGAAGGCAGCAGCAGTGCAACCAGAACCAGTACCGCAATCGGGAAGATAATCTTCTCGGCTTTGCTCACAGTACGCAGCTGGCTCATCTGAATTTTGCGTTCACTTTCAGAAGTCAGTAAGCGCATGATCGGCGGCTGAATCAGTGGCACCAGTGCCATGTAGGAGTACGCAGCAACCGCAATTGCACCCAGCAGCTCAGGAGCCAGCTTAGAAGCAATAAAGATGGAAGTCGGACCGTCCGCACCACCGATGATGCCAATCGCCGCCGCCTGTTGCATGGTGAAATCCATCAGACCCATATCGGTCAGCCAGACAGCGCCAAACAGTGTACCGAAAATACCAAACTGTGCGGCAGCGCCGAGCAGCAGGGTTTTCGGGTTGGCCAACAGCGGACCGAAGTCGGTCATCGCGCCCACACCCATAAAGATCAGCAGCGGTGCAACACCACTGGCAATAGTGACCTTATAGAAGGTGTACAGCATGCCGTTTTCAAAACCGGCGGCTGCGCCCATGCTCAGCGCTTTATGGTATTCGGCCACACCCGCGTGATGATAAGCCTCCAGCATCGCGCCGATATCGGCGTTTGCCGCCAGGCCAAACAGCTCACGGAATTGCGCCAGCAGCGCTGCATCACCGCCACGGATAGCGGCTTCAGCTGCAGACCAGCCCATACCCGCACCCGGAATGTTTACCATCAACGTACCAACGGCAATCGGCAGCAGCAGTAAAGGCTCGAAGCCTTTCTTAATGGCCAGGAATAACATAACAAAGCCAACCAGCATCATAATGACCTGGCCCAGCTCGATATGGTAAAGCCCTGTATCGTGCCACAGGTTAATCAGACTATGCATGACAGCTCCTTACCCGATTGTGTACAGAGTGTCGCCCACTTTGACAGCGCTGCCTTCTTTAGCGCTTACGCTGCCAATGGTGCCTGCTTTCGGTGCACGGATTTCAGTTTCCATTTTCATGGCTTCGAGGATGATCACCAGATCACCTTCAGCAACCTGATCACCAGGCTGAACCATCACTTTGAAAATGTTACCTGCCAGTGGCGAACCCACCGGATCACCGCCACCGGCTGCAACCGGAGCAGCACCAGCAGCTGCTGCAGCACCACCCAGTGAAGTTGGTGCGCCGTTAACGGCTGCCAGCTGAGTGACATCACCGCCGTCATCGACTTTAACCACGTATTCGTTGCCATCGACGGTGATGGTGAAGGTGTCTTCAGCGTCGCCTTTCGGAGCCGGTTCAAAGGCATCCGGGTTGCCACGATTCGCCAGGAACTTAGGCGCAACCTGCGGGAACATAGCGAAGGTCAGAGCATCGTCGATCACGTTTTCAGCCAGCTTGAAGCCTTTTTCGGCGGCCAGCTTTTCAACGTCGGCAATCACGGTATCCATCTCGTTGTCGAGCAGATCGGCCGGACGACAGGTAATCACTTCAGCGCCATTCAGAACACGGGCCTGCAGTTCAGCGTTCATCGGCGCAGGGGCTGCACCGTATTCGCCTTTCAGGATGCCCTGGGTTTCTTTCGAGATAGACTTGTAACGCTCACCGCTCAGTACGTTCAGTACCGCCTGGGTACCCACGATCTGAGAAGTAGGAGTTACCAGCGGGATAAAGCCCAGATCTTCACGCACACGCGGAATCTCTTTCAGAACTTCATCAAACTTGTCAGCAGCGCCCTGTTCGCGCAGCTGGTTTTCCATATTGGTCAGCATGCCACCCGGAACCTGAGCCACCAGAATGCGGCTGTCGGTGCCTTTCAGAGCGCCTTCAAATTTGGAATATTTCTTACGCACGTTACGGAAGTAAGCAGCAATTTCTTCCAGCAGCAGCAGATCCAGACCGGTATCACGCTCGGTGCCTGCCAGTGCAGCCACAACAGACTCAGTGGCGGTGTGGCCGTAAGTCATGGACATAGAAGAAATAGCGGTATCCACACGGTCAATACCGGCTTCAACGGCTTTCAGAATGGTCATATCCGACAGACCAGCGGTCGCGTGAGCGTGCAGCTGAACTTCGAGGTCGGTTTGCGCTTTTAAGCGGGAAACCAGTTCAAAAGCCGCATAAGGAGTCAGCACACCGGCCATATCTTTAATGGCGATAGAGTCGGCACCCATATCTTCGATCTGCTTGGCCAGGCTTACCCAGGCGTCCAGCGTGTGAACCGGACTGGTGGTGTAAGACAGTGTCGCCTGCGCGTGTTTGCCCTGTTGTTTAACGGCTTTTAATGCCGTTTGCAGGTTGCGCGGATCGTTCATCGCGTCAAATACGCGGAATACGTCTACACCGTTAGTGGCGGCGCGTTCAACGAACTTTTCAACCACGTCATCGGCGTAATGACGGTAACCCAGCAGATTCTGACCACGCAGCAACATCTGATGCTTGGTGTTCGGCATGGCTTTTTTGAATTCGCGGATACGGTCCCACGGGTCTTCACCGAGGAAACGAATGCAGGAGTCGAACGTAGCGCCGCCCCAGGATTCGAGAGACCAGTAACCAACCTGATCGAGTTTTGCAGCGATTGGCAGCATGTCATCAATGCGCATGCGGGTAGCCAGAATGGACTGATGGGCGTCGCGCAGAACGACGTCGGTAATTCCTAAAGCTTTCTTAGAATCGGACATGGGTGATGGCCTTTTCTTCCATTAACGTTGTAAACGTTTGGGTTGTTATTATATCGCTCGCTACTTTTGGCGCGCGCGATGCTCTTTTACCGCTGCTGACAGTACTTTCAGCAATTGCGGGTCCACACCCTGAGGCTTGGCGGCACGCACGGGGGCGGCGACAACTTCCTGTTCAGGCGCGAGTTTATTTACCAGCTTGGACATGAATCCAGTTACGAACACCAGCATCGTCAGAAAAACGAATACCACGCCCATACCGAAAATCATCAGCTCCAAACCCTGTGATACGAGACTAGGCTCTGACATCAGGGGCTCCTTTGAATGATTGGTTCTGTGCTCCCCACCCGCCACACGGCTAAAAAATCACCATCCGGGCTGGGCGGCAAAACCGACGTAGATTACTGAAAAGGTCATACCAGCGCAACCGGATCACCGCCAACCTTGAGCCGTGTCATGGCTGCTGCACTGCGGCTTGACTCGCACCTGGTTACAAGCAGGCCATGAGTCCATCGACGCCAGACATCATGCGGCCTGAGCTGACCATACGGTCAGGAAAACAACCTGCCCATCGCCGGGGTTTACTGGAGCTGATACAGCGCCATCGTTATACTGCCCGCCCGATCATCAAGACCCATCGCCATGTTCACAGGCCAACTGCCTTTCAGCACCCACGCAGACCGTCCTTATATTGCCCTCGCCCCCATGGAAGGGCTGATGGATCATCACCTGCGCGACCTGTTAACCCGCGTCGGCGGCATTGACCACTGCGTGACCGAGTTTATCCGCGTAACCCAACAGGTTTACCCGGCCAAGGTATTCCGCCGCTATTGCCCGGAATTACTCAACGGCGGCAAAACCCCCGCCGGCACACCGGTGCATGTGCAGTTATTAGGCTCCGACCCGGAATTAATGGCCGCCAATGCGCGCAAAGCCGCCATGCTGGGCGCCCCCGCCATCGACCTGAATTTTGGCTGCCCGGCCAAAACCGTGAATAAAAGCCAGGGCGGCGCCGTACTGCTGCAATACCCGGATTTACTCGCGCGCATTACCAGCGCCGTACGTGCGGCCGTGCCCGCGCATATTCCGGTCAGCGCGAAAATGCGCCTCGGTTTTGCCGATAAAGAACTGGCGCTGGACAACGCCCGTGCGCTGGCCTCAGGCGGCATACAGTGGCTGACCGTTCACGCCCGCACCAAAACCGAAGGCTACAAACCACCGGCCTACTGGGACTGGATTGCACGAATAAAAGAAACAACCGATATCCCGGTGATTGCCAACGGAGAAATCTGGACGCCACAGCAAGCGCGCCAGTGCATGGCCGAAAGCCACTCCGACCTGATTATGATTGGCCGTGGCTTGGTCGCCGTGCCCGATTTAGCGCTGCAGATTAAAGCCGACCATGGCTTACTCAGTCACAACGCCCACCACTGGCAGCAACATCTGGAGATGATGCAGGCATTAATTCCCTGCCTCGCACACCTGCCGGAAAAAGCCCAGACCGACCGCTTAAAACAGTGGCTGCATTATTTCTCACTGCAATCACTGGAAATCCGCGCCGTGTTTGAGAAGGTAAAACGCCAGCGCAGCCTGCAGGACTTTTTCAACAGCCTGGCCGAAACCAGCGCCGACGTTGCCGCCAATCCTCCAAACGCATCCGACTACAAGGCTTACCAACACCAGGGATTCTGATAGTCTGGTCAGCAGTTAGGGTCTGTCGACACTAAGTAAATCCGGCCTGCTGATAGCCAGTTTTTCTCAGAACAAGGAGAGAGGAGTGATATTGTCAGGAGCATCCATGTTCCTGACCCTGCGGGCTTCGCGCCCATCTGCTCCGGGCAGATGGGTAGCGGGCTAAATGAATGACGAACGACGACGTTAATGAGGAAAACTGGCCTCAGCCCGAAGGGTTATGGCTAAAAATCCCTCATCCTGCGTTGCTGTTCGTTCGCTTAACCCGTTAGGCCACACTCTCAGCGCCTTGCCTGAGAAATTTTTAGCCGATAACAGGTCTGTTTAATTAGTGTCGACAGGCCCTGGTAAGGAGGATAACCATGACCACATCGTATAAAGGCTCCTGCCTGTGCGGCGCCGTGCAATTTACCGTAACCGGCGACTTCCAGAGCTTCTTCCTGTGCCATTGCCAGCACTGCCAGAAAGACACCGGCTCGGCCCATGCCGCCAACCTGTTTTCCACCAGTGTCACCCTGAACTGGGATCGCGGCGCAGAACAGGTAAAAGTCTTTAACCTGCCCAACAGCCGCCATTGCAAAAGCTTTTGCCGCGAATGTGGCTCCGCCCTGCCCACCCGGCAGATGGACGGCCAGTTACTGGTCGTACCCGCCGGCAGTCTGGATAACAGCCTGAGCATGCGCCCCAATGCGCATTTATTTATGGCCAGTAAGGCCGACTGGGATCACGATTTAGAGAGTGTGACCAAACTGGATGGTTTACCGGGGTGATGGGCAGCCTTACCGATACGGCCTGGCAGGCGCGAACTGCTGACGCAACAACTCAGACGCAAAACCGTATCTAAAACAAACACCGAACGGTAGGAGCGGGCCATGCCCGCGAGACTGCAAAAACAGCTTTCTGTTGTGGAAGCGGCTTTCCATTGTCGGAGCGGCTTTCCATTGTCGGAGCGGCTTTCCATTGTCGGAGCGGCTTCCATTGTGGGAGCGGCTTCCATTGTGGGAGCGGCTTTCAGCCGCGATTACCGTTCGCCTCGTCGATCCTGAGCCAGAAAGGTAGGGTGGGCACCGCCCACCAGACCACCGCTTTCATTATCAGGAAGAGCCAAGGCAACACCTGTCGCCATTTGCCACTTGTAACCAAATTTATCAACAGATTGAACCCAACCCCGAATTTCAGTACTCTCGAACCACAGCAGGGATGCCGCCATATCGTACGAACAAACCGTCCGGACACACGCCCTCCCCGCTTACAATCCCGAATGATAAAACCACGCGATTCCTGACCCGCGCTTATAAGGACGGGCGGCAGCATAATCGGGAATAGTCAGTCTAACATTCTAAATCAACGACTGAAGCAACGAGAAATATAAATTTACAAGATCAATACCTAACCAAGAATTAACATTCACCCAAAATGGAGATTTTCTAGTGAAAGAAATAATACTTTTAATCATTACATCTGTATCACTAAATGCAACCGCTCAAACAGAAAAAGAAACTGGAAGTTTTTTCCACGAAACATACAATTATGCAAAACTATCTGAGCAATTAAACACTGCCGCCATGTGCGAACTAACATCAAAGAGATTGAAAATACCAAACTCCAATAAATTTTATATAAATGCTGTAGTAGAGCTATCAATGAAATCAGAATATCCATCGCATGAACTATTGGAATATGAGCTGGCATACGATTCAGTTAAAAATTTTCACCATGGTAGATTCATAACAATAGACGATTACAATAAAGAAAACCAAATCAGTGGTTACAAGTACCTATACAAAGAACTTAAATGTGAATTATTACTAAAGTAAAAATCATCAGAAAAGATAGGAAAACAGCGTTATTTACTACAACACCGGCCATTAGTTAGGCTGGAAATCTGAATAAGAGCTTAGGTGTGTTAATGATCATGCCTACTAAGAAAATGTTATGTTTGAAAGTCAAACTAAAGGAGAAAAATATGCCAACGATAACGTGCAGCAATGATGAGTGTGGAGAAGAGATTGAGTTTAGTCTCTCTGAATTAGAAGTTGAAGACTCACAGCCATCTGGCAAACACACAACTCAATATTCTGCTTCCGGCGAGGTTTCATGTAAAAGCTGCAACAGCCAAACTGAGGTAAGTTGTGTTTGGGATGAGCTAAACGATACCGGTGAAATACTAAGCCTGGTTTTGACCTGAGCCTCAAACATAACAAGGCGCTCAAGCAAAGCTGTGATCTTGCCCCGATAAAACGGACACGTTCATTTTCATGCTGCTATTTGCTCGTATTCCATCGGTGAGCAGTAACCGATTCCC
>NZ_JAOANI010000019.1:0-107958 GCF_025318105.1 Thalassolituus pacificus
GCACCTGTCTCTTAAATACAAAACGCCCGATGAGGTTCATCGGGCGTTTGCGAAATAAGTGTCAACGTATTTCAGGACTAGACATTGTTATTGAGGGTTGCGGTGAAACAGGGCATTGCTTACAGGCGCGCCATATCCAGACTGAACTCCAGCCGGAGTGTATCGGGCTCAGTCAGCAGCCGTTCCAGCTTACCGTCAAAACGCAGTGAAATAATATGATCACATAAATCGTAAAATTCACTGTCGGGCTGGCTTAGCCGGCCGTTCTTCGCGTCGTTTAACGTTTCATTGATCGCGGGATTCAGCGGAGAGTCGAGATGGAAATCAATGGTCGTCATTACCATGTTATTTACCAGGCGCAGTTGCAGGTCGAGCTGGGAGCACTGGCTCAGCAGCGGTTCCTTCAGAATGAGGTAGTCAAGCAGGAATCGGATCAGAAGGGGGTTTTCTTCAATAATCAATGAAAAAGGTAATTGCGGATTCACCTTGATGTTCTGCAGAGCCGGCGTTTGGTTGAGCCATTCTTCAATGCAGTGGGTCAGGTTGATGCTGGTGCGTTCATCATGGGTGGTGATGCGCAGATACTGCAGAAAAACCTGGATGCCCGGCATCATATCCGGTTGGCGTATGTGTTCGGCCAGGTGTTCCAGTTGATTGAGCAGCAGGTGGTTGATTTTTTTCTGTTGTTGCTGGCGTTCATTGGTATTCAGCTGATCCAGTTCGTATTCCAGTTTCTGTACGGTGGCCTTGGTGCGCAGTTGTTCGTTGTACAGTTCTTCAGTGCGCTGGGTCACTTTATTTTCCAGTGATATGGTCAGTTCCTGAGCGTGGCGGCGGGCAATCTGCTCTTTGGTGCGGTCAACAACGCAGATTAAAATTTGCTGGGGGCGGTTTTCATCGTAGCGGATAATCTGCAGCGTGATGTCGAAATAACATTCTTCCTTGCGGAAGTTGTACAGGCAAAACTCATCGTGAATACGGGCTATACGTCCCTGCAGCAGTTTATTAATACGTTCTCTTTGCTCTACTCCGTGAGGGCCGCTGATCATATCCATCAGGCGGTCCATCGGGTGTTTCATGCTTTCCAGCTCCAGCTCAGTGCTGGCTAATTGGTTGGCGAAGTGATTGTTGCATTCAAACGTATCGTCATCCGGCAGATAACGACAAAAACCAATGGCCGCGTTGTTAATTGCCATGCTGAGTTGTTCTTTGGTGCTTTCCAGCTGCATACGTGAGCGTTCGCGCTCGTCAACATCCTGTTGCAGGGTTTCGCGCATACGGTTAATGGCGTCGGCGACCATGCTCAGTTCATCACGCTGATGTTGAGCATCGTTCAGTACCAATGGGTGATCCAGTTTGCTCAGGTTGAACTGGCTGGCCCATTCGGCCATTTTGCTGAGACGTCGGGTAATTACCTGGTGGACAATAAACAGGACGAATATGGAGACGGAAAAGGTCTTGACGAACTGTGTCAGCAGGATGTTGACGGTTTTGTGTTTGAGCTCGTCGTAAAGGCCGGTGTAATTAATGTTCAGGTGCAGGTTGCCAAGATGGTAGGGCTGACCAGCACTCTGGTAGTCGAGAGCGAACGAGTAGCTCTGATCGGATTGGCTGTACACATCCCCGGCGCTGTGCAGCACGTTGCCGCGGTTTTCGATGTAGACATACATCACGCCCGGAAAGTTAAGAATGCCGTTCAGTTGTGACTCAATCTGGCGCGCATCAAAGTTCCACAGGCTGTAACTGATGCTTTGCTGATAGCTGGTCTGGATCTGGCGCAGGTTTTTGTCGTAGCTGCTCATGCCGCGTTGATAATCGGACATCAGGATGTAGAGAAAGGCAGCCAGCGTGGTCACAAAGCTGAATGCCAGCAGGTACGATAACAGCCGTCGGCCAATGGATGCGTAGTTTTTGTAGCTGGCTGGGGTATTCACATCAGTGCTTCACAGTCAGTTGTCGGATTTGGGTATACACCGGGTTATTGCCGCTCTGTATGGGTTCATATTAGACCGGTGTGATTCATTCTGGCGGGCTTATGCCGATAAGACAATGAAATACTCATGCCAGAAGTGGAATGGACAACGGCTAATATCGTCGTAAGTTGACCTGTCACAACTTATATCCGGGTATAAACACGGGCATTTTTATTTCTTGATTTGCATCAAACTGCACCCGGTATTAACCGTTAATCTGAGTCCATCTTTTGAGCATAGATGAGGAACACAGAATGAAACTGTTGAAAACTTTGTTAGCAAGCGCAGTCGCGGTTTCGGCAATGCCAGCACTGGCTTATGAAGCCGGCGATATTATTGTTAAGGCGGGTATCGTTAATGTGAATCCGAAGGAAGACAGTGGTGTTGATGGGCTGACTGTTAAAGATGACACTCAACTGGGTCTGACTCTGACCTATATGGTGGCTCCTCAGATTGGTGTTGAAGTGCTGGCGGCTACTCCGTTTAAGCATGGTATTGAATTGAATGGCAACCGTGTTGCAACAACCAAGCATCTGCCACCAACAGTATCTGCTCAGTATTATCTGATGGATCCAGCATCCAAGCTGCAGCCTTATGTGGGTCTGGGTGTGAACCATACGTTCTTCTTCGAAGAGGATGGCGCGGTTAATCATCTGGGTAAAAGCTGGGGTCTGTCGTACTCTGCAGGTCTGAATTATGATCTGGGCGATAATTTGTTAGCGAACGTCGCTGTGTGGAAAATGGATATTGACAGTGAGGCTGATACCGCACTGGGTGAACTTGATGTTGAAATCGATCCGCTGGTATTTATGGTCGGCGCTGGTATGAAGTTCTGATCAACGAACTGGTGTAAAAAAAGCCACGCATGCGTGGCTTTTTTTGTATCGGTTGGGCTAAAAGCAAGCAGGGTGGCGTGCAATAACACAGCCTGGGCCGTAATCATTCTGCCGCAATGTGCTCATGTTGGTCGTCTTTGTTCAGGCCCAGAATTTCATTTTTAAAGCGATGAGACACCGGATACTCGCCGATCCATATTTTCAATAATGCGTCATACAGATCTTTGCCGGGCAAAATACCTTTAACTTCGTCGTTAATGACCACGCGTGAACCTACACCGGGCACGTAATCAACATAGCCGGCATCACCGCGTACCAGCTTTCCGTCAAACATTTTGACCAGCTTATCCAGCCGTTCATCCATTTCCGCTGCTTCGTCGGTTGAAATGTTCAGTTGCAGCGCATCGTACATGGCTGTTGCGATACGGCGTCCGCTCACGCGGTTGACCAGAATGTGGTAAACGATGCGTTTGTAGCTTTCCTGTTCGATGAGTTGGTCGGGATTTGCAGAGGGCTGTTCAACATACAGCAGGCCAACGTAGGTATCGACCAGATAATACAGGGTGCGGACAGAGGCACCGTTTAATTGCAGTTCCGGGTGATCGGTGGATTGCGGCAGGATTTCCGGAAATTCAAATCCTTCGATGGTGCGGGCGTGGCTGGTGGCGCCAAGGGCGAGCATGCTGGTAAGCAGAATGGGTTGCAGAACCGATGTGAACGGGTGTTTGAGTGCTTTACGGAATAACAGATTAACCATGGCGATCCCTCTGGTTTCTTATTGTTATTCGTTCACTCTATGCCCCTGAGCTGGTATCGGCAATGACTGTCATAATTAATTCATCAAATTATGCTCAGGCTTTGCTGCGGGCTTAAAGCAAAGGTGCCAGCAGGCGGGTTGTCTTGGCCAGCAATACAGGCCACCAGTGCTGGCTGATGGTAGTCGGTTCTGAATGGTTGAAATCGGTCAGCAGCATGGCTTCAACGTCAGCGGCAAAATGGCGGCTTTGAATCAGAGCGCCGATTTCAAAATTAATCCGCAGTGAGCGATTATCGAGATTGGCGCTGCCAATGCTCGACCATTCATCATCAATCAGCAGAACCTTCTGGTGCAAAAATCCTTTTTTGTACGTGTAAAAGCGCACATTGCAGTGGCTCAGTAAATCGATGTAGCCACGCATGGCTTGTTGTACCAGCCAGCTGTCACTTTTTTCCGGCACCAGAATGCGGATATCAATACCGCGCAGGCCAGCCAGCTGAAGAGCGCTGACCAGATTCTGATCGGGAACAAAATACGGGCTGACCAACCAGCAGCGTTTTTTGGCACTGTGAATCAGATGCGTAAAATACAGACTGGCGCTTTCGGTTTCATCGGCAGGCCCGGAGGCGATGCACATCACATTACTGTCACCCTGGGCGGGGCATCCGAGCCATTCGATGCTCGGCAGGTATTGGGTTGCCCAGTGCCAGTCTTCGGTAAATGACAATTGAAAACTGAGTGTCGCCGGGCCGTGAATTTCGACATGAGTATCGCGCCAGACACTGTTGTCCTGTGGATTGCCAAGATACTCATTGCCAACGTTGTAGCCGCCGACGTAGGTGTACTCGCCATCGCAAATCACCAGTTTACGGTGATTACGGAAATTGAGCTGGGTACGGTTACGCAGTTGCAGAGGATTAAAACGCGATACCCGAACGCCGGCGTCGCGCAGCGGTTTCAGAAAGCGACGGCCTAAACCACGACTGCCGATTTCATCGTACAGCAGGTAGGTGGCAACGCCGGCGCGGGCGCGTTCACAGAGTAAATCGGCCAGCTTCTGGCCGGTGTCGTCGTCACGCAAAATATAGAATTGCACACAAACATAGCGTTGCGCAGCCGCGATACGCTGGAACATCGTGGTATAGGTGCTTTCACCATCGGTCAGCAGGCGGCATTGATTGCCACCAATCTGCGGCAAGCGAAAGAGAGGGTAGAGAGGCTGGGTCAGCGTACCGGGATCAAGCGCAAAAGGTTCCAGTCCGTTCTGTACCTGGTCGGCAATAAAACTGAGGCTGTGGTCGCCGTGACGTCGGGCGCGCAGGTAGCCATGAAAGCGCCTGCTGCCGAAGAAAGCATAGAGTGGCAGGGTAATGACGGGCATCAGCAACAGGCCGAGAACCCAGGCAATGGTGCCTTGCGCGGTGCGCCCCTGCCAAAGTGCATCAACCGCTGCCAGTATGCCGAAGGTATACAGCAGCAGCGGCCATATCCACCACGCTTGCTCTGGCATGACGCCCCCTTAACCGATAATTGTCCGAGTAAACGGGATTATCAGAGGCCAATCAAGCGCATAAATTCGTCGCGTGTGGCGGCGTTAGAACGGAAATCACCTTTCATGACCGATGTGCGCATCATGGAATTTTGTTTCTGCACGCCGCGCATCATCATGCACATGTGCTGTGCTTCAACGATAACACCGACACCACGGCAGCCAGTGACTTCCTGGACGGCTTCAGCAATCTGCTTCGTCATGTTTTCCTGAATCTGCAGACGGCGGCCGAACATGTCAACGATGCGGGCAAATTTGGACAGACCCAGTACTTTGCCATCCGGCAGATAGCCAATGTGACAACGGCCGATAAAGGGCAGCACGTGATGCTCGCACAGGGAGTAAAACTCGATGCCCTGAACCACGACCATTTCATCGTTATCACTGGTGAAAACCGCATTGTTGACCACTTCATGCAGGTCGGTGGTGTAGCCGCTGGTCAGAAATTGCATCGCTTTGGCTGCGCGCTTTGGTGTATCCAGCAGACCTTCACGTTCAACGTTTTCGCCCAGTTCCGACAGTACCTGTTGGTACAGGGATTCTAGATTTGACATGTCTATACCGTTGTTAATTTAAATACCCGAGTATTTTACTCAATTTTTTAAAACTTATACAAACAGGTTTTTGTATAAGTTTTACTTTTCTGGCAAAACCGCACAGCGGCTCAGCGATCCCAGCGCGCTGAGATAGCGGATGGCACCGGCAGGTTGCTTGTGGTTATCCGTCCAGAAGCACTGCAAATCGCCGTCGGCCACGGCGGTTGCCGTGCCTTCCCGAGCTGGTGCTGCCACTTGTGGCAGCAGATCCGCGACCCGGCGGGCGATGGCGTTACCGGAATCAACCCATTCAATGGCTGGCCATAGCTGCTGCAACTGCGATTTCAGTAACGGAAAGTGGGTGCAGCCAAGGACGACATGGCTTAATGGCTCCGGATGTTGCAGCCAATCATCCAGATGATCAAACAGAGATTCCGCCGGACGCTGTTTACTGATCCAGTCCTCAGCCCATTGCACCAGTTCTTTGCTGCCAAAGCGACGCACGCTGCAATGCCCGGCAAAATCGCGGATCAGGTTATCGGTGTAAGTACGGTTAATGGTCGCCGGGGTGGCCAGCAGACCAATATGGCAGCCGGTTGTGGAGTTGCTCTGCGCCGCCTGGTTTGTTGCAAGGGTTGCGGCCACTTTAATGGCCGGGACAACGCCTACGACCGGTATATCCAGTTGTTCACGCAGTTGCGGCAGGGTCAGCGTGCTGGCCGTATTGCAGGCGATGATCAACAGATCCGGCTGTAACTGCTGTACCGCCCGGGTGCACACCTGAAGTACCCGGGGGATGAGTTCATCATCCGATTTCAGACCATAAGGGAATGCTTCGTTATCCATCAGATAATACAGCGACAGATGCGGTAACAATTGCCGCACTTCACTGAGAATACTGAGTCCTCCGACGCCGGAGTCGAAGATCAAAACCGATGGATTCATGGCGGTACTGGTTATGGAAAGCGCGGCAGTTTAGCAAATGTTTCTGTTTTTATCTTCCGCCGGCATGCCGGGAACGCGAAATGGCAGGGAGCATCTATACTGCTCTGGACGGATAAGGAGCTGTAACAGAGTGGACTTACAGGAATTACTGGATAACGCCCGGCGCAATGAAGCGCTGTTGCGCCGCCTGCAGGCATTTGAGCTGCAGTTGCTGTCCTGCCAGACCTGGTTTGATTTTCTGACCCTTTTGCTTGATGGCTTACCCGCTCAGTTTGATCTGGACGCCGCCACCCTCAAAGTTTGCGACCCTGACGGCGAATTAAAAGCCGCGATGCTGCAATCCCTCGATCTGGAACAGGGCGTATTACTCAATCAGCTCGAGTTTCAGAGTCGAGTTCCCATTATTGATGCCGCCCCGATTGCGCCACCTCCGCCCTGGCAAAGTGGTCTGGCTTTGCCGTTAATGCGCAACGAGGTGTATCTGGGGCAATTGCGTTTGTATTCAATGAATCCAACGCGTTTTCAGGGCGGTATGGCCACCGATTTTATGCAGCATCTGGCGGCGGTTATTGCCGCCTGTCTGATGATGGTCAAGCAATCGGAAGAGCAGGCGCGACTGGCACTGACTGATCCTTTGACCGGAGCCGAAAACCGTCGCGGTTTTGAACGTGCCTATCAGCGCGAATGGTCGCGCGGGCAGCGACAGTATCATGTGTTTGCCATGGTTCTGCTCGACCTTGACCATTTTAAACGGGTGAATGATGTGCATGGTCATGGCACCGGTGACCGGGTATTAAAAACGTTATGCCGCACCCTGAAAAGCGTGATGCGTCCAACCGATCATATCGGCCGTCTTGGTGGCGAAGAATTTGCGCTGCTGCTGCCCGGTTGTCAGCCGGATCAGCTGCGTGCCGTGGTTGAACGGGTACAGCAGGCAATCCACGCAATGAATGTGCATAACGACCTGCAGCAGCCGGTACCGATGACGGCCTCCGGCAGCTTTGTCTCCATTACACCGCGCCCCCATCAGAACCTTGAATTGGGGCAGGTCATTGATCATCTCGACAGCTACCTGTATCAGGCCAAGCGCAATGGCCGCGATTCTTTTATCAGTGCCGAACAGTGACAAGCATCAAAAGCCGCCACTCAGATTCGGCTAGAGTCTTATTTTGCTTCTATTGGAGGTGTCATGTCTGATTCCGCTTCTCACTCATTTCCTTTGATCATTCCGGCGGATAAAAAAGCTGAACAGGCCGAGCCGGGGAAAACCCTGCATTTGCCCTACGGTGAGCGGATGACCCGCGAACGCTATGAACAGGAAAAACAGAGTCTGCAGATTGAGCTGTTAAAAATGCAGAGCTGGGTCAAAGAAACCGGTCAGAAAATTGTTCTGCTGTTTGAGGGACGTGATGCCGCAGGTAAAGGCGGAACCATTAAACGCTTTATGGAACATCTGAATCCGCGTGGCGCTCACGTTGTGGCACTGGAAAAGCCCAGTGATAGCGAACGCACCCAATGGTATTTTCAGCGTTATGTTCAGCACTTACCGGCGGCGGGCGAAATCGTGATGTTTGACCGCTCCTGGTACAACCGGGCTGGTGTGGAGCGGGTGATGGGATTTTGCAGCAACAGCGAATATCTGGAGTTTATGCGCGAAGTGCCGGAGCTGGAACGGATGCTGGTACGTTCCGGCATCCGTGTGGTGAAATTCTGGTTTTCTGTCAGCCGTCAGGAGCAGTTACAACGCTTTCAGAGCCGTCAGGTAGACCCGTTAAAACAGTGGAAATTAAGCCCGATTGATCTGGCATCGCTGGATAAATGGGATGACTACACCGAAGCCAAAGAGGCGATGTTTTATTACACCAATCATCTGGATGCGCCCTGGACGGTGGTGCGCTCGGATGACAAAAAGCGCGCGCGTCTGAATGCGATGCGCCATGTTTTGAATCAGCTGGATTACACCAATAAATCCACATCTTTAGATCTGACGCCTGACCCACTGATCATTCAGCCTGCTACTCAGTCTATGGACTGCTAGGGCCTAACCTTTAATGAACCGAGACTCTATATGCAGGACAGACCGCACCGTAAACACGCACAAAAGATCGTGCAGAATTTCCGCAGTGATCTCGATAAGGGGCTGGCGGATGCTATTGGCGATTACCACTTTGGCAGTCTGGAGGTATTGATTGAATCGGCACTGAATACCGTGGTGATGACGGCCATGAATGATACCGTTAACGATATCGAACAGCTGCTGAAACAGGCAAAGCAGCGTGCCAAAGGTTGATGCCACCGCAGATTCGCGGCGGCAGGGTTATAACGGCTCTGCGGATTATTGCGCAGGGCTGAAGGTCAGGCTGAAGCTGACCGGCACCACCTCGGCGATACGTTCCAGTTTGGCTATATCGCGCAATTTCTGAATGCCGGCGGTCAGGGCAAAACTGTCCGCATGCACCAATACTGGTTGCAGGCTGGTGATGACCACGCTTTTATCCTGTGCCGGAACAATCAGCACGGGCACCGTTACTTCTTCCTCGTTACCATGCAGCATCAGCGTGCCTTTCAGATCCAGCGTCTGGCTGGCACCGTTGCGCGCTTTATTCATTGCTTCGACAGGAATTACGGCGTTAAAGGTCGCATGACTGAAGCGGTTGGTTTCGAACAGAAATTCCTGCATGCGGCTATCGCGTACCGGAATGCCGGAATCAATGCTGGTCAGATCGATGTTCAGTTCGGCCATGCCCTGATCGCTGACTTTGCCGCTGATGCTGCGGAAGTGATGTATTTCGGTCAGGTGAGTATTTTTGGTGGTCAGAAAAGTCAGTGCAGAAGAAGGTTGCAGTGTCCATTCGGCCTGGCTGAACGCGCTGAACAGCAGGGCAGGAATAAGCAGTAGGTGGCGCATGGTGTGCTCCTTGTCTTTATTGGCGGGCTGGTGAGTTTTATGCAATCACTGGATCAGCGTGACGGCAGGGAAAGAATAACTGACCAGCCAACGCAGTTCGCGTTCAATGACCGGTTGGTTTTCTTTTTCCAGAGCCCAGCGTTGTTGATCCAGTTTGAACTGTTCTTTGCGGGGCAGCTGTTTGTAGGCATCCAGAATAGGCATCGATGCTGTTGACTGGTAATGGCTGCGTACGGCGCGCAGTTCATCCTGCTCCCATACCGTCGGGTCCAGGGCCGACAGCAGGTACTGAATGCGCAGCACGCCTTCGGTAATTTCGCATTGCTCGTCGAGTACGGAGCGGGCGATAAAGCGGATATCCTGCAACAGTTCCAGTTGGCGGTTACGCAATTGCAGGGCGGCCTGAGCTTCTTCCTCCTGCTGGCGCTGTTTTACTGCGTTGACCTTGCGGGTCAGATGCCAGGCATAGCCAGCCAGCAGGGCGATAATCAACAGACCCAGAATCATCAGGCTGTAAGTCAGAATCATAAACAGGCTCCGTCACATAGCAGGGCAGGCATCATAGCCTGTGAGCAAAGAGAAATTAACCTGCAGTTATTAGGGGTTTAACCCCTGAGACTGGGGATCAGCGGCAAAGACGGCAGGCGCCGCTGCGGGTTGTACCTTCGCGGTAGCGAACCCGTAAGCGCGCACCGTCGCGTTGCGGCTGGACTTCGTAACGGCGTCCGTCCGTTCGTTCATCAACCGGTTCACCCGCGTTTTCAGCAGGGTTAGGGGGCGCTACATCGTCCGTGGGGCTGGTATTGGCATTCTGGCAGGGTGCGGCATTCTGACAGGGTTGCTCTGAGGTTGGTTGTTTCATACTCATTATCCTTCCGCCCATGATTTCAGCAGTCTGCCAGGGTGCGCAATGCCTCACTGGCGGTAAAAAATACCTGGCCCGGGGCAAGTTCTTCCAGCAGATTGGTTTTACCCAGCTGATCCATGACCGGACCTTTAACTTCAGCCAGATGCAGCTGAATGTGCTGCTTGCGCAGTTCTCTGAGTAAGTGTTGCAGGGTTTCAAACCCACTGAAATCGATATGGTTGATGGCGCTGCCGACCAGAACCACATGGCGGATGTGCCCGCCACTTTGCAGGCGCTGGCGAATAACATCCTCCAGATACTGACCGTTGGCAAAATACAGATTTTCATCAATACGGATCATCAGTACCTGCGTGCTGGTGGTCACCTGATGGCGTTTGACATTGCGGAAATGGTCACTGTCTCCGACCCGGCCAATTTCGGCAATATGAGGCTCGCTGGAGCGGCGCAGGTACAGCACCAGCGACAGCACCATGCCGAGTAAAATGCCATCGACCGCACCCGCTGCCAGCACGGCGGTAAAGGTGGTTAGCCATACCAGCCCGTCGCTCTTCTGAAAATGCCAGGCGCGCCGGGCGTCGCTGAAGCTGATTAGGGGCAGCACCGCGCTGACAATAATGACTGCCAGAACCGCGTAAGGAAGGTCCATAAACAGCCGGCTGGCAAACAGGCAAACCAGCGCAACCAATACGACCGTAATGATACTGGCCAGTTGCGTGCGGGCGCCTGCTGCGCGGTTCACCACACTGCGGCCAAAGCCACCGGCCACCGGGAAAGCCTGATTGATGGCAGCGGCTAAATTGGCGATGCCTAAGGCCAGCAGCTCCTGATTGGTGCGTAAGCGCGGCGGCGTGGATGGTTCCGCGTTGGCGGCTGAGGTGCTATCCGGCAGTGGCGCGAGCGCTTCCGCCACCGAAAGACTCGACAGATAGCCAATCAGGGCGATAACCGCCGCCGCCGGCAGCAGCGTTTGCCATTGATCAATGGTCAGTGCAGGCAGAGCCAGTACTGGCAGGCCCGCGGGTAATTCACCAATAGTGGCAATGGTCGGTGTCACGGCCTGAACGACGGCAATGCCCATTGCAACCGCAGCCAGTGGCCCGGCTTTATTCAGCAGACTGCTGAGCCAGAGTGGCAGGCGGCAGGTGATTTTCGGAATCAGCCATTGCCAGCTGTACAGCAGCAGCAGCGCCGCCAGCGCAATGGCTACCGCTTCCGGTTGCCATTGCGGATAGTCGTTGCTGAGATGCGTTGCGGTTTGCCACAGTGAGCTGCCACCGGGTAGCGGAATGCCGGTAATGTATTTTAACTGGCTGACGACAATCAGAATGGCGGTTGCGCTGGTAAAGGCAGAAATCACCGAATGGCTGATAAATGTGGTCCAGCGTCCCAGATCAATCAGATAAAACAATAACAGCCACAAGCCGGTTAGCAGTGCCAGCGCACTGGCCATGCTCAGGTATTCAGCGCTGCCGGGCGTTGCAACGTTGTGCAGTGCCTCAAAGGTCATCAGGGCAATAACCGCCACCGGGCCTACGGCCAGAATGGGGCTGCTGCCCAGCAGCGCGTACGCCAGCACCGGCAACAGGGCGGCGTACAGCCCGGCTTGTGGAGGCATCCCGGCCAGCAGCGCGTAGGCCATGGCTTGTGGGGTAATCAGCGCTGCAACGACCAGTCCGGCCGTAATGTCGGACATCAGCCAGCGGCGCTGATAACCCGACAGAGTGTTAGTCAGGCGCATGCAACGTGGTCTCCTGAGAGGCGGCAGGTGGTGTTGTCTTGGGTGTGGTATCGCAATACAGGCCATTCAGTACATTAATAATCCGCTCGGCTTTATCGTCACTGAGCTGATAATAGACATTTTGGGCGCTGCGGCGGGTATGTACCAGATGTTCGCTGCGCAGCCAGGCCAGATGCTGGGATAGCGCCGACTGGCTCAGAGGCAGACGACTGGTCAGTTCACTGACTGAAATTTCACCATGACGCAGGCAGCACAGAATGGTCAGGCGGTGCTCGTTGGCCAAAGTCTTAAGCAGGCGGACGGCATCCTGACGATGATGGTCGAGGGCATCGTGATTGATCATGGTTTGTCTTCCGGGCTACGCTTTTTAAAGTGTATATCAAATATTGCTAAATAAGAATATGCTAATATAATCACGCTAAATTCATATCGCCGGAGGTAACAATGACCCGCCAGCCAAATGATGATGCAACCATCCGCATCGACAGTTTTTTCCACGCAGATACGTCCACCTTTACTTATCTGTTAACGGATAAAGCCACGGGTCAGGCCGCCATTATCGACCCGGTGCTCGACTTCGATCAGAAGTCCGGGCGTACCAGTACTCCGTTTATTGACGATATTCTGGCTCAGGTCGCACAGCAGTCGCTGACGCTGAAATATGTGCTGGAAACCCACGCACATGCCGATCATCTGACCGCCGCTGATTACATTCGCCAGCACAGTAACGCGCAGATTGTGATTGGCGCTGACATTCGTCAGGTGCAGGGTACCTTTAAGAAAATTTTCAATGAAGATGAGCGCTTTGTCGCCGATGGTCGTCAGTTTGACCAGCTAGTCAGCGACGGCGACCGTCTGCCGTTGGGTGACAGCAATATTGATGTATTGGCCACACCCGGCCATACGCCAGCCTGTGTCAGCTATCGGGTCAATCAGCAGGATGTGTTTGTTGGCGATACGTTGTTTATGCCTGATGTGGGCACTGCCCGCTGTGATTTTCCCGGTGGTGATGCGGCGACGCTCTATCAGTCGGTACAGCGTTTGTTGTCGCTGCCGGATACGACGGTGCTGCATTTATGTCATGACTATCCGCCGTCTGAGCGGCCGGTTTGTTCGGCTGTTACGGTAGCGGAGCAGCGGGCTGACAATATCCATGTAAAAGCCGGTATCAGTGAGACGGATTTCATTCAGATGCGCACGGAACGTGATACTGGCCTAGATATGCCGCGGCTTATTTTGCCGTCATTGCAGGTGAATATCCGAGCCGGAGCATTCCCTCAGGCCGAAGAGAATGGTGTGGCGTATCTCAAATTGCCATTAAACCTGCTTTGAGTGGGGGCTGACGGCAATGACTTTTTGGCATTTGCACCGATTTCTATTAGTCTGAATGCAACCAAACAAAAAGGAATAAGCCATGCTGGCGAACAACCGTTGGGTCCGGGCTGGCGGTAGTCTGAACGACAAGCCCATCAGCATTCAGTACCGTGAAGACTGGGAGCTTGCCCGCGAGTCGGAATCTTACCCGCTGTGCGTGCAGATTGCCTGGAACGCCGGCAGTGTTGATGACAGTACCGGCTTTCCCAGCTTAGGCGAGCAGGGCAAAATTCTGACCTTTGGTGAGCACCTGCAAAATAAACTTGAGCCCGGTGAAAATGCTCTGGTGGCGATGGTGATTACCCATGCCGGAGTGTGTCAGTGGATTATTTACTGCAAAGACATGGAGCTGTTGAAAGAAGGCCTTGACCGTATTCCCACCGCCGAGGGTTTATACCCGATCGAAGTGGTGGCGGACGAAGACCCTCAGTGGCAGACCTTTACGCAGGTTTATCAGGCGATTCTTCAAGAAGTCTGAGCGCTTCCAGACGGCGCTCTTCAATTTCAGCCAGTTCCTGTTCGACAATGGCCGGGTTCTCCAACGTAATCCGGCCAATCTTTCCCGCCCGCAACTCATGCAGGCACAACTCCGCGGCTTTGTGCAAATCGGCAATGCCGCCGGGTCTCAGACAACCGCGTTTGGCAGCAATGGTGCTCAGGGCTTCAGAGGCTGTGGCCGGTAATTCCTTAAAGCGAAAACGTGCCGACAGCTCAGTACTGTACTGGTCGAGCAGATAACCCAGTGCATAGGTCGCCACATCGGTGTATTCCATGGCGGTATCTTTGACGGCACCACTGGCGGCCAGACGGTAGCCGCTGTGTTCGTTCTCAAATTTTGGCCAGAGAATTCCCGGCGTATCGGACAGAATGATGCCGTTTTTCAGATCAATCATCTGATTGGATTTGGTCACCGCCGGCTCATTACCGGTTTTGGCGATGTAGCGCCCGGCCAGTGCGTTGATCAGGGTGGACTTACCGACGTTGGGAATGCCCATGATCATCACCCGTATCGAGAGTTTTTTCTCCAGTCGGGAGCTACCCAGTTTTTTGCACAAAGCAATCAGCTTTTTAACCTGATTGCGGTCTTCCGCAACCAACGGAATGGCCTGGGTATTGTGCTGTTTGCCAAAGTAATCGACCCACTGCTGAGTGACCTTAGGGTCGGCCAGATCGGCCTTGTTCAGTACCTTGATGCAGGTTTTATCGCCGCGCAGCTCGTCAACCATCGGGTTGGTGCTGGAATAGGGCAGGCGGGCGTCAAGAACCTCGACCACGATGTCGATGTCCGGCATCGCTTCGCTGATTTTCTTGCGGGCTTTGTTCATGTGCCCTGGGAACCATTGAATTGCCATAGTGACGCTTTCCAATTGACGAGTGATTAAAAGGGCGGCACATTGTAAAGCAAGGCCAGTGGAGAGCAACCGCTCACTTGAACGCAGTGGCCTGAAGACCGATAGATACTGCGTTAACCGGTGAAAATCTCCGACACTGGACTGTCACAATTGAGGGGTAAGTTAATCTCAATCGGCAAGGTGAAATTGATTGGATTGGAGACAACTATGGATGTCTTACAAGAAAATTTTGCCCGGAGCGCCAAAAAGCAGGGGCGTCAGGCCTCGGCAACGGTGTCCGGTCGGCGACGGGCAGGCTTTCTGCTCGGCAATAAATTTGTCTTCTCAGATCAGGCTGAGATTGTCTGGGTTGAAGCGGGGCCGGGGGAGTTCAGAGAACTGCGCCTGTGGCGCAAATAGCGGATCTGGGTTGACGGTATTTATCCCGCGCTGAGCGTTTTCGTTAACACGGTGCTGCATCGGCGATTGAATCTGGAGTGAGCGCGCCAGGGGCTTTGTGCACTTCTGCGCTCTGGCTTTTCAAGTTTCAGCCTGTGATCTGCTACTGCTACACCAGGGTTGCGAAGGCGGGCTGCTGAAAACAAGCCAGCAGAAACGAGAGCTGCGTTACAGCGCTTGTTTCTGCCTGCATTATGAATCAGCTGCCGAACATCGACATTGGCTGATTCTCTTCTGTTTCTTTCGTTTCTTCCTGCGCTACTGTATCTGTTTCAGGGTTGGTGTCCGCTGATGCCATTGCAGTATTGTCTGCCTGGGCTGTCAGTGTCTGGTTGTCAGACGGCTCGTCTGCTTGAGAGGCGTCATCGTCAGAGTCATCGTTATCGGGGTTGTTAGCCTGCGGACGATTATCGGACTCCTGCATTTTGGCCTTCTTACGTTCGATTTTGGTGATCTGACGGTCATGGTTGGCCCAGACACCGGTTTTAACTTCAACACTGCGAATGCCGTTTTCTTCGGCAATTTCATCGGCGATTGAGCGGGCAGCTTCATCGGCATCACGGGCCAGCAGTTTACGCTCACCGCTGTCCAGGCGGGCAAACAGATCAATCAGAGCGTTGGACAACACTTCCTGAGCGATTTCATCACGATTCTTGCGGAAGCGACGGGCAATAACGTTAAGCATGGCCAGATCGTTGGCGTCCAGGCGCATGGTGAAAGCGGCCAGAGTCTGCTCGCGCTCACGTTTTGCTTTCTCTTCTTCGTAGTAACGATCAACAAGAGATTGGGTGCTGGTGGTATCGATATCCTGCATGATTGGCTTCCGTCTGGTGGTTCAAATTCAGTCCGGTACTGTATATGTTTACATAGGTTTTGTGCAACTGTCCGCGGTTGTTTTATAGTAGCCATTGTTGTCATCTTTTCTAATAGGCCGAACATGAACATCGCTGAATCTATTGCCTCCAAACTCGCTGTTTTAAGCCCTTCGCATCTGGATATTGTTAACGAAAGCCATATGCATGCCGGGCCAGCCACTGACTCACACTTCAAGCTGGTGGTCGTCAGTGATGCGTTTAATGGCAAACGCCCGGTGGCCCGTCATCAGCAGGTATACCAGTTGCTGGCTGAAGAGCTTTCAGGGCCGGTGCATGCCTTGGCTTTGCATCTTTATTCACCACAGGAATGGCTGGAAGCGACCGTGCCGCCGTCCCCTCAGTGTCAGGGCGGTCATTGACCGGAGCCGGCAGCGGGGCATCATAGGTCCTGTACTTCCGGGCTGATTTTCGCGCTGGTTCTGCCAATTATGACGGCGCTATTTTGGCTGATGTGCACCTACAGTGATCATAAAAGTGCAGGCATGCTCCGGCCTGTAATCAAGCATAGCGAGATCTATTTATGTGGTTGGCTGCTCGTCTGCTGGTCGTGGTGTCTTTGTTGTTGAGCCAGGTCTGTATAGCGGACTGGGAATTGGCAAAAGAGGATAAGAGTCATCAGATTCGTGTGTACACCCGTGCTGCAGAACATTCTGATATGCGCGAGTTTCGTGGCGAGCTGCGTGTGCAGACATCGCTGTCTGCGCTGGTGGCTCTGATTGAAGATAATAAAGCCGGCCCGCAGTGGATACATAATTGCCGTGCACTGGAAGTCATCGAACAGGTCTCTGCGCAGCAACGTTTATTTTATATGGTGACAGAGGCTCCCTGGCCGGTGAAAGACCGTGACAGTGTCATTGACAGTGTTCTTACTCAGGATTCGGCCCTTGGCACAGTGCATATTGATATGCAGGTCCGCAACGATGTGTTCCCGGCCAATGATGAGTTTATCCGTATAACCGATATGCAGGGCTTCTGGGAATTTCAGCCACAGGATGATGGTTGGGTCATGGTGATTTATCAGGTTCATGCAGACCCGGCAGGGGGAATTCCAGCCTGGCTGGCCAACAGCATGGTGGTAGAAGCGCCTTATTACACACTGAAAAATATGCGCAAAATGGTTACTCAGGAACCGTATGTCAGCGCGCATCTGTCTCATATTCGGGACGTTAGCCAAAAACCTTAAGCCGTACGCGGCGCTGCAGGTTTTTATTCTGAGGTTGCCACTCATCGTTCTGGCCTCCTGACATTTGTCATTGCATTGTCACAAAAGCGTCATACAATCGCGCCCAAATTTAAACTCAGAAGTAAGTCTTATGAATTTCTGGCGCAATGTTTTCTTTTCCGCTTTAACTCTTATCTCTGCTGCGACGGCTTACGCCGAGCCTTCAGCACCTTTTGAGGGGCTGCCGGTTGATGGCGAAATTAATCTTTTTTCTGTTCAGGGATCGAACACCATTGGCGCCGAACTGGCCCCCAATCTGGTGAAAGCCTGGCTGCAGGAAAAAGGTGCAGAAAACATTGCCGTGCAAAATACCGATGTTGAGAACGAGGTTCAGGTCAGTGGCTTTTACGCGCCCACCCGTACCCGGTTGACGGTAAACATTGCAGCCCACGGATCCGGTACTGGTTTTAAAGGCCTGGCTTCAGGGCGTGCCGATATCGCCGCCGCATCCCGCCCGGTTAAAGATAAAGAATTTAATTTACTGCAGCCGCTGGCCAATATGCGCAGCCCGGGCAGCGAACACATCATCGGAATTGATGGTCTGGCCATTATTGTGCATCCGGATAATCCGGTCAGTGATCTGAGCGTGGAAGAAATTGCCGAGATATTCTCCGGTGGTTACAGCGACTGGTCTGAAGTGGGTGGCAAGCCAGGCCCGATTCATGTGTATGCCCGTGATGATAAGTCCGGTACCTGGGATAGTTTCAGTGGCATGGTATTAGGCGAGCGTACGTTAATTGCCGATGCCGAGCGCTTTGAATCCAATGCGGAGTTATCGGACCGTGTGTCCGCTGACAGTGCCGGAATTGGTTTTGTCGGCTTGTCGTCGGTGCGATCTGCGCGGTTGTTGTCGGTATCTGATGGCAGTGCCAAGTCGTTGCTGCCGAACAAACTGACCGTCGCGACCGAAGATTACGCACTGTCCCGTCGTTTGTTTATGTACACCGATGATGAACCGGCGAATGCTTACGTTAAAGAATTTATTGATTTTTCACTGCAGGATGCCGGGCAACAAATCGTTGCTGATACAGGCTTTATTTCGCAGGAATTAAAAGCGGTGATGCCGGAATTCTACGATGAATTACCAGAAGATTTTCGTCAGCTGACTTCCGATGCCAAGCGTTTAACCATTAATTTCCGTTTTCAGGAAGGCAGCGCCAAGCTGGATAACAAAGCCCTGAAAGATCTGGAGCGTCTGGCTGATTTCCTGCACGCCAACGGTTCCGCTGAAGTGGTACTGATTGGTTTTGGCGATAAAAAGAAAACCGAAAAACGTTCGCAGTTATTATCCAAATTACGCGCCATGGCTGTGCGTCGAGAGCTGGTGCGTTACGGCATTTATCCGAAAAACTCGGTCGGCTATGGTGAAAACCTGCCGGTTGCTTCTGTTAATGGGATGGAAGGACGTAATAAAAACCGCCGGGTGGAAGTGTGGGTACGTAACGTCGGCGCATAACGTATTCTGATTCTTTTACCACATAAAAAAGCCCGGAAATATCCGGGCTTTTTTATGTGTGTCACGTTGGATGATGTGTCAGTCTTCGGCGTGCAACAACAGGTACAGCTCAACGACGGCTGCAGGAATATTACTGCACATCTGATTCGACAGGTCGATGTCATCGTCGATGTCTTCCATCTCCGGCTCGTCCATAAACAGGCCTGAGGCATACATAATCGGGAACAGGTGCTGGGCAACGGTTTCTTCTTCACGCGCATACCATTGTTCTTCCTGCAGCAGGACTCCGGTCATAAACCCCATGGCCCAGCTTTCCAGTGGTGGCTCTTCTTCATCGTCGACCAGCGTCAGGTCGGCAGGAACCGGGAAGTCCTGGCCGGAATCCAGCCATGCCTGAATTTCTTTGCCCAGTTTAAGCAGCAGGGCATTGACCTGCTCTTTCTCGGCTTTGCTGAAGCCAAGTTGTTCGTCGAAGGCGCAATCCCAGACTTGCTGAACATTGAATTCAACCGGACCGGCGATCAGTGCCGTCATCAGACCGTGAACGGCGAAGAAATCGAAACTGTCCTGGCGGTCGGCTTCGTCTTCGAGCAATACGCCCAGGGTTTCCAGTTCGTCTTCATTAAGGGATGGGATACTATTGAGGTCGGACATACGCTACTCCTGAATTTGGCGCTAATCCTAACAGGCTTGAGACCGTGCGGAAATCTTACAAACAACAATTCTGGCTGACAGTGGGCGGTGAGCAGGTCGCTGTTCATTTGTCAGCGATGCGGCGTAAGAGTATGCGCATGCTGATTAATGCCGATGGCGACGTTGATCTGCGTATTCCGCTGGGGTACCCGAAGGCCGATGTGCTGGCTTTTGTTAATGCCAACCACGATTGGTTGCTGAAACGCCGCAGTGAAGTGCTGGCACGACAGCAGGTAGCGCAGGAAAGCGTCCTGATCCGTGGCCGTGAGTTACCCTTTAAGCTCAGTGCACTGGACGAGTTTATGGTGGCCGAACAGGCGGTCTGGGTGCCGGAAAGCTGGCAGCCTGCACAGATTGAGCAGGCATTGGATGCCTGGCTCAGAGCTGAGGCGCGCCACGAATATCCGCAGATGATTGAGCGCTGGTGGCCGTTTTTCAGCCAGTTTGATGTACGCCGTCCGCAATTGCGTATTAAAAAGATGCGCACCCGTTGGGGCAGTCTGTCGCAGCGCGGCTACATCAACCTGAATCTGGCTTTGATGCAGTTACCGCCTGAGTTGCTGGAATTGGTGGTGGTGCATGAACTGTGTCATCTGCGCCACTTTGATCATGGTGCGGGGTTTAAAGCGTTGATGACTCAGTGTCTGCCGGACTGGAAGCAGCGCGAGCAACAGTTAAATCAGCTGTCGCGCCGTTTGCTCTGAGGTCTGCTTGTCAGCGTGATTTTACTGCGCTGTTAATCCACCGCTGTGAATACCAATAGTACCAACCACAATGATGGCAGACGGATGCTGGCGGCCGTTGTTTTCCGGTTTCAGCGTGATTTTACTGCACTGTTAATCCACAGTTGTGAATACCAATAGTACCAACCTCGGTGACGGATACTGGGCGCCGTACAGTTATAACGGCTGCGGCCGCCGCGAATGGGGTTTTCTGCACGGGTGATCAGATTCACGACGCCGTTGTCGGACTCGGTCTGCGTACTGATCGCCCCCTCACCACTGGCAAAACACTGGATCTGGCGCGGGCGCAGGTCAACTTCCGGGAAATGAATGGCCAGAGTCGGCGGATTGTCTTCGGCCAGTACCGGTTCAACCAGTTGTGTTGGCGGCACCGGCAGGGCGAGAGTGTAGAGTTTGGTTTTCAGGGTTTTGACGTTGGCATAAATACCCGAGGCCGGAAAGCGCGGCAGCGCCTGCGGATGAGACATCGGGCCGACCGGCCCGGATTGCTGACCAAAAGCCAGATAACCGTTTGCTGCCAGCCAATCGATGATCTCCAGATCGAATTCACCATAAGGATAGGCCAGCAGTTTATGACTGGTGCCCAGCTCTTTCTGCAGACGAGCTTCCGGTTCTGCCACTTCCTGGGTCAGCCAGGCATCGAGAGTCATGCCATCGGGGCGTGCAATGAGGTAAGGGTGATCGGCACTGTGGTTGGCAATCAGGGCGCCGTTGTCCTGCAGTTCTTTCAGTTGTTTCCAGTCCATCACCACGCCGTGTTGTTCATCCACCGCATTGGTATTCACGAAAACGGTAAAAGGCCACTGGCGCTGTTTCAGCAATGGATAGGCGTTGTCATACACCGAGCGATAGGCGTCATCGAAGGTAATGGCGACGGATTTCTCCGGCAATGATTCACCTGCACGGATTTTGGCCAGCGCCTGGCCGAGATCAATCACATGCATATTCTCCTGCTCCAGCAACTGCAGATGGCTGGCAAAGCCTTCTGGGCTGATGCTGGTGGAGGCAGGAGTATCCGTGGATACATGATGGTATTGCAGAATGACCAGTTGAGCGTGGGCGGAGAAACTGAGCAACACACTGAGCAGAACGAACGGAAGAGAAAGCTTAATCATGAATACCGGTGCTTGAGTCGTTGAAAGGCGGCCTGAATATCGCGGAAACGGTTTACATCACCGCCACGGTCCGGATGGTGTTGCATGGCCAGACGGCGATATTGTAATCGAATATCCGCCCCTGTCACTGGCTTACTGAGTTCCAGTTCTGCAATATCCTGATCTTCCTGTTCCGGCTGCAGCATCGTTTGCCAGAAACTGCGCAGCAGCTCATCCACTTCATCCTGGCCGGTATTCAGCTGACTGAGATCGAGATAATACTCAGCCAGTGGCTGGTGTTCCGCCAGCGTGCTGCTCTGAGAGGTCTGCGGCCAGGGCTGGCGGCAAATTCTGAGGGCGCTGATATCGAGTAAGGCACTCTGCTCTGTGGCCCACTGTCGTTGCAGGCGGTAGAGGCAGTGCATCAGAATAAAATGGCTGCGGAACATGGTCAGCGAATCACGCAAAGCATCCGCGCGGAATACGCCTTGTTCAGGTGCCTGCAGCCAGCACAGCAGGTCATATTCGCTGCAGGTCTGACCATCGGCCAGACGCAGGCTCAGTAACTCGAGCAGGGGTGCGAAGTCGTCAGTGGCGGTATCGTTGGCCGCCAGTGGAGAAAGGGCATCTGAATTCATGTCTTTATGCTAGCACAGCGGCGGGTGTTTCCGGTTTTATGGTGCAGGCAAAGCGTGCTGCTCAAGGCTGGTCGGGGTCGGTATCCTCAATCAGCTGACGGGCAAACGCCGGCAGGCGATGTTTGATCCGGTTGAGTTTGTGAGAAAACGCGCGGTAACGGCGACGTATAAACTGCAAAAAATGCCGCACTTGCGGAATGGTGCCGACGAGCATGGACAGGCCAAGGATGATCAGGATAATGCCCAGCGGGATGGGCATCGGAGTGATAATAATCCCCAGCAGCAACAGCAGAATACCGGTCACCATTTTTACGCTGCGTTTGATCATTCTGCGTCATCATCCAGATTGTCGTGCCGGTTTTTCCGGTTCTTTTGGCATACTGTTCGTTGCTCTTCAGGCATGCCCATACTGACACCCTGACATGACTCTGTTGCGAAACCATGAAATCTTTTGGTACAGGCCCCGTTGTTTATGAGTGAACAGGAAAAAAAGCCGCTGCCCAAACGCAGCCATCTGATTACCCCCGAAGGGGAACAGGCTTTACGCAAAGAATACGACTATCTGTGGCGAACCGAACGACCAAAGGTTACGCAGGAAGTCTCCGATGCGGCCAAGCTGGGTGATCGCTCAGAAAATGCCGAATACATTTACGGCAAACGCCGCCTGCGCCAGATCGACGGTCGTGTCCGCTTTCTGCTGAAGCGTCTGGAGATTCTGACGGTGGTGGATCGGCTGCCGGCTGATCCGCAGAAAGTCTTTTTTGGTGCCTGGCTGGAACTCGAAGACGATGAGGAAAACATCCACCGCTATCGTCTGGTGGGCGAGGACGAAATTGACCTCAAGCGCGGCTATATCAGCGTCGATGCGCCGCTGGCGCGGGGGCTATTAGGTAAGCGCATTGATGACGAAGTGACCGTGCGCCTGCCGAAAGGTGAGGAGACCTTTTACATTCTCAGTGTGTGTTATCAGCGTCCGTCGTGGGATGCCGGCGGCAGTAATCAGGCGGTGTTTTCGGCTTGAGGCCGGGCATCATCAGGCAGAGCGCTGAGACAGATCGCTGCTAGGCTTAATGGCAGGAGGATCATTATGACATTAGCACGCGTTATTACCGTTTTGCTGCTGTTCTGGCCGATGGCTGCTGCTGTTAAAGCTGCGGACGTTACAGCCAACGCTGAGTCTGCGGCCGAAGAGGGCGAAACCTGGCCCTTTGCCGGCGTGTATAAAATGCCGGTCTGGATTGATCAGGTGCAGCGGGTCTGCCCGTGGAAGTCCGATGCCGGAGAGGGATATATCCGTGTCGTCCGCACTAATTTCAAAGGTCCGCACGGTATTTATCTGCAATGGATCCGTAAAGGCATTGCCGGTAGCGAAACTCAGGCCATTTCAACGGTATGGGTAAAAGAACTGGAAGAGCAGTATCAGGTACGTCTGCAAATGCCGCAGCCGGAACTCAGCAGTGCGGCTTGTCACCTGACAGCGCTGGCGGAGTCCATCATTACCGACCGGCGCTATAAAATGGAGTTTATTGTGAAAGGGCCGGGGGATTATCAGCTGCTGGTCACCAGCATGTTGCAAGGCGGTTTGTGACCGCCTTTTCTTTTTTGCCGGCAAAAAAGCAGTCAGATCAGTCGATCTGAACCACATCCAGACGGGTAAACAGATGACCTTTGTCCTGCTTATCCTGCAGGGTGACAAAATCAAACAGCTGAGTATCACCTAATTGCGAAGGTGCCACATTACAGATAGCGGCAAAGATATTCTCGCTGCGCCCCGGCTGCTCTCTGTCCCACTGTTCCAGCATCATCTTAATGTTCTGGCGTTGCAGATTTTCCTGCGACCCGCACAGGTTACAAGGAATGATCGGGAAGCCCCGTGCCTCGGCAAATTTTTCAATGTCTTTTTCTTTGCAATAAGCCAACGGGCGGATCAGTACGTGTTTCTGATCGTCGCTTAACAGCTTAGGCGGCATCGCTTTGAGTTTTCCGCCATAGAACATATTCAGAAACAGGGTTTCGATGATGTCATCACGGTGATGGCCAAGAGCAATTTTATTGGCACCGATGCTTTCGGCAAAGCCGTACAGGGTGCCGCGACGCAGGCGCGAGCACAGGCCACAGGTGGTTTTGCCTTCCGGAATGATGTCTTTCACCACGCTGTAAGTGTCTTTTTCCACAATATGAAAATCAACGCCCAGCTCGGTCAGGTATTGCGGCAGAATATGCTCCGGAAAACCGGGCTGTTTCTGGTCCATATTCACGGCAATGATATCGAAATGAATCGGCGCGCTTTTTTGCAGGCTCAGCAGAATATCGAGCATGGTGTACGAATCTTTACCGCCGGACAGGCAAACCATAACCTTATCGCCGTCTTCGATCATGCGGTAGTCTTCAATGGCCTTGCCGACATTACGGCGCAGGCGCTTCTGCAGTTTGTTGAACTCGAGTTGCTCTTTGCGCTCGGCAGCGGATTCGATCATAAAAACACCCTGAATAATTGCGCCCGCTTTATAGCAGAATGCACCGGGTGAAGGAACCGCCTGCGCAGTTCTGGCAGTTAATTCTGTAGGGAAAGTCGCCGTCTGTGGGCGTAAGCAGAAAGGGGTATCGCCTGCTCAGGCGGCACGGTCGAGCAGGGCGCTGACTTCGGCAACGTTGGCGCAGAAGTCTTCAATGCTGACGCTGCTGCGAGGGTGGTAAAACCGCTTCCATAAGCGGGCAAGCTGTTCCGGGGTGGCTGTCTCCGGTAATACGAAATCGCCATTGCGGGCATAAATGAACCAGGCAACGGCGGTAGCATACGACAGGTTGGTGGTCAGTTCGGCGTGGGGATGATTCAGAAAGTCATGCTGACTGGCAAGGCCGCGTACGGTGCTGGCCAATTCCGGTTGTTGCGCCAGATAAGCATCCCAGACATGACGATGGGTCAGGCTGTGAATACGGTAAATGCCCAGGCCGCGTTGGCCAGCGACCTTCAGGTGAGATCCCAGCGCCGACTCCTGTGCAGCTGTCGCCAGCAGCAGAGTGCAGGCCATCGGCGCGGTTACGCCAATACGCTGCAGGGTTGGCTGGATTACCCAGCGGGTTAATTCGGTTGCGCAGATGCCCATGGTCACCTCCTTATACGTCATATCGGCTGAATGACGCTATTCTGCAATCTTAGATCAGATTGGTTTATCTGCCGCCGTTTTATACCAATTGCCAATAGAATGATTGGAAACCGGCGCCAGAAAAATAACATCCGTTCAGCCTTTACTACAGACAAAGCATTTCCCGTACCACCGTGACCTGAGTTAACGAATGAAAATACAGGCATAAAAAAACCGGTCAGTGACCGGTTTTCAACGTGCGGCTGAAGGCTGCTTATTCCTGCGGATGAACGGCACACTCTTTGTCAGTGTTCAGGCCCGCCAGCTCATAGAGCATATCGGCGTCCTGAAGGATCACTTCTTTGCCCTGAGTTTCGATCAGACCGTTTTTCTGGAAGCGGGTAAAAACCCGGCTGATGGTTTCAACCGCCAGACCCAGATAATTACTGATATCCACCCGTGACATCGGCAGGCGGAAGTGGCTGGCCGAGAAGCCGCGGCGTGAGTAACGCTGGGAAATATCAATCAGGAAAGAGGCGACGCGCTCTTCGGCGTTCTTTTTGCTGAGCAGCAACATCATGTTCTGGTCGTGACGGATTTCAGTGCCCATGGTGCGCATTAACTGTTTGCGTAAATCGGGCAGATCATCGGCCAGGGTGTCGAGTTGTTGCAGCGGAATTTCACACACGGTGGTGGTTTCCAGTGCTTTGGCGGTCAGCGGATAGTTGCCGTTATCGTAGCCGGCCAGACCGACCAGTTCTGAGGCCAGGTGGAAACCGGTAATCTGTTCTTCGCCATTACTGGCTAATGTGTAGGTTTTCAGAGCGCCGGTGCGGACCGCAAAGACGGATTGAAACGCTTCGCCTTGCTGGAACAGCAGCTGGCCTTTCTGAATCGGACGACCGCGGCGGATGATATCGTCGAGGCGCTCCATATCGGAATCGTTCAGGGACAGTGGCAGACACAGTGCATTCAGTGAGCAGGTCTGGCAGTGTGGTTGAGTGCCCCGCATGGGAGCAGGCGCAACGGGTGTCGTTTTCATGACTGATTCCTGAGTAAAACTCCAACACTGGAGTAGGTAACAAGTGCAACAGTTGCGGCTATGTTCGGCATTAGCGCGCGATCTGTCAAGAAAGCAGCCAGACCGAAGCGGCCGTCCACAGGCCAAATCCTATCAGTAATCCTCCGGCAACCTGACGCACGCGGTTATTGCTCAGAAACGGCGTCAGAACATTGGCCGCCAGTGTGCTGGCAAACAGTGCCGGCAGGGTACCCAGACCAAAGGCGAACATCGCGGCGGCTCCCAGCAAAGGCTGGCCATTTGCGGCAACCCAGCTCAGCGTGCTGTAAATCAGGCCACAGGGCAGCCAGCCCCAGAGCATGCCCAGCCACAAGCGATCAATCGCGCGTGGTGACTGCATAAAACGGCGTGTCAGAGGCTGCAGGTATTTCCAGATTCCCTGACCCAGTTGTTCGATACGGGTCAGCATTAATGACCAGCGGGCAATATACAGGCCCATCAGGATCAGCATCAGTGCCGCCAGCGTGCGCAATACCAGCATCAGCCATTGGTGCTGGCTCTGCAGCCACAGGCCGGCGCTGGCGACAATCAATCCGGCGATGCTGTAACTGAGTATGCGCCCGGCGTTAAACAGCAGAGTCACGCGCACACGTTGCGTGCCGGCGTTGCTGCCAATGGCGGCGGCAATCCCGCCGCACATTACCAGGCAGTGGCTGGAGCCAAACAGGCCGAGCAGAAACGCGGTCAGCAGCGAGAGCGGTTCAATCATGGTTTGTCGGACGGCTTATCGTCTTGTGTGTCGTTGCGCGGACGGCTGACGGGTTCATCGTCATCGAACAGAATGCGGTGGGCGGGGGATTCCATATCTTCAAATTGGCCGCTTTTCACCGCCCAGAAAAAGATCAGTACAGCAATGCCGATCAGCAGCAGAGACAGCGGTACCAGGATGTAAATGATATCCATCGATCAAACCTCAGAGGAGTCAGGAGCTGGCAAACGGTTCAGGCGCAGGGCGTTGGTAACGACCAGCAGCGAACTGAATGACATACCAATCGCTGCAGCCCAGGGCGGAACAAAACCTGCCGCAGCCACCGGCAGTGCGATGAGATTGTACAGCAAAGCCCAACCGATGTTCTGGGCAATAATACGGCGCGTCTTGGTAGCACCATCCAGAGCGGTCAGTAAGGTTTCCAGACGGCCATTGGTAAGCATGACATCGGCGTTGGTTTTGGCCAGATCGGTGGCCTCGTTAACGGCCAGAGCAATATCCGCACCGGCAAGAACCGGCACATCGTTAATACCGTCACCCACCATCATGACCCGTTCACCCGCCTGCTGCCAGGCGCGTACCGCCGCCAGTTTCTGCTCTGGCGAGACACCGGTCTGCAGATCGGTAATACCCAGTGCATCAGCCACCACCTGACCGGATGCGCCGGGGTCGCCGGTCAGCAGAGAGACAGCAATACCGCGCTGTTGCAGACCACTGACAATCGACGCCGCGTTGCGGCGCAGGCTGTCGTTCAGGCGTACCCAGGCCAGCGGCTGCTGGTCGCTGGCCAGTAACAGCCACTGACCGGCTGCGTTGCTGTCGGGTTCCGCCAGAGGGGCGGCAGGCCAGGCATAATCAGCCCGGCCAAAACGCAGGGTCAGACCGTTCCACTGGCCGCTGATACCCTGACCCGCGGTTTGTTCGGTGTTCTCTACCGCCGCGGATTTAATAGCGCGGAAGGCACGGGCAATCGGATGAGTCGAGTGCTTCTCTAATCCGGCGATCAGCGCCAGCACCTGGGTTTCATCCAGATCCGCCAGAGGTTCGACCTGCTCGAGGGTTAATTTGCCCTGGGTCAGGGTGCCGGTTTTATCGAACACCACACGGTTAATCTGTGGCAGCACTTCCAGTACATGGCCTTTGCTGATCAGCAGGCCGCGTTCGCGCAGTGCAGCTGTTGCCGCCGTCAGAGCGGTTGGCGTGGCCAGTGACAGAGCGCAGGGGCAGGTGACTACCAACACGCTGAGGGCGATAAAAAAGGCGTGTTCATTACCTTGCAGCCACCAGAAGGTGAAGACCGAACTGGAAATGATCAGCACCGCCGCAACAAAGTGGCTGGCAATTTTGTCGGCCAGCAGCGCCGCGCGCGGTTTTTCCTGCTGGGCACGATCCATCAGGCGCATGATGGTCGACAACTGCGCTTCGGCGCCAGTGGCGGTAACCTTCATCAGCAGCGGACTCTCGACGTTAAACGTACCGCCGATCAGGCGATCACCGGCTTTTTTGCTGATGGGCAGGTATTCGCCAGTGAGTGCGGCTTCATCGACCGAGCTGCGGCCTTCCATCACCACGCCGTCAGCCGGAATGGCATGGCCGGGTTTGAGACGCAGCACGTCACCAATACGGATATCTTCACTGGCGATGACGTGCTCGACACCGCCGTCATCAACTTTCAGCGCGATGTTGGGCAGCAGCGTCAACAGATTATTACCGGCTTTACCCATCCGGTGACGGGCGCGCATTTCCAGAAAGCGGCCGAGTAACAAGAAAAAGGTAAACATACAGACCGAGTCAAAATAGACCTCGATACCCTGATTCAGGGTGCTCCAGATGCTCGAACAAAATGCCAGCACAATGGCCAGTGACACCGGCACATCCATCGTCAGGTGACGGGTGCGCAGATCACGCAGGGCGGCGGTAAAGAACGGCCGGGCGCTGAACATCACCACCGGCAGGGTCATCACCATCGAGGCGAGGCGCATAAAAAACTCGTATTGCTCGGCCATGCCAACGTACAGCGGTACGGCCATCATCATCACCTGCATGGTACCGATACCGGCAACGGCCAGGCGGCGGATGGCCAGTTTACCCTCGCGGTGACGTTGCTCTTCCTGTTCGGTGGCTGAAAAAGGCGAGGCTTTGTAGCCCAGGCGGTAAATCGCCTCGGCAATACTGGATACGGCAATCTGGTCGAACTGCCAGCGCACCACCAAACGGTGGTTTGACAGATTTAACACGGCGTTTTTTACGCCGGGCAACTGGCCGACGCGGTGCTCAATCAGCCAGGCGCAGGCGGCACAGCTGATGCCGTCGATAATAAAAGTGGCTTCCGCTTCGCCTTGTTGATTGCCACTCAAATGAGCGACAAAGCGGCGTTGCAGGGCTTCGCTGTCATACAGCGTGAGGGATTCGCGTGCAGAAAGATCGCTGTCTTCCAGCTCGGCCGGTGATAACTCCGGCAATTCGGTACGGTGGCGGTAATAATCTTTCAGGCCACTGGCGACGATGGTTTCGGCAATGGCTTTACAGCCCGGGCAGCACATCGGCTGCCGTTGGCCATCAATCAGGGTTGACCAGCGCTCACCTTCGGTGGTGGCTTCACCGCAGTGAAAGCAGCGCTCTTGGGCTGAATGTGCATTCATTTGGCGTGTAAATTAATAACCTTGTCTGCTTCGATCCGTTCGGTGCCGCGGATACGCCATTGCTGTTCGTGGCTGAGCAGCCAGATATGGCGGCGTTCCGGTAATACCAGTTCATTGACGCCGGCGTAATGGCCGTCACCCAGGCGTTGCAGCAGTACGGTTACGTCACGGTCCTGAAGGGTCGGGTGAATCAATTGCAGTTGCAGGGTGGCGGGTTCTTCGTCCAGATAACCGTTCAGGGTCAGGTGGACTTCGTCTGCGGTGAAGGTCAGGTCGGCCTTGATCTGCAGGCGGGCGGCATGAGCATCGGCTTCAACGTTTTCGGTATAGCTGACGCCGTCTTTGTAATAGCTGTCGCTTACCAGAGAATCTTTGGACTCGAGGGCGAGTGTCAGCATCACAAAACCCCAGCAGATAGACAGCAGCGGAATACCCGCAACCAGCCACACCATGGGTTCTTTGTACCAGGGAGCGTGTTCTTTGGATTCGGTGTTCATAGACTTCTCAATCGGCATCGGGCGGGATAAAAAAAACCGCCCAAGTTTAACCACTTGGACGGTCAGTCTCCAGTTTGGATTTGTCAGATTCGCTGACACGGGTCATGGTTCCGTGGCAGCGAATCTTTTTCCACAAATTAACTGCGTGGTGCAATAAAGCGGCTTTCTTCGCGCGCCACTTCTTCGCCGGTATCGGCATCGGTGATGACGAATTCAATATCCACACGGCTGGCTGGCATGTGCACTTCTTCCGGATCAATTTCGATGGTCAGAAGCACTTCTTTCAGCTCGTTCACGCGCAGGTACTGAGTGGTTGGCGCATCCATTTTCATACCTTCCATGCCATCCAGGCTCAGGGTATAGGTTTTCGGGCTTTGCGACATATTAATCAGCTTCAGTGTGTACGCATTGGTGACGGTATCGTTGGCCGTCATCTGGTACAGCGCGCCACGGTCACGTTCAATGTCCAGCTTGAACGGTGTACGGGTGCCGATGGCGTAGACAAATGCGCCCATCATAATCAGCAGCAGCGCGGCATAACCGACCAGTCGCGGCCTGAAGAAATGGGTTTTCTTGCCTTCCAGTTCATTCTCGGTGGTGTAACGGATCAGGCCTTTCGGCTTGTTCAGTTTTTCCATAATGGAATCACAGGCATCGATGCACAAAGCGCAGCCGATACACTGATATTGCAGGCCATCACGGATGTCGATGCCGGTCGGACAAACCTGAACACACAGCGAGCAGTCGACACAGTCGCCGAGACGATCCTGTTCGGCGGCATTTTCTTCTTTTTTACTGCGTTTTCCGCGCGGTTCGCCACGATCTACATCGTAAGACACGGCGAGGGTGTCCGGATCGTACATCACTGACTGGAAGCGAGCGTATGGGCACATATAAATGCAGACTTGTTCTCGCATCCAACCGGCGTTGATGTAGGTGGCCACGGTGAAGAAGGCAATCCAGAACAGACCCCAGCCACCAATGTTGAGGGTGAAGAAGTCGGGCACCAGTTCGCGGACTGGAGTGAAGTAGCCCACAAAGGTTATGCCGGTCCAGATGGCAATGATCATCCACAACGTATGCTTAAGCGCTTTTTTGCGGAATTTGCTCGCACTCATCGGTTCTTTATCGAGTTTCATGCGGGCGTTGCGGGTACCTTCGGTACGCTCTTCAATCCACATAAAAATAAACGACCAGGCCGATTGTGGGCAGGTATAACCGCACCAGATACGACCAGCAAGGTTGGTAATGGTGAACAGACCAAAGGCGCAGATAATTAATAACCACGACAGCAGCATAAAATCCTGCGGCCAGAAGGTGACGCCAAAAATATGGAACTGGCGCGCCGGTAAATCAAACAGAATGGCCTGTCGGCCTTCCCAGTTAAGCCAGGCGCTGCCGAAGTAACCGAGCATTAATGCCCACAGCGACCATGTGCGTAATTTCTGGAAAAAACCCTCAATCTCACGCACGTAAATCTTTTTACGTTTTTCATACATGCTTTGGGTTTTTGGTGTGACATCTTTGACCGGAATATTACTCATAACGGCAAATCACCTTGGTTGGATGTGCATGATGGCGCTTGGCGAAACCAGAGACGGAGCAGGGCTCCACAGCGCTCTATATAACGCAGCAATTATATAGCGTGTTGCTTGTCGCTATAACGAAAAAAGCGGCATTAAGCCGCTTTTTTCTGTTTTTATTGCCTTAGCTCAACCCCGGCTGGTTTTGCCTGTCCGGGGTCTTGCTGCGCTTACTGCTGATGAGACAGCGAGTAAACGTAAGTGGTCAGCAGATGGATCTTGGCTTCAGCGTTGTTGCCAAGAATTTCCAGGTGCGCTGGCATTTTACCGTTACGACCATGCTTCAGAGTGAACTCAATCTGCTTGGAAGAACCGCCATATAACCAGATGTCATCAGTCAGGTTTGGTGCGCCAACCAATTGGCTGCCTTTACCATCCGCACCATGACAAGCCATACACAGCTGCTGGAACTTCGGTGCTGCTTTTTCAGCGGCTTCGGCATCGTGCTTCAGGCCAGACAGGCTGCGAACGTAGTTCACCATGTCTGTAGTACCTTCTTCACCCAGAACGCCACCCCATGCAGGCATCGCGCCCTGACGACCGTAAGTCAGAGTGTGCTTGATGTTCTCAGGAGCGCCACCGTACAGCCAATCGTTATCGGTCAGGTTCGGGAAGCCCTGAGCGCCTTTAGCGGTCGAGCCGTGGCACACAGCGCAGTTGCTCTTGAACAGGCGCTGACCTGTTTGCAGAGCGTCTGCGTCTTTGGCCAGCTCTTCAACCGGAGTGGCGGTGTACTTGGCGTACAGTGGTGCGATGTCTGCATCGAACTTCTGTACTTCCGCTTTCCACTGGTTGGTAGAAGACCAGGCAACCTGTTCGCCATCAACTTCAACGGTCAGCAGGCCATTGACATTGCCCAGGCCATACACGCCCAGATAGCCAAAACCAAACACGATGGTTGCCCAGAACATAAATACCCACCAGCGTGGCAGCGGGTTGTCCAGTTCCTGAATGCCGTCGTAGTCATGACCAGTTGTCTGGTCGGTTTCTTCTTTACGCTGGCCGCGGCTGGTGTACATGATCAGTACGCCGCAACCAATCATGGATCCCAGTACGATGACTGCAACCCACACTTGCCAGAAAGTGCTTAACATATTTATTTACTCCGATCTTTATCGTCGTGCGCTGGCATTTCTTCGTTTTCGAGAAATGGAATCTGAGCATCGTTATCAAAACGCTTTTTACGGCTGGAGCCATAGGCCCACCAGAAGATGCCGATAAAAGCTATCAGGGCGAAAACGCTGCCCAAACCGCGCACGTCGTTAATATCCATGGGATTTACCGTTTAGTGACTACAGTGCCCAGGTGCTGCAAATAAGCAACCAGAGCTTCGATTTCACGTTTGCCGTCAACGGCCTCTTTAGCACCTTCGATGTCGGCATCGGTGTACGGTACGCCGACCATACGCAGAGCTTCCATTTTCTTCGGAGTCAGGCGGCCATCGACCTTATCTTCAAACAACCATGGGTAAGACGGCATGATGGACTCAGGTACAACGTCACGTGGGTTGTACAGGTGTGCACGGTGCCACTCATCAGAGTAACGGCCACCTACGCGCGCCAGGTCAGGACCGGTACGCTTGGAACCCCACAGGAACGGATGCTCGTATACCGATTCACCGGCAGTGGAGTATGGGCCGTAACGCTCGGTTTCTGCACGGAACGGACGAACCATCTGGGTGTGACATACGTGACAACCTTCACGGATGTAGATGTCACGACCTTCCAGCTGCATCGCAGTGTAAGGTTCCAGGCCTTCAACCGGCTTGTTGGTGTCGTTGTGCCAGAACAGTGGAACAATTTCCGCCATGCCGCCCCAGCTCAGGGCGATGACGATCATCACCACCATCAACGGCAGGCTTTTCTCAATATTGTCGTGCTTAATCATGTTTCAGTACTCCTTAAGCCTGTGCTGCGACTGCGTTGCCAGCTTCTTTATTGGCAGCGCGAACAGTCATGAACACGTTGTAAGCCATGATCAGCATACCGGTCAGGAACAGTGCGCCACCCAGTACACGAACCACATAGCCGCCGTGAGAGGCTTCTACGGATTCAACGAAGCTGTAGGTCAGGGTGCCGTCAGCGTTAACTGCACGCCACATCAGACCCTGCATGATGCCGTTTACCCACATCGCTGCGATGTACAGTACGGTACCAATGGTGGACAGCCAGAAGTGAACGTTGATCAGTTTAACGGAGTGCATGTCACCGGCTTTACGGCCGAACATGATCGGAATCAGGTGGTACAGAGCACCGATAGATACCATCGCAACCCAGCCCAGAGCACCGGAGTGAACGTGACCAATGGTCCAGTCAGTGTTGTGAGACAGCGCGTTTACGGTCTTGATTGACATCATCGGGCCTTCGAACGTAGACATACCGTAGAAAGACAGAGATACCACCAGGAAGCGCAGGATCGGGTCGTTACGCAGTTTGTGCCAGGCACCGGACAGCGTCATCATACCGTTGATCATACCGCCCCAGCTTGGTGCCAGCAGGATCAGAGACATAACCATACCGGAAGTCTGAGCCCAGTCAGGCAGAGCAGAGTAGTGCAGGTGGTGAGCACCGGCCCATACGTAGATAGAGATCAGTGCCCAGAAGTGCACGATGGACAGACGGTAAGAGTAAACCGGACGGCCAGCCTGCTTAGGCACGAAGTAATACATAATCCCCAGGAAGCCTGCAGTCAGGAAGAAACCTACCGCGTTATGGCCCCACCACCACTGGATCATGGCATCAATGGTGCCGGCCCAGATGGAGTAAGATTTGGTCAGAGATACCGGTACGGCCAGGTTGTTACCGACGTACAGGATCGCAATCATGATCATGAAGGCTGCGAAGAACCAGTTGGCAACGTAGATGTGGCTTTCTTTACGGATAGCCAGTGTGCCAAGGAAGTTCACAACATAAGAAACCCATACCAGAGTAACCAGAATATCGATTGGCCATTCCAGCTCAGCGTATTCTTTGGTAGAGGTCAGACCCATTGGCAGAGTGATAGCCGCTGCAACGATCACAGCATTCCAGCCCCAGAACGTGAAGCTTGCCAGCGTGTCCGAGAACAGACGCGTACGACAGGTGCGCTGCACAATGTAGTAAGAAGTTGCAAACAGTGCAGAACCACCGAAAGCAAAAATAACCGCATTGGTGTGCAACGGACGTAAACGACCGAAAGACAGCCAAGGCGTATCAAAGTTCAGTGCAGGCCAAGCCAGCTGGGCAGCGATAAGTACACCGACCGCCATGCCAACAATGCCCCAAACTACGGTCATGATGGCAAATTGTCTTACCACCTTGTAGTTGTACTCGGGATGGTCAAATGCTGTGCTCATGATCAGATTCCATTTAACAGCGAGGATTGAGGGTTAAAAAAATCGGCGCAATTATGGTGTTTGATGCTGCTATTTGCAATCAAACACCCGAAAAACACCAGATTTTACAGCAGGTTATCCTGCTTTTATGGAGCTTATGAACAGCTAACTGAGAACGTCTCTCACCATCGTCTGATGGTTTGCTCCAGCAAACAGCCCACACTCTCTGCCGCTACAGAATAGCTGTAAGTTATCCTGATGACGGTTGAGCAAATCATAAGGAAGTGGCAACGCTGAATCTTGATATAGCGCAAGAAGCGTTGGGGACAGGAAACACAATTGCAAGTCATGAGACAATTTTCCCTGAAGGCCATGTCTGAACGAGATTTCAATGAACAAAAAATACACAGTTAACGGTCACTTAACGCATCCGCTGTTTATCTTTGCCCACGGTGCCGGAGCCGGCAGTGACAGCGAATTTATGCAACAGATGGCACAACTCATTGCCGCGCAGGGGGTGTGCGTGGTGCGCTTTGATTTTCCCTACATGGAACAGCGCGCCATTGATGGTAAACGTCGCCCGCCGCAGCGTATGCCGGCACTGCTGGATGATTACCGCGCATTAATCGGACAATTAGGCCGTCCCTGTGTGATTGGTGGAAAATCCATGGGCGGTCGGGTGGCTTCTTTATTGATGCAGGAAGCCGGAGAACAGGATGAGGTTGTCAGCCTGATTCGCGGCTGCGCCTGTCTGGGGTATCCGTTTCATCCGCCCGGTAAGCCTGAATCGCTGCGCACAGGCCACCTGCAACAGTTGCAGCAGCCTCTGCTGATTGTGCAGGGCACGCGCGACGCATTGGGCAATAAAGACGAAGTGGATGGCTATGCCCTGGATGCCGCGCTGCAGTGGTTATGGCTGGAAGACGGCGATCACGACTTAAAACCGCGGAAAAAATCCGGCTTCAGTCATGAGCAGCATATGCAGCAGGCCGCCGCTGCGGTGGCGGCGTTTGTTCGTGCTAATGTGGAGACCATCGGCGCGGAGATGGTTGGCGTGGAGCTGGTCGGCAGACAGTATGAATGAGATTTAATTCCTTATCTAAATAAAAACTATTCGTAAATGGTTTTTATTCTTGTTAGCATGCGCTGCGTTTTTGATGGGCTTGTCAGAAAAGCCTGATTTATGACCAGCATGTGTTTAACAGGGGATAACACAATGATCAGACCGACTTTTTGGCGCCAGGCTGTATTACCGGCTGCCATTGCCTTGGCCAGCTTCTCTGTACAGGCAGATCAGACAGAAAAAGATTCTGTCGATCTCAGTAAGATGGTGGTCTCGGCCGCCGGTTTTGAGCAGAAAGTCGTTGAGGCACCAGCCAGTATTTCTGTGATTACCCAGGAGGATTTGCGCTCCCGCCCCTATATGACACTGCTGGATGCCGTGCGCGAACTGGAAGGTGTGGATATTGGCGAAACCCGCGATAAAACCGGCCAGGGTTCAGTCAGTATCCGTGGCATGGGAGCGGATTACACTCTGCTGCTGATCGACGGTCGCCGCCAGAACAACCACGGCGATATTTATCCGAATAATTTCGGCGGTAATCAGTTTAACCATGTACCGCCGCTGGATGCGATTGAACGCATCGAAGTGATCCGTGGCCCGGCCTCAACCCTCTACGGTGCCGATGCACTGGGTGGCGTGATTAACATCATTACTAAAAAAGTCACCGACGAATGGGCAGGCTCTGTGACCCTGGGGCGCTCATTCCAGGAACAGGACGAGTACGGCAACGACACCACCGCCGATTTCAGCCTGATGGGGCCTGCCATCAAAGATGTGCTGGGTATTGAACTGCGCGGTAGTTTTTATCAGCGCGATGCGTCAGAGCCTGAATACGAAGACGCAACCGATCCGGCTGGTGTCAGCCACACCCGCACCCTGGGCTTTGGTTCTGGCGGTAAAACCACCGACAACACCAACACCAATCTGGGCTTTGGCGTGAACTGGAAGCCTGCCACCAATCAGACGCTGACCTTCGATATTGATCAGTCGAAGCAGACCTACGACAACAAACCATTAGCCGATGGCAGCTTCCCGCTGGGTACGGTCGACAGCATCGATACCCTCTGGCGTGCCCGTGGTGGTCAGGTACAACCGCGCGTCGGTTATGCCAAAGATCAGGAATTTACCCGTGATCAGTGGGCCATTGCCCATGAAGGCGAATGGTCATTCGGCAGCAGCTGGGTGTCGCTGCAGCATATTTCTACCGCCAACGAAGGCCGCACGGTGCCTTTCTCGGTGTCTGAACGTGAGCTGCTGCAACAAATGTACGACGGCACTGGCGCTTATGCTGGCCTGACCGTTGACGAGCGCAAGACCATTGCCGCTGAGACCTTCCTGCCGCGTCCTAAACGCACCATGGAAAGCAGCCAATACACCCTGGATGCCAAGGTCGATATGCCGGTCAACGACTTCTATGGTCACCATCAGGTGGTGGTCGGCGGCCAGGTGATTGTTGCTGAATTAAAAGACGGTGTGTTTGGTCTGGAAGGCGGTGACGCCGGCAGTGAAACCTCTGACTTCACCATGTACTCGCTGTTCGCTGAAGATAACTGGTCAATGCTCGACGATTTCACTCTTACCACCGGTGTGCGTTACGACAATCACGATGTGTTCGGCAGCAATGTCAGTCCGCGCCTGTACGGTGTGTACAACCTTGACCTGAGCTGGACCGTGAAAGGTGGCGTGGCTACCGGTTACAAAACCCCGAAAACCACCGATCTGTTTAACGGCATCACCGGTTTTGGCGGGCAGGGCACCATGCCGTTTGCCGGTAACCCGGATCTGGAGCCGGAAAAAAGCGTCAACAGCGAACTGGCGTTGTACTGGGAAGCGATGGAGGGCGGCCATAACTTCAACGTCACCGCTTTCCATAACAAGTTCAAAGACAAAATCGCCAGCGGCGACCGGGTGCCGACCTGTGCCAGCACCAACGGTGCTAAGCCGTGCGTGAATCTGGGCGAGTACGAAACGCTGAACTACACCAGCTGGAGCCAGAAAATCAACATCGACGAAGCGCTGGTGCGCGGTGCTGAAGTTGCAGCCCGCTGGCAGATGAGTGAGGCGCTGTCACTGCGTGCCAACTACACCTATACCGACAGCAAGCAACTGTCCGGTGGTGAAAAAGGCCAGCCGCTGACCAACAGTGCCAAGCACATGTCGAACCTGACGCTGGGCTGGGACATCAACGACAAAGCCAACGTCTACCTGACCAGCGAAACCCGCTCGTCACGCTTCCGCGATGTGGACGAAGACGGCAACGCGCTGTACTTCAAAAACTACAACGTGCTGCACCTCGGTGCGTCGTATGAAATCAGCGCCAACCTGAGCGTTACTGGCCGCATCAACAACCTGCTGGACGAAGACTTCACCAGCTATCAGACCCGTTTTGAGGATGGGGTTGAAGGCGATGCTGCCGACGGTGATTACGATGACGACGGTGAAATCACCTACATCGACGATTACAACAACAAAGACAAACGCCGCAACCTGTGGCTGGGTGTGAACTATCAGTTCTGATCCACGGCACATGCTGCTGTAAATACAGGCAGGCGTATAAACCGGCTCTTCTTTTGAAGGGCCGTTTTTTTAAGGCCCGGTTTTTAAGGCCCGGTACGTGTTGCTGGCGATTGCATCAGCAGGGCGTTTTAGTCAGCGGAGGGTTCTGTTAATGAGGAACAAGTGAATAGAATTGTAAATTTAGTAATGCAAATTATTCGTATTAATATTATTCCTGTTAGAATGCCCGGCCTCAGAGCAACCGTCTGTTCAGTCTTAGCCATGATGCATTCCAGATGACCCGATATTTTTCAGCCCGCCTGTCTGCCTTTGGCACTGTTTTAGGAACTGCTTTCGGCAGCCTGCGCCAGTGGCACTGGATCAGCTCGGCACTGTGTCTGGTGGGCATGATTCTGTTTGCCGTTACCGGCATTACGTTAAACCACGCGGCGGATATCAAAGCCGAGCCGGTAACGGTGACGCTGGAAACCGAGCTGTCCGCCACGTTATTAAAAACTCTGAGCGGGCGCAGCGACGGCCCGTTGCCGCTGGCACTGCGCCAATGGCTGCGGCAGGAGCACAACATCAGCGTGCCATCTACCGCTGCCGAATGGCAGGGCGATGAGGTGTATCTGGGCATGCCCAGACCCGGCGGCGATGCCTGGCTGAGCATTGAAACCGACAGCGGTGTACTGCTTTACGAACGCACCGAGCGCGGCTGGATTTCGTACCTGAACGACCTGCATAAAGGCCGCAATACCGGCCTGCTGTGGTCATGGTTTATCGATATTTTTTCGCTGCTGTGTCTGATTTTTTCGCTCAGCGGTTTATGGCTGCTGATGCGTTACGCCCGCCAGCGCCCATCGACCTGGCCGGTGGTAGCACTGGGTGTGGTTATCCCGCTGCTGATCATTATTTTGAGTGTGCATTAAAGGAATGGATATGAACAAAGTAAGTCCGCGTATGGCACTGCCAGCATTACTGTTCGCCGCAGCACAGTGCATCAGTGTGCCGTCTGTTTACGCCGCCGAACTGAGCGTAACGCTCGCCATACCCAAGCTCGACGTTGCCGAATATCACAAGCCCTATGTCGCCATCTGGATTGAAAACAACAGCACCAAAGCGGTGACCAATCTGGCGGTATGGTACGACGCCGATATGCGCAATAACGAAGGCGAAAAATGGCTGAAAGACATGCGCCAGTGGTGGCGTCGCAGTGGCCGCACGCTGCAAATGCCGGTCGATGGCGTTACCGGCGCCACCAAAGGGCCGGGCGAGCACAGCCTGCAATTGCGCTTCGGTACGCAGCCTCTGCATGAACTGGACGAAGGTGATTACACCCTGCGCGCAGAAGCCGCACGCGAAGTGGGCGGACGTGAAGTGCTCAACCTGCCGTTCAGCTGGCCGTTGAATTCAAGCGCGAATGACGCCAACCGCACCAAGAGCGGCGGCATCAGCGTTACACAATCCGGAACCGAAGAACTGGGCAGCGTTACGCTGCGCATCCAACCCTGAGTCGGGAGACCATCATGTTGAACAAAAATTTGTTAAAAACGCTGCTTCTCAGCGCCCTGGTATCCGCCAGTCTGAGTGTGCAGGCTCACCGCGCCTGGATCGTACCGCAGGAAACCGTACTGTCCGGTGAAAACCGCTGGGTCAGCTTTGATGCCGCGGTATCCAATGACATCTTTCTGGCCAACTACAACCCCGGCCGTTTCAGCGACGTACAGGTCATTAACCCTGACGGCAGCGCCGGTCAGGTCGAAAATCTGCACACCGGCAAATACCGCAGCGTGTTTGATCTGCCATTAACACAGGAAGGCACGTATCGCCTGTTTCTCGCCTCATCCGGTCTGCGCGCCCTGTGGGAAGAAGATGGACAGCGCCGCATGTATCCGGGCCGTGGCGAACAATACAGTGCCGAAGGTTTTGCCAAAGCCGTACCGGATAACGCTGAAAACCTCAGCATTATTCAGTCATCCCGCCGTATGGAAACCTTTGTCACGCTGGGGGCACCCACCCGCACAGCGCTGGAGCCAGGCCAGCAAGGGCTGGAACTGGTGGCCGTCACGCACCCCAACGACCTGTTTGCCGGTGAAGAAGCCACCTTCCGTTTTCTGATGGACGGTGAAGCCGCACAGGGTGCCGACGTTACCCTGATCCGCGAAGGCACCCGTTACCGCAATGCGCAGGAAGAAATCACCCTCAAAACCAACAGCAATGGCGAAATTACCGTACGCTGGAACGGTGCCGGACGTTACTTTCTGGAAGCCGAATACAAAGACAATAAAGCGCAAAAACCCGCCACCGTGCGCAGTGGCAGCTACGTCGCCGTGCTTGAGGTTCTGCCAGACTGATCATGATCTCCCTGCAACCCTGGGGGCAGGCCACGCTGCTGATACTTGGCTGGTGCCTGCTCACGCTCTGGTGTTTCCGCACAGCCCTGCGGCAGCGCTGGCATAACCGCCGTGCGGCGCAGCGCAATCTGGCTGTTGCTCCTGTGATGGTTGATCCTGTAGTAGTTGCCTACGCCAGCGAAGGCGGCACAGCCGCCGCCCTGGCCGGGGATTTAGCGCAGCAGTTAGAGCAGGGCGGCGAGGCGGTTAGCCTGCTGCCCCTCAACCAGCTCAGTCCGAAGCAACTGAGCGTCAGCCACCGCTTACTGATCATTGCCAGCACCTATGGTGATGGCGAAGCGCCAACCAACGGCCAGCACTTTATCCGTCGTCTGCAGCACAGTCAGCGGCAGGGGCAGCATGTTATGCAGGACGTACGCTACGCGGTGCTCGCCCTGGGTGACGACGACTACCCGCAGTTCTGCGCTTTTGGTCTGCAGCTGCACAAACAGCTGCAACAGGCCGGTGCGCAACCCATGTTTGACCCGCTGTGCGTGAATCGTCTTGATCGGCAGTCTCTTGAGCAATGGCAGCAGCAACTGGCGGCGCAGGGATTCACCGTGGCCGACACTGCGCAAGGCTGTGATAGCGCCAAAGAAGAACTGACACTGGAACAACGGCGCTGGTTAAACCCCGGCAGCCCAGGCACAGCGTTATACGAACTGCATCTGAGTAAGCCGCAGCATAGCACCTGGCAGGCCGGAGATATCGCCCGCTTATGGCTGGCCGACCGCTACCGCGATTACAGCATCGCCAGCCTGCCAGAAGAGAACCATCTGCGTCTGCTGGTGCGTGAACAGCACCACGATAATGGCGAACCCGGACTGGGTTCCGGCTGGCTGTGCCAGCAATGGCAACCCGGCAGCACAAGCCTGTTCAGCCTGCGCAGTAACCCTGCTTTTCATGCGCCGCAAGCGGCTGTGCCCCTGATACTTATCGGCAATGGCACCGGCCTCGCCGGACTGCGTGCCCACCTCAAACAACGCAGTCTGCAAAACCCGCAAGCGCCTTGCTGGCTGCTGTTTGGCGAACGCAGCCCGGAGCATGACCGCATCTGGCAGCAGGAACTCGACCACTGGTATCAGAGCGGTGTGCTCAGTGAACTCGACCGCTGCTACTCGCGTGCATCCTGCGTGGCAGAACTGCCCGCGCAGTGCGGACGAAGCCACAGCGGCTATGTGCAACATGCGCTGCAACGTGAACAAAAACGTCTGCTGCAATGGCTGAAAAAAGGCGCAGCGATCTACGTCTGCGGCAGCCGCGACGGCATGGCCAGCGATATCGACCAGCTGCTGCAACAATGGCTCGGCAAACGCGCAACCGAACGCCTGCAACAGCAGGGGTGTTACCGTAAAGACGTCTATTGATAAAGGCTAAAACCAGCAGAAGGTGAGCATAATAGGCTGGCTAATGCAGGAGCGGGTGCGTAAATATGCGTAGGAGCGGGCCATGCCCGCGAAATGAAACGCCGTGCATATCTGAAAATGTCGCCACTCCCGTAGGAGCGGGCCATGCCCGCGAAATGAAACGCCGCGTATATCTGAAAATGTCGTCATTCCCGTAGGAGCGGGCCATGCCCGCGATCATGCATATGCCGCGATTCGGGCAAAATCCGCAATAAAATTCCGGCCTGTGATTCACATCCAGATTGCATCCCAGAACGGATACTCCCCAACTCTGCGTACCAACACTGCACGCAGAGGATTTGCCACAACGTATCGAGCCAGTGGCAGAATATCGTCTTCACTGCGCACAGCATGGTCATGAAATGCCGGTGCCCAGACACGCCGCTTACAACCGGCTTGCCTTACTGCCCGTGCCGAAGATGATTTCATCGCTCCAACCAGCCGGGACAGCTCGGCATCATCACCTGGCTGCAGCAACCAATGAACATGATCCGGCATCAATACCCAAGTCATTACCCGGGGTTTTTTCAACAATGATGGCTGCAGAAATGCCTGAATAGCAGCTCTTGCATAACGCCATTCAGAAAAAATACGTTCCCGATCAAACGTACTGGTGGTAATCAGATACACACGACCTGTCTCGGAAAAACGTCCGATACGCAGTTGTTTATGGCCTGTGAATGGATGGAATTTCGGCATACCACACTCCTTGTGGCTGAGCTTAAACAACCTACCTATAACATAACCTCCTGCGTAATTCGCGGGCATGGCCCGCTCCTACGAATATGCTCCGATTAACCAAAGAATAATCTACGCATATACCGATATGCCCCGCAGGAGCGGCCACGTCCGCGATCCGAAACGGTGTAAATATCCCGCAGGACCGGCTACGCCCGCGATCCGCAACGGTGTAAATATCCAGCAGGAGCGGCCAGGCCCATGATCCGCAACGGTGTGAATATCCCGCAGGAGCGGCTACGCCCGCGATCCGAAACGGTGTAAATATCCCGCAGGACCGGCTACGCCCGCGATCCGCAACGGTGTAAATATCCCGCAGGAGAGTCCACGCCCGCGATCCGCAACGGTGTAAATATCCAGCAGGAGCGGCCACGCCCATGATCCGCAACGGTGTAAATATCCCGCAGGAGCGGCTACGCCCGTGATCCACAACGGTGTAAATATTCCGCAGGAGCGGCCACGTCCGCGATCCGCAACGGTGGAAATATCCCGCAGGAGAGGCCACGCCCGTGATCCGCAACGGTGTAAATATCCCGCAGGAGCGGCCATGCCCGTGATCCGCAACGGTGTAAATATCCCGTAGGAGCGGGCCATGCCCGCGAAATGAAACGCCGCGCATATCTGAAAATGTCGTCATTCCCGCAGGAGCGGGCCATGCCCGCGAAATTACTGCAGCGGGAACGGCATTTTTGCCGTGATAACTAACATCACGACTGAAAGTCGTTCCCACAGGTGTTATTCCACAAAGGTCATTCGCCGCGTTATCTCACCCGCTTCATTCCCTAAAAATTCTCGCTTTCGCAGAGTGCGGCTTTTAAAACAGCAATGCCTAAAACAGCAATGCCCGCCCTGAAAACAGGGCGGGCATTGCTGGTTGCTCTCTGTGTCACTGCTGGCTGTCAGGCCGGGCATGTCAGAACAAAAACAGATCGTTCATCACACCGTCAGCAGGGTAATTTTCTCTTCGCCCACCAGAATCGGTTTAATCGCAGCCAGCAGCGCCGCACGCTGCTCGGTATGCTTCCAGATATCCCACGCCTGTTCACTCTGCCAGGTGGTAATAATCACCCGGTGGGCGCTGTTCTTCATATCGATATAGTTAACACCGGAGGTGTAGCCCGGTGCTTCAACCATCGTGCGCAGCATGGTTTTCATAATCTGCTCATAGGTAGATTCCATACCCTCGGCAATATTGCGCTCGATAATCACCTTAATCATGCGGACGTTCCTTACTCTGTGTGACAGTTTGCAATAAGGTAGAGTCGCTGCCGGTTGAATGCAATGCGGCAGCCCGCTTTAAACCGCAAAAAGAAATAAAAAAGGACATAACATGCGCACATTGTGGATTGCCGGGTGCGGCAGCGAAATTGCCAAAGCCTTAATTGAGCACTGGCAGAGCCCGAATCAGGGCCAGGGCCAGGGTAAGTCACAACACCAGACCGTGCGCGTAATCAGCAGTGGCCGCGGGCCAGACTCCGCCGCCAGCGTCCATTGCCAGACTGATACCCGCGAACCGCACAGTGTGTCCGAGCTGCAGGCCTTTATCCGCCGTGAAGGCACACCCGATGCTGTTATCGTCTGCAACGGCATACTCCATAACCCGCAAAACGGCCCGGAAAAATCCCTGCAAGAACTCGGCGCCGACTGGCTGCAGCACAGCCTGCAAAGCAACGTGATAAGTCATATTCATACCGCTCAGGCACTGGCTCCCTTTATTAAGCGTGACAGCCAGCTGCGCTGGTTATCGTTATCGGCGATGGTCGGCAGCATCAGCGACAACCAGCTGGGCGGCTGGTACAGCTACCGCATGAGCAAAGCCGCGCTCAATATGTTTATAAAAAACCTCAGCATAGAATGGCAGCGCAAAGCGCCACAATGTCTGGTTGCCGCCGTACACCCCGGCACCACCAACACCAGCCTGTCGGCACCGTTTCAGCAGAATATCGCCGCCGGCAAACTCTACACCCCGCAACAAACCGCGCAGCGCATCAGCGACGTATTGCTCAATTTACAACCAGAACAGCACGGCCACCTGCTGCACTGGGATGGCCGCGTATTGCCGTATTAACCCGCCCAAAATCAGGGATAGGCATTGACGAAACACTCAGTATAATCACAGCCCAAAAGCAGTAACGCCTGTAAGGACACGGAATGCGGATGGGCTTTGTCCTGTATTTATGGACGGTTTCTTGTGGACTCTGCCCGAGGCCCGTGAAGGTCACATGATATTGGAGTTTATATTGAATTCTGGGATATTTGTTAGCTGGCTGTGATTCTGTGGTGTTTTCTGAGTGGCCTGTTCAATGATGGCGGAAGGCTTTGAATATTGTAGAGAGAGTATTAAACCGTTTACTTCCACGGGTAAAAAAAATAATCGGAAGGTAGCGAAGTGTAGAGCTCAGTTGGGATGATTGCGTTGGAAGTGAATTCAGAAGTGAGTGAAGTGTAGGGCAAAGACTCTGTCTTTCAGTCGTTAGCTGTTTATTTGGAAGCGAATATGGATGTTGAATTGGTGATCACGAAAATCCTTCTGGATCGGTATTTTTCAGAGTCAGGCGTTTGGTGTCTGAAATGCCGCTGTGATGACGGTAGTCTGGTGGTATTCTGGGGCGAAGCTAATGAACCAAACAGGAATATCGTTGCTTTGCGTCATCAGAAGTTGCCGTTGCATATTGCCTTATTTTCACCGGATGAATGTGTACCCAGTGAATGGGAAAAGAAAGAATATCACCTGAGCTGGAGTGTGCCTGCTTCCGCGGATATCTATATTTTTAACGAGCATTGAGCTTATTCAGTATTGGAGTCGCTCATATAAGGGAATGACCATACAGATTGAGCTCTTTCGCATTATTGGTATTCAGAATATCCGCCAGCTGGTACAGGAATATCTACCCCTGTTATATCTTTTGATCCTGTAGAAATACTTTGAATTCTGTTTCATCTTACGGATTCTTTATGTTCTTCTCTGTATTATAAAGTTCTTCACTATATTTTTGGTTTTGACATGATCCACCTCCACGCTTCGAAAAAGCTGTTTGAAAAACTGCCGCTGAACGAAGACGGTATGCTTTATCTGACCCCAAATACTCAGTCGCTCTATCAACAGACGGCGCTGGACAATAATCCGTTAAGCGGCTGGCATGGTCATCTGGTTGATTTTGATGGTTATGACTGTTTTTTTTTTTGTTCACGATGAAACACGTTTTTCGTTGTTTCTGCCGGCGTTAACCAAGCCGGATTTTGCTGAGCTGAATGATCTTTTTATCGATGCCTTTATGAATACTCTGCTGAAGTGCGGGGCCGATGAGCGTCATATGACCGCAGCGCAGCAGTGCCTGCGGCCGTTGCTGGTCGATACTCAGTGCAACCGTTCGGTTCAGGGCACCCTTAACCGGGTGAAGTTTGAGGTTGAATGTATGTTGGAGGATGAGCCGGTCGATTTAGCTGAGGTCGCGGGTTATAGCGTGGGTGCCTGGCTGTCGGATACCCCGCGTAATATCAAAGGCAAGGGCATGCTCTGGCCGGATCGGGCGATGCTGGAGTTGTTGGAAAGTCTTGATGCTGGAAGTTAGTACACATTTGAATAATTCTGAACGTTTTCAGTAATCCCAAATGGGCACTGAATTATTCAAAGGTGCCCTGATAAAATAAATCGTCTGAATTCTGTACCTTGGTTGTGCGCCTTGGTTGTGCGTAATGCTGAGTGATTATTCTCTATGCAGCGGGTGCGTGTGCCATTCGGGATTGTTTTAAGGGTTGATATAGCGCTGGTTTCCTCTCTCTTTGATCCTTACATGGTCGTCATCTAACAGATGGTTATGGCTTTTCGGTTGATATGGTTGAAGTGGTTGGTGCCATTTTATTCCATGTTTAAGGTTAGCGGTTTTGCCATATTGCGGGCCTTTATTTCAATACATTTGTTTCAATACATTTGTTTCAATACATTTGTTTCAATACATTTGTTTCAATACATTTGTTTCAATACATTTGTTTCAATACATTTTTTCAATGCATTGGATTGAATATCGCGTTTTCTGGCCTGATTTGAAATGTGGAATTCAGGTTTGCCAGAAATATCGGGAGGGTTGGGATTCATATTGATTAGAAAATAATTAGTGGTATGATGCCGGTCATAAAATAATCAATGGTCAACTTTGACAGGACGTCCCATGAAACGTTACCTCGCCTCACTAGCTTTCGTATTCCTTCTGCCTTCTGCCCCGGTTACTGCCGGATCCGATCCCTTTATTGGTGAAGTTATGTGGGTTGGCTATAACTTTTGCCCACGTGGATGGGCTCCGGCGGATGGTAGGCTGCTTCCTATCTCACAAAATACCGCGCTGTATTCGTTACTCGGAACATACTTTGGCGGTGATGGTCGTACTAGCTTTGCATTGCCTGACTTACGCGGCCGGACATCTGTTGGTGCAGGCCAAGGGCCGGGCCTGTCCAGAGTGGATGTTGGGCAGCGAGGCGGTTCTGAATCTGCTTATTTAAGTCAAAGCAACTTGCCTAGTCATAATCATGCCTTGCCTGCACCTGTCGCCACGGCAGAGCCGGGTAATACCGCCGATCCGGTTGGCAGTTATATTGCTGATGGTCAGCGCGCCGCGATCTATCGTAAAGCCGCAGACACCACTACAACTGAGCCTATGGCCACTGCTGGTGCAGCTACCGGTAATAACGGTGGAAGTCAGCCTTTCTCTGTGAGAGATCCATATCAGGTGATGACCGTCTGTATTGCCACTCAAGGCCTTTTCCCGTCACGCGATTGAGGCATTACCATGCAATACTGGAAGGTTTCTTTTGCTTGCCTGGCCATTGTCTCACTGATGAATGCTCATGCTGCAGAAATGAATTTTGAAACGCAGCCGTGGAGTAATCATGAAGAGCTGGCATCATCGGTCATTGTCGATGATCTTGTTTTTTCGGTGCCCCCGTCTGTGGGTATGAAAGCCGTTGTGGCGCCGGCTGCTCTGTATCCGGGTTTTAATCCTGAATATCCGGCGCAAACGCTGACTATTGAGCCTGTGGATGCCGATAAACAATTAACGTTGAGCAGCTTTGCCGCAACCGATCTGTTTAAAATGGCGGATAAAGTTCTGTTGGTGCGTGGTTATCGCAACGATGCTGTGGTTATTACGCAATCGGTTCCGTCATTCTGGGATAGCGATAATAAAACTGGTGTAGCGGTTGCGCTGACCGGGTTTGATCGTCTGGATAAGGTGGTTATCAGCAATGATATGGACCTGGATCAGAGCGATGTGTATTTCTTTCTGGAATCGGTTAACTATGAACTGAAAACGCGGGTGGTTGCGCCGGAGATTACGACAGCTCAGCTTTTGTCGGCCACTGCGGGTGATTACGTTGAAATTCGTCTGGATTATTTGACCGTAACCGGCGGGCAGACGGTTTACCCCGATGGTTTTACTCTGCAGATAACCTTGCCAGACGATGGCAGCTTTACGCTGGAGAGTGATGGTATTCGCATCAGCGAATCGTTTGTCGGTACGCTTACGGTTCCGGTAGCGGTTTATGATGGTCTGTATGTGAGTAATGAATATCCATTGCTGATTACCGTGGCAGCTAAACCGACTGATCCAACTGATCCGACTGATCCAACCGATCCAACCGATCCAACCGATCCAACCGATCCAACCGATCCAACCGATCCAACCGATCCAACCGATCCAACCGATCCGACTGATCCGACTGATCCGACTGATCCAACTGATCCGACTGATCCGACTGATCCAACTGATCCGACTGATCCGACTGATCCGACTGATCCGACTGATCCGACTGATCCGACTGATCCGACTGATCCGACTGATCCGACTGATCCGACTGATCCAACTGATCCAACTGATCCTTCGGGAGAATCTGATGGTAATTCTGACGATTCATCAGGTGGTCATATGGGGTTCTGGTTTGTTTTACTGGGCGGTTTACTGTTGCGACGCAGACGGTCGTTATGATCAAAAACAAGACGCCGCGATAAGCGGCGTTTTTTATGTCTGCGTGTTCGGTGTTATCCTTCGGGGCTAACGTTACAGGAATCATCAGGTATCAACGCTATGTCCAAAAACTTCGAAGCTCAGGGAATCATCCATTCCATCGACGAAACCCGTTCTTACGGTGCCAATGGTTTTACCAAACGCGAGTTTGTGATCAAACTGACCGGCGATGGCGAGAAGCCGGAGTACCCTAATTACGTCGCGCTGGAGCTTCTGAAAGACAAGTGTGCGCTGATGGATGCTTACCGCGTTGGCGAAGAGGTGGTGGTGCATTTTAATCTGTCCGGGCGTCTGTGGACCAAGCCGGGTAACCCGGAAAAATGCTTTACCAGCCTGCAGGCATGGCGTATTGAGCGTGCCGGTGCGGAAGGTTCTGCGCTGTCGGCTGGCGGCGATTATGATCAGTTCGCGCAGACCATGCCGAACTACGATGATGATGTGCCGTTCTGAGTATCGGCCTCCCGCTGAATAAACGCATATAAAAAAGCGCAGCCATTTAGCTGCGCTTTTTTTTAACCTCTTGCTGTTGGCAGTGTATTGCCTGTCAGCCTTCAGTTTTTTGCCAATTACGCCACCAGCAGGGGTTTCCCGGCCATTATTCTCTCTGCTTTGAACCTTACCCCGGTGTACGGGCGTGCGCACAATAGCCGCTTTTCTGCCGGAGTGGTTGTATGGCAAACAGGGCGTTGACGTTATTCACCATTAATATGTCGCATTACAGCGAGAAAATCCGCTGGCTGCTCGACTATGAAGAGATTCCCTATCAGGAAATTGCACTGACGCCAGCGCTGCATACCCTGCCGATGTGGCTGAAAGGCCGACGTGCGCAGACTACGGTGCCGTTATTGCAAAGTGGCAAAACCTGCATTCAGGACAGTCCGCGCATTGTGAGCTGGCTGTCCGGGCATCACAGCCCGCTCGACAGTATGCCCAGCGGAAAACAGCAGGAAATACTGGCCATTCAGCAGCGTTTTGATGCCATTGGTAAGCCCATTGCACGTTATTTATATCTGCCGGGTTTTGCCCATGATGCCTTAATCCGCACCATCTGGACGCAGTTTGCAAAACCCTGGGAGCGGCATTTTATTACGCTGGCGTACCCGCTGATTAAACCGGCATTCAGAATTAAATTGCGTATTTATCCGCGTGCGGTGACGCAGGCAGAGCAGTTGATTGACGCTGAAATCCGCTGGCTGGAGCAGCGCTTGCAGCAGCTAAAGAAAGGGCAGCAGGAAAAAGGGCAAAAGGAAAAGCAGGGAAGGCAGAGCAAGAAGTGCCGTTATCTGGTGGGGGATGCGTTTTCATTTGCCGATATTGCGGCCGCCTCCATTCTCGCGCCGCTGGCGTGTCCGCCTGAACATCCGATTTACGGCGAAGCAGAATTCCGTGAAAAAATGGCGGGCCCGGCTCAACAGTGGGCGGATAGTCCGGCGTTGCAGTGGGTGCGTGAGATTTACGCCGAGCATCGCGGTAAGGTCTGGGAAAAGCTACCGGCCAAGGCCGCTTAAGCCTTGCTGTCTCTATACTCAGGGTCGGCCGTTTTGCCGGTTGCTCTGTCTGTTGCTTTGTCAGTAGCCGTGGGCAAGCGGCCGTCGGGCGAATAACCCACCGCGAGAGTATCCAGTGTCACCTGGCTGAAGCGCTCCAGTACCAGCGCTTCGGCTTCCTGCAGTGCATCGTTAATAGCAGCGTTAACTGCCTGTTCGATTGGGCAGGTCGTGTATTCATCGCTCAGGCCGATGGTAAATAACGAACTTTCTTTCAGTGCGCGGTGGATATCCTGCAGCGTAATTCCGGCTAGTGGCGTGGCCAGTTGCCAGCCGCCACCGTGGCCTTTGCCCGAGCTTACATAGCCTTCGGCTTTCAGGATCGCCATCGTGCGCCTTACCACCACCGGGTTGGTGTGCAGCATCTGCGCAATCTGGTCCGATGTCAGCGGAGCGGTCTGGTAATGCATATGAACCAGTACGTGCAGCATGCGTGACAGGCGGCTGTCTTTTCTCATGATGTATCCGTGATGTGGGTGGCGATGGCTGATAGCGAATATTCTACGCGGTTTTATCATGACACATTAAAAGTGTCATGAGTTGATTTTCTTATCTTAAGTAACTTATATTGTTTCGTGAGTGAATGAGACGGAGAAAATGTCATGACACACGCAACTCACCCGCAAAACAGCCATACCTTTAACATTCAGACCCGTACACCGGACATCTATGACTGCCTGATCATCGGCGGCAGCTTTGCCGGTTTATCGGCGGCACTACAACTGGCCCGGGGCCAGCGTCAGGTGCTGATTCTTGATGCCGGGGAAACACGCAACCGCTTTGCCGAAGCATCCCACGGGTTTTTCACCCTCGATGGTGTCTCTCCGGTCGAGGTACGCCAGCGCGCGCTTGAACCCTTGCTGGCCTACCCAACGGTCAGCCTGCGTCAGACCCGCGTCACGGCGGCCCGCAAGAGCGAAGAGGGCTTTGTGCTGCAAAGTGACGATGGCCAGGAGGTAAAAGGGCGAACCTTAATACTGGCGACTGGTGTGGCCGATCAGCTGCCGGATATTCCGGGTCTGAAAGAGCGTTGGGGCAAAACGGTAATTCATTGCCCGTATTGCCACGGTTATGAGCTGCGTGGTCAGCCGATTGCCGTTCTCGCTGGTTCAGCGCATTCGGCGATGCAGGCCGCGATGTTGCCGGACTGGGGGCCGACAACGTATTTCACGCAGGGCGATTTCGAGCCGGACGACGACCTTCTGCCGGTTCTGACACGGCGTGGCGTAACCATTGAGCGCACACCGATTGTGGCGATTGAAGGCGAAGGTGGAGGGGAAGGCGAGGGTAATGCGGTATCGGCGGTGCGTCTGGCTGATGGTCGCCGTATTGCGGTCGGCGCGGTTTATGTTGCGCCGCAAACTCAGATTGCGCAGTCACTGGTTGAGCAATTGGGGCTTGCTACCGAAGAGGCCCCCACCGGGCAAATGATCACTGCCGATGCCATGCGCCAGACCAGTGTGCCGGGTGTGTTCGCCGCCGGTGATACGGCAATGCCAATGCATAATGCCACGCTGGCGTCCGCATCCGGAGTGATGGCCGGAGTTGGTGCTCATCGCTATTTAATATTTAACGGGTAGCGGCCCATCGCTACCTGATTTTTAATGAGCAGCGGTGAGCACTTTTTCTTTCGAATTATCTATAGTCCTTCGTGCTTCGTGGCTCTATTCCTTCGGATGTTTATCGCCGTTCGTGCTGAGCGCGAAATACTCGAAGCATAAACGGAGATTATGGCATTTGCCCTTCGACACGCTCGTACCTCGCTGCTCAGGATGAACGGTTTTCGTGCTTTGCTGCTCAGGATGAACGGTTTGGGGATACGCTCGTGCTTTGCTGCTCAGGGTGAACGGTTTGGGGATACGCTCGTGCCTCGCTGCTCAGGATGAACGGTTTGGGGAGACGCTCATGCTTTGCTGCTCAGGATGAATGGTTTGGAGACACGCCCGTACCTCGCATCTCAGATTTAAAGGGCTATAGCTTTAAAGTGCCACAGCCTGCTCCCAGCCTTTAATACGGATTTCGCTATCAGAAATCTGCAGGTCTTGCGGTTCCAGCACATTTTCACCAAAGCAGTAGCGCGGTTTGATTTTTCCGGCGGTCATATTCTGATCGTAATCCTGCGCCTGTTGCTGAACAAATTCATTGCGCGCCAGATAGTCTTTCCAGCGTTGGTTGCCGTATTTATGTGCCAGTAATTTATGCGTTTGCTGCGGGCTGACAAAAAATCCGGAGGCGTTATTACCGCCAAAACCTTTGGCATTAACAAATGCCAGCGGCATTTTTTCGGCATTAATCGGCTGGTGCTGCAGCAGAATATTCAGCCCCTGCTGGTGCACATCGTCGGCAATTTCGGTGGTCGTGGTAATGCCGGGAATAATATGGTTAGCCCAGCTGCCGAGACTCATTAATAACTGGTCGGCGGAGGCGGCGGCAATGGAGTGGCCGAGGTGTGCTTTAACGGCAGTTACCGGCCAGTTCTGGATATTAAAGGCACCGGCCAGTTCGCTGAAAATATGCGACTCTGTTGTGCGGTTTGCTGGTGTACTGCTGCCGTGGGCCTGAACAAAAGAGCCATGACGCAGGGCATCTTCACCCAGCCAGCGACGGGCTTCGGCCATGGCTTTACCCATGGTCAGGTAGTTGCCGACACCGGGGTTGGATATGGATTTTTTATAACCGTCGGCATTTACAAATACATCACCTACCGCGGCATAAATGGTCAGGCCTAATTCCAGTGCAAGTTCATCATCACAGAGCACAAAAAACTGCGCCGATTCGGCGATGGTAAAGCCGCCGTTATGGCCAAACGGGCGGCTTGCCCGGCGGAAATCCGGAGTCTGTTCTGCGCTTAAACCGTCTAAGTCGCGCAATTTTTGTTCAGTAATTAACGCCGTCATAGCGCTGTAGCCTTCGACAGTTTCCGGCGTGAGTGGCGCTTCGCTGTTACCGACAATCACCAACCGGCGGCGGCCACTCTGAATATCATCCAGCGCGACTTTTAAATTGTATAAAAAGGTCGCACAGGCACCGACCATACTGCCGGTAGCGCCGACATTACCCAGCACGTAGGCGTTAATAAAATCGGCGGGCATTTCGCTCAGGCCCATCGCACATTGTTTGGAGCTGGTGCGCTTGCCCAGCAGGGAAGACTGCAGCATGCCACCGTGGCCATTGCCGTCGAGCTGGCCCATGGCAGAGCCGGCATAAACGGCGATTTCGTCAGGCTGCAAACGCTGGCGGATAGCATCCCAGTCCATGCCCAGCTGGCCCAGAGCGTCGGAGGCGGCATATACCGCCATCTGCAATCCACGGGGATGATGACGCGATGGGTAAAGTAACGCCGGGTCAAAGCCTTTGGGGGTTTGTCCGGCACTCTGTACGGCCAGGCGTTTATGGCTTAAGCGCCAGCAGGGCGTGCCATCGCTGTCGGTAAATGGCTGGTGAAAAGGTACCGCGCTGGCATCCCAGTCCATATTGTCCCAGCCGCGTACCAGAGTGCCGTTGATGATCTGTTCACGCCAGGCAGCATCGCCGTTCAGTGGCAGATTCATGCTTTGTGCCAGAGCATTCAGGGTGGCCTGTTGCTGCTGGCTGCCCAGCTCATCCAGAACCAGACGCTGGTAAGCATGGTGTGCTGAACTGCGGCCCGCAGCGTTAATGCCACCAAAGGCGGTAATAACGGCCAGTTTTCTCATGATTGCTCTCCTGATAACGCAGGCCCGGCAGGGTAAAACGTCTGTCGGGCGGACAAATGGGGGAATAAGGCCATTGTAGGAGTGCATTCTGCTTAGCCATTAGGATACTCTGGACAAATATGGTGACAAAAAAGACGCCATTACAGAGGCGGGTTCACAGCTGTGTTGCGCAGCCTGTTAAGTGAACGTTGCCGTTGCTGTTTAAGGAGCCGTTTAAGGAGCCGGAATGATCCGCCATGTCACCCTGCTGGCCATGGGCCAGATGCTCAGTTCCAGTGTCGCTATTCCGCTGGAAATGCTTGAGGCCACACGGGCGCGATTACGTCTGGCGCGTGATCCGCGTGCGGTGTTTCAGGTAGACGTGGTGGCACAGCAATTACAGCCGCTGACCATGCTGGGTGGTTTTCAGATCCGCCCGGGCAAAATTCTGGATGAAGTTGAACACACCGATTTAATTGTGGTGCCGGCACTGTGGCGTAACCCAAAACCGCAACTGGCGCAGCAGGCCGATACCATTGCCTGGCTGGCGCGTCAGTACCGCGCCGGTGCCAGCATTATTGCCATTGGTACCGGCGTTTGTTTGCTGGCAGAGGCCGGACTGCTGGATGGCAAGCCGGCCACCACACACTGGCATTATCTGGATCAGTTCGCGCGCGATTACCCCAAAGTAAAATTGCAGCGCCAGCATCTGCTGACACAGGATGGCCGGCTGTATTGCGCGGCCAGTGTGAATTCCGGTGCCGATTTAATGGTGCATTTTATTGGCCTGCAATATGGCCGTGAGCTGGCGTTGCAGGTAGAGCAGCAGTTTTCACCGGAGGTTCGTAACCCCTTCGAGAAAAAAGTCTTTTATGCCGATCAGGCGCATCAGCACCCCGATGAAGTCATCGCCCTGGCGCAGACCTGGCTGCAGCAAAATGTGCAGAAACCCTTGTTGTTAAGTCAGCTGGCGGCTGATGCCGGTTTAAGTGAGCGCCAGTTTGACCGGCGCTTTCGTGCAGTTACCAGCACAACACCGACGCAATATCTGCAGAAATTACGCTGTGACAATGCCCGCGATTTATTGCAGAACTCCAATCTGAGTGTGGCCGATATCGCCGCCGCCGTGGGGTATAACGACGGCGGCTATTTTACCCGGATTTTTCGTCGGCTGGCTGGGCAGACGCCGGCAGAATACCGCAAAAAAGTGCGGGCCAAGTTGTTCAGTAGCTGAAACAGGCTGTTTGAAAAACATCTGACTCCCACGCTCTGCGTGGCAGCCTTTGCTGGCGCAGTTGTATTCCCACGCGGAGCATGATATCCGGCCCTTCGACACGCTCGTACCTCGCTGCTCAGGGTGAACGGTGTAGATATAAATCGCGGCTCAGGATGAACGGATCCAACTTTACCGTTCGTGCTGAGCGCGAAGCAGACGAAGTATGAACGTGATTATTTGGCCCTTCGAAACGCTCGTGCCTAGCTGCTCAGGACGAACGGTGTAGATATAAATCGCGGCTCAGGATGAACGGATCCAACTTTACCGTTCGTGCTGAGCGCGAAGCAGTCGAAGTATGAACGTGATTATTTGGCCCTTCGACACGCTCATACCTCGCTGCTCAGGGTGAACGGTGTAGATATTAATCGCGGCCCAGGGTGAACGGATCCAACTTTACCGTTCGTGCTGAGCGCGAAGCAGTCGAAGTATGAACGTTATTATTCGGCCCTTCGACACGCTCGTACCTCGCGGCTCAGGACGAACGGTGCTGTGTATCTGGAGAGTGTCTGCGCCTGGCTCCCACGCTCTGCGTGGTAGTTTTTGCTGACGAAGTTGCATTCCCACGCGGAGCTTGGGAACGAGAAATGGGAACGAGAAATACTGCATAACTTTACCCATATTTGTTGTAATCTCGGGCCGTTTAAGGCACTACTCAATGGATAAAAAATGTACGGAAACTTATTAAAAATACTGCTGCTTGTTCAGCTGGTGTTAATCATTACTCCTGTACAGGCGGGAAGAAATAAAGATTATTCAGATCTTACCTATTTTTCGCTGACCAGCAATAATACCTTTCCGGACGCTGCTTATCAGTCGCTTACCGGGTTGGGTGATGCCGATCTGGTTGTGGCTATCAGCCTTGACGATACTCCTTATCAAAAGGAGATCAGTTTCAGGGTAGAAGCCGTAGCCGGAAAACTCTATGCGCCGGATATTGTTGTGCTGGATGAACATTTTCGCGTTATTCAGTTAACCAGCTCTTATGCGGATATTGATGCCTGCGATGAGGAACTGGATCATCATGTGATACTCAATAGCGAAGCCCGTTATCTGGTCATCAAGGCAGGGTATAAGGGCAACCGGAAAGCAATGGATACCTGTGTCCGCTGGTGGGCGGTTCCGGGATTAATTATTCCGGTATTTTATTCGGCTGAAGTGTTCGCCGCATATGAGCCGGAAGGGAAGTCCAGTCTGGAAATAGACAAGGTATGGAATGAACGAACGCGCTTTTTCTGGTCTTCTGAGCTGGAAAGTAATGGTAAGGATTTTTTGCGCAGCAGCGACAATCCGGACTTTAAAACCCCACCCAGCGTGAACTTTCATCTCGGCGCTGATGTGCCTTTAAATCCTACGTCCTTTCTCCGCGCCACCCTGGGCGCGCGCTTTACCACGGTCAACGATCAGCAGCAAAAAGGTCAGATGCTGTATCTCGGCGCCGGTTACCGGCCAACACAAAACTGGAATATCAGTGCCGGACTGCGGGCGGAGTTTAACCGCAGCCAGATTGCTCCCTGGATTGATTATCAGGGCAATGCAGCGGTGAAGTATGACACCAGCTATGGCTTGCGCCTGGGAGCGGGTTATCACCTCGGCCGTTCCTGGAGCTCTGAATTGTCAGCAACCTTGCTGGAGCTGGAAACCCAGTCGGGCGTGTCGGTGTCTGGTAGCAGTTTGTCGCTGGCGCTCGTTTATCACTTCAATTAACCGCTATCAGCGGGACGCCCGGGCAGTGTTACTGGTCGGGCGTCGCTCTCCGTTTTTGCGCCTCCTGAATTCCTCTCTACGACCTTGGTGGTAAAAATTGGTCATTCTGTAAAAAAACTACAGGAATGCATTGTCAATAAGCGTTCTTAAGTGCAGACTGGGTTTTGTCAAGGTTTTATGGGCTTTTATTCTGTAAAAGTACTACGAAATAACCTTGGTAAAACTACCTAAAAGGTCTTATCTATGATCATTTTTAAAGAAAAGGATAATAGGTAAGACCAATTTAGACGGTGTTGCAGCTCACAAGGCTGCAGCGGACTCAGTGCCGGACTAATCGGTTGCGGCACGTACAATCAGGAGACCGGAGTTCACATGACACACGATGTCGATGTTTATGAAACGCAGGAGTGGCTGGATTCATTACACGCCACCATTCGTCACGCAGGCCCTGAACGGGCTGCCTTCTTACTGAAAAAACTCTTCGATCATGCCATGGCCAAAGGCGTTGCTTTACCGCCGGCTATTACCACACCTTATCGCAACACCATTGCCACGGAAAAAGAAAAGCGCATGCCCGGCGATTTATTTATGGAGCGCCGTATCCGCTCGTTAATCCGCTGGAACGCGCTGGCAATGGTGATGCGCGCCAACGATAACGACGAAGGCCTGGGCGGCCATATTGCTTCTTTCTCGTCGGCCGCGACCTTATATGACGTTGCTTTTAATTATTTTTTCCGTGGCAACGATGATGGTCATCTGGGTGATCTGATTTATTTTCAGGGCCATTCGGCACCGGGTATTTATGCGCGCTCTTATCTGGAAGGGCGCTTTGACGAGCAACAGCTCGACAGTTTCCGTCGCGAAGTTGATGGCAATGGTTTGTCGTCTTATCCGCACCCATGGCTGATGCCCGATTACTGGCAGTTCCCGACGGTATCCATGGGGCTGGGGCCAATCCAGGCGATTTATCAGGCGCACGTGATGCGTTATTTATCCGCCCGTGATCTGGTTGCCCGTGGCGACCGTAAAGTCTGGGCCTTTCTGGGTGACGGTGAATGTGACGAGCCGGAAACTCTGGGCGCGATTTCTCTGGCCGGGCGCGAGCAGCTGGAAAATCTGATCTTTGTCGTTAACTGCAACCTGCAGCGTCTGGATGGACCGGTACGGGGTAACGGCAAAATCATGCAGGAACTCGAAGGCGTATTCCGTGGCGCCGGCTGGAATGTGATTAAAGTGGTGTGGGGACGGCACTGGGATATTCTGCTGGAAAAAGATAAATCCGGCATGTTGCAGAAACGCATGGACGAAGTCTGTGACGGTGATCTGCAGAACTACAAAGCCAATGGTCCGGCCTATACCCGTGAACATTTCTTTGGTGCTTATCCGGAATTAAAAGAACTGGCAGATGAACTGACCGATGACGATATCCGCAAACTGAACCGCGGTGGTCATGATCCGTTTAAAGTCTATGCCGCTTATGCCGAAGCCGTTGCCCATAAAGGCCAGCCAACCGTGGTGCTGGCGCAAACCGTAAAAGGCTATGGTCTGGGTGATGCCGGTGAATCGGCCAATATTACCCACTCGGTGAAAAAACTCGATAAAGAAGCGCTGAAACAATTCCGTGATCGCTTTGCCATTCCGCTGACCGATGACCAGCTGGATGACGTGCCGTATTACCGTCCGGCGCCGGACAGTCCGGAAATGAAATACATGCGCGAACGCCGCGAGCAGTTGCACGGTTTTGTGCCATCACGCCGTCCGGATTTTGAGCCTTTAAATATCCCGGCACTGGAAGCCTTCCAGAGCCAGCTCAGTGGCAGTGGCGAACGTGAATTATCCTCGACCATGAGTTTTGTGCGGGTGTTATCGCAACTGGTTAAAGACAAAAATATTGGTCAGCGGGTCGTGCCTATTGTGCCGGATGAAGCCCGTACCTTTGGTATGGAAGGCATGTTCCGCCAGCTGGGTATTTATTCCTCCGCCGGGCAGAAATATACCCCGCATGATTCCAATCAGATCATGTATTACAAGGAAGATAAAAAGGGCCAGATTCTGGAAGAGGGCATCAATGAAGCCGGTGCGATGTCGGCCTGGATTGCAGCAGCGACGGCCTACAGCAACAGCCATTGCCCGATGATTCCGTTCTATGTGTTTTATTCGATGTTCGGTTTCCAGCGTATCGGCGATCTGGCCTGGGCTGCTGGCGATATTCAGGCGCGCGGCTTTTTAATCGGCGCGACCTCTGGCCGTACCACCTTAAACGGTGAGGGGCTGCAGCATCAGGATGGCCACAGTCATTTAATGGCGCACACTATTCCTAACTGTAAATCCTACGACCCGACCTATGGTTTTGAGCTGGCGGTCATTATTCAGGATGGTTTAAAGCGCATGTATGAGCAGCAGGAAAACTGCTTCTATTACATCACCACCATGAATGAAAACTACGTCCATCCGGATATGCCACAGGGTACCGAAGAAGGCATTATCAGAGGTATTTATCTGCTGAAAGGCGGTAAGAAAACCAAGGCGGCCGAACCCCGGGTGCAGCTGATGGGGGCAGGCTCAATTTTGCGTGAAGTGGAAGCTGCGGCGGATATTCTGCGCAACGATTACGGCGTTGAGTCGGATATCTGGAGCGTAACCTCGGTGAACGAACTGACGCGTGATGGTCAGCGCTGTCAGCGTGACAATCTGCTTAAACCGGATGCTGAAGCACAGGTGCCGTATCTCACTCAGGTACTGGCCGATAAAAAAGGCCCGGCGGTGCTGGCAACCGATTATATCAAGTCGTATGGCGAGCAGTTGCGTGCCTTTATTCCGCAAAACTGTGGTGGTGCCGCAGGCTTTAAGGTGCTGGGAACCGATGGTTTTGGCCGCAGTGATACACGTAAAAAGTTACGACATTTCTTTGAAGTCAGCCGTGAATTTATCGTACTGGCTGCCCTCAGCAGCCTGGCCGAAGAAGGTAAGCACTTCACCAAAGATGATCTGTTGAAAGCGCGCAAAGCCTTAGGTATTGCGGCTGACAAAAACGACCCGACCCTGTGCTGAGAAGGAGGACATCATGAGTAAACTGACTGTGACTGTGCCCGATATCGGTGGTGCAGAGAATGTGGAAATTATTGAAATTAATGTCGCGGTGGGCGACAGCGTAAACGCCGATCAGGATTTACTGGTACTGGAAACCGATAAAGCAACGATGGAAATTCCCTGCCCGCAGGCCGGTAAAATTCTGGCGTTGCTGGTAAAGGTTGGCGATAAAGTCTCTGAAGGCTCGGCCATTCTGGAGCTGGAATCTTCAGATTCTGCTGACACTGAGCAGAACAAAGCTGAGCCAGCGGCTGCTGCGCACGAGCCTGCTCAGACGGCTCCGGTGGCAGAAATAAACGCCGGCGCAGCAGATGCTTCAGCAACAGATAGCTCAGCAGCGGATAGTGTAGAAAGCCTGATCGATCTGGTGGTGCCTGATCTGGGCGGGGCCAGTGAAGTCACCGTGATTGAACTCTGTGCGCAGCCGGGCGATAACCTGAATGCCGATGATTCACTGATCGTACTGGAAACTGATAAAGCCAGTATGGATATTCCGGCACCTGTAAGTGGCACTTTAAAAGAGTTGCTGATTAATATTGGCGACAAAGTGAAAGAGGGCCAGGTGTATGGCAGGCTGCTGACGCAAGCGCAGCAGGGCTCTGCAGCGACAGCTCAACAGACATCGGCTCAGCAGGCAGCGGTTCAGGCAGCGTCAAATAAAGCGGTGGAAAATGCACCAGCGACAACAGCGGCGGCTGTTTCTGCGGTGCCTGTAGCTGCCGTGTCTGAAACGACGAGCAGTGCAGAAAAAACTGATATTCATAATGTCTACGCCGGTCCGTCTTCCCGTCGCCTGGCGCGGCAACTGGGTGTCGATTTAACCAAAGTAAAAGGCACGGGTGACCGCAGCCGTATTACCAAGGACGATATCCGTGACTACGTTAAAGCGCTGGTAAAACAGGCTGAAAGTGGCGTTGCTGCGGTGACTTCTGGCAGTGGTATTCCAGCGGTTCCGGCGGTTGATTTTGCACAGTTCGGTGAGATTGAACTGCAACCGATGAGCAAAATTAAAAAGGTCACGGCGGCTAATATGAGCCGTAACTGGCTGAATGTGCCGCACGTTACGCAGTTTGATGAAGCCGATATTACCGACCTGGATGCTTTCCGCGCCTCGATGAAAGCGGAAGCAGAAAGGCAGGGCGTTAAACTGACTCCGCTGCCGTTTTTAATTAAGGCAGCGGCCAGTGCCCTGACGCTGGAGCCCAGCTTTAATGTATCGCTGCATCACGATGGCGAACATATGGTGCAAAAACACTATGTGCATATCGGAATCGCCTGCGATACGCCGAACGGCCTGATGGTGCCGGTGTTGCGTGATGCCGATAAAAAAGGCATTTATCAGATTGCCCGTGAAGCCAGCGAGCTGATTGAAAAGGCCCGTAACGGTAAGCTCAAACCTAACGAAATGCAGGGTGGCTGCTTTACCATTTCCAGTCTGGGAGCGATGGGCGGCACAGGTTTTACGCCGATTGTGAATGCACCGGAAGTGGCGATTATGGGCGTGTCTAAGGCGCAGATAAAACCACAGTGGAACGGCAAAGAATTTGTGCCGCGTAATATGCTGCCGCTGGCGGTATCTTACGATCACCGGGCGATTAACGGTGCCGACTGTGGCCGCTTCTTCACCACGCTGGTGGCGTTGTTGTCGGATGTGCGTCGGCTGATTTTATAACCAAGCGTGTTATCGCGGGCATGGCCCGCTCCTACCCAAATCTGCTCCTTTTAAAAGACGCCGATTTGGGTAGGAGTGGACCATGCTTGCGATAAAAAGATTGTGTCATCGGGAAATTCAGCAACATTGATTTTGTAGGAGCGGGCCATGCCCGCGAATACCTTTAGCCTTAAAGATATATTCCTCTCAGCGCAGCCACTGCTCAGGCAGGCCTTTGGTCTGAATCATCGCGGCAAAATCCATGGCCAGCGCAATTGCCACATGCACGGCAACACCACCCCAGATTGAGCGTGACTTTAACGCCAGAATGCCAAGAAAAAAGCCAAATAAAATTGCGCCGGTCGACTCCAGCCACAGCTTTGGGAAATGCAGCATCAGATAGGGCAGGCACATCACCGCGACCGATAAACTGCCAAACTGAGGCCGCAGGCCATTCACAATAAATCCGCGGAAGAAAAACTCAACGGCAATAAACTGGGTGATGTAAATACACTCCCAGAGCAACAGATCAAGCCAGCTTTTATGGGCCAGATTATAAAAGGGGTAGTGGTTGGCAAAGTCGTCGCGGAAGCTGGCCAGAATGGCAAAGAACACAATCGGCGTGGCCAGCAGGCAATAACCTAACCAGTGCTTATGCACCTCGCCCCATTGCCAGCCGTAATCGCGGACGGATTGCTTCAGCACGTATCGGATGGTGAGCATCGGGATAATAATAAAGGTCAGCAAATGCCAGCCTCCCCACCAGACATAACCCAGTAATTCGCGGTACTGGCTGCGCTGATAGCTGATCAGCCACTGGTGGTTGTCAATGGCAAACAGGTTTTCGAGTAGCGGGATTGCAGTACGCAGGTTGCTCGAGTATTTCAGGTAATGCAGCATCAGTAAGCAAACACAGGCAACGGCAATCACAATCCAGGCGCGGTTTTTTAAGGTTGCCGGGCTGACATTCTGCCGTTCCTGATCGGCCTGCTCATCAATGGCGCTGACGTGCGACCAGATCTGCTTCGGGTGCAGCCAGTACAGCGGGTTATGCAGGGGTCTGGATTGCGATGACATAAACATCCTGTTTGTAATGCCGCCGTGCGGCTTTTTGTGAGGGCCTGTCGACACTAATTAAACAGACCTGTTATCGGCTAAAAATTTCTCAGGCAAGGCGCTGAGAGTGTGGCCTAACGGGTTAAGCGAGCGAACAGCAACGCTGGATGAGGGATTTTTAGCCATAACCCTTCGGGCTGAGGCCAGTTTTCCCCATTAACATCGTCGTTCGTCATGCATTTAGCCCGCTAATATCACTCCTCTCTCCTTGTTCTGAGAAAAACTGGCTCTCAGCAGGCGGATTTACTTAGTGTCGACAGGCCCTAGGTAACACGCACGCGGCCGCTACTGTGCCGGCACAGGGTTAAAGCAAAAAGTAGGTCTTAATACCGGACAGGATATTATTCACGGCGACAGAGGCCAGAATCAGCCCCATCACCCGGCTGATAATACTGGCGCCACCATCACCGATAAGCCGGTGAACCCGGCTGGCCAGCAGTAGCAGGACAAAAACCACCCCCAGAACCGACAGCATCACCAGCGTGGTCTGCGACTGTTCGAGCAGGCTGTAACGGTTATTCTCGGTCATCAGTACCGCACCAAGCATGGCGCCGGGGCTGGCAATGGATGGCACTGCCAGCGGAAAAATAGCGGTTTCTCTGCCGTCGCGGGCGATGCGTTTTTCTTCAGCCGGTTTGCCTTCGCCAAAGATCATGGTCAGGGCAAACAGAAACAGCACGATACCGCCGGCAATCTGAAACGCCGACAGCGGAATATTGATGGCGGTCAGAATGATTTCGCCAGCCACCACAAAAAACAGCAGGATCGCGCCGGAGAATAACGTCGCCTGCAGGGCAATTTTGCGCCGTGTCGCTTCGTTATGCAGAGCGGTGACCGCAATAAACACCGGAATGGTGCCGATAGGGTCGATCACGGCAAAAAAGAAGATAAAAGTGGCGATCAGTTCGCTCATAAGGCTCCGGAACTGTATGGGCCTGGCTGCCGGAACGGTTCCGGTCGGAAGAGGCAGGCCGGTTGCTGATGTGGCGTCGTGGCCACAGAAAGTAGCAGGATAATGGAGTTTGCCGCTGAATGCAGCGCTCCGTGCTAATATGCACGGCTATCTGTTGTTATTTCTGTGATGATTCCTGTGACCAAACCTGTTGATTCTGCTGCATCTGACTCTGCGCCGAAAAAAGTATCCGGCGCTTCTCTTTATGGTACGGGTAAGGCCCGCCCGGATGCCTCCTCCGCTGATGGCGCGGGTAAAACCCGTTCGGATACATCCTCTGCGCCCAGTCGTGAGCCGAAAAAAGCGCCTTATAAAGGCCGTAATGCTGAATCCGGCGCGTCCGCTTCTGACAGATCCGGCAGTCGTAAGCCTTCTTCCGGCAAACCATCTTCCGGCAAGCCTTCCTCAGGAAAAGACGCCGCAGCTAAGGCGCCCTATGGTCAGAAGAGCAAAAAACCGGCCGCCCGCCGCGATGATGAAAAAACATCCTCAGCGCTCTATGGCGAAGTAAAGCCCGAGGGGCTGCATCCGCGTAATGTGCATCAGGGGCGTTACGATATGGCAGCGCTGGTGGCCGCGGTACCGGAGCTTGAGTATTTTCTGCAGGCTAATCCGCGCGGTGAACAGACCATCGACTTCAGCGATAACAATGCCGTTGTCTGTCTGAATAAAGCCTTGCTGAAACACCATTATGGTGTTGAGCAATGGAGTATTCCAACCGGGTTTCTGTGCCCGCCGATTCCGGGGCGTGCCGATTATGTGCACTATCTGGCGGATGTGCTGACGGAGTCGGCAAGGCCTTCCGTTAATGCCACACCGCGGGTACTGGATATCGGCACCGGCGCGAACCTGATCTATCCGATTATCGGCACCAGTACCTATGGCTGGCAATTTACCGCGACCGATGTCGATGCCACGGCCATCCGCAATGCCCATGCGATTATTTCTGCCAATCCGGCGCTGCAGAGTATTACTATTCTGATGCAGCGAAACAGTGAGAAATTATTTGGCGGTATGATCCGCCCCGATGATTATTTTGATTTAACCCTGTGCAATCCGCCGTTTTTTGCTTCACAAAAAGAAGCCGAAGCGCAGGCACGACGCAAGTGGCGTAATTTAAAAGGTGATAAAGCCTCGGTAAAACGCAATTTCGGCGGACAGGGGAATGAACTCTGGTGCGAAGGCGGGGAGCTGGCGTTTATTAAGCGCATGATCCACGAAAGTGTGGAGTTTTCAGCTCAGGTTGGCTGGTTCAGCAGTCTGGTGTCAGCCCATGACCATCTTCCGGCACTGAAACAGCTGCTGCGCAAACTGGGCGCGACCGACGTTAAAACCGTGCCGATGGCGCAGGGACAGAAAATCAGCCGCTTTATTGCCTGGCGTTTTTAAAGAAGTGCAGACGGTCTGAATCTGTTTTGCGGCTATCATATCGCTGTTCATGCTTCGACTGCTTCGCGCTCATCCCGAGCGAAAAAATCAGCACGAACGGAAAGGTTTTAGGCGGTTGTGCACTCAGTGCAAACAGCCGAAGCCATGTGAGCAGTTCATATCAACGCATCTGATATCAACGCATCAGGCCAATGCGGCGCAGGGAGCGCTTGGAGTGGCTTTCAAAACGGCTGCTTTGCTGCAGGGTTTCTTCAACAAAGGCCAGATGATCATTCACCGCTTGTTGCGCGGCTTTCGGATCACGGCTTAATACCGCGTCTTTAATCGCGCTGTGCTGGCGCAGGATTTCATCACGCCGGTCTTCTTTGGTGTACAGGTATTCCAGGTTGGTGGCGATGGTCATTTTAAATAAGTTGAACAGGGCGCGCATGGAGTGCAGCAGTACCGCGTTATGTGATGCTTCGGCAATGGCGAGGTGAAAACGCCAGTCGAGTTCCGCTTCTTCTTTATGGCCAATGCGCTGCACATGGCCGTCGAGCCATTCGTTATAGCGCCGTTCAATAATTTCCCGGTCCGTCTCCGTGGCGCGCAGGGCGGCGTAGTGGGCCGCCACTTCTTCCAGCGCGTGGCGGAACTCCAGCAGGTCGTAATTAAATTCGCTGTGGGTCTGAAATAACTGCATCAGCGGATCAACAAAGGACAGACCGATTTCGGCTGAAACAAAGGTACCGCCGCCCTGTTTGCGGGTAACCAGACCTTTGGCTTCGAGTTTATGCAGGGCTTCGCGCAGTGATGGCCGCGACACTTCAAACTGCTGTGCCAGTTCGCGCTCCGGCGGCATTTTCTGGCCGGGCACCAGGCTGCCTTCCAGAATCATGGCTTCCAGGCGCTTGGCAATAATGTCGGAAATCTTGCTGGCGCGGATCGGTTCGTCACTCATGGAATACCCACTGGATTTTTTAGCTTGTTAAAAGGTAAGGCCAATTCTATCTGAAGGTTACACTGCTTGTCAGGCCTGATGCTGGAAATTGGTCTGTTTTTTTATGCGACCAATGTCGATATTACAAAGGGCTATATACGGCATAAAGGGTTTGACCCTGAGCAGGGGCGGCGGTAATTTATTGCGACTAACTATAAGTGGGTAATTGGTAATACCAATCTTCAAGAATTGATAATACCCATCAGCCCACCTTCACAGCCGACAGCGGTGATAGCGCAATGACAGAACACAACACAACAGCGGCAGCCAGCCGCCATCAGCGGGTGTATCCGCCCAAACCAGAAGCGGTTTATCTGCTGGGCACTTGTCTGGTCGACAGCTTTTATCCCGAAGCCGGAATGGATGCGATTGCGCTGCTGCAGCATGCCGGTATCGAGGTGATATTTCCGCAAAGCCAGAGCTGTTGCGGCCAGCCGGCGTATAACTCCGGCTACGACGAGCAGGCGCGTGCTGTAGCGCGCACTCAGCTGCAGGCCTTTGCCGCCGATATTCCTGTGGTGGTGATGATGGGCTCCTGTGCCGGCATGGTGCACAAAGAATATCCGAAGCTGTTTGCCGGTCAGCAGGAAGAGGCGGCTGCCATTGCGCTGGCGGCACGCAGTTATGAGTTCAGTGAATTTATGGTGAACGTTCTGCAGCTGGAGCAACAGCTGGCGCAGGCAGAAGATCAGTCGCCGTTAACCGTGGCGCTGCATACCTCCTGTTCGGCCCGTCGTGGCATGGGTGTGGCGGCGGAGCATAAAGCGCTGGTGGAAAACCTGCCCGGTGTACAGGTCGTTGAGCCTGAACGGGTTGCTGAATGCTGCGGCTTCGGTGGCACCTTTGCAGTGAAACAGGGTGATATTTCTGCGGCCATGGCGGCGGATAAAGCCAGTGCGATTGCCGCCACCGGTTGTCAGCGGCTGGTCAGTGGTGACTGTGGTTGCCTGATGAACATCAGTGGCACTCTTGATAGGCAGGAGAGGGCGTTGCCGGTTCAGCATCTGGCCTCGCTGCTGTATACGCGTCTTAACGGTGGTGATGGCTCCAATATCGGCCAGAAGCGCAGCCAGCAATACAGCAAGAAAAGCGGAGAGAAAGCATGAGCCAGAAAATTGCCTCCGACAGTATGCATATCAATATCGAACAGTTGCAGCAGGAGCTGAACGTCGAACAGCGCGAATTTAACGAGCTGCAGCAACGCCATTTTAAAGTACGCGCCAAAATGGCACTGGAAAACGAAGCCTTACGTAAAAGCTTTCGCGGTGCTTCCGATTTTTTAATGGGCAAACGTAAAGCCGTGTTTCCCGATGAAGGTGCGTTGTCGGCGTTACGTGACCGTGGTGAATCCATTCGTCAGCACAGTCTGGCCAATTTGCCGGAGTTACTGGAGCGCCTGGAAAACAATCTGACCGCCAACGGTATTCAGGTGCACTGGGCCGAAACCGCTGATGAAGCCTGCGCTATTATTCACGATATTTTAACGGCGAATAACGCCCGCACCGTGGTGAAGGGTAAATCCATGGTGACGGAAGAAATTGAACTCAATCATTTTCTTGAGGCACGGGGTATTGAGTGTCTGGAAAGTGATATGGGCGAATATCTGGTGCAGCTGGCCGGTGAAACGCCATCGCATATTATTATGCCGGCCATCCATAAAAATAAGGCACAGATTGCCAGGCTGATGCACGCCCGTGCCCAGACCAGCGATGGTTCGCAGGTGCCTTATACCGAAGACGTTGACGAATTAATCGGCAATGCCCGCGCTATTCTGCGCGATAAATTTATGCGCGCCGATGCCGGTATTTCCGGCGTGAATATGGCCGTGGCTAATACCGGTACGCTGTGTCTGGTGGAAAACGAAGGCAATGGCCGTATGACCACGACTATGCCGAAGCTGCACATTGCCGTAACCGGTATTGAAAAAGTGGTGGAAGATTTTTCCCATGTACCGGAATTACTGACACTGTTAACCCGCTCGGCAACCGGGCAAAAAATCAGCACCTATTTCAATATGATTTCCGGGCCGAAAAAAGCCGGTGAGCTGGATGGCCCGGAGCAGGTGCATCTGGTGCTGGTGGATAATGGCCGCTCGCGTATTTTCAGCCATCCGGTGTTAAAACCGACACTGCAGTGTATCCGCTGTGGTGCCTGTATGAATCATTGTCCGGTCTATGCGCGGGTTGGCGGTCATGCTTACGGCTCGACGTATCCGGGGCCGATTGGTCAGGTGGTGACACCGCAGATTGCCGGATTAGACAAACACGGCGATATGCTCAGCGCCTGCTCATTAAACGGCGCCTGTGGTGAGGCCTGTCCGGTACGGATTCCTTTGCCGGAATTAATCCGCGAGTTACGCGCCGAAGCAGTCAGTCCGCAATTTACCGATGCCGCCGCGGTTTCCAATGCCACTGCAGTACAGGAAGTCATGGGGCGGGGTGCAAAACGCACGCTGGGTGAAAGTTTAATCTGGCGCGGCTGGGCGCTGACCCATCGTTTTGCACCGCTGTACCGCATCATGACCACGGCGATGACCCGCGGTCGCGGCCTGTTCCGCAGTAAAGCCGCCGCTGCACTGTTATCTCCCTGGACCGACTCGCGCAGCACGCCACAACCGGCGCGCCGCAGCCTGCATGAATTAGCCAAAGCCCGGGGTGTGGCTGGCCAGTATCAGAACAACACTGCCGATAAACGCGGAGATAACGCATGAACAGTCGTGAGCGTATTTTACAGCGGCTGTATGCCAGCCAGGTGTCTGCCCAGAACCCAGACCAGACCAACCAAACCACCGGCATTCTGGCGGGGCATGCCGCTGGCTGGACACAACTGGCACAAAGCGAATGGCTGGCTAGCTTTAAACAGAATCTGCTGGATAACCATGCCGAAGTCATTGAAACCACAACGGCCAACTGGGCAGGAGAGCTGGCACAACAACTGACAGCGCGCGGTGTTAAACGCCTGCTCAGCGGTGAGCATGAGCAGGGCAAAGTATTGCTTAATGCGCTGGCAGAACATCAGGCCGCTGCGGTTGATGCATCACTGCTGACCGAGCCGTTAAGCAAAGAGGAGTTGTTTACCGCTGTGGACGCAGGCTTCAGTGTGGCGTCGGCGGGGCTGGCGGAAACCGGTTCGCTGCTGGTCGAAACCGGTCCGCAGGAACCACGGGCGCTGTCGCTGGTACCGCCGCTGAATATTATCCTGCTCAATGCCTCGGCGATTACCGCCAGCTTTTTAACCCTGGTGCAGGCACAGAAATTACCGGCGCATATGCCGACTAATGTGTTGCTGATTTCCGGGCCGAGTAAGACCGCCGATATTCAGCAGACCCTGGCTTATGGTGCCCACGGACCAAAAGAATTGATTGTCTTGCTGTTAACGGATGCCTGATATGAACGACGCTTTTCACCACTTTGCGCAGGGTCTGGCGCCTTTTATTGCCGACGAACGCATTATTTCCGATCCGTTACGCACTCTGGCCTTTGGTACCGACGCCAGCTTTTATCGCCTGATTCCCAAACTGGTTGTCACGGTTATTAATGAGCAGGAGGTGCAGAAGGTACTGGAGCTGGCGCACAAATATAAAGTGCATTTAACCTTTCGCGCGGCGGGCACCAGTCTGTCCGGTCAGGCCGTGACCGATGGTGTGCTGGTGCGTTTGGGCAATGGCTGGAATAAAGCCGCGGTATTAAATAACGGTGCGCAGTTGCAGGTGGAGCCGGGGGTTATTGGTGCCCGTGCCAATCAGTTGCTGGCGCCTTTTGCGCGTAAAATCGGCCCGGACCCGGCGTCGATCAATACCTGCAAAATTGGTGGAATTATCGCCAATAACGCTTCCGGTATGTGTTGTGGTACGGCGCAGAATTCTTATCAGACACTGGCCTCGATGCGGCTGATTCTGGCCGATGGTACGGTGCTGGATACCGCCGATGAAGCCTCGAAAAATGCATTCCGCCAAAGCCATGCCAGCCTGTTGCAACAGCTGGCTGATTTACGCACACAGGTGCTGGCAACTCCGGCTTTGCATGAACGCATTGTGAAGAAATTCAGAATTAAGAATACCACCGGCTACAGTCTTAACGCTTTGGTGGATTTTTCTGATCCGATCGATATTATGCAGCACCTCCTGGTGGGCTCAGAAGGCACCCTGGGGTTTGTATCGCAAGTGATTTATCACACGGTCGAAGAGCACGCTTATAAAGCGTCTGCCTTACTGCTGTTTGCCAACATCGAACAGACCAGTAAGGCAGTGACCGCTCTTTCCTCGGCACCGGTTGCCGCAGTTGAATTAATAGACCGTGCAGGTCTGCGCTGCGTGGAAGATAAACCCGGCATGCCGGACTATTTACGCACCCTTGATGAGCAGGCCGCCGCCTTGCTGGTGGAGGTACGTGCTGGCAGCGATGCTGAACTGCAACAACGCCTGAGCGAAACCACTGCCGCTTTGCAGGCTTTTGATACCCTGCAGCCGAAAACCTTTACCACCGATAAAAACACCTGTCAGCTGTACTGGAATATCCGCAAGGGATTATTTCCGGCGGTCGGTGCGGTGCGTGCCAAAGGCACCACCGTCATTATCGAAGATATTGCCTTTCCGGTTGAGAATCTGGCGCCGGCGGTGCTGGAGTTGCAGGCGCTGTTTAAAAAATACCACTACGACGAGGCCATTATTTTTGGTCACGCGCTGGCCGGTAATCTGCATTTTGTCTTTACCCAGAATTTTACCGATCCGGCGGAAGTCCAGCGTTATGCCGATTTTATGGACGAAGTCTGTGTGTTGGTGGTTGGCCGTTACGATGGCTCGCTCAAAGCCGAACACGGCACCGGACGTAATATGGCGCCCTTTGTTGAGATGGAATGGGGCGGTCAGGCTTATGAGCTGATGTGGGCGATCAAACAGGCCTTTGACCCGGCCGGCCTGTTAAATCCGGATGTGATTTTAACCCGCAACCTGCGCACTCATATTGAGAACTTAAAACCCATTCCCGAAGCGGATGATCTGATTGATCGTTGCATCGAATGCGGCTTTTGCGAGCCGGTCTGCCCGTCACGTAACTTAACCCTGACGCCACGCCAGCGCATTGTGATTATGCGCGAATTAAAGCGCCAGGAGCGCGACGGTAAAAATCCGGCCTATAAAACCCTGCTGGATGACTATCAGTATCAGGGCATTGATACCTGCGCCGCCGATGGTTTGTGCAGCATGGCCTGTCCGGTCGGCATTAATACCGGCGACTTAAGTCGCAAACTGCGCCATGAACGCAATCAAAAACACGCGGGCAAAGCGCAGTGGGTGGCGGAGCATTTTGCCGGAGTCAGCAAAACCAGCCGTGGCGCGCTGCAGTTAATGGACATAACCCGTGATCTGGTCGGTGATGGCGTGATCAGTACCATGGCGAAAGGGGTGAATATCCTGACGCTGGGGGCCACACCGTTGTGGCACGATGCCATGCCGACCGCCGCCGATAAGCTCAACCCGTGCGAATACGGCGTGAATGAGCTGACTCAGGTGGTGTATTTCCCCAGCTGTGCCAGCCGCACCATGGGGCCGGGAGCCAAAGAGGATGACCAGCGCAGCCTGATGCAGGTAACCCTCGATCTGGCGCAGAAAGCCGGGGTGCATCTGGCCATGCTGCCGGATCAGGACCAGCATTGCTGCGGCATGCCGCTGGAAAGCAAAGGCCATTTTGAGCAGGCCGATGCCATGCGCGCGGCGCTTAATGCGGCGCTGCTGCAAGCCTCCGATAATGGCCGCCTGCCGGTACTGATTGATACCAGCCCCTGCGTGTTCCGTCTGCAGCAACAGCTGGATGAGCGCATTCAGCTGCTTGATCCGATCCGCTTTGCCAATCGCTTTCTGGTGCCGAATCTGGATATCCGGCCGACCCATGAACCGGTGGCGGTGCACGTGACCTGCTCAACCACCAAACAGGGTTTGGGCGAAGAGCTGATTGCGCTGGCACGGCAATGCTCCACTCAGGTGGTGGTTCCGGCGGATATTACCTGCTGCGGCTTTGCCGGTGATAAGGGCTTTATGCTGCCGGAACTGAACGCCTCGGCGCTGGCGCCGCTGAAAGCTCAGGTTGAGCACTGTGTGGAGGGCATTTCGACCAGCCGCACCTGTGAAATTGGCCTCAGCCGCCACGGGGAAATCCCTTACCACTCGCTGTTTTACCTGTTGGATCGGCTGAGTTGAGGTGAGAAACGGCCCGTCAGGGCAGGCAAACCGAGCAGCGTTCACTGCGTGAATAGCGAGGTTATTGAGTGAAGTTTTTGTAAGTAATGCAGTAAATAAACCTTATTAAAGGCGTCGGAATTCGCTAAGCTCAGGAGATAAGGCCTCAGAATAGTGGTGTGTATGGATACAACCCCGACTGCATTAGATACTGACGATCTCGCCCTGTTGAACCTTAAAGCAGGTGCCCTTGATTCGCTGCTCGGCCATTCTGAGCTTGGTCTGGCCATTCTGGACTGTGACCTGCGTTATCGCGCCATCAACAGTATCCTGGCGCGCTTTAACGGATTGAGTGTTAAAGCCCATTTGGGACGCAGTGTCAGTGAGGTTTTCCCCAACCTGGCTTCCATTGTGGAGCCGATGTTGTTGTCGGTGATCCGCGACGGCAAAGAAATCTCCGATATCGAAGTGCAGGCCGAAACCCCCAGTACCCCGGGTCGCCGTGCTGACTGGCTGGCCACTTACCGCCCGATTATGTCTGCCTCCGGCCAGGTATTGGGCGTGCTGGTGATTGCCGTAAATCATACGGTCGAGATGGAACTGCAACGTGCCAAAGAAGAAGCCGCGACGCTGGTGCGCAGCGTGATCGACAGCCTGATGTCTTTTGTTGGCATTATGGAGCCCGACGGCACCCTGATCGATGCCAATCAAGCACCGCTGGATGCGGCGGGCATTCAGCTAGACGACGTGTTGGGTAAAAAATTCTGGGACTGTTTCTGGTGGTCTTACGATCCGGAGGTTCAGCAGCAACTGCGTGATGCTGTGGCGGTTGCAGTTAAGGGCGAAACCGTTCGTTACGATGTGGTGATCCGTACCGCCGATGACAGCCGCATGATCATCGACTTTATGCTCGCGCCACTGAAAAACGCTCAGGGCGATATTGTTTATCTGATTCCTTCGGCCATTGATATTACCGCGCGGGTTGCCGGCGATAATATGCTCAAGTACAGCGAAGAACGCTTCCGCCGGGTGGTCGAAAGTACCCAGGACGGATTGATCCTGGTCGATGAAAAAGGCTGTATTCATCTGGTTAACCGCCGCAGTACGGAAATGTTCGGCTACGACAGTGAACAGCTGTTGCAGCTGACCGTTGAGGATCTGGTGCCGGACAGCATAAAAGCTGCGCACGGAGATCTGCGTCGTGGGTATTTACAGGCTCCGCAGGCCAGAGCGATGGCCGCTATGCGGGAGTTGTATGCCCGCCGTCGTGATGGCAGTCTGTTTCCGGTAGAAATTGGCCTGACACCACTGGATTTCCCCGAAGGTATCCGTATTTTGGCGACCATTGTCGATATCTCCGTACAGAAACAAATTCAGCAGAATCTTATTCGCAGCCTGAATGAAAAAACCGCGTTATTAAACGAAGTCCATCACCGGGTAAAAAATAACCTACAGGTGGTATCCAGCTTACTCAGCCTGCAGGCGCGCAGCGTGCCGGAAGAAGCTCGCGGCTATTTTGCTGAAAGCCAGGGACGGATAAAAGCCATGGCATTGATTCATCAGCTGTTATACGAGCAGAAAAATTATGATCGTATCGAAGCGGTTTCTTATATGCGTCGGCTGGGTGACCTGTTGCATCGCAGTTACTTTTCAGCCATGCGTAATGTGCAGATGATCGTCGAATCGCAGGAAGAAGAAAGTTACCTTGGCCTGGATGTCGCATTACCGTTTGGTTTGCTGATAAACGAACTGGTGACGAACTCGATTAAACACGCATTTCCTGATCGCGACAGCGGGGAGATCCGCCTGACGCTGAGCGAAGGGCCACAGCAAAAACAATTAATCATTGCCGATAATGGCGTCGGCTTACCTGAAGGCATAAGGCCCGGAGCATCCAATTCACTCGGTTTTCAATTGATTCCAGGACTGGTCGAACAAATGCATGCAACGCTTGAGGTTCTGGATACCGAAGGCGCTGTCTTTCAATTAACCATCAGTGACAAAGGAGCGTCAGATGAACAGCCATAGCACTCTGCGCTCTTACCGGATACTGATTGTTGAAGACGAGAAAGTCACCGCGCTGGATCTGAAACTGACGCTGGAAGATCTGGGCTATACCGTGATGGCCTGTGTCGGCAACGGCGAAGCGGCCATTGCCGCAGCAGAGGATCAGGATATTGATCTGATTCTGATGGATATTCACCTCGACACCGCCATGCTGGGTACTGAAGCGGCCAAAATTATCATGCAGCGTTTTGGCATTCCGGTGTTATTCCTTTCTGCTTATACCGATGACCAGACACTGGAAGAGGCCAGCGACAGCCTGCCTTACGGCTATATGGTTAAGCCCTTTGAAAAACGCGAAGTCGATGCTGCGATTCGTATTGCCCTGACACGTCATCATGCCGATCTGGAATTAAGGCGCTCTGAAGAGCGTCTGCGCCTTGCACTTGAAGCGGCCAGAATGAGTATCTGGGAGTGGACACCCGAGACTGATATTGAATTACAGGTTGCCGTGCAACATACCCCACCGCAGCTTATTTCAGAAAATCTGGACGATTTATTGGTCAACATTCATCCGGATGATCGCGATAAAATCCGCCAGCAGATAACCAGTCATCATCGTTTTCAGCAGCCGGTACGCTTCAGTAAACATGAAGGCAATGAGTACCGTTGGGTTGAATTATTTGCCAGCTTATTCCGCTGGGAAAACGGCGATCGGCGCGTCATTGGTGTGTTGCATGATGTGCATGAACGGTATTTGGCCGACGAGCAATTGCGCCAGGCAAATGCGGTATTTAATTCCACCTCAGAAGGCATTCTGATTACGGATAGCCAACGACGGGTACTGAATGTAAATCCGGCATTCAGTCATATCACTGGCTACTCACAGGAAGATGTTCGCGGCAAAAATCCGGACGAATTTCTCCATGCGCGCCGTCACAGTGATCAGTTTTATCCGCGACTGGTCAGCGATGCGCAGGGGCACTGGAGTGGGGAAATAGCCTGTCAGCGCAAAAGCGGTGAGTTTTTCCCCGCCTGGGAACATGTCTGTACCGTTTTAAATGATGACGGCGAATTACAGAACTTTGTGATCACTTTTTCTGATATCGCTGAACTGCGCCGGGCAGAAAAAAATCTTGCAACGCTGGCGTATATGGATGCTCTGACCGGCGTGGGTAATCGTGTGCGTCTGGAACAGGTTGTGCGGGAGGCGCTGGCCGACAGAACCGAAGCGCAGGGTAATGTCGGTGTCCTCTATCTGGATCTGGACGGCTTTAAATTAATTAACGATACCCTGGGTCATTCAGAAGGTGATTTATTACTGCGTGTGATGGCTGACCGCTTTAAACAATCCATCCGTGAAGAAGATACGGTGGTGCGCATCGGCGGTGATGAATTTGTGATCGTTCTGACCGGCGTAGAGCATGAAGATAACCTGAAAGTGGTGGCTGAAAAATTGCTGTTGGCGGTGCAGGAGCCGGTGACATTAAGTCGGGAAAAAGTCGAGGTTTCTGCCAGTATCGGCATCGTCATGTCACGGCCATCGGTACAGGAATATGAAGAATTATTAAAAGCCGCGGATACGGCACTGTTTGAAGCCAAGCGGCGGGGTAAAAACCGCTACTGCATTTATGATTTTGCCCTGGCAATGGAATTTAACGAACGCCTGCGGATTGAACGCAATCTTAAACAGGCCATCCGTAAGGGCGAACTGGCAGTGGAGTTTCAACCATTGGTTGACCTGCACAGTGCCCGGGTTTATGGCGTTGAAGCATTGTGCCGCTGGTATCACGATGAACTGGGCATGATTCCTCCCGATCGTTTTATTCCGATCGCTGAACAAAGCGACGCCATTGTTGATATTGGCGCCTGGGTGTTGCGCGAAAGCTGCCGTGAATTGCGTCGTTGGATGGACGCCGGTGTCCCGGAACTGGTGGTCTCGGTTAATGTCTCCGCCCGTCAGCTGACCGACAGCAGCTTCAGTGAACTTCTGACGGCAACTCTGACGGAATTTAATATTCCAGCGGCACAGATTGAGCTGGAAATTACCGAAACCGCTTTGCAGGCCAATGATCATGTATTGCGCCAACTGGAGCATATCCGTAAGTCCGGCGTGGGTCTGGCGATTGATGATTTTGGTACGGGGTACTCTTCGCTCAGTCGCCTGAAAGAGCTGCCGTTTGACCGGGTGAAAATTGACCGTTCATTTGTCCGTGATTTGCCACAGGATGCCAATGACATCGAAATCTGTCGCGCAATTATGGCGTTATGTCAGGTGCTTCATCTGCGTGTAACCGCCGAAGGTGTGGAAAATCACGATCAGCTGGAGATGTTGCGGGAGCTCGGTTGCTGTTGTATTCAGGGGTATTTATTCAGTCGGCCGATGCGGCCGGAGCTTATGGCTGATTGGCTGCAGCAGGCGGATATCAGGGCGATGCTCGAATAAACTTCGCCAGTGCGCATAAATCAGACCTGGCCGATTAAATCGAAGAACCGGTCAGATCAGAAAGAACCGGTTATATCAGAGAGAACCGCTCAGGGCATTGCTTAAGCAGCATTGCTTAAGCAGCATTTCTTATCCGCAAGTTGCTTTGTTATAGTGACAATTCACTTTGTCATGGATTATCTCAGTGTCATCGTCAACTCACTCACAATCATTGATTCCACAGCCTGGCCTGTTGGCCGAACCTGGCCGCAGCGCACATTATCTGGAAATGAACCTGCATCCGGATGCTGATACCGCCGAAATCTGCACCGCATTGGATCGTGCCCGTCAGTCGCGGCCGGAGGTTTATATTGCCGTAGCCTTTGGCGCCGATGCCTGGCAGCGCCTGCAGCCCGCGTGGCATCCAGCGGATTTACAGTCTTTCGGCGAATTACGCGGCAATAACGGTTACACCATGCCGGCCACTCAGCGCGATGTGTTTTTCTGGATTCATGGTGAAGATCAGGGCGAAGTCATGAATGCGGTTTTACAGGTGCATGAGGCCATGCGTGATGTTGCCGCAACGTTATTGGATTTAAACGGTTTTAAAAATCGTGAGGCGCGCGATCTGACGGGCTTTGTTGATGGTACAGCCAACCCGAAAGGCGACAAGCGTCTGGATGCTGCGGTGATTCCTGAGGGCGAAACAGGTGCCGGTGGCTCGTATGTGTTTTCACAAAAATGGCGTCATCATTTACAGGCATTTAACCAACTCAGTGTGCACGAGCAGGAGCAGGTGATTGGCCGCACCAAGCAAGACAATGTGGAGCTGGAAGGCGATGCTATGCCACCCACCTCCCATGTCAGCCGTACCGATGTCAAAATTGACGGTGTCGGGCAGAAAATCTATCGCCGCAGTACGCCTTACGGTGGCGCGGAAGAACATGGCCTGTATTTTCTCGCCTTCGCCTGCAACCTGCGCCGTATCAGCGTGCAGCTTGAACGTATGTTGGGGAACAGTGGCGATGGTTACAGTGATCATCTGATGAAATACTCGACGGCCTTAACCGGTGCTTACTGGTTTATGCCATCGCAGTCCGACCTTAACGCTTTGCTTATCCGCCGCTGATGTAGCGGCGGTTTTACTGGAGGCATCCGATGCTGAATAAAGAAACAACCGGCTTAATGATCGTCGATGTGCAGGGTAAATTATCTGAACAAATGCATGAAAGCAGTGCGTTATTTGCTCAGTTACGATTGCTGATTCAGGGCGCAAATCTGCTTGAATTACCCATAATCTGGATGGAACAGCTGCCGGATAAACTGGGTACAACACGTCCGGAATTGCGCGAAGTGTTGCCAGGAGAGGCGCTGGTTAAATCAACCTTCAGCGGCATGCAGGAACCGACCATCGCCAAAGCGGTAAAAGAGCAGAAAATCAGCCAGTGGCTGGTGGCCGGGCTGGAAGCTCATGTGTGTGTTTATCAGACCGTTGGGGATTTATTAGCGCAGAAATATGGCGTGCACCTGGTAACCGATGGCGTCAGCTCGCGCACACAAGCCAATAAAGAACTGGCCATCCGCAAAATGCACAGCATGGGGGCACAATTAACCTCCGTCGAAATGGCGTTGTTTGAATTGCAGAAACAGGCTGAAGGGCCGGTATTTAAACAACTGATTCAGTTGATTAAATAACGAAAAAGCAACAAAAAATATCGCGGGCATGGCCCGCTCCTACGGGAAATTTTCCCTTTGATGGACATGAACCGCTTCTTTGGAATATTTACATCATCGCGGGCATGGCCCGCTCCTACGGGACATTTTCCCTTTCACGGACATGAACCGCTTCTTTGGAATATTTACATCATCGCGGGCATGGCCTGCTCCTACGGGACATTGACACTTTCACGTACATCAACCGTTTTTTTTGGAATATTTACATCATCGCGGGCATGGCCTGCTCCTACGGGACATTGACACTTTCACGTACATCAACCGATTTTTTGGAATATTTACATCATCGCGGCATGGCCCGCTCCTACGGGATATATAGGTAGGTTCGTAGAATATCTTTTGAGTAATCGGAGCGCATTCGTAGGAGCGGGCCATGCCCGCGAACCGAAATACCCTGTTGTAAAATCTTGCTGATTTAACGTTTCTCTGTTTTAACCAAATACAACCTCAAATACATCGGCGTATTTTTCTGCGAAGTGTGCGGTCATACCTTTACGGATATGTTCCGGTAACTCTTCATAATCGCGGCGGTTGGCTTCCGGTAAAATCACTTCCATGATTTTAGAGCGGCGCGCGGCAATGACTTTTTCGCGGATACCACCGACCGGTAATACCTGTCCGGTCAGGGTTAATTCTCCGGTCATGGCCAGATTGCGTTTAATGCGTTTATTCAGCAGCAATGACATTAATGCCGTGGTCATGGTAACCCCGGCACTGGGGCCGTCTTTTGGTGTTGCGCCTTCCGGTACGTGCAGGTGCAAAAAGCGTTCATTAAAGAAATCCGGATCACCGCCAAAGTCAGCCGCATGGCCTGCGGTATAGCTGTAGGCGATTTCGGCGGACTCTTTCATCACATCGCCAAGCTTACCGGTGAGTTTAAAACCACGGTTCTGCTGGTGCACAACGGCGGCTTCAATAGGCAGTGTTGCGCCTCCCATCGACGTCCAGGCCAGACCGGTTACGACGCCGACACCGCTTAAAATACGTTCGGCACGGAAGGCCGGAGCGCCGAGGTAATCACTCAGGTCTTTATTGGTTACCGAAATTTTAGCTTTGGGGTTTTCCAGTAATTGCACCACCGCTTTACGCGCGATCTGCTGCAGCAGCTTTTCCAGATTACGCACGCCGGATTCGCGGGCATACCCTTCAATAATGCTTTTCAGCGTACTGTCACTGATTTTGACCTGAGATTTTTTCAGGCCATGGCGTTCCAGTACACGGGGCCATAAATGGCTCTTGGCAATGGCGAGTTTTTCTTCGGCGATATAACCCGATAAGCGGATGGTATCCATACGGTCGAGCAACGGTGCCGGAATGGTATCCAGCTGGTTGGCGGTACAGATAAACAGCACTTTGGATAAATCCACACGCAGATCGAGGTAATGGTCGAGGAATTCTTTATTCTGCTCCGGGTCCAGTACTTCCAGCAGGGCAGAGGCCGGATCACCCTGATACGACGCTCCCAGCTTGTCGATTTCATCGAGCATAATCACCGGATTAGCCACTTCGACATCTTTTAATGCCTGAATTAATTTACCCGGCAAGGCACCGATATAGGTGCGGCGGTGGCCTTTAATTTCGGCCTCATCGCGCATGCCGCCAACACTGAAACGATAAAACTTCCGCCCCAGCGCGTCGGCCACAGAACGGCCAATAGAGGTTTTACCCACTCCCGGTGGGCCTGCCAGCAACATAATGGAGCCGGATATTTCCTGCTTAAATGTACCAACCGCAAGAAATTCCATAATGCGCTGTTTAACGTCATCCAATCCGGCGTGGTGTGCATCGAGTACTTCGCGGGCGTGGCTCAGATCGAACGCATCGGTGGAATACACACCCCAGGGCACCGACGTTGCCCAGTCGAGATAATTACGGGTCACGCTGTATTCCGGCGAGCCGGTCTCAAGCATTTTCAGTTTGTGTAGTTCTTCATCAATGCGTTTGCGCGCCGCCGCCGGAATGTCTTTACCTTCCAGTCGTTGCACAAATTCATCAATTTCAGCGGTTTTATCGTCCTTTGCCAGCCCCAGTTCTTTCTGGATGGTTTTTAACTGTTGTTTCAGGAAAAAATCACGCTGGTGTTTGCTGATGTCTTCGTTAACGGTCTTATTAATTTCAGCCTGCAGGCGTGCCACTTCCACTTCTTTTTTCAGCAGCACCAGGGTTTTTTCCATGCGTTTCTGCAGGGGCAGGGTCGCCAGCACACTTTGTAAGGCCTTGCCTTCGGCGGTGGTAATGGCGGCCGCAAAATCGGTCAGCGGAGACGGGTCATTCGGGCTGAAATGGTTGAGGTAGTTTTTCAGCTCTTCGGAGTACAGCGGATTAATCGCCACCAGCTCTTTAATGGCATTAATAATGGCCATGGCGTAGGCCTTGATTTCATCAGTGAAATCCGTGCTGCGTTGTGGATATTGAACCCGTGCCTGCATCGGCACACTTGTGCTGAGCCATTCGCGGATACGGAAGCGGCGGATTCCCTGGGCAATAAACTGAATGCGGCCGTCTTCGGCCTGAATGCGGTGAATACGCACAACACAACCGATATCCGGGATGCGCTCCGGTGCCGGTACTTCATCAACGGCTTTGTCGTCGACAAACGACAGGCCCAGTAATTTATGTTGGGAATCGGCAACGCGTTTCAGGGTTGCGCCCCAGACTTTCTCATCGACAATCACCGGCTGTACCTGTGCCGGGAAAAACGGACGGCCATTAACCGGCAGAATGTGCAATGTTTCCGGCAGCACATCATCGGCCAGTGCTAATGCCCCTGCGCCTTCTTCTCTGCTGATAAATTCGTGATTTTCGTCGCTCATATCGACCCTTAACTGTTCGGCTTATGGTGCAAATGTGGGGGGCAGCTGCAGCTTTTCAAGGCTGGGTGATACAACGAATATGCATCTCTGTGTTTTGTTCGGTAAATCAGGATAGTCATTGCGGTTTTATCAGTTTCTCAGTAAAGAAATAGGTGCATAAGCTTATGCCAATAGGAAATAAGTAAGGCGGGGCAGAAAGATGAGAGCAGGTGACATGCCACTGGCGGCTGCAGCCAGACGTTTTCCACGCGCTCACAGCGCTGTAGCAAGCAAGGGACACTGGCAGGGAGCCTTTCCTACCCTGATGCTGATATTGCTTCTGGCACTGGTATGTCAGTGGCTGGCAGGTCTGCCGCAGCTGAAACACTGGGGGATTGGCAGTCTGCCGCTGAGTATTCTGCTGGGGATTCTGATTGCCAGTACGCTGGCGCCGCGTTTCCTGGGCAACGCCACTCAGGAATATGCCAAAGGGGGGCTGAAAGTCCGCCGTTTCAGTCAGCAGGTGTTACTGAAAACAGGCATCGTGCTGTTTGGTTTTCAGCTGACACTGGAACAGTTGTGGAGGGTAGGCTGGCAGGCGTTGCTGGTGGATGTTGTCACCATTGCCGCTGTGTTGAGTATAGGAATCTGGCTGGGCCAGCGCTGGCTGAAGCTGCCTTTGCGGCTGAGTATTCTGATTGCAATTGGCAGTGCGGTCTGTGGTGCGGCGGCCATTATGGCTACGGCTCCTCTGTTAGGTGAACGAACACAAGCGGATGCCGTTGAAGGCACAGGGCAGGGCACAGAACACAGCGCAGAACAGCAGCTGGCGATAGCCGTCGCTCTGGTCGCGTTATTCGGTACCTTAAGTGTGCTGTTGTATCCGCTGCTGTGTCAGTGGTTCGGGCTGGACAGCAACAGCGCCGGCCTGTACATCGGCAGTACCGTGCATGAAGTCGCTCAGGCGGTGGCGGCGACCGATGTTCTCGACCCGGCCACCCAGCAGAACGCATTGATCGTGAAGCTGTTACGGGTGGCGCTGCTGGCACCGACATTATTACTGCTCGGGCAGTGGTTGCTGCGCCGGCCTGTCGCGGATACGGAGAAGAACCTTCAGCCGCAGACTGCAGCAGCGCCAAAACGGCTGCCGGTTCCCGGATTTGTGCTGGGCTTTGTCGCGGTGATTGTGCTTAACAGCGTGCTGCCATTGCCGCTCTGGCTGACGGAGCTGGCCGCAAAAGCCTCCGTCTGGTGTCTGATGCTGGCGATGGTGGCGCTGGGACTGAATACCCGCTGGCAGGGCATGGTGGCGGCAGGCATGAAACCCGTCTTGCTTGGGCTGATACTCTGGTTACTGTTGCTGGTCGGTGGTGGCTGGCTGAACGCTCTTTTCGTTCTGGCCTGAGCTGCGTCATTGAGGCCGGGGCGGTAATCGGCTAGAGTCCGCGTTTTGCTGAGTTTTTTGTCAGGCTGTGGTTTTTCCCGCACATGCGGGGTCCTGACAAAAAACGTATTCGCCGCTAACCGGCCGCACTTATCTGATGAGTGCAGGCCCAGAGACAGACATCCAGAGACAACAATAATGAAACAAACCAAAATTCTGTTGCCGGAAACCGAGATTCCGAAGCACTGGTACAACGTGGTCGCTGACCTGAAGAATCCTCCGGCGCCGCCTATGGGCCCGGACGGTTTGCCGATGGACCCATCGGCTATGTCGGCCATTTTTGCTGACAACATCATTGAGCAGGAAGTGTCTGCCCAGCGCTGGATCGAAATTCCGGAGCCGGTGCGTGAGATTTACCAGCAATGGCGTCCGACGCCGATGTTCCGCGCTCACCGTCTGGAAGAAGCGCTGGGTACACCGTGCAAAATTTACTACAAGTACGAAGGGGTGAGTGCCGCCGGTTCGCACAAACTGAACTCCGCGATTCCGCAGGCGTACTACAACAAGGTTGCCGGTATTAACCGCCTGACCACCGAAACCGGTGCGGGCCAGTGGGGCTCGTCGCTGTCACTGGCCGGTCAGATGTTCGGCATCGATGTGCGCGTTTATATGGTGAAGGTGAGCTACAACCAGAAGCCATTCCGCCGTTCGATGATGCAGACCTGGGGTGGTGAAGTGTTGGCCAGCCCGACCAATCTGACCGAAACCGGTCGCCGTATTCTGGCCGAAGATCCGGATAATCAGGGCTCGCTGGGTATCGCGATTTCCGAGGCGGTGGAAGAAGCAGCAAGCCGCGACGACACCAAATACTCGCTGGGCTCGGTGCTGAACCACGTTCTGCTGCACCAGACCGTGATTGGTCTGGAAGCGAAAAAGCAGTTTGAAATGGTCGGCGATTACCCGGATATGATCTTTGCACCTTGTGGTGGTGGTTCTAACTTCGGCGGTGTGGCCTTCCCGTTCTATGCCGATGAAGCGGCAGGCGGCAAAGCGGTGCGTCTGGTGGCGGTTGAGCCAAGTTCCTGTCCGAGTCTGACCAAGGGTCATTACGCCTACGATTTCGGCGACACTGCCGGTCATACGCCAATGACATTGCAGTACACCCTGGGCCATGACTTTATGCCGCCGGGCATTCATGCCGGTGGTCTGCGTTACCACGGCGCCTCGGCTCTGGTCTCGCAGATGTACCATGAGAAGCTGATTGAAGCCGTATCGGTACCGCAGATCGCGACCTTCGAAGCCGGTGTGCAGTTTGCCCGCGCTGAAGGCATTATTCCGGCACCGGAGTCCAACCATGCTATCCGTACCTGTATCGATGAAGCCCTGCGCTGCAAAGAATCCGGCGAAGCCAAAACCCTGTTCTTTAACCTGTCAGGTCATGGCCACTTCGATATGGTGTCGTACGACAAGTACTTTACGCAGCAGCTGGAAGACTACGATTATCCGCAGTCGGAAATCGATGCTGCGCTGGAGCGTCTGCCGAAAGTGAAAGCCTGATTTTTTCTGATCGGTTTTAACAACGGCAGATAAAAACAGCAGATAAAAGCGACACATAAAAAACGCCGCGTCTGAATATCAGACGCGGCGTTTTTTATTGTCTTAACATGCGGAATTTTTTTTAGCCGGTTTCTTTTTTACCAGCTTTTGGCCATGTCGCCTTGGCGGTAATCACAGACCCCATCGGGGAATAGGGTTTCCAGCTGCGTCTGATAAGGGCTGGCATCCAGCGGCGCGTAGACACCGGATTCGATGGCGTCTTTTACGCTGACCAGATGGCAGAATAAAACGCTGGCCGTGCTGTCATCACCGGCCGCTTGTCGGCTGCTCTGAAAGAACGGATATTGCTGCGTACAGCGACCATCGTCTTTGCCATTCCAGCGTCCATCCCAGACGCCGTGCCCACTGGCAATGATGTTGCCGTTATTATCCAGACAGCGGTCGCTGGCAAACTCCGCAGCCACAATACTTTCTGGTGCCTCATTACCCGGTATGGATCCTGTGGCGCGGGCATCGAGCCAGCGCACCATGGCATCAAAGGCATCCCAGCGTGCATCGTATTGTGCGTCACTGATCCAGATGCTCTGGTTGGGGTTTTTGCCCTGATTAAAATCCAGAATCCGCGCGCGGCTGGATATCGCCGACCAGCTGTGATGGATGTCCAGAATCGGATCTTTATACGGGCGCACATCAATAATCGGAATATCCAGTTTGCCGAGGAACACATTGCCCGACTGATACGCTCCTTTGGCGGCGGCTAAACTGCCGGGAATGCGCGCTGCCGGTTTTTCTGCCTTGCCGTTATGGCTCATATTCTGTTCACCATAGGGGCTGTATTTGCGCAGGGAATCGTCGCCGCTGATCAGCCAGTAATGTTCCGGCTGCATGTCTTTTTGTGCGTTCCAGCTGCCGACTTTAGCGTTCAGATCAAGGAATTGTGCGGCGCTGATATTGCCTTCTTTCCAGGCATTTAAACCGTATTGCACACCCACGTTACTGGCCGGTACTTCGGCGCGGCCAAAGCGGTCGGTGCCGTAAAAGTCGCGGTTGTCCTGCCAGTGGGTCCAGAAGTTTTCGCGGTTTACCTGTTCGCTGTAACGCGGGTAATGGCTGTTAAAGGTCGGGTTATTCACCAACTGGGCAGAACCGCGCCAGCTGTAGCTGCATTCGGTAGCACCCTGATGAACCGGTGGCTTTTCCAGCCGTAACACGCTTGCAATATCGGCAAGAATATCCAGTCGCGGTTTGAATTCGGTGTTGTAGGCCAGCCCTTCAATCCAGCTGCGGCGTTCGGCCTTCTGCCAGAAAGTACGGTCAGCAGATAAATGGTCAAAATAATATTCCAGCAGCTCGCAATCGAGGCCGTAGGTAATCTGCGTCACCATATCCGGGTAGGGAATAATCGCCACGCCGCCGTCGATAATGCGTTGCTGTTTGCCCTGGTCGTTATCCACCTGCGGATGGTTCTGGCTGATTAAATATTGTTGCAGGCCGCCACCGGAATCACCCATGCCGATGGTGTATTGCGGTTCGCCAAAACGGGCAATAAATTGCTGCTTAACGCGCAGGGCGGTGTCTTCCTGCAGCCAGATATTGTAGTGGTTGTCGGTCTCTGTGCCGGTGGAATAGAGCACCGCATAGCCTTGCTCCAGCGCCGGGCGCATGTCTTTTAATAAGCGTTTAAAGCGCGCCTGACCTTGCTGAAAACCAATACCGATGGCGCCTTTAAAATGATAAATCGCTTTGCCGTTCCAGCGTGATACATCCGGCTGGTCGCGCTGATCGTTATGGCTGGTGGGCATCAGCAGCACATAAATAAAGCGGTTAATGGTTCCGCTTTCGGCCCGGATTAACAGCTCTTCATTGTCGGCGGCCGGGGGGAGTTGTTCGTCGCTGCGGAAAAACTCGCCGTCACGGTAACCGAGATAATGCAGTCGGGTCGGCAGTCCACAGTCCTGGCTGTAACCGACAATATTGCCGCTGTTATCGCTGACGGCGGTGCCATAACCGAGCTGATTATCAACCAGCGGCTGGCCCAGTTCAGAATCCAGCGTCTGGCACATAAAAGGGTATTGTTTAGGGCCAGCAAATAAGGCTTCGACCGGACCGGTTTGCCCCCATTGGATCGGAAACGCGAAGGTTTCCGCCGGGCGGATCAGATCTTTCGGATGGGCACCATGATAAGCCGGCCAGTTGGCGACTTTGCTTCCCGGTGGTGTGCTCAGTACCGGTGGTTCGGCCGGGTTCAGATCCAGCTTGTCACTGATATAAGCGGTTGCCCAGTACCAGCCAGCGGTTACCAGCAGCGTGACCATAACACCCAGAATCAGCAGGATTTTCACAAAGCGCGGCAGAGCGAAAGCCTGTTGCTGGCGCCGCTTTGGCGTTGGGGAAACAGTGTGAATCGGGCGGGCAATAAGCGGCGTGCGCATCGTTATATCCTTATAAAACGGTATCCTGACAGCGCGCCTGGGTTGCTTGCGGATTGCTGCTTGCGGAGAACGGCTCGCGGAGAGCCGCTTTCGCCAGCGCGCTTCGGAAGAAAGTACTGAACGGAGGATAAGGTGCCGGCGCGCGAATGCCAATTTTTCATTGCGCCGAGAGGTGCTTTTTTATTGCGCCGACAGATGTCTTTTTTATTGCGCCGGTATGTTCTGGCTCGTCGCTGTTTTCAGCTCCTGCACCAGTTCCGGAGGCAATGCACGATCTGGCTGGCGGTAATCACAAACGCCGTTGGGGAAAATGGTCTGCAGTTGCTGGCGGTAGGGGGAGGCGTCGATATCACCGTAAAAGCCTTCAATAATGGCCTGCTCAACCGGAATCAACGCACACTGAAAGGTATTGCCGGCAATGGATTCTCCGGCAATCTGCCGGCTGCCCTGATTAAACGGCATCAGCCGCGTACAGTTGCCGTCGGGGTGCTGGTTCCAGCGACTATCCCAGACCTGTTCGCCTTCGTAGATCACATCGCCTTCACTGCTCAGGCAGCGGTCGGTGGCAGCCGGTGGCCGGGCGCTGATCAGATCACCGTTGCTGAGCGCTGCGCGGGTCAGCCACTGGTCCATCACAGCAATGGCATCCCACATCGGGTTATAGGGTTTTTGTGAAATCCAGATCGGTTGCAGGCGGATATCGGTGCCGGCGTTCAGCAGCCGCTGACGGGTCGATAAGGCCGCCCAGGTATGGTGGATATTCAGTTGATGATCGAGGTACATGCGCACGTCCATCACCGGAATGTTTAGTTTCCCCATAAACACATTGCCCGATTGATAGGCTGCCGTTGCGGCGGCGATACTGCCGTTAAAGCGCGGTGCAGGCTGTTCCGGGGAGGTGCTGTTAACACCGTGATGGGTCATATTGTGCTCGCCGTAGGGGGTGAAACGATACAGCCGCGAATCGCCGCTGACGTGCCAGTAGCGTTCTTCGGTCATGTCCTGTGCTGGCAGCCAGGAGCCGACGCGGCGGTTCAGTTCCAGAAATTGCGCCATGCTGATGGTGTCGTTTTTCAGCGCCTGCAGACCATATTGCACGCCGTCGTTACTCCAGGGTGACGGTGCACGGCCGCTGTCGTCGGTGCCATAGATATCGCGGTTATCCTGCCAGTGAGTCCAGTAAGTGCGTTCGCGAACCGAGCGCGCAAAGCGGTGGTAGTCACTGTGAAAATGCGGATTGTTGACCAGCGGTACCGAACCGCGCCAGCCGCTGTTGCATTCCGAGGCCGGTGGCGTCGGGTCTGGCCACTCCAGACGCAACAGTTGGGCAATATCGCTCAGCCAGCTGAGACGTGGGCGACGCTCATTGTTGACGCTCAGGCCGGATACTGCCTGGCGGTGAGCCGGATCACGCCAGAAACCGGTATCGCTGGCAAGGTGGTCAAAATAGTACTCCAGCAGCTCACAATCCAGGGTGTAGTGAATCTGGGTGACCATATCCGGGTAGGCAATCAGGGCGACACCGCCGTCGATAATACCCGGCTGGTTTTGGGCAAACAGGTTCTGCTGTAGCCCACCGCCGGAGCCACCAATACCGATGGTAAACGCCGGTTCGCCGTAACGGGCGACAAACTGACGTTTTACCCGCAGTGCGGTGTCTTCCTGCAGGCGGATGTTGTAGGTGTTATCGGTTTCGTTGGCGGTAGAAAAGGCCACGGCATAGCCTTGCTCCAGCGCTTTGCGCATGTCGCGCGTCAGGCGTTGGAGGCTGAGTTTGCCCTGCTGGAAACCAATACTGATGCCGCCACGGAAGTAATAGATCAGCTTGCCGTTCCAGCGTGACAGGTCGGGTTTGGTGAGCTGGTCGGCGCGGCTGGTGGGCAGCAGTAAGACGTACATAAAGCGGTTAATGGTGCCGCTTTCGGCGCGCACCAGCAGCTGATGATCGTCGGGCACCGGGTCGATGTTGTCATCTACCCGCTGTGGGAAACTTTCCTGTTGGTTGCGGTAATACAGGTAATGCACCCGGGTTGGCAGGCCGCAGTCTTTGCTGTAGCCAATCACGTACTGCGAGCGCTGACCTTTCAGGGTTTCAGCGTACACCGGGATACCCCAGCCACGGGTGTTATCGATCAGCGGCTGACCCAGATGCGACTCTTCGGTCTGGCATAAAAACGGATACTGATTCGGCCCGGCAAACAGTGGTTCATCGGGGCCGGTGGCACCAAAGTCGATTGGAAACGGAAAGGTTTCTGCGGGGCGTTCAGCCAGTGCCGGATGCGGGCCGTTATAAGGCGGCATATTGGCCAGCCGACTCCCCGGAGGTAAACCCACAACCTGGGGGAAATTCGAGTCCAGCCCGGCCTAGTGGCGCAGTTGCAGGTAGTAGTGATAAGCAATGCCGGCGCTGCCGGTCAGCAACAGAACAATCACCAGCAACAGGATATTGATTTTGGCGCGGTTCAGTTTGGGCATGGCGTGCTCCTTATACTTCCAGTCTAGAAGACGGCATAAGGAGCGCAGTTACATTTTGTAGTTTTGTCGAAGCGTTACGGACTTATTTACTGGCTAACAGGTTTGCCGGCGAGCAGGGCAATTTCAGCCTCGGTCAGGTCACGGAACTCGCCCACCGGCAGGTTGGGGTCGAGTACAAACTCACCCACCTGTTCACGATGCAGGTGCTCGACGTGATTACCCATGGCGGCAAACATACGCCGTACCTGGTGGTAGCGGCCTTCGTGGATGGTCAGCAGCACTTCCCGGTCGCTGATGCGTTGCAGCTGAGCAGGTTTGGTCGGCACCGGATCATCATCGAGCAGAATACCGCGCTCACAGCGTTGCTCTGCGTCGGCACACAGGTCTTCGGCCAGCCAGGCACGGTACACTTTTGGCTGGTGATGACGTGGTGAGGTTAAATGGTGCGACCACTGGCCATCGTCGGTGATCAGCAGCAGGCCGGTGGTATCCAGATCAAGGCGACCGACGGTGTGCATGTCGAGCCGGTTGGTGATGCCTTTGAGTAAATCAAACACCAGCGGGTGAGCGCTGCCACGGTTGGCACAGACATAGCCGGCCGGCTTGTGCAGCAGAATATAGCGGTAGCCTGTTTGCAGAATTAAGCGTTCGCCATCGAGGGTAATCTCATCACTGTCGGCCACTTTGGCCGCCGCACTTTTGGGTTTGACGCCATTGACCAGTACACGGCCGGATTTAACGGCTTTGGTGGCCAGTGAGCGGGTCAGGTCGGTGGTATCGGCTAGGAATTTATCGAGGCGCATGATGAACTGCAGAAAAAGAATGAGGCCGCATTTTATCACGGCGTAGAGAAGGCGTCTGTCCTGCCTGCCGGTTCTGCTTCTGTTGTTCTGGCTGTATCAGTGAGACAAAGCATTCCGGCCTGGAGGTCGTCGGCAACTCTTTGCAACCGGGATAAGCATGCTTTAATAGCGACGCGCACAACACACAACACATAACAAGAACAGCAGGCCGTCAACATAGAAGGGGCAGGGTGTGACAGAACAAAATAGGTGGAACATACGCAGCTATTGGCCGGGCATTAATGCCCAGATTCTGATTGCCGCCGCGGCCGGATTGCTGCTTGGCTACTGGCTGAATGGCCAGAATGCCGCGCCACAGACCCGTGATCAGATTCTGTACGTCGCCGGTCTGGCCGGTGGTGTGTTTATTGATCTGCTGAAAATGGTGCTGATTCCGCTGATCTTTACCTCCATCGTTACCGGAGTCGCGCACTTGCAGGCGCATCGCCAGGCCAGCCGGGTGTGGCGCTATACCTTTGGTTTCTTTGTGCTGTCGATGCTGCTGGCAATGATACTGGCGCTGGTCGCCACCGGCTGGGTCAGACCCGGCGACGGGCTGCAGCTGGATATGTTTGCCGACAGCATGGCCAGCGTCAAAATCACTCAGCTCAGTGGCCCGGAATTTCTTGCCCAGTTTCTGCACAGCCTGTTTTTGAATCCGCTGCAGGCGATGGCCAATGGCAAAATTTTACCCGTGGTGGTGTTTGCCCTGTTTCTCGGTGCGGCGATGGTGAAAGCGGGTGAGCGTAAACAACAGGTACTGGGTGTGTTGCAGGAATTGCTGGAGCTGCTGATGCTCATTATTCAGTGGGTAATGTACCTCGCCCCGCTGGGCGTTTTTGCTTTGCTGACCAAGCTGATGGCCACCCAGGATATGGCGCTGTTGCGTACCATGGGTGAGTTTATTCTGCTGATTTTCGCCATCACGCTGATTCATGGTGTCGTGGTGCTGCCTGGTCTGCTGTATGTATTTACGCGTAAATCGCCGCTGTGGTTGTGGCGCGGAACGCGTCAGGCTCTGGTCACGGCATTTGCCACCAGTTCCAGCGCGGCGACGCTGCCGGTCAGCCTTAAGTGTGCCGAAGAGCAGCTGCAGGTACGTAATGATGTTGCCGGTTTTGTACTGCCGGTGGGGGCGACCATGAACATGGACGGTACAGCACTGTATGAAGCCTCGGCGGCGCTGTTTATTGCCTATCTGGCGGGGGTGGATTTATCCGTCGGCCAGCAGATTATCGTTATGCTGACCGCGATGGTGGCCTCGATGGGCGCACCGGGAATCCCCAGTGCCGGCATGGTGACCATGGTGATGGTGTTGCAATCGGTGGGGTTACCGGCCGAAGCCATCGCCATTCTGCTGCCGATTGACCGCATTCTCGACACTGTGCGTACGGCCGTGAATGTCGAAGGCGACCTGGTCGCTTCAGTGGTGGTGAATGAGCGCCTGGGCTGAACTCCGGTGGTTCAGGGCGGTACAGGCAGTGAAATAGGCAGGTTTGAGCGCAGTCTCTGCAATGACTCTGTCTGCCGACTTCTGTACAATCCGCGCCAATTCTGTTTCCGGTACGCTGCCCCGCGCCGCAATAAAAACAGTGGAGTGATCAACGAGGGCAGCGGCCTTATTCCGTGAGGTTTGTGTTATGTCCGATGGCAAATTGTCTTCCGGCAAGGTTGGTTTTGTCTCCCTTGGCTGTCCCAAAGCGCTGGTGGATTCTGAAAAGATCCTGACCCAGCTGAAAATGGATGGCTATGACGTGGTGAACAGCTACGACAACGCCGACGTGGTGGTGGTGAATACCTGTGGCTTTATCGATGCCGCCAAGCAGGAATCGCTGGATGCCATCCGCGAGGCCATGACCGAAAACGGCAAGGTGATCGTGACCGGCTGCATGGGCAAAGGCAAAGATGCCGAAACCATCAGAGAACTGAACCCTGGCATTCTGGCTGTTACCGGCCCGCAAGCTTATGAAGAAGTAATGACCGCCGTGCACGAGTGGGTGCCGCCGGTGGCGCAGGAACATAACCCGTATATTGATCTGGTGCCGCCGCAGGGTGTGAAGCTGACGCCGCGCCATTACTCCTACCTGAAAATTTCCGAAGGCTGTAACCACAGCTGCACCTTCTGCATCATTCCGGATATGCGTGGCAAGCATGTCAGCCGTCCGATTGGTGATGTGCTGGACGAAGCCAAGCGTCTGGTGGCGGCGGGCACCCGTGAGCTGCTGGTGATTTCGCAGGATACCTCGGCGTATGGCGTTGATCTGAAATACCGTACCGGTTTCTGGGACGGTAAGCCGGTTAAAACCAAACTCTACGATCTGTGCAAAGAACTGGGCGAACTGGGTGCCTGGGTGCGTCTGCACTATGTGTACCCGTACCCAAGCGTGGATGACATTATGCCTTTGATGGCCGAAGGCAAAATTCTGCCGTATCTGGATATTCCGTTTCAGCACGCCAGTCCGCGTATTCTGAAGCTGATGAAACGTCCGGCCCATGCTGAGAACACGCTGGAGCGTATCCATAAATGGCGCGCCCAGGTGCCGGATCTGGTGATCCGTTCGACCTTTGTGGTCGGCTTCCCCGGTGAAACCGAAGAAGACTTCCAGATGCTGCTCGACTGGCTGGAGGAAGCGGAGCTCGACCGCGTTGGCTGCTTTAAATACAGCCCGGTGGAAGGCGCGAAAGCCAACGATCTGCCGGACCATGTGCCGGAAGAGATTCAGCAGGAGCGCTTTGATCGCTTTATGCAGGCGCAGCAGGCGATCAGTGCACGTAAGCTGCAGCGTAAAATCGGTAGCCGTATGACGGTCATCATTGATGAAGTGGACGAAGAGGGCGCGGTTGCCCGTTCCGCCGCCGATGCGCCGAATATTGATGGTATGGTGTACCTGAATGATTTCTTCGATTGTCAGCCGGGCGATTTTGTTGAGGTTGAGATCGAGCACGCCGATGAGTACGACCTGTGGGCATCACCGGTGGTCTGATGTCTATTTGAAAAGATGATGATCTTATAAAGTCCCTTTTCAGGGACTTTATTTTGTCTTTTTGCTATTAAAGTCCTATTTGTCGATCTTTATGGTGTATTGACTTTAATGTCCCTCAGTGGGATCTTAGTGGCTATTATTAGTTATTAAGTCCACTTTTGGTTGCTTTATGCCATCTTCATCTGCTGCTTATTCCGATTTGTCTCCCGCTGCCCTCAGCGAGCTGCTGGGTGAGCGCCTGAAGCTGGCACGGCTGAATCAGGATCTGACTCAGGCTCAGGTTGCTGAGCAGGCGGGTGTCAGCCGTAAAGTCGTGATCAATGCCGAAAAGGGCAAAGCATCGCTGGAAGTGTTTGTTGCTGTCTTGCAGGCGCTGAATCAGGTGTCGCAGCTGGATCAGTTTTTGCCGCCGCAGACCTTATCGCCTTTGCAGCTGGCAAAGCTGCAGGGGAAGCGTCGCCAGCGGGCTTCAGGTCTGGGTCTGGATTTTGTGCAGGGGCAGCAGGCTGCTGATACGGGACCGGCAGAGGAGGGCGGCTCATGGTGATGGAGGCAATCCGGGTGCAATACGCCGAGGGTGCTGTAACCCATTCTGTGGGAGCGGTCAGCTTTGATACCGCTAGCGGACAGGGGGCATTTGAGTACAGCCCGGAATTTATCCGCAGTGGCATCGAATTAGCACCTCTGACCATGCCTCTGGCGGCGGGTGTTTATCGTTTTCCGCAACTTGGCTTCGCCACCTTTAAAGGCTTACCCGGTTTAATTGCCGACTCGCTGCCGGATGACTTTGGTAATGCGGTATTAAACGCCTGGGTTGCCAGTCGCGGTAAGCGCCCGCAGGACATCACGCCACTGCAACGTCTGCAGTACACCGGTAAACGTGGCATGGGTGCGCTGGAATTTGCACCGGCGACGCGGCTGAAAAGTCTGAATGCCTCGCAGCAGGTGGACATTCATGCGCTGGTGGAAATCGCGCAGGATATTCTCGATAAGCGCAGTAATTTTCAGGTGACGCTTGGTCAGCACGGTGCCGATGATAAAGAAGCCATGCTGGCGCTGTTATCGGTGGGCATGAGTGCTGGTGGCGCACGGCCTAAAGCTGTACTGGCCTTTAACGACGATTTTACTCAGGCGCGCTCCGGGCAGACCGATGTACCGGCAGGGTTCAGTCAGTATCTGATGAAGTTTGATGGTGTCAGTGAACACAATCAGAATACAGAAACCTTTGGTGATCCTATGGGTTATGGCGCCATGGAATATGTCTATGCGCAGATGGCTCAGGCCTGCGGCATTCAGATGATGCCCTGTTATTTATTGGCAGAAGGTAATCGCCGCCATTTTCTGACCCGGCGATTTGATCGCGCGGGTAACGACAAAATTCATATGCAGACGCTTAATGGTCTGGCGCATGTGGATTATATAAAACCGGGCAGTTTTTCCTACGCCGAAGTGTTTGCCGTAGCGCGCCGGTTAAAACTGAGTGCGGCTGAAGCAGAACAGATTCTGCGCCGTATGATATTTAATATCGTTGGCCGTAATCATGATGACCATGCCAAAAATACCGCCTTTCTGTACCGTAACCGGAAATGGTCGCTGGCACCGGCTTATGATCTGGCATACAGCTATAAACCCGGCAGTCCCTGGGTAAACAGCCATTGGATGAGTTTAAACGGCAAACGGGATGGCTTTACCCGTGAAGATATTTATTCGCTGGAAAAGCTCAGTCCGTTATTCAGCCGTAAAAAACTGAATGCGGTGATTGATGAAATCGTTGAGCAGGTTTCCCGTTGGCCCCAGCTGGCCAGAGAACAGGGCGTACCGGCATCACTGGCGACTGAAATCACCGCCAATTTGCGCTTGAGCTTATGAGTAAAAAAATTCTTCTGCTGTCTGCCTACCGCTCCGACAGTCACGCCAGCTGGGTGAATTGGCTGACGCAGAATCTGGCCGCTGACTGGCGTGTGCTGGAATTGCCAGGGCGTTATTTCCGCTGGCGCATTCGCGGTAATCCACTCAGCTGGCTGGATGAATTGCCTGAACTTCTGCACGATTGGCAACCTGAGCGTATTCTGGCCACCTCGATGGTGGATATCGCCACTATTAAGGGCTTGGTTCCGCAACTGGCTGTGGTGCCGGTCAGTTATTATTTTCACGAAAACCAGTTTGCGTATCCGCAGGGAGAAGGCCAGCACGATTCGGTTGATCCGATGATGGTGCAGCTGTATGGCGCGCTGGCGGCGGATGAGTGCTTATTTAATTCTGATTTTAACCGCCAGACGTTTTTAACCGGTGTGGATGCACTGTTAAAAAAACTGCCGGATTGTAAACCATCGTCGTTATCTGATCGTCTCAGGAAAAAATCCACAATATTACCGGTGCCGGTTAACGCTGTTATGGCGGGAGAAAAAATCCCGGGTCTTATTGTCTGGAATCACCGCTGGGAATACGACAAAAAGCCAGAGAATTTTTTACAGTTACTGCAGTTACTGAAAGCTCAGGGCGTTGATTTTAAATTGGCGCTGCTGGGTGCTCGGGCGCAAAAAACACCCGCGGCCCTGAACCAGATCCGCACTGAATTTTCTGCGCAGATTCTGGTGGATGGAATGCTTAGCCGAACGGATTATAAATATTGGCTGGGGGCCGCTCAGGTGGTGGTCAGTACCGCCATTCATGAGTTTCAGGGGTTGTCGGTGCATGAGGCCGTCAGTGCCGGAGCGGTACCGGTCGTGCCGGATGATCTGTGCTACCGCGAACAATATCCGGCAGCGCTGCGTTATCCGCCCGCAGATACTGGCGCGGCGGCGACTATTATTCGCGCAGTATTGTCTGACAGTGATCGTCGCTTACCACCGGCAACAGTGACCAGTTCCGCCGATGCCTGGCAGCAATGGTTTTCACTGTTGCGCCAGTAAATCGTACAAGGCTTCAAGAATATGGCTGAGGTTATTGTCCAGAGTTTTAGTTTTTTCAGCAGTTTTGTCTAGCGTCGCCGTGGTTTGATTTGCAAGTGCCATTAGCTGTTTCTCCTGATCTTCCTCTAAGCCTAAAGTGAATAGCATGGCTTCGAGTTTTGTTACCATATTGTTGGCAATATTGGTTACATTTTCGGAGTAATTACGGATTTCTCTATTCGTTTCTTCGATGTTCTTCTCAGCTTTCTCGATAACATCATGGAGCAGCTTTATTCTCTGCTGATGTTTTTCCTGTGACACACTTGAAATAGCATTGGCTCTGCTATTGGCAACATCAATAAGAACGGCTAGGTGGTCATTCAAGCGACCGTATTTTATTTCATCGTTAAGTGGCATGTTTTTAATCAGGATAATTATCATTCCATAGCAAATGACAGTACGGATGCCAGCATGAGTAATACGTTGATTGGCATCGCGGAATTTCATCAGTACTTTTGCCTCTATAGATTCCTCCTCGCAGCCGAGCAAAACAGGTTTTTTGTCGGCAATTAAAACACAGCAATTGAGGCCGAATTTTGCTGTAATGGAAATAATTGCTTCAGCAAGAATGTCATTGCTATGAATGGCCTGTACGTCTTTTACAAAGTGGATAATCTGCCCCAACTCGCTGGAGCTGGTCATGGCTTCCATCGCCACGTTCATGGCTTCCTGGGATTGGGCGATGGCTTGTTTGCGGTCGATGCCGCGCTGCAGTTGGATGTGCATTTTTTCCAGCAGCAGGGTTCCGTCGACGGGCTTGGTCAGGTAGTCATCGGCCCCGGCTTCAAACCCTTCCAGACGTTCTTCCGGGCTGTCTTTGGCGGAAACAAAAATGACCGGAGTACTTTTGCTTTTCGCCAGTTTACGAATGGCAATGCAGGTGTGATAGCCGCTGATGCCGGGCATGCTGACATCCAATAAAATCAGATCAGGCTCTTCCTGCTCCAGCAATGCCAGGCACTGCTCGCCGGAATCGGCTTCCATCAGCCGGTATTCATCTTCCAGCAGACTGCGCAGAAGCAGGCGATTGTCGGCGGCATCGTCGACAATAAAGACAAGCGGTTTGGGCGTCATGCACACACTCCGTCAATATTGGCCAGTTGTTATATAAGTGGTCAATGCGTTCATTAGAGCTACCGATATTCATGTGGCAAGTCAGACAGTCATTGCCTGTACGGTGCGCAGATTAAGAGTTTAGTCATCATTATGGTTATTCTGAGTCTAGTCACTGCGGGGGAGGTATCAATGCCGCGTGGTCTTTTTGCTGTGTCGTCTTATTGCTGTGGCAGGTGATGCGGTTGTGGCAGGTGTGCGGTGGCAGCGTTGGAGAGTCAGCAGTAAAGACGTTGAATACGGAATGGGGAGGGTGCATCAGCCTGTCAACAGACAGGCTGATGCAAGGGCGCTCTGGCGGGCGTCAGTCAGAGGGCTTTGTTGGCTCTGTCTTTGACCGACAGCGGAATGTCGGCTTCCCATTTTTCATAGAGGTTAAGCAGCTTTTTCTCGCGATACAGCACCGGAATGCGTTCGTTGTATATATCAATCAGCATCTGTGACAGCGGGGTGTTGGCAAAAGCAATGTAAACATCTTTGCCATTGGGCATCTCATTCATAACGTAGCGCGTCATATCCTGACCACTGGCGGATACCGCTTCAGCGATTTCATCCCACTCATCAATCATGTAGTCAATTTTGCCAGCGTCCAGCAGCTCAAGACCCTGTGCGGTGGTACGGTATTGCACCAGTTCAAAGGTCTGATCTTCTTTGGCGATGACATCGTAGTCTTTGATCCAGCCGACTTTTTTGCCCGCCAGGCTGGCCGTACCATCCCAGGGAAGATTGCGGCTGGCTTTGCTTAATACCGACATATATTCAACATCAATGGCGTAGTCGGGGAAGAGCAGCTCCTCTTCGGTATTTTTATTTTCACCGACGATGGCGTTGTAAACGCGGTATTTGGTGACCATTTTCATCGCCCGGTTCCAGGGCACAATGGCTGTTTTTACTTTCACCTGCACCGGTTCGTAGACCGCTTTCAGGACTTCCCAGTAAAGACCACTGCCGTCAGCATTGGTGAAGCCTTCCCACTCGGGAGCAACCACGCTGATCGATTTAATATTGTCACGGGTAAAGACAGACGTTTGTTCGGCGGCATTGGCCGGGAGCAGAAAGCTGCCAGCAGACAGCAAAAATATAAGGGACTTGAACATGAAAGGGCCTTGGCTTGAGTGATTGTATAATCTTAACACTTGTACAGCCATGTATCGGTTCATGTTGCCTGGAATGACAAAAAAGTCTGCGGAATTGCGTAACAGTTCCCATGAATTACAAAAAAAACGCAGAAGATCGAAGTGCTTCTGCGTTTGAATTGCTACTGACTTTTTTATATTCAGAGATGCCTTAATTACGGCCGTTCAATGCATCCAGTTTACGCAGCATGATGCCCATTATCTGTTGATACAACAGACTGCCGCTGTGCAGGTCTTCAACGCCGAGGTCGATGCTGGGGTTGTCGTTAACTTCAATAATAACGGCACGGTCGCCGCTTTCTTTCAGGTCGACACCATAAAATCCATCGCCCATGCATTTGGCCGCTTTGAGGGCGGTTTTAATGACTTTTTTCGGTACTTTATCCACCGACATCGCATCGGCATTGCCGGATTTATGCGAGCGCGCGCTGTGGTTGTAAATCTGCCAGTGGCTTTTGGCCATAAAGTAGCGGCAGGCGTAAATGACCTGATTATCCATAATGCCGATACGCCAGTCGTAATCGGTGGGCATAAACTCCTGCAGCAGCAAAATTGCCGAGCGTTGGCTCAGGCGGTCAATGCATTCAATCAACTGCTCGCGGTCCTTGGCTTTTTCTACGCCGATTGAAAACGAGCCGTCCGGCACTTTGACGATAACCGGTAAACCTAATTCGGCAATCAAACCGTCGAGATCGTAGGGGCGTGTGCCCATAATCAACCGGGTTTTGGGCGTATCGACTTCAAAGCGCTGTAAGCGTTCATGCAGATACACTTTGTTGGAACAACGCATAATGTCCGTCGGGCTGTCGATGACCAGCAATCCCTGATTTTCTGCGCTCTGAGCAATCTGATAGGTGTGATGATCCACGCGGGTGGTTTCACGGATAAACAGAGCGTCGTATTCACCAATACGGGATGCATCTTTCCAGGTGATGAAATCGACATTCAGACCTAAGTCTTTACCGGCTTTTTCAAAGGCTTTTAAGGCGCCTTTGTTGGATGGCGGCAATGCTTCTTCCGGGTTGTGCAGAATGGCGAGGTCGTATTTAAAGCGTTTACCGGAACGGCGGTTGCGCCAGATTTTATGGCTGAACGTGTTCAGCGCTTCGGCAAACTGGGTTTGTCCGGCGTCGTCGAGATCATCCAGCGAACAGCAGGTCACCGTACTGATGGTCCACACACCGGGCTGGTGGCGGGTCAGGGTGATATCCAGTACCGGAAAAGCAAAGGTATCAAAAATACGGCGGGCAACACCGGCCAGCTCTGGCTGATCGCTCTGGCCGAAATAAATCCGCATCGCCAGTTGTTGATTGTCGGCATCACGTTTTTTGTAGCGCGTGTCGAGCTGACGGCCGTAGCGTAATGGCAGTGGCTGTCCGGCTTCGAAACTGTTCAGCTCGCGGATGGCGCGTACGGATGGGAATACCTGTCCACCCCGGGCTTCGGCCAATAAAGAGCCGTAGTAGCCGGTACTCAGATAACTGTAGTCGCGGCACAGGTTGATGACATAGCCGCGGGTCTCGGCAAAGTCGCGCAGGTATTGCTCTATCGCAATCACCTGATTGGTCGGATAAAACGGACTCCAGTCCGTGAGCTGGTCGACGAGCACGAGCAAAGGTTTCATAACATATTCCGCAGAGCGAGACCGATAAAAATAAAGTGATTGCTGAGCCTTAACGGTGTCACATTGCACGTTGGCAGGATGCTCTGGTTCGTGGGCCTGAAGAGGCAAAAGAAAAAGGGCTGTCCGTGGCCTGGCGCTTGTGATCATCAGCAGGCGGCAAGCACCAGAACAGTGCCAGCCGAAAGGTCATAGTATGCAGTGAACAGCGCTTCTGCCAGTAAAAAATAGCCGTGGCGCTACTTTTTTTCAGTGGCCGTGAAGACTATGCTCAGCGGCGTTATCAGTTGTGTATTAACCTGCACGGCTGAGTCTCATTTATGCCACTCATAACGGATTTTTATGCACCCTCGTATGGCCGAATTGGCCGATGTTCCGGCGCTCAGTGTGCTTGAGTCACAGGTATTCAGCGGTGACTGTCTGAATGCCCGGCGTTTCCGGCATTTTATCCGCAGTGAACACAGCGAGCTGTGGTGTTTGGGCAATGAACAGGGCGTGTTGCTGGCGTATGCTCTGGTGCTGTTTCATCGTGGCACATCACTGGCGCGGCTGTATTCGCTGGCGGTGGCTCCGGCCGCGCGCGGACAAGGGCTGGGGTTGCAGTTACTGGGCTGGGTGGAAGAGCGTGCGCTGGCGCGCCATGTGTTATTTATGCGGCTGGAGGTGCGTAAAGATAACCTTAACGCGCTGTCTTTGTATGAACGTAATGGCTACCGCAAGCTGCGCAGTCTTAAGCACTATTATGAAGACGGTGGCGATGGCTGGCGCATGGAGAAGCATTTGCGCGGGGCAATCCCTATTCCGGAGACCATTCCGTTTTATGCGCAGACCACACCGTTCACCTGCGGTCCGTCGGCATTGCTGATGGCCATGCGCAGTCTGGATAAAGGCATTGCTCTGAATCGCCTGCACGAACTCAATTTGTGGCGTGAAGCCACGACCATTTACCTGACCACCGGCCACGGCGGAACGTCACCGCAAGGTCTGGCGCTGGCGGCTCACCATCGCGGGTTTGATGTGCGGCTGTGGCTGTCGGATATCCGTGTGGCATTTCTGGACGGTGTGCGCAGCGAACATAAACGTGAAGTGATCCAGCTGGTGGGGGATGATTTTCAGAACCGCTGTGATGTGGCAGGCATCATGATCGACGTAGGCAATAAAAGCGTGGATGATTTACGTCAGGCGCTGGCGGCGGGATATCGCATTCTGTTGTTGATCAGCACCTGGCGGCTGAATCGTAATAAAGCGCCGCATTGGGTGTGGCTGGTGGCCATGGACGACGACTACGCCTATATCAACGATCCGGATGTGGATGCCGACCTGGATCAGGTTGCGACCGACAACCTGTATGTGCCGGTCAGTCTGGAAAATCTGGCGCGTATGATTCAGTACGGCAGCGCGCAGTATGGGGCGGCGGTGTTGTTGTCGGTCAAAAGCTGACGCGTTAATGCATTAAGAGGGCTGCGCTAAAAGGCTGCGTTTACGTTCTGAGGTAGTCTCCCCTATGCTTCAGGACGCTGCGTGTACATAAGGCTCGGTGCGTTCCGGGTCATACAGCTCATCAAATTCGGCGGCGCGCTCTGAGCGCAGCGCTACCCAGCCGGCCACATCTTCGCGCCATTCTTCCATCGGCCGTATCAGCGGTGCGGCCAGCATTTTGGCCTCGGTGCCTCGGGAAGCAAATACCAGAACCTGTTCCACTTTGTATGCCTGTAATGCCATGTCTGTTACTCCGCGATTATCTGACTCTGTGCCGGTAGTGAGTGCTGCGACTAGGTGGCACTTTATACCAGAATAGAGGCGCTCAGCCTATGCCGGACCTGTGCCCAGGATGATCTCCGGTCATCAAAAAACAGCATAAGTGGCGCGAAAAAACGTAACAAAAACAAAGAGTTCTGAGATATGCTGGACGAAAGTCCAGGAAGGGCTGCGCTGAATATTCTCCGCTGACAGCGACTTATTAATCCGCTAACGATGACAACCAAGAGATTCCCTATGCCGAACCTTGTCCGTTTCCGTTCCACTGCACAGATCAGTGCTGCCGCGTTATTGCTGGTGGCTTCGTCCGGTGCATTGGCGATGTCGCAGCCACCGCAGTCGCTGAACAGTGAGATCGTATTGACCAACAGCACGCTGGAGACTCTGCAGGTAAGCCTGCAGGGTACTGCTAATGCTGAACTGCTCAGCGCCGAAGTACCGCCGCTGGCAACCCGTACTCTGGCCCGCCTGACCCGTGATGCCGCGACCGACAGCAGCCTGGTGCTGAATCTGAGTTCCGATGCCGATCAGTTTGTATTGCAGCAAAATACTGCAGGCCTGAACGTCAGCTTTACCGCCAGTGGTAATGGCTGGAATCTGGCTGGTCAGAGTGACGAAAACATTCATCGTCAGGCGGCCAATATTGAAGGCCGCGCCGCCACACTGGCGGTAAAAGGTGAGAGCCTGAACGACGGCGGTGTTATCCGCTATGTGTTGCAGGAGCAGGATAATAAGCCTGTGGCCGCAGCACCCGGCGATTTCAGCCTGCTCAGTTATAACATCTGGGCGACCACCATTTTCGGCTCGAAAAAAGTATCCACCCGTCTGACGCAAATGCCGGAAGTGATGGCTGGCTACGATGCGCTGGTGCTGACCGAAGTGTTTGATCTGGCCGAAAGCAACGCGCTGCTCGACGATCTGCGTGCAGAATACCCGTATCAGACCGGCGATATTTTTAAACTCGGTAAGGTGCTCGGTTCCGGCACACGCATTCTGTCGCGCTGGCCAATTGTGTTGGAAGACTCGCACGCTTACAGCGATTGTGACGGCATTCAGTGTGCGGCTACGCGTGGGGTGATTTATGCGAAGTTGAACAAGCAGGGCAAAACGTATCACCTGTTCGCCACCCATACCCAGTCGTCCGATGACGATGCCAATCGCAACGCCCGTCTGGCACAGTTGCAGGAAATGGGGGATTACATCCGCAGCCTGAACCTGCCTGCGGATGAGCCGGTGCTGATGGCCGGTGACTTTAACGTTAATAAAATCGGCCTGCCGCAGGATCGTGATTACCTCGAAGCTGTGCTGAATGCCCGTGAGCCTCAGAATACCGGCCATACGCTGAGTTTCGATTCCAATACCAACCATTGGGCGGAAGCGCCGTATCTGGAATACCTGGATTACACCCTGGTCAGCAATGTTAACCAGCCGGCAGTGAGTGCCACGCAGGAAATTATTGCGCCGCGTTCGCTGCAGGATAACCTCTGGGGCGAATGGGATTTATCGGATCATTATGCCGCCCGTGGTTTGTTCCGCTTTGATGACAGCAATGTCGTCCGCAGCGCATTTCCTTATGCCGGTGACGTGGTGCATCTGCAAACTTCGAATGGCCAGTACCTGCGTGCCATGAGTGGGGGGGGCAGCTTTGTCTCGGCGGGTTCATCGCAGGTCGGAACCTGGGAAAGCTTTATTATGGCCAGTCTGGCTGACGGTAAAGTGGCTCTGCAGGCGCGCAATGGCGGTTATGTTGGTCTTCATTCTTACCTGTTGGGCACCCTGACCACGGGACACAGTAAAGACAGTGCAGCAGCGCAGTTTGAACTGGTAAATCTCGGTAATAACCGTGTAGCGCTGAAAGCCGATAACGGCAAATATCTGCGTGCCGATTTTGGCGGTGGTGCCGGTGCCAGCGCTGGTTCCGCCAATATTGGCGCGAATCAGACCTTTGTGCTGATTCGCCCATAAAGCGGAGTTTTAGCAGACATAAAAAAACGGAGCAGCAGCTCCGTTTTTTTATTGCCGTTGTTAAACTACTTCAGCTTTTAAACGGCAGCAGGCTGCGTGCCTGTTGCTCATAAATAATAACCTGAGATTCTTCTTCCCGGGCGAATTGTGCAACGGCCTGCTGGAATTCCGGCTGCATTAACTGGTGATAACTGAAGGTGCTGACCGGAGTAAAGCCACGGCTGATTTTATGTTCTCCCTGGGTTCCCGGATCAAAACGTTGCAGGTTATGCTTTATGCAAAATTCAATGCCCTGATAATAACAGGCTTCAAAATGCAGACCGTCGATGTCTTGCTGGCTGCCCCAGTAGCGACCGTAGAGCGTGGTGTCATCAAAAAAATACAGGGCAGAGGCCAGAGGCTGGCCATCTTTTTCAGCCTGTACCAGTAACATCTGTGCGGATAAATGCTGACGGCAACATTGAAAAAAAGCTTCGTTTAAATAGCCCTGAGAGCGTCGGCGCCAATAGGTCAATTGGTAACATTGGTAGAAAAAATGCAAGTCGGCAGTACTGATCTCGTCGGCGGTTTTTTGCACGATATTAATGCCCGCTTCCTGCAGTCGCTGACGTTCTTTGCGCACATTTTTGCGTTTGCGGCTGGCAAAAGACTGCAGGTAATGATCAAAACTTATATAGCCCTGATTAAACCAGTGAAATTGACAGCCACGGCGACGCACGGCGGCTAATGGATTGTCTGGCCGCGGCTGTGCGCACAGCGTGTCGAGTAATGGCCGGGTTGTATTGTCGATAAAATTCAGATGCCAGCCGGATAAATGTTGCTCTGCGCATAAGGTGTGTACGGCATGAATCGCATCCTGCCAATATTGTTGCCGCCGTCCATCTGAGGTTGCGTTATGCAGCAGGCGTGGGCCGCTGGCAGGCGTGAAGGGTACCGCCCACAACAGCTTGGGATAATATTCCAGGCCATAACGCTGATAGGCCTCAGCCCAGCTCCAGTCAAAAACATATTCGCCATAACTGTGGTCTTTGCGGAAGCAGGGAATAATCAGTTCTGCTTCGCCCTGCGCGTTGTGCCGAACCAGATAATGAGCCAGCCAACCGCTGGCGTGCGTAGCGGTACCGGTGCCAATGCAGCCACTGTCTTCCAGCGCCGCAAGAAACTGATAATTCAGAAACGGGTACGTTCCGCCGCTGTTCAGCTGCAGTGCCTGCCATTGTGCTTCAGGAATATCGCGGATGGTGGTGATCAGGCGGAAATCCGTCATTAAGAGCGATCCGTAGTGTCTGTTGGCTGTATATCCGTGTCTGGCACAGAATATTTGTCGGCTTATGGGGGAAAGCAGTGACCTTATGCAGGCTCAGGCCTATTATAATGGCTGGAATAACTGCTACGGAGGGAATTATGTTCCGTCTTGATGAACGACTGCAATCGGATACCACCCTGATTGGCCGCCTGCCACTGAGCCAGGTATTGCTTATGAATGACAGCCGTTATCCCTGGGTCATTCTGGTTCCGGCCCGTAACGATGTTTTTGAAATTTATCACCTGTCGGAAGAAGACCGTATTCAACTGGCAAAAGAATCCAGCTGGGTGTTGGAAAAACTGGCGGATCATTTTTCCGCCAAGTCGATGAACGTTGCTGCATTGGGGAATGTCGTGGCGCAGCTGCATGTGCATCATGTTGCCCGTTTCAGCAATGATCCTGCCTGGCCGGGGCCGGTATGGGGACACAGCCCGGCCGTACCTTACAGTGCGGCAGCACTGGAGGAACGCGTGCATGAACTGAAAAGTTTATTTGCCAGTCATTTTGTTGAAGATCTGCACGCTGAGGACGACGAAGAAAACAACGTCTATTGGTAATGTCTGAGCCGGAGAAAATATATGATTGTGTTGCGCCGCTTTATGAATAACCCGCTCAGAAATTTTAATTATCTGATCGCCTGTGAAGAAACCCGTCAGACCATCGCTCTTGATCCGCTTGATGGAGAAGGCATGGTGCAGCTGGCTGCGGAGCACGGGCTGGATATTAAACTGATCGTGAATACCCATGAGCATCATGATCATATTGACGGCAATCCGGCCGTACAGGCGGCCACCGGTGCGCCGATCTGGGCACATAAAAATGCGCTGGGAAAAATCCCCAATCAGGCTCATGGCCTGAGTGCGGGCGACGTTATTGAACTGGGTACTTTGCGTCTGAATGTATTGTTTACACCGGGTCATACACCGGTGCATTTATGCCTGCTGGCACCCGTATCAGAGCGCGATAATGTGCCGGTTTTATTTTCCGGCGATACCCTGTTTAACGCCTGTGCCGGTAATTGCTACAACGGCGGTAATGTCGACACGATGTACGATACCTTTGTTGCTCAATTACTGCCGTTGCCGGATGAAACCTTGCTCTATCCGGGTCACGATTATATGAAGAATAACCTGGCGTTTGCCCTCGACCGGGAACCGGGCAATGCCATGGCGGGCTATTGGGCTGATCAGGTTTCCGCCTTTGCTCCGGATGATATGCCGGTGATGACGCTGGGGCAGGAGCGTGAATACAATCCGTTTTTACGACTGCATGAACCGCTTATTCGTGCGCGCTTAAAAGAGCAGTTTCCGCAGCTGGGTGACGGTGACCGCGATGTATTCCGGGCATTGCGCAGTCTGCGCGATCAATGGTGATCGTGCTCAATGGTGATCGCGCTCAGTGCGATCGCCATCCTGACGAATGTCAGTTATGAGTTGGCGGATTTTTTCGGCAATTCCTTCACCCCAGCGCACATAGCCTTCAGCGTTGGGGTGATAACCATCTTCCGCCATCCATTGAGCCTGCAGCGGCAGTGCTATTGGTACATGGTGCCAGCCGTTTTTCTTGCATAACCCCTGTATGTGTTTGTCCAGTTGCCAGGCCCGCAGTCCGAGAAAACGATTCAGCGGAGTGGGCAGGGCGGGGAAATTCTGCATGGGGGGAATCTGCGTAAAAACCACCGGCGTATTGCGTGGCAGGTGTGAGGATTCATAACGGATAATCTGCTGCAGTTGCTGACGCCATTGTTGTGACGACGTCAGGCCAGTGGTGTCATTGACGCCGAGCGTTATTAATAACACCGCGTGTTGGTTGGATGGCGGAGTCTGTTGTTGCTGATCGTTTTTGCTCATCTCAGCCAGGTCGGCGGCACGGATACCGCTTTGTGCCAGTGCCTGCCAGTGTACGCCCTGATGCTCGTTAGCCAGCGCCCGGGCAATACAGGCCGTCAGGCCATTGTTGATGCTGCGGATACCGACGCCGGCAACGGTACTTTCTCCCAGATGACGCAGCAACAGGCTGTGCTGCGGTTGCTGCAGTTTGGGTTCTTCACCATGACGCAGCCCTGTGGCCTCGGGCAAGCGCAGTGTATCGCGTTTTACGGTTTTTCCCTGCCGTATAATCAACGGCAGCAGGGGCAGTAAGGGCAGGTAGAGGGCGTAGCTCAGCAGCAGTATTATGCGCGATTTCATTCATCAGTTTCCCAGAGGGCATGGATGCGTTGTTGCAGAGCGGGTACGGCGTCCTGTTCAAACCAGGGATGTTTTTTCAGCCACAATTGATTGCGTGGAGAGGGATGTGGCAGGGCAAAAAAATCGTGGGGGAAATCCCGCCAGTGCGCAACGCGTTCGCTCAGGTTGCGATAATCATCGTTTAAATAGTAGTTCTGTGCATATTGCCCGATTAACAGCGTCAGGCGGATATTGGGCATGGCTGCCAGTAATTGTGCATGCCAATGCGGTGCACACTCCGGGCGCGGTGGTAAATCTCCGCCTTTACCTTTTCCCGGGTAGCAAAAACCCATGGGCATAATGGCAACTTTACTCTCGTCATAAAACACATCATTACTAACCCCCAGCCATTGCCGCAGTCGCTGGCCACTGGCATCGTCCCAGGGTATGCCGCTGGCATGGACTTTGGTTCCTGGTGCCTGACCAATAATCAGCAGGCGTGCCGTCGCTGATGCGCGCACAACAGGGCGAGGCCCAAGCGGCAGGTGATGGGTGCAGAGGTCGCAGTGGCGAATGTCGGTCAGTAGAGGAATCAGGTCTGGCATGCTCAGCCGTTGTTGGCGGATTTAATGTATGTTGCCGCTTTGCGCATTGACTAGGGCCTGTCGACACTAATTAAACAGACCTGTTATCGGCTAAAAATTTCTCAGGCAAGGCGCTGAGAGTGTGGCCTAACGGG
>NZ_JAOANI010000019.1:107968-142652 GCF_025318105.1 Thalassolituus pacificus
AATTTTTAGCCATAACCCTTCGGGCTGAGGCCAGTTTTCCCCATTAACGTCGTCGTTCGTCATTCATTTAGCCCGCTAATATCACTCCTCACTCCTTGTTCTGAGAAAAACTGGCTCTCAGCAGGCCGGATTTACTTAGTGTCGACAGGCCCTAGCAAAAGAGCAAAAACAGCAGGGCAAAAAAAAGCGACCGATAAATATCGGTCGCTTAATAACGTGCCGGTTGTCGGCAGCGTATCAGCCATTACCGCAAAGGCAATGGATTACATTGCCATGTCTTTCAGTTTTTTCAGTGGCAGTACTTTAACTTTGGTGCTGGCTGGCTTGGCTGCAACATCCATAGTTTCACCCGGACGGAATGGGTTAGGTACGTTTTTGCGTGCTTTTTGTGCAGGCTTTTTGATGGTCTTGATTTTCAGCAGGCCTGGCAGGATGAACTCGCCAACCGCGCGCTTTTTAACGTGACGTTCGATCAGTACCGTCAGTTCTTCCAGTACGGCGTTAACATCTTTACGGGCCAGACCGGTGGTTTCTGCAAGTTCATTCAACAGCTGGGTTTTGCTGAATTTTTCGGCAATGGCTGTGGTCTTGCGTGCTGCAGGTGCAGCAGCTTTTGCAGCGGGTGCTTTAGCTGCAGCGGCTTTAACAGCCGGTTTTTTAGCAACGGCTTTTTTCGCCGCTGGCGCTTTGGCTACGGCTTTCTTAGCTGGGGCCTTAGCTACGGCTTTTTTTGCTGCGGGTGCTTTGGCAGGGGCTTTAGCAGCGGCTTTTTTTGCAGGCGCTTTTGCCGCCGGAGATTTTCTTGCAGCCATGGTCTGATCCTTTTGGTGTTGTTGTTCCGGGTTCGGGCTTCTCCGTTGCAGGTTGACGCTGAACTGCTGCGTATTATCGGAGAGGCATGAGAATTCTTATGCAAAAAAAAGGGTGAAGCAAGCACTTCACCCCTGTTTTTTCGGGGTTTTTCGTCACAAAACGTGATTTGCGACTATCTGATGCGGGTTTTCAGCGGAATTGGACCGTTTTTTATGCCAGCTTCTTCAGCACCCAGCCGAAAATGCCGCTGTAGCGAACCGGAAACCAGCGTTGAATACGGTCCATTAAACGTGCATCGGCACCGATTAAAATACGGCGTTTTTGTTGTTTTACGCCGCTGATAATGACATCCGCAGCCTGGGCCGGCGTGGTGCGTGCCATCTTCTCGAATTCCGTAATCTGAGTAGCGTGATCTTTTTCGCCCGCCAGTGAGGTTTTCATTCGGCCGTTACGGACGATATTGGTCTTAATACCACCCGGATGGACAGTGGTTACAAAGACTCCGGTTCCGGCCAGTTCCTGACGCAGCGATTCGGTAAAACCCCGCACGGCAAATTTGGTGGCGTTGTAAGCGGCCTGGGTGGGCAGGGCAATAATGCCAAAAATACTGGAAATATTAATAATGGCGGCTTCGGGGCGGCTCTGCAGGTGTGGCAGAAACGCTTTGGTGCCATAGACCACGCCCCAGAAGTTGATGTTCACGATCCACTCCATATCTTCGTAACTCATATTGGCTACGGTTTCTGACAGCGCTACTCCGGCGTTGTTGATGATGGCGTCGGCCTGGCCATGGTCTGCGATGACTTGTGTCGCGTAGGCTTCGAACGCTTCGCGGTCGGCAACGTTCAGTGTATTCAGGGTGACCTTACCACTGCCGCTCAGCAGGGCACGGGTTTCTTCGAGGCCTTTCATATTAACGTCGGACAGTGCCAGGTGGGCACCTTCACGGCTGAGTTGTTGCGCCAGTGCCCGGCCGATACCGGAGGCGGCGCCGGTGATAACAACAACTTTATTGGCAAATGATTGCATGCTGCTTGCTCTCTGAATTTTTATCGTTATGAGATGCGCAGGTTACCTGAGTAGTGGCCGTGCTCAAGGTGGATTTGTGACGATCCGCGTGGTTTTTGGCCGCCGTATGCCGTGGCTTTCGCCGGGCTTATGCGGTGCGGTGCAGTAATCCCTGTCCTGAGGTATCGGATTGCCGTCAAAATCCGTTATACTGCCCGCCTTTTATTTCCGGCCCGCCTTCTATTTCCGGCCCGTCGGCAACTTCATTGACGATTCAGATGCAGGACCAAGCGATGCGCACACATTATTGTGGTGATATCAACGAAACCTTGATCGACCAAACCGTAACCTTCTGTGGCTGGGTGCATCGTCGCCGTGACCACGGGGGCGTTATTTTCCTCGACATCCGTGACCGCGAAGGTCTGGTGCAGGTGGTGTTTGACCCTGACACTGTGGATGCTTTCAATATCGCTGACAGCGTGCGTTCTGAGTTTGTGGTGCAGATCACTGGCCGTGTGCGTGGTCGTCCGGAAGGCACCACCAATGCCAATATGAAAACCGGTCTGATTGAAGTTCTGGGTAAAGAAATCACCATCCTGAACAAGGCGGCAACACCGCCGTTCCCGCTTGATGGTTACAGCGATGTGGGTGAAGAGATTCGTCTGAAATATCGCTTTATGGATATGCGTCGTCCAGAAATGCAGGACAAACTGCGCTTCCGTTCAAAAGTGACTTCCCATGCCCGCCGTTATCTGGAAGAGCAGGGTTTCCTCGATATTGAAACCCCGATCCTGACCCGCGCAACGCCGGAAGGTGCGCGTGATTATCTGGTGCCAAGCCGTACTCACGAAGGTTCTTTCTTCGCGTTGCCACAGTCTCCACAGCTGTTTAAGCAGCTGCTGATGGTTGCCGGTTTTGACCGTTACTACCAGATTGCCAAATGTTTCCGTGACGAAGACCTGCGTGCTGACCGCCAGCCGGAATTTACCCAGATTGACGTTGAAGCTTCGTTTATTAACGAAGACGACATCATGGGCATTGCCCAGGGCATGATCAAAGAAATCTTCCAGAAAGAACTGAATGTCGATCTGGGCGACTTCCCGCGTATGCCGTATTCCGAAGCGATGAACCGTTACGGTTCTGACAAGCCGGATATGCGTATTCCGATGGAAATCGTCGATGTTGCTGAATTCCTGCAGGATATCGAATTCAAAGTCTTTGCTGCTCCGGCGAAAGATCCGAAAGGCCGTGTTGCTGCATTGAAAGTACCGGGTGGCGCTGAGCTTTCCCGTAAGCAAATTGACGAATACACCAAGTACGTTGGTATTTACGGTGCCAAGGGTCTGGCCTGGATTAAGGTCAACGAAATCGAAAAAGGTGTTGAAGGTCTGCAGTCTCCGATCATCAAGTTCATCGGCGACGACAACACCATGAAGATCATGACCAAGCTGGACGCGAAGAACGGCGATATTGTTTTCTTCGGTGCAGATAAAGCCAAGATCGTGAACGAAGCGCTGGGTGCTCTGCGCTGCAAAGTGGCTGCCGACCTGAATATGTACACCTCGGAGTGGGCAGCATTGTGGGTGGTCGATTTCCCGATGTTCGAAGAGAACGATGATGGTTCTGTGACGGCACTGCACCATCCGTTCACCGCGCCAAGCTGTTCTCCGGAAGAGCTGGAAAAAGACCCGCTGAACGCGCTGTCCCGTGCTTACGATATGGTACTGAACGGCTGTGAGCTGGGCGGTGGTTCTATCCGTATTCACGATCAGGGTATGCAGCAGGGCGTATTCCGCGCGCTGGGTATTTCTGAAGAAGAGCAGCGTGAGAAGTTTGGCTTCCTGTTGGATGCACTGAAATTCGGCGCACCGCCACACGGTGGTCTGGCGTTCGGTCTGGATCGTCTGATCATGCTGATGACGGGCTCGACTTCTATCCGTGAAGTGATTGCATTCCCGAAAACCCAGTCAGCCGCTTGTGTGATGACTCAGGCTCCGGGTGCGGTCAGCAATGTTCAGTTGCGTGATCTGCACATCAAACTGCGTGAGAAACCAAAAGCCGCTGAGTAATCAGCGCTTAATGGGTTTATGTCAGAGGCTTTTGAGTGTCTGGCAGCATAAAAAACGGGAGCTTCGGCTCCCGTTTTTTATTGGCTGAAAATAGCTTTCAGTGTTCGGCTTTTATGGTTTCCAGCAGGGCATCTTTTTCTTCCCACATGCGGGTGACCCACTGCTGTATTTCCAGACGTAATTCGCCATCGTTCTGATAGTCACCCTGGCTGAAGCGGGGTGGAATCGGCAGTTCCTCAATCTGAATAACTGCGTGGTTAAAGCGGCCGCACATCATATCCCAGAAGGTCGGAATGCCTTGTGGGTAGTGAATGGTGATATTGGTCAGGGCGCTGAATTTATCGCCCAATGCCTGAATGGCAAATGCCAGTCCGCCGGCCTTGGGTTTCAGCAGATGTTTAAACGGCGATTGCTGGTCGCGGTGTTTTTCGGTGGTGAAGCGCGTACCTTCAAGAAAATTCATCACACTGGTGGGTGTTTGTGAGAACTTTTCACAGGCTTTCTGCGTTTCTTTTAAATCGTCACCAGCTTTTTCCGGATGTTTGGCCAGAAATTGTTTGGAGTAACGGCGCATAAACGGAAAATCCAATGCCCACCAGGCCTGGCCAACAATGGGCAGGTAGGCCAATTCTTTTTTAATAAAAAATTTCAGCAGCGGGACTTTGCCGTGGTAAATCTGATACAGCACAAAAATATCCACCCAACTTTGATGGTTGGCGCTGAGCAGATACCAGTCTTTTTCCCCCTGGCGTGACAGGCCGCGGATATCCCATTGCACACGGTGAACATGGTTGAGCCACCACAAAATACCGGCCAGCCACACGCTGGCTATCGCGGTGATGACCGGGTTGGCCAGTTGTTGTGCCTGACGTGCTGGCAGAATAAAAGCATAGAGAAATACGCCAAGAAAAACCGTATGTACCAGCAAGGCCATCGAGCTGATGATACCTGCGCAGGTTGATATAAACGAAGGGCTGTAACCGGAGGGCGGTGTTGCTTGGCTCACGTTGGTGTCCGTGTTCAGGTGGGCTGTTAAGGGTGAAGGATCATGTTAGATAAAGACTGCGGCAGCGGCAATCCTCTGTTTGCTACAGGACAATGTGTTGCGTGATGCTGGCTGATCTTTATGTCCTGAATTGTGTTGATGTTCAGGTTTTATTGACAGCCGGGATCGTTGTCTTCGATGACGCGGCCAGGAGTGTTTTCTATAAAAATATGTTGCTGCCCATGGCTGTCGGGAAAGTACGCCAGGTTAATGACCACCTGCTCGTAAAGCCAGTACAGCGCATCACTTTCTTCGACCCGGTAGCGTTGTTGGTAGCGGTATTGCAGCCAGCCATCGTGCAGTTGCCACTGGTCAAATTCACCGCTGCTGTGGCGCAGGCAGACGGCACCATCCTGCTGTTGATAGAACAGCACGCGATCCAGTTGCCAGCCCAGCCCTCCGACTTTTTTCAGGCGAAAACGTCCGTCGGGGTAGAGCGCTGACGGGCGGTCATCACCGTGAATATCAAGCCGTAATTGTTGGCCGTTACCCAGAGGAATGTGTGGCAGTTGTTGTATTGGCCTGATCGCCGTGCGGTCAGGATGGCCGTGCCGCAGGGATGCATAGGGTTCGCCGCGTTGCGATTTTTCCCACTGCTGGCAGTGAATCTGAACCAGATATGCACCCATAGATAATTTCCGCTGACCCGAACGTTGTGGAGGTAACAGAGCGCATGTTAGCAGAAAGTATGGGAAAGATAGCAAGCCGGGCTTTAATCGCCCGGCGTTCAGGATTATTTGCCTGTAACAGCGATGGCTGAAGATGGGGCTTTTAATGGTTTATAAGCCAGTTTGCCGTGCATGGTTCGGGCATTTTCAAGTGGCAGGTCATAATCAAAACTGAACAGGTCGCAACTGCTGCAATAGCTGCTGCCTTCCATCCGGCTGCCACTCATTCCAATTACTGTATCGAAAATAAAATCGTTGGGATAATACTGGCCCAGGTTGTGACGCAGGGCTGCAGTTTTATCCGTATTGTGCTGCTGATAAGCCTCTGACAGCCAGATCAGTGTCGGCGACTCGACCATGTCAAAAGAGAAGTTAGCGCTGGAGTGGCCAACGCCGCGTTCGATATCTTCTGAATGGTCGGCAAAGTAGATCAGACCGCCAATGCCTTCTTCGCCCAAAGCGCTCTGCAGATCGTCGACCAGTGTGCTGACAACATGGTCGTTGTACAGAATGCTGTTGTCATAACATTCGCGGGAGTGACCGAGGCCACCTTTGAATATATGGGAATACAAAGCATCCATTGGTGACACTTCATAGCGTTTGTACTCTTCCGGATAGCGCTCACAGTAATCGGTATGGTTGCCCATCAGGTGCACAAAAATCACCTGATTTTTACCCGCATCACGCTGTGCCAGAATTTGTTCGTACAGTGGCAGCAGCACGCCGTCGGGCTGATGGTCTTTGTGTGACATGCTGTGGAATTCAATATCGAAGGTCAGTTGTACATCCTGTGCTTCTTTAGCGATCAGACCGAGGATCATGTCGTAGCTGTTGGACAGTGGCTGATTACCCAGCCAGTGAGTTACGAAACCGGCTTCGTTCATTAATTCAACAATGCCCAGTGACTGGGTGTAGTGCTTATTGTTTTTCTGATTAGCTGCGGTCAGAGCGTGCGACAGGGCAGCCATGGTGCCCGGATAATTGGAGAAAGAATTATCGGCAACAAACAGATTGCCCTCATCTTTCAGACGCTGCAGGTTAGGTGTGGTGTCCAGCTCATAACCGTAGATACCCATGTGGTGTTTATTCAGTGATTCACCGACAACAACCACATAAATCTCACCCTGACCTTCCTTGCTGATGCGGTAGTCTTTATTGATATTACGCTCGCTGAACTGCGCCATACGCTCTTTGGTCGTGGTCATCTCTTGCTGATAGCTGACGTAAACATCCACCGGGTAGGTAAATAAGCCCTTTTCCAGTGGCGCCAGAGCAATCATCAGTACGGCCAGCAAGACATAGGTTGCAGCGGTTTTTATCGGCAGGGTTTTACGTTCACTGCCAACATTGTGTTTAACGATCCAGATAAGAAGTGCCGTGGCCAGTAACAGGGGTATCAGCGACATCACAGACGTAAAGCTGGCGAGATACTCACTGGCTTCTGTACTGGTGGTCTGGAAAACGGCAATAAAGCTGTCTTTGTTCATGGCACCACCGACTACCTGATAATGCAGCAGATAGGCCAGTGGTCCCAGCAGGGGTATGGCAATAATGAGCAAACCGAGAAAGCGACCGGCCAAAGTACGCATCTGCAGCGCCATAAACAGGCTGGTTGCTGCAGCAAAAACCAGCAGATCCGTGACGGCGCCATAGGGATATATCTTGCCCACAGAAATAACGGACAACACCACACTTAACAGGGCAAATCCCAGCATGAAACGGCTGACCCGGGGCTGGTTCAGCGCGGTTCCGCGTTTGATCAGCTGCGTCCAGATATAAACAGTCAGACCGATAAACAGCAGTTTAATCGGGATTAAAGGAAATAAAGCTGACATGGCGCTCCCTTGGATTGGCAAAATTGTCCGTAATCAGGCTGGTTGGGCGCGGAATGTAATAAAAATGTCACCGGAATGCAAAGGAATGACTGTTCATCTTCCTGACTTAATATTCCGGGCAGGTGGTAACGCCGGTTCAGTCTGGGTTCAGGGAGCTGTCGTCGGGCAGGGCTGCCGAAGACGGGCATAAAAAACCCGGCGATTGCCGGGTTTTTGATCTGCACAGAAAACCGATTACTTGTCAGAAGCAATCACAGCCGTTGCTGCTTTTCTGGTGTACTCGTCCATCTTGTCGAAGTTCAGGTACTTGTAGATTTCAGCCGACATGCTGTCCAGTTTGTTGGCGTATTCCATGTACTCTGCGGTGGTTGGCAGTTTACCCAGAATAGCACCAACCGATGCCAGTTCCGCAGAAGTCAGGTATACGTTGGCACCATCACCCAGGCGGTTCGGGAAGTTACGGGTAGAGGTAGACAGTACGGTGGAGTTTGGTGCCACACGTGCCTGGTTACCCATACACAGAGAACAGCCCGGCATTTCGGTGCGTACACCGGAAGTGCCGTAGATGTTGAAGTAACCTTCTTCCATCAGCTGAGCTTCGTCCATTTTGGTGGGCGGAGACATCCAGAAGCGGGTGCTCAGACCACCTTTATGGCTGGCCAGTAACTTACCCGCGGCACGGAAGTGACCGATGTTCGTCATACAGGAACCAACGAACACTTCGTCTACTTTAACGCCGGCAACTTCAGACAGGGTTTTGGCATCGTCCGGGTCGTTCGGGCAGCACACGATTGGCTCTTTGATGTCGGCCAGATCGATTTCGATTACGTGGGCGTATTCGGCGTCTTTGTCAGCACGCATCAGGCTTGGGTTGGCCAGCCATGCTTCCATTGCCTGTGCCCGACGCTCCAGAGTGCGTGGGTCGCCATAGCCTTCAGAGATCATCCAGCGCAGCATCACGATGTTGGAACGCAGGTATTCAGCTACCGATTCTTCCGACAGGTTGATGGTACAACCGGCGGCAGAACGCTCAGCAGAGGCGTCAGACAGTTCGAACGCCTGTTCAACCGTCAGGTTTTCCAGACCTTCGATTTCCAGAATACGGCCGGAGAATTCGTTGATCTTACCTTTCTTCTCAACCGTCAGGATGCCTTGTTTGATACCGTACAGCGGAATGGCGTGCACCAGGTCGCGCAGGGTAATACCCGGCTGCATCTGGCCTTTGAAGCGCACCAGCACAGATTCCGGCATATCCAGTGGCATAACACCGGTCGCTGCGGCGAAGGCAACCAGACCAGAACCCGCCGGGAAGGAAATACCCATAGGGAAGCGGGTGTGGGAGTCACCACCGGTACCCACCGTGTCAGGCAGCAGCATGCGGTTCAGCCACGAGTGGATGATACCGTCGCCCGGACGCAGTGCCACACCGCCACGGGTCTGGATAAAGTCAGGCATGGTGTGCTGCATTTCAACGTCAATCGGCTTCGGATACGCCGCCGTGTGACAGAACGACTGCATCACCAGATCCGCCTGGAAGCCCAGACACGCCAGATCTTTCAGTTCGTCACGGGTCATCGGCCCCGTAGTGTCCTGAGAACCGACAGTCGTCATCTTAGGTTCGCAGTAAGTGCCCGGACGTACGCCCTGGCCTTCTTCCAGACCACAAGCCTTACCCACCATTTTCTGCGCCAGAGTGAAGCCTTTGGTGCCGGCTTCAGGGTCAACCGGCAGACGGAAAGTGTCGGTTGCGCCCAGATTCAGAGCAGCGCGGGCCTTAGTGGTCAGGCCGCGACCGATGATCAGCGGGATACGGCCGCCAGCCTGAACTTCGTCCAGGATGACATCGGATTTGAATTCGAATTCGGAGATAACGTCACCGGCTTCGTTGAGGATTTTGCCTTCGTATGGGCGGATATCGATCACGTCACCCATGTTCATCTTGTCGACAGGGGCTTCGAATACCAGAGCGCCGGCATCTTCCATGGTATTGAAGAAGATAGGCGCCACTTTAGAACCGATACACACACCGCCGCCGCGCTTGTTCGGTACGCCCGGAATGTCATCACCAAAGAACCACAGCACCGAGTTGGTGGCCGACTTACGGGAAGAACCGGTACCAACAACGTCACCCACAAAGGCAACGGGCAGGCCTTTGGCGCTGATTTCTGCAATCTGTGACATTGGGCCGGTTACGCCGTGCTCTTCCGGAGTCAGACCGTCGCGGGTCATCTTATAAGCAGCGCGTGCGTGCAGCGGGATATCAGGGCGTGACCAGGCATCGGGCGCCGGAGACAGGTCATCGGTATTGGTTTCGCCGGTGACTTTAAACACGGTCATCTTGATGGATTCAGCAACCTTGTTGCGCTTGGTGAACCATTCAGCGTTGGCCCAGGATTCCATCAGTTCTTTGGCAACGGCATTGCCGGCGTTCATTTTGTCCTGTACGTCGTTGAACGCATCAAACATCAGCAGGGTGTGCTTCAGTTCTTTAGCGGCCAGCGGAGCCAGTTGAGCGTTGTCCAGCAGCTCAACCAGCGTGGCGATGTTGTAGCCACCCTGCATCATACCCAGCAGCTGAATCGCCTTTTCTTTGGATACCAGCGGAGAAGTCGCTTCATCTTTGATGATGGCCGTCAGGAAGGCGGCTTTTACGTAGGCGGCTTCGTCAACACCTGGTGGGATGCGGTTTTCCAGCAGATCAACCAGAACGGTTTCTTCGCCAGCCGGTGGGTTTTTCAGCAGCTCAACCAGAGCAGCAGTCTGCTCAGCGTTCAGTGGCTTGGGCGGAATATTCAATTCAGCACGTTCAGCGACGTGTGCGCGATAAGCTTCTAACACAGCGGTATCCTCATCGTTAACAATCAGACTCTTTACTATCCGTTCATTTATCGGGGGAAATGATAGCTCCTTGCTCTGATTATAACAGTACTGCCGGGTTCAATGCCCAGAGACAAACGTCGACTATGTGAACAGACAAACGTCGATAATGCGCAGAGTAACGTTAGGCAGAAAGCGGTCTGCAGCGCCTTGAGAATGGCCGCTCCTCACCGGCCACAGAAGCGGCCTTGCCTGCAACGAACTTGTTGGAATTCACAGCTCGTAGGAGCGGACCGTGCCTGCGAACTCGGTTGTTAGCATTCCCTGGCCGTAGGAGCGGGCCATGCCCGCGAATAAGGTTATTGGCATCCACCGTTGGTAGGAGCAGGCCATGCCCGCGATGCTGCAAACTCTTCAAAGGAATCTGAATCCAGTACTTTATGCCTAGACCACAAAAATGAGATTTCTGTTATTAATAACGACAGGCAGTCTGCGCAACAGGGCCGGAGCGACAGGTTTGCCAGACGAGAGCTTTACAGACGCAGAAAAACCGAATTAACCAGCGTGCGCGTTTTTCTGAGGTGTTTTTAAGGGGCAGGCGACATTTCGAATCAGATCAACTGGTTGCAGAAGAAGCCTCGAAAAAGTTTACCGGAGTTAATGTGCGTGCCTGCTAATAAAACTGTTAGGTTCATGGAGGGGGTTATGCATCATCGAAGTGGCTGCTGGGTTTCCGGCCATTTTAGAAATGGCTCTTGGGTAGAAGGACACTATCGAGGAGGAACAAGTGTATATGATAAAATTAATTACAGCTATTCTCGCCAACCAACCAGAAATAAAAAAAATTGGGTTTATTACGGTAGTATAACTTTTGAAACGCAATGCTGGTGGTGTGGACAAGATGTTTACTTTCATAGAGATGGAAATAGTGGTTGTGTTTTATTTGATTCTTTAGGCTCTCCTTGGCCTGTGCACGATTGTTGGCTTGAGCATAAGTTCGAGCAGCAACAAGCCATAGACCATATTCTAAGTAAGTTCGCTTTATATATAGATTCTCAAAATATAAGCCTTACTTTCTGTGAAAAGTCTCAAGACAAAGACGAGTTAGATTTTTATGGCTATTTTGTCAGTTATTATCCATCAAAGTTAATTTATAATGACTTTGATCCTTTGGTTGATATAGTTGTTAGGGATTACAATGGAGATAACTATAAGATGTTAATCCCCTGCCAAGTGGCTTCTGAGCTGAATACGATGTCTTTGGTTAAGGTTAAAGGCGAGTGGGCGTGCAGAGGTAGTTCTTACATTCTATTTGCAACGGAAATTTCTGCAAATGGCCCTTATGAGTCATATAACACAATTGAAGTAGATGTAGATATTAAAAATATTATTCGCAAGAAATGGATTTATAGACAACTAAAAACCTAATAAATGGTTGAGTTGGTATGTCAATTGCTGTACTGCTCTGTCGGTTATATGAGTATTAGGCTGTCAATGCCCTTTATTCTTTCCGTTCTTACCTCGGAGAGTTGACTATTCAACATTAGGAGATAATTGATGTTATTTCGAAAAGCACAGGTGATTACACTAGTTATAGCGCTAAACGGGTGCGCTTCGATTCCACCGGAGGCTCCTGAGTTATCATCGGAGTTGGGTCGCCGAATATCTGCAATTGAGGAATCTAATGTCGTTTTGCTGCATCGCTTTTTCGACCAAAAGCGAAAGGCAGTCGATAAGTTTGTCGAAGATGAATGGGTTCCGGAATTTGCTGATCAGTTCTTTTCTGATACAAAAATGGTGACTGCCTGGAATACGATCGTATCGGAAAACAATAAGGCCGATCGCCTACGATTTATCACAATGGCTGGGCCAAAACTGCAGAAGCGAATCAACCAAAAGCGCCTCGAACTAATTAAACCTCTTGACGAGCTAGAGCGTCGGATTGAAGCATCTATTCGTGGAGAATATACACAAGTAAAAGCAATGAATAACAGCATTACGAGTTTTCTACTTTCAGCGTCGAAAGTTGCTGAAGCAAGGAATCGCTACTTAGAGATGGCTGGAGTTCAGGATGAAAAGATTGGTCAGCTTATTGATAAGACGGATGATGCGGTTTCCGATTTGCTTGGACAGGCAATTAACGTCCGAGACAAAGCAGGTCGGGCCGAGGAGTTTCTCAACAAGGTTCGCGAAATTCGCGACTCTATTTAATCCCATCGGAAGAGGAAAGAATGATGCCAATCAACTGGGAGCAGTTAGACAGTGATATCGATACTGCAATCGCAAACGGTGCAACAGCGACTGACGATAAGCTTGCTTCGGGGATATCGTCAATTACTAGAATGACAGATGATGAGATAAAGGAACTATTTCCTGAATCGGCGGATGCTAAAAAGCTTTCCGACTTAATGAAAATAGTAAAATCTTCCGAGGAAAGAAGTGCCAAAATCACGAAAATCGTGAGTAATGCAGAGGAGTTTGGAGGGGTTGTGCTCACCCTTTTGCAGAAATTTGTCTAATAATGGGATGCAAGAACGTCTGATCTTAACCCTCTTTAGCGGACACTAAAGTCAAACTGACGAGGTGTGATGATCTTGCCGAAATAAAAAACATATACAGCTAGCCACCAAAAAATCATGGACAAAAAAACCGGCTCCTCTTGCGAGAGCCGGTTTTTTAGCTTTTCAGTCAGAAGTTCTGGCCGAACCCAAATATCTGATTAAGCCGGCGGTACCTGTTCCAGCTGTTGTTAGCTGTTAGCCGCGATAATATCCCGCAACACCATCGGCAGAATGCCTTTGTGGCGGATCTGCTCCAGCTCGGATGAGGTATCCACGCGAGACAGCAGCTTGTGCTGTTCGGTTGAACCGTCTTTGCGCTTGATCGTGAGTTGAACAGAACCGCGTGGCGTCAGGGCATCAATGCCTGCCAGATCGAAGGTTTCAGAGCCATCCAGATTGAGTGAGCCCAGCGTCACGTCTTCTGGCAGTTGCAGCGGCAACACACCCATGCCGACCAGATTGGATTTGTGAATACGCTCAAAGCTCTCGGCAATAATGGCTTTTACCCCCAGCAGCGCCGGGCCTTTTGCCGCCCAGTCGCGCGATGAGCCGGTGCCATACAGCTTGCCGCCGAATACCACGGTTGGCGTGCCTTCCTGCTGGTAGCGGGATGCGGCGTCATAGATCGACATCTTCTCGGCTTCGCCATTGGCGTTGTAGTAGTTAGTCACCGCACCGGTCGTGCCCGGCAGCATCAGGTTTCGGGCTTTTACGTTGCCGAAGATACTGCGCAGCATCACGTGGTGGTTACCACGACGTGCACCGAGGGAGGTCAGGTCGTTGGCGTCAACGCCGATCGACATCAGGTACTGTCCCGGTGCTGAATCCGGGCGGATGCGGCTTACCGGCGAGATATGGTCGGTGGTGGTGTTGTCATCACACATCACCAGCATGCGTGCGTTGCTGATGTTGTTGAGGGAATCCTCAGGTGTTTCCAGTGAGAAACCGTCAAAGAAGGAGATTTCCTGAATGTAGCTCGACTTCTCGTCCCACTGATACACGGGGCCGGTCGGTGACTCCAGCTTCTGCCAGCTCTCCGGGCCAGCGAGAGAGTTTTCGTAGGTTTCGCGGAAGGCTTTCGGGTCCATGCACTCGTGCATGGTTTTGGTGATTTCCGCGTTACTCGGCCAGATGTCTTTCAGGAATACATCATTGCCCTGAGCGTCTTTGCCCAGTGGCTCTTTGGTAACGTCGATATTCACATTGCCCGCGATCGCCATAGCAACGACCAGCGGCGGCGACATCAGGAAGTTGGTGTCGACATCCGGGTGTACACGGCCTTCGAAGTTACGGTTACCCGACAACACGGAAGACACAATAATGTCGTGGTCACGCAGGGCGGCTTCAATGCTTGGCGCCAGCGGACCAGAGTTACCAACACAGGTCGTACAGCCGTAGCCTGCGGTATTAAAACCGAGGGCATCGAGGTGCTCCTGTAATCCGGCTTTGGTTAAAAAGTCGGTTGCCACCGGTGAGCCAGGTGCCATTGAAGTCTTAACGCCGTCTGGCACTTTCATGCCCAGTTGGTTGGCTTTTTTCGCCAGCAGGCCGGCGGCAATCAACAGACCCGGGTTAGAGGTGTTGGTACAGGCGGTAATCGCAGCAATTACGATGTCGCCGTCTTTCAGCGTGCGCTCTGGCAGTGACTGGAAAATACCGGCTTCGTCCGCCTTAACCGGGGTGACTTTAACTTCTTCCGGGGTACGATTGCCTGCCGTTGCGGCTTGCTGGAATACCTTGCCGATATCGCCCAGCGGCAGTCGGTCCTGCGGTCTTTTCGGCCCGGCAACGGATGGTTCAACGGTAGATAAATCGAGATGCAGCAAATCGGTGTAGCGCGGCAGTTTCTGGCCCGCTTTCCACGCCATGTTCTGCGCCTGGTAATACGCCAGTGGCAGGTCGCCATCACGGCCGGTAGCTTTCATATAATCGGCGGCGATTTCATCAAACGGGAAGAAGCCCATGGTCGCGCCGTATTCCGGTGACATATTGGCGATGGTCGCACGGTCTGGCAGCGACAGATTAGCGCTGCCTTCACCCACGTATTCCACGAATTTACCGACCACACCGCGCGGGTATTTGCGCAGCATTTCAGTAATGGTTAATACCAGGTCGGTTGCGGTAACGCCTTCGCGCAGGGCGCCGGTCAGCTCAACACCAATGACTTCTGGTGCGAGCATTTCCATCGGCTGACCCAGCATAGAGGCGCCGGCTTCAATACCGCCCACGCCCCAGCCAACAATACCCAGCGCATTGGCCATCGGCGTGTGGCTGTCCATACCGATCAGGGTATCCGGGATCATCAGCTGATCTTGTTCTGATGAGCCCTGCAGCAGATAACCCTGAGCCAGATATTCCAGGTTCACCTGATGCACGATGCCGGTTTGCGGCGGAATAATGCGGATGGTGTTAAACGCCTGCGCGCCCCATTTCAGGAAGGCATAGCGTTCTTTGTTACGTGCCGCTTCCAGCTCGCTGTTAATGCGCAGCGACGCCGGGCTGCCGGTGTTGTCCATGGTAACCGTATGGTCGATCACCAGATCCGCACGCACCAGCGGCTCAATAATGGATGGGTCCAAACCCATGCGCTGTACCGCTGAACGCATCGCGGCGAAATCGACGATGGCAGGGGTGCCGCTTAAGTCGTGCATGATCACACGGCCAGCGGTGAACGGAATTTCTACCGGCTCTTTACCCTGATGCGCTGGCCAGTTGCCCAGCGCCTGCAGCTGCTCAACCGTGATGCCGTTTTTGCCGACATTACGGGCAATGCCTTCCAGGATAGGGCGCAGAGAAAACGGCAGATCATCCAGATTGATGCCGAAGCGCTTTGCGGTGTCTGGCAGGCTGTGAAAACGATGGGACGTGCCTGGCAGAGTCTTAATCGAGCTTGAAGGGTCGAAATGGGTAGGTGATGTCATGCTGGATTCCTGGCAGGTTGTTGAGTGCAGGGGTGGCAGAAGCCTGAATTGTCAGCAATTTTAACGGCATGAGGGGCTAAAGCAAGGTTTATGACTGCCGCTTTAGTCGGATTGTATACAATCTTGGCGTTGGAAGTGCATCAAAGGCCGTAGGAGCGGGCCATGCCCGCGATGCTGCAAGTCCTTGCTGCGAACGCCAGCCGGAGAATAAAGCCGCAACAAAAAAACAGGTACGAAAAGAGGCCGGTAATACAGGCACTGCGCGCCGATAGAATGGAGATGGCTACGGGCATGGACATTTATGGTTTGCTTCTTCACGCGAGTATAAAACCAGTACTTTATGCCTAGACCAAAAAAGTGAGTTTTCTGTTACTAATAACGTCAGACAGTCTGCGCAACAGGCCAATGCCCATAGGGAAAGGTAAACAGCCGAAAGGTTTGTTGGCGCAGAAAAACCGGATTAATAGGTGTGAGCGTTTTTCTGGAAGAGTTTTCGCTGTGATGTGGGATTTTGCAGAACAATCAGATGGGTGTCGGTGAAGGCTCTAAATTTTCTCTCACAGATAGATTGTTAAAGTGGGTGTCTACGTAGTTTTCTTTAGTGTTTTTGCAATTTAAAAAAGGAATCTAGATGTCGCATGATGCGTCAGCAACTTGGAGCGGATTTAACTATCAAGGTAAGGTTGCTCTCTATCATACCTTAACGCTTATTAAGCAGAAGCTTGGTGAGAGATTAGACTTTGATTTCTCAGGTTACGAACTGATATTAGAGAATCATGAGGATTTTGATATCAAAGGACCTGATGGTTTTGAATCATTTCACCAAGTAAAAGCAATTAATGAAACGGCATTTAGTACATTTGAAAATGCATTGTTTGCAATGCTTTTACAACTCGATATGGGAGAATTTTCTTCAGTAACCGGTTATTTACATACTTGGAGGCCTTTAAACTGGAACGGTGGCGATAGTTTTGAGGTGAAGCTTAAGGGTGTCATTTATAAAGTTATAGAGAATCATCAGGATGATCCTACTAATTCTTATATTCAGAAGACCTTTTCTGATGAACTTGTGGCTGAGAAGAAAATTAAAATTCTCAGGCAAGCTCGAGATGAAGATGGTCGCTTATCTAATGAAAATGAAGTGTTTCGTATACTTAATACAATGTATGGAGCGACGGACGCGTTGCGCGTAACTGGTAGGGTTAAACAATATGATTATGGCGATGGCCTTGCATGTGATATCGCTTCTATCGACATAAAAGTAAAGACCGCGATTGCTGAGCTACACAGTATCCTTAGTATAGACTCGGCCGCCACGGCAATAGAAAAAATATTCTGTGTTCTGTTGAGTCTGTTAGATGAAAATATAATTCTGAAACACTTAAACTTGAATTCTGGCAATGAGACTCCAATTTTATTCTCAGGGATTATAGATGTTATTACTCGTGGCTCTGTAAGAGATTCCGATGAAGCCTATTTGGCAGCAAGATTTAAACTAAATTTCATTCGTCTGTTTGATGAGTTCCTTGATGATGAAGATCTATGTCCGGCAGAGATTTCGGAGTCTTACTTCAATGGTGATTCTAATCTAAATACTGCAATGAATGTTTTGCTTAACTTGCCTGCGAAAGATTTATTACACCACTATAAGATTCTCAGTCCTCATATAGCTTTAGATGCTGAAAGTACGCTAGATAATGCAATATCAATAAATCGTGATGATTTAAGGCAGTACCTTTTTCCTATATTTGCGGATATGTGCAGAACTAAATTTAGCCATGATGATGCTAGAAAACTGATTCTTTATAAAAGTAGTGGGAAGAGTTACTTGCCAACGACTATTGGCGCTGGAACGAAGAAACGATTGGTAATTGATATTATGAATAATGGGCAAGCTATATCTTTGTTGTTTGAAGTGTCAGCAATGGTGACAGGGTGTGAAAACGCAGTTGAAATTAATCATTTTGGTGAAGAGTATAGTAGGCTTTCATCTGTTTCTCTAGAGCAATATTATGTTGATGAAGCGGTCGAGAGTAGGGAAAAGATCTCTCAAATATCACGAGATATTCGCCTTATAAAGAAAAGCACTGCAATAAGGGAAATGGATGATGCTTGAAGTTGTACAAGGATTATGTGAGTCAAACAATTTTGATGTGCATGATTTTGACTCGGGGATAGATGGGGTTCGTTCTAAAATTGCTGTTCCATATAAATATGGTGAGGGGAATCAGGAATATTATGTTTTATTACAGTCTGATGATGTCTCCGACGAATTTTTAAAAAGTCTTGCTATAGATGGTTCGGAAGAATTGATGGGCAGGCTGGAGTTGCTGGATTTTACGGACGAAAGTTTTCGTAAGAATAGTACGTTAATACTATGCTGCAGTTCTGTCTCTGTATCTGATTCAGTGTTGTTGCAATTTGAAGAAAATCCATATTTTTTCAAAAAGAATGTTATAACTTATTCGGGGGAGGAGTTGTCGTCTTTAAAAGGAAAACTGAATGGTGATTTTAATAATGAAAGACTGAATTCTCTTCTTGCTGAAAGTGGGGGGGATTTATTTGAATTATTTAAAACTATGGGCTTTCAAAAGGGACATTACTACCCACTGCTCATTAGGCTTATTACTAAGCTGCCTTTTGTTCACTATTTACCTCAGTCCAACAATTTAGAAAATTTGGATGAATTCGTTAGGGAAGAGCTCATGGAGTCTGATTTAAAGATGCTTGATTATATTCTTAGTGAGGAATATTCAATTGAGGACAAAATCTCTTCAGATTGGGAGCGGTTATGATTGGAATGTACCGTCTAGAACGGATTTTCTTCTATAATTTTAAGTTGTTTTCCGGAGATTTTTCGATCAGGTTTGGAAGTAATGACTTGATAGTATTTGATGGTCCTAATGGTTATGGGAAAACCTCGGTTTATGATGCAGTTGAGTTGGCTATTACTGGTAATATTAGGAGGTTTACTTCTACTGAAAGTCAGCAAAACCCAGATGATGTAGTAGTTGCGCATAATAATGATATGAATTGTTATGTGAGGCTGGAGTTAAAAAATAGTGAAGGATCTATCACTGTCGAGAGATGTTTGAAAGATAAGATTTCTAATTCAGATAAGAAAATTATTAATTTTAGAAATTTGTGGGATATTTATTTGATTGATGGTGATGATAGGCGACAGATAAGTCAATTGGATCTAAATGACTTGTTGAAAAATCCTAATGTGTGTCGTGATTTTACATTGTTTCATTATGTTGAGCAGGAAGATACGGCTCATTTCTTAAAAGGGAGGTCAGAGAAAGACCGTGCTAATGCTCTATCGGTACTCTTTGGGGATACCGTTGAAATGCAGGAGAAAGTCTCAAAAGTTTTAGAATTTGAAAAGCGCCTTGGTGATGTTGTTAGAGATAAAGATCGGGAAAGAAAAATTCTAGAGAATAGAGGGAATTTGAATGTATCGGAAGAATATCAAGGGGCTGAAGCACCGTTTATCCCCTTATTGAAAAGGGAAGGAAGCTCTTTTGAATGGGATAAGCAAACGATTTTAAATTTCTCGGTCGAGAAAAGGGATAGTTTTCTACTAGAGCTTAAAAAAATCAGTGCTCTTGTTGAAAATCGTGAGTTCTTTTTAAAATATAGGGTTCATAGTCGAGCTACATTGCAACGCGAAGTGCTGATGAATTTTCTAGCTTATTCAAAGCATATGGATAGGCTTGAGGAGTTTAAAGAGGGAGCTAGACAAATGAGGTTGGTGTCTTCTATAGCTTCTTTATTGGGAGGTAAGTTGGATTCGTTGTTGGAAAGTCCATTCTTATTGGAGTGCTTTGATTTAGTCGGTTATAAAAACGGTGAAGAGTTTGTTGCTGGTTTGAGAGATATTGTCGATGGTAAGAAATATAACGATGATAGCTCGAAAGTAGTATCCGACCTGCTTTCATTTAGGACGCATCTACAAGCGCATCTCGATAATAATGATGGTGAAAAAGAGTGCTTACTCTGTGGGTCTAGCTTTGAAAGTCATACTCACATGATGGAGGCGATTAAAAATAAGGAATTGGCGTTGAGGTCGGTTCTTAGTGTTGATGAGAAGCGTCTTGATGGGTTATTAAGTGAGTTTCTTAGCAATACCTTGCCATTGTTTTCTAGGCTAGTGGAGCTGTTTCTGGAAAGGAAAGCTGTTCCCTCTGCAGATTATATCTCTGCATTGGAAAGTGCTAAAAGCGTTGAAGATAGAATTGAAAGACTGAAGTTATGGTTGGATAAGCAGGATGTTACGTATTCTGATCTATTGCTACCTTATAGGGAAGAAAGTATATCCTTTGATGAGCTTGAAGAAAATCTTCTGCTTTTAAATAAAAGGATTATGTCAAAGGTTGAGGCGTTCCCTGATGGCTATGAAGAACTGGAATCGGAGATGGATTTTGAAAGTGTATTTGGTATCTATTTTGATTCTAAGGTGGAGCTTCTTAATGCAGTAGAGTCTACTGATATTGAGGAGAAGCAGAAGTATATCCAAAAGTTATTTTTTCAATCTATTTCAAATGATATTAAAGCTTATGAAACTTTGATTTCTGATCTGTCTAAGTTAAATGCTAAGAAAGATGCTATAGCTAGTCTACGAACGAAACTTAAAAAATCGATTAGTCGTTATCAGAAACTCCTAATTAAAGATGTCGAGCTTCCATTTTATATTTACTCAGGAAAGGTGCTTCAGGCACATCAATCTGGTATTGGTAATGGCATCTTTATAAAAGATAAAACAGGCGGAGATGAGCTTAAGAATATCAGGTTTGTTTCTAATTGGAAGAGTGATCACGATGTAATTAATACTATGAGTTCAGGCCAAATAGCAGCGGTAGTTATCACTCTTTATCTGGCTTTGAATAAAGTCTACGCAAAAGGCCTGGCTGTACTGCTTATTGATGATCCAGTGCAGACAATGGATGAGATAAATATGATCTCTCTAGTTGAGCTGTTGAGGAACGAGTTTTCTGATAGGCAGATTATTCTTTCGACTCATGAAGATCATGTTTCTAAGTATTTTCTATACAAATTTCTTAAATATAGAAAGTCTGTAAGGCAGATAAAGTTGATGGAGCGTAAGGAGTTTCAGCTTTCAAATGACTAATTTTGTTATGCTTGGAATGATAAAATTGATGTTTTAATCGGAGACCCGAGAATAATACAGAGTTGTTTTATATTGAGTATACAAAAAAACCGGCTCCTCTTTCGAGTGCCGGTTTTTTCATTTGATCGCGTTTTGTTTTCAGTAGAAGCCGATCAGTTCAGTGAGCTGCATAAGCTGATTTTAAACCCGCCTAAATCCGCTCTTCGTCATTGATCTTTTGTGCGTGACCCACACGGATGTGGGAAATGCCGTAACTGCATGGAGCAAGTTCCGGCGCTGAATACGTTCTTTGCAGAACCTCAAAACCCAATCATTCATTCTGGCTTAGTGCATTGGCTGAGCTTAGCCCGCTGCCTGAACCTTAAAGGTCAGGGCAGTGGGCTGATTCCCGCAAAAGCTATTATTTAGATAGCTTTCAGAGGGATTGATGGACGAGCCAGATCTTCAGACGGTGGAGCGAAAGACGTCAGGTTGATACCGTCAACCGCTGCTTTGTACTCTTCCAGAGTCGGGAAACGACCCAGAATAGTAGACAGAACAACCATTGGGGTTGAACCCAGCAGAGACTCACCTTTCTTCTCAGCGCTGTCTTCTACAACACGGCCCTGGAACAGACGGGTAGAGGTCGCCAGAACGGTGTCACCGGCTTCTGCTTTTTCCTGGTTACCCATGCACAGGTTACATCCAGGACGCTCCAGGTACAGGATGTTCTCGTACTTGGTACGGGCCGCTTCTTTTGGCTTGTCATCGTCGAAAACGAAGCCAGCGTATTTGGCCAGAATGTCCCAGTCGCCTTCGGCTTTCAGCTCGTCAACGATGTTGTACGTTGGTGGCGCTACAACCAGTGGCGCTTTGAACGTGATAGGGCCGTTCTTTTCCAGGTTGCGCAGCATGGCAGCGATGATCTGCATGTCACCTTTGTGCACCATGCAAGAACCAACGAAGCCCAGATCCACTTTACGGCCATTGTAGTAAGAAGCCGGACGGATTACGTCGTGGGTGTAACGCTTGGATACGTCTTCGTTGTTTACGTCCGGGTCAGCAATCATCGGCTCGTCGATGGCGTCCAGGTCTACAACCAGCTCGGCGTAGTACTTGGCGTTGTCGTCCGGAGCCAGCGCTGGCTCTTCACCAGACTTGATGCCGGCAATACGCTTGTCAGCCAGGTCGATCAGGCCTTGCAGCATGCCCGCTGCGTTGTCCATGCCTTTGTTGATCATGATCTGGATACGGGACTTAGCCAGTTCCAGAGATTGGATCAGGGTGTCATCGGTAGAAATACAGATAGAAGCTTTCGCTTTCATTTCTGCAGTCCAGTCGGTGAAGGTGAAGGCCTGGTCAGCCAGCAGGGTGCCGATCTGTACTTCGATTACACGACCCTGGAACACGTTTTCGCCGCTGAACTTCTTCAGCATCTGCGCCTGGGTGGCGTGTACGATGTCACGGAAGTCCATGTGTGGCTTCATTTTGCCTTTGAAGGTTACTTTCACAGACTCTGGGATTGGCATTGCTGCTTCACCAGTGGCCAGTGCGATAGCAACGGTACCGGAGTCCGCACCGAAGGCCACACCTTTAGACATACGGGTGTGAGAGTCACCACCGATGATGATCGCGCGGTCGTCCACAGTAATGTCGTTCAGTACTTTGTGGATTACGTCGGTCATGGAGTGGTAAACGCCTTTCGGGTCACGTGCAGTGATAACACCGAATGCGTTCATGAACGCCATCAGCTTAGGCGTGTTGGCCTTGGCTTTGTTGTCCCATACAGAAGCTGTGTGACAGCCAGACTGGAAGGCACCATCAACGCTTGGGGAGATGGTAGCAGCTGCCATGGATTCCAGTTCCTGACAGGTCATAGGACCTGTGGTGTCCTGAGAACCTACGATGTTCACTTTAACGCGAACGTCAGAACCGGTGTGCAGAGGAGTCTTAGACTTAACGCCTACTGCATTGCGGTTGAAGATCTTCTCAACAGCGGTCAGGCCCTGGCCTTCGTGAGAGATTTCTTTAGAAGCGGCGTAAACATCCGGTGCTTCAATGCCCAGAGTTTCTGCGGCGAAGGTCTGCAGTTTCTTACCGAAGGTTACCGCGTAAGAACCGCCAGCTTTCATGAATTCCACTTTTTGTGGGGTGAAAGCGGATGCTACGTCAACCAGCACATTGCCTTCGCTGTCGAGCAGCTTCTTGGCTTTAGTGTCGATGGTCAGAACGGTGCCGGTCTTAACCGAGTAGGCTTCTTCCAGTACCGGGTCGCCGTTGGCGTCACGGACGATTTCGCCGTTTTCGTCGGTTTTCTTAACCCAGTTTTTCAGGTCCAGACCGATACCGCCGGTTACACCAACGGTGGTCAGGAAGATAGGGGCGATACCGTTGGTACCAGCAACCACCGGACGGTTGTTGATGAAAGGAATGTATGGAGAAGTCTTCTCACCCGCCCACAGCGCTACGTTGTTCACGCCGGACATACGGGAAGAACCCACGCCCATGGTGCCTTTCTCAGCGATCAGCATCACTTTAGCGTCTGGGTTTTCTTCGCCCATTTTTTTGATTTCTTGCTGAGCTTCAGGAGAAATCATGCACAGGCCGTGCAGTTCACGGTCAGCACGGGAGTGAGACTGGTTACCCGGAGACAGTAAGTCAGTAGAGATGTCACCTTCAGCAGCGATGTAGGTGATAACCTTAATTTTCTCTGGGATGTCGTCCAGCTTGGTGAAGAATTCTGCTTTTGCGTAGCTTTCCAGAATGTCTTTAGCAATAGCGTTGCCAGCTTTGAAAGCGTCAGCCAGACGGCTGGTGTCGGCTTCGTACAGGAATACCTGAGACTTCAGAACTTCACCAGCAGCGGCGTTGTTGGCGTCGTCAGACAGCGCGATGTCCAGCAGGGCTTCAACAGAAGGGCCGCCTTTCATGTGAGACAGTTGCTCTAAGGCGAAGGCCGGAGAGATTTCAGCAACGGTTTCTGCACCGGTGACGATGTCTTTCAGGAATTTAGCTTTAACACCAGCGGCAGGGGTAGTACCTGGCAGGGTGTTGTAGATGAAGAAGTTCAGAGAGGCTTCACGCTCTGCATTGCCGGTATCTTTGATCTGGGCAATGATTTCAGACAGCAGTTCTGCGCTATCGATTGGTTTTGGGTGTAATCCCAGATCCTTTTTACGAACCTCAATTTCTTTCAGATATTCTGAATACAGACTCATTAGCGACCCTCTCAAAGCCTCAGTTGCAACGTATGGGCACTTTAGTCAGCAACGAGGGATTGTATTCCGTTCTGACTAAGTACCATTAAGTAAGAAGGTAGTTTCCCGGACAGGCGATCAGCCCATACAGGGAGCTACCCTTTCTATAATGGCGCGGAGTATACCGGAATTATGGCGTCAGGAGCATTAGTCCCCCTGATGTGCATCATTCATAGAAGTTATGGCAGTAAGGTCCGATATTTTCCCGGTTTATCAGTGGATTCCCGTGGCAGGATGCATGATCGTTAAGGAGGCTTTCTGACGTGTTCAGACACTCGTTGGTACCTTGTTGGTGCCTTAATGACCCGGGTGGCAGGCTGATTTGTGCTGAGTTTTGGCACAAAAGGCCTGCTCCGGGCCATTGAGTAACCGGTATAGTCAGGAAAAATAATAATCCCGGCCTCAGCCGGTTATTCAGCAGTCAGAACAGCAGCCAGGACAACATCATGACGATTCAGACGCATAAACGCACCTGCAGTCTGTGCGAGGCCACCTGCGGCATTGAAATTGAATTTAATTCGGCAACGGAAGAGATTCTGTCCATTAAGGGCGATAAATCCGACCCCTTCAGTCGCGGCTATATCTGCCCGAAAGCTACCGCACTGCAGGATCTGCAGAACGATCCTGACCGCTTGCGTACACCGCTGAAAAAAACCGCTTCCGGCTGGCAGGAGATTTCCTGGCCACAGGCGCTGAATGAAGCGGCAGAAGGTTTTCGCCGTATTCAGGCAGAGCACGGCCGTGATGCGGTGGGCAGTTATCTGGGCAATCCCAATGTTCACAATTACGGCAATATGATTTTTGGCCCGTTGCTGCTCAAGCAGCTGGGCTCGAAGAACAAATTCTCTGCAACATCGGTTGATCAGCTGCCGCACCATATGGCCAGTTTGCATATGTTTGGCCATCAGCTGCAGATTCCGGTGCCGGATATTGACCGTACCGATTTTCTGATTGTTATGGGCGGTAATCCGCTGGCCTCAAACGGCAGCCTGATGACCGCGCCGGATATTAAAAACCGCCTGAAAGCCATTCGTGAGCGCGGCGGCAAAATTCTGGTGATCGATCCGCGCCGCAGCGAAACCGCTGGCGTTGCTGATGAACACTGGTTTATCCGTCCGGGGCAGGATGTGCTGCTGTTGCTGTCGTTGCTCTATGTCTTTATCCATGAGCTGAGTGCCCAGCTGCCAGCGCTGCCGGAGTATATCGACAGTGCTGATCTGGCCGGATTGTGTGCGGCTTATGCGCCGGAAAATACGGCTGCACGCAGCGGTATTGAAGCCGCTCAGGTGCGCGCACTGGCGGCGCAATGGCTGCAGGCAAAATCTGCGGTTTGCTATGGCCGTATGGGGGTTTCGGTTCAGCAGTACGGTGGCCTGTGCCAGTGGCTGATCAATGTGCTGAACATTGTCAGTGGCAATTTTGATCGTACAGGCGGGGCGATGTTTACCTCACCGGCAGTGGATATTGTTGGCATTACCGCCGCGCAGGGCGGGCGCGGACATTTTGACCGCTACCGTTCACGGGTGCGCAATCTGCCGGAATTCGGTGGCGAGCTGCCGGTGGCGGTGCTGGCCGAAGAAATCCTGACGCCGGGCAAAGGGCAGATCCGGGCGATGCTGACGGTGGCCGGTAATCCGCTGCTGTCTACGCCTAACACCCGCCAGCTTGAGCGTGCTTTTGAATCTCTCGATTTTATGGTGTCGGTGGATTATTTCCTCAATGAAACCAGCCGCCATGCGGATCTGATTCTGCCGCCGTGCGGCCCGCTGGAGCGTGATCATTACGATGTGATCTTTAACGCGCTGGCGGTACGCAATGTGGCTAAATACTCGACGGCTTTGTTTAAACCCAAAGCCGGCGTGCTGCAGGACTGGCAGATTCTGCTGCAGCTGACCAAACGACTGAACCGCGGTGATCTGAAAAAACGCCTGACCAATCGCCTGACCTGGGCGGTGATGGGCTGGCTCAAGCCTGAAGGCGTGCTGAATAAAATGCTGAAAAGCGGCAAAACTGGGCTGGATCTCAACGCGCTGAAGAAACAGCCTGAAGGCATTGATCTCGGTGCGCTGCAGCCGGTGATGCCAAAGCGGCTGTTTACCCGTGATAAGCGTCTGAATCTGACGCCTGATGTGTATCTCAATGCTCTGGCGCAGGTTGCTTCTGAGCTGCAGCAGCCGCTGACGGCCGATGGTGAGTTTCTGTTGATCGGTCGTCGCCATATCCGCTCCAACAACTCCTGGCTGCATAACAGCAAGCGTCTGGTGAAGGGCAAAAGCCGCTGCACGCTGATGCTCAATCCTGTTGATGCGGAGAGACTGGGTATCGCCGATGGTGTCAGCGTGCGGGTCCGCTCGCGGGTCGCCGAGCTGGAGGTGGTGGCCGAAGTCACCGATGAACTGATGCCGGGGGTGGTCAGTATTCCTCACGGCTGGGGACATAATGTACCGGGCATCCGCTTAACTCAGGCGCAGGAAGTGGCCGGTGTTAACACCAACGACCTGACCGATGATCAGCTTCTGGATGGTCTGACCGGTAATGCGGCGCTGAATGGCGTACCGGTACAGCTGCAGGCTATCGCCTGATGACTGCTCCCTGATTAACACTCCCTGAGCCGTGGCAATTGTTATTCTTGATGGCAATTGCCACAATGGCGCCTTCCTGTTGAAAAGAGCGGACCCCAGTGCACATAGTTGCGGACGAAAACATTCCCCTGTTAAACGAATTCTTTGCGGATTTTGGTGATATCACGTTGGTAGAGGGGCGCAGCATGACTGCGGCCGACCTTGCCGGAGCGGATATTCTGCTGGTGCGTTCAGTGACCCGCGTTGATGCGCAGTTGCTGGCCGGCAGTCAGGTGAAGTTTGTCGGCACGGCCACCATTGGTACTGATCACATTGATCGTGCGTATCTGGAAGAAGCCGGTATCGGCTTTAAAAGTGCGCCGGGTTGCAATGCTCAGGCGGTGGTTGATTATGTGCTCAGCGCATTAAGCGTTCTGGTGGATGAGCGCGGCATTGGCTTTACCGATGTGACCGTAGGGATTGTCGGAGTGGGAAGCGTTGGCTGGCTGCTGCGTCGTCGTCTGGAAGAGATGGGCGTTACCGTGTTGGCCACCGACCCCTTTAAAAATCCTGACGAGGTGGGTGAGCTGGTGTCACTCGACGAGGTTCTGGGCGCGGACGTGGTCACGCTGCATACGCCGCTTACCCGTGATGGCGAACACCCGACCTGGCATTTGATTGATGAGCAACGTCTGGCGCAAATGAAACCGGATGCCAGCCTGATTAACGCCGGGCGCGGGGCGGTGGTGGATAATGCGGCCTTGCTGGCCCATATGCAAAAGAACCGCGATTTTGAAGCGATTCTGGATGTGTGGGAAAACGAGCCGGAGCTTGATTTGCAGCTGATGCAGCGTTGTCTGCTGGCAACACCGCATATTGCCGGTTATTCGCTGGATGGCAAAATGCGCGGTACCGAATACGTGTATCAGGGCTTGTGCGAATTTTTTGGGTTGCCGGTGCGCCGCAAACTGGCGCAGTTTTTACCGGAGCCGGGCGTTAAACGGGTGAATTTTTCTGATCAGGTGCCGGTTTATCAGGCCTTGCGTACCGCGATTCGCGCCTGTTACGAAATTCGTGTTGATGATGGCGTGATGCGTACTGCGATGAAGCGCTCGGATAATCTGAAAGCAACCTTTGATCAGATGCGCAAAAACTATCCGTTACGTCGTGATATTCCGACGTTGCGGGTCGGTGTTCCGGCGAAATGCCACGACCTGCACGAAGCCTTGAGTGCCGCAGGTTTTGATGTGCGTACTAAATAATATCGGGATTAGTTGATATTGGGATTGGCACATAAAAAACCGCGCCGGGCGCGGTTTTTTATGTCTGATTTTCGCACGCTGGCGGTTTCACCTGGCTCCCACGCTCTGCGTGGTAGCCCTTGCTGGCACAGTTGCATTCCCACGCAGAGCGTAGGAACGAGGAAGAGCTCCCATAAAAAAACCGCGCATTGCGCGGTTTTTATGCCGGGTGTTTACCCGTCGTTATATGTGATTACTGAGCAGGTAATCCCGCACCAGTTCACCCAGCCAGAGCGAGTCGCCCTGCAGGCGGGCAAATTCCAGCACCTGAAACACCGGCGTAATATCGCCAGAGTGTTCAATGTTCTCAGCATCACCACGCAGTGACTGTGGCTGGGCAGGTGCAATAAGACGGGTAAAGGCCTTACTGGTGAGAACAAAATCATCCACCGAATCCTGACGGCTGAGGGCGCCGAAGCGGATAAAGCCTTCTTCACGAAGCCATTGCACCGCTCCGAGTGCCGCCAGGTGACGCGGACTGTGCAGGCCGAATTCGTCAACCGTATCCGGCCCGGAAATATCTTCGATAAACAGCGTTTGCTGTCGCGGAAATGCGCGGAAACCACTCAGCAAAGTGGTTGCGCAATCTTTGTAAAAATCGTCGATATGAACGTCAAGCATCAGATCTGGTGGTAGCTTTCAAAAAACTGTTTGGTTTTGCTCAGCGCCAGGGTCAGGTCTTCCGGCCGTGGCAGGAACACCACACGGAAGTGATCCGGGTAGGGCCAGTTAAAGGCGGTACCGTGCACGATCAGAATTTTCTGTTGCTCCAGTAAATCGAGCACCAGACGTTCATCGTTGCGCACGTTGAATTTTTTCGCATCGACTTTCGGGAAGCAGTACAGCGCGCCCTGCGGTTTGACACAGCTGACGCCGGGGATGTCGTTGAGCATGTCCCAGGCAATATCACGTTGCTGACACAGGCGTCCACCGGGGGCGACCAGATCGTCAATGCTTTGATAGCCACCCAGTGCGGTCTGGATCGCATACATGGCGGGCACGTTGGCACACATGCGCATAGAAGCCAGCAGTTCCAGGCCTTCAATGTAGTCTCGCGCTTTGTGTCTGGCGCCGCTGATGATCATCCAGCCGGAACGGAAACCGGCCAGGCGATAATTTTTTGATAGGCCGTTAAAAGTAACAATCAGCAGGTCATCGGCCAGTGAGGCGGTGGATACGTGCTCTACCTCATCGTACAGAATCTTGTCGTAAATCTCGTCGGAGAACACGATCAGGTTATTCTGACGGGCGATTTCCAGCATCTGCAGCAGCATTTCCTGCGGATAAACAGCACCGGTCGGGTTGTTCGGATTGATCAGTACCAGCGCACGGGTTTTATCGGTGATTTTGGCGCGCATATCGTCGAGGTCAGGCTGCCAGCCAGCGCCTTCGTCGCAGATATAATGCACGGCACGGCCACCGGCCAGGCTGACGGCCCCTGTCCATAACGGATAATCCGGCGCCGGAACCAACACTTCGTCGCCGTTATTCAGCAGGCCCTGCATGGCCATAACAATCAGTTCGCTGACGCCGTTGCCGACAATAATGTCTTCGATACCCACATGCTGAATATTTTTTTGCTGGGCGTACTGCATGATGGCTTTGCGGGCCGAAAACAGACCTTTGGAGTCGGCGTACCCTTCAGAATCCGGCAGGTTATAAATAACGTCCTGAATGATTTCTTCTGGCGCATCAAGGCCAAATGGCTTGGGGTTGCCGATATTCAGTTTAAGAATACGGTGACCTTCTTCTTCCATGCGTTTGGCGGCTTGTAATACAGGTCCACGCAAATCGTAAAACACATTAGCCAATTTGTTGGATTTAAGAATTTCCTGCATGGAAGTCGCACTGCCTTTGTTGAAAGGAAAAAGAAAGCTGGCATGATACTCCTCCGGTCAACGCTTCGAAAGTGGCTATCAGGAGATCCGTCAATGAGCAAAGTAAATAAAACAGCCGAACAGTGGCGGAAAGAACTGGATGCGGAAACCTATCGGGTGACGCGGGAGGCTGGTACAGAAGCGCCCTTCAGTGGGCGTTATCACGACAGCAAAGAGCAGGGGGTTTACCACTGTATCTGTTGTGGTGAGGCCTTGTTTTTATCAGACACCAAGTTTGATTCCGGCTGCGGCTGGCCCAGTTTTTTTCAGCCGCTGACCGATGATGTGATTGAAGAGCGCGTAGATACCAGCCACTTTATGGTGCGTACTGAAGTGCTGTGTCAGAACTGTGGTGCGCATCTGGGCCATGTGTTCAGCGACGGACCTGCGCCGACGGGCTTGCGTTATTGTATTAATTCGGTGTCGCTGGATCTGAAGAAAGACAGTGATTAAACAGAAGGGGCAGGCCGGGCTTGCCCTTTTTGTTGAGAATATATATTGTGCGCAATAGTATTTATCAAAATAAAATATCCGGAGGTTTTATGTCAGTACTTTCTCATACCATGCCGCTGCTGAGTGGCCAGGATCAGGATCTGAGTGCTTATCAGGGACAGGTTGTGTTGGTGGTGAATACGGCCAGCGAATGCGGCTTTACCTATCAATACGAAGGGCTTGAAGCTTTGTATCAGCAGTACAAGGACAAAGGCCTGGTGATTCTTGGTTTTCCCTGCAACCAGTTTGGTCAGCAGGAAAAGGGCGACAGTGCAACGATCGGCGCTTTCTGCCAGAAGAACTACGGTGTGACATTCCCGATGTTCAGCAAAATTGAAGTGAATGGCGAACATGCCGCGCCGTTGTATCAGCAACTGAAAAGCGCTGCTCCAGGTGTGTTGGGAACCAAGGGCATTAAGTGGAACTTCACTAAGTTTCTGATCAATCAGCAGGGCGAGGTTGTTAAACGCTATGCGCCGACCACCAAGCCAGAGAAACTGCAGGCCGATATTGAACGTTTGTTGGGGTAGGTTGTGAAACGCAAAGTGTACCAACAGCTGCATCTGGATAATCAGCTATGTTTCTCGGTTTACAGCTTGTCGCGCCTGATTACGCAGGCGTATCAACCGCTGCTGAAAAAACTGGAGCTGACCTATCCGCAATACCTGGTGATGCTGGTGTTGTGGCAGGCGCAGGAGGAAGAGCGGTTACCGGTTTCGGTAAAATATCTGTGTGAGCGGTTATTGCTGGATACCGGTACGGTGACACCATTGCTGAAACGCATGGAAGCGTCCGGGCTGTTGGTACGTAGTCGCAGCAGCGAGGATGAGCGGGTGGTGCTGGTTGCCTTAACCGATCGTGGCTGGGCACTGCGTGAGCAGGCGGCTTCTGTCCCGCAGGATATTCTCTGTGCTACCGCCGTGGATGCGGCTGAAGCACTGTCACTGAAAGAGCGCCTGCAAAGCCTGATTAATCGCTGGCGTTGCCGTAATAGTTGTTAATCCACTGCACCAGCGTGGCCTGGATCTGATCCTGGGTGAATGGCTTGCCAATAAAGTCATTCATACCGGCGGTCAGGCACTGCTGACGTTCGTTTTCTCCGGTCAGGCCGGTCAGGGCAATGATCGGAGTATGGCTGTTGAGTGAATTGCGGCGAATCTGTCGAGTTGCCTCAAAGCCATCCATCACCGGCATCTGACAATCCATCAATACCAGATCGTAACGACAGCGGCGGGCCTGCTCGATTGCCTGCAGTCCATTGTCGGCGGTATCCGGTTCTATATTCAGGTTTTTCAGATAGCGCTGGCACAGCATGCGATTGATGGTGTTGTCATCGACCAGTAATACGCGGATGGTACGTTTTTTGTTCTGCCGGTCGGGGCTTACCTGCCGCAGCAGCGCATTGAGCAGGTCGGACTGCGTGCATTCCCGTTTATTTTCCGCGTTCTTTTCGCCATGAACATTCAGCACGATGCTGCGCTCGCCGTGACGTTCGGCGATTTCGGGCTGATCGGTCAGCAGCAGTTTGTGTTGGCTGTTGCGGTTGGTTATCTCGCTGACGGGTAACTGCCAGTGTTCGAGCCAATGCAGAACGTTATTGCGGCACGGTGCATCCTGAATAACAAGGTTCAGAGGATGTTGGCGCAGGTGTTGCCGGATCTCCGACAGTGATGATTCCAGTGATTGGTAGTGGATGTCGCAGGTGATGACAGAGCCTTGTTGTTCATCGGTTTCATATTGCAGATCGCCGCCAAGGCAGTGTGCGAGTTCGCGCGTCATTCCCAGACCAAACGCGGACGGCAGCTGCAGGTTGTCAGGAATCAGCGGCATAAGATCCTGTTCCAGTAATGCCCCACTGATAAACAGATGCTGTCCCGACAGGCTGATAAACAGTTGCTGCTTGTCGTGATGAATATTAAGTGCCAGCTCACCTTCGCTGGTGTGGGCCAGGCCGTTGCTGATCAGACTTTGCAGCAGCAGGCGCAGGCTGTCTTCGTTTGCCAGGATGGGACTGGTCGTGGTGGCGGTGTAAGTAATTCGCGGTTGCCCGGCGGGAATCCTGGCCAGGCAGTCTTTAATGACTTCGTTGATATCTATGATCTGCATCTCGTCATGCTGACCGGCATGCTGCAAAGTGTGCAGGTCGTGCAGTAAGCCGAGCAGATTGGCGGCCATATCCCGCGCATCCGTCTGTCGTGTGCTATCGAGACTCGACACCAGTTGATTCAGCGGTTCTTTCAGCAGTTGTATCAGCGTGCTCAGGTGACTTTGCAGGGCAGGATTGCTTGTATGGCTGTCGTCATTGCTCTGTTGCAGTCGGCGGTTCAGATGGGTAAGTGCATGGGTGCGTTTATGAATCAGCTCTTCCAGTTTGGTTGAGTAGCTGTTGATGGTTACTTCGGCTTTCCGTTGTTGCCGTATGTGTTCTTTCAGCAGGTTGAGCAGTAACGCAAACTGATTCATCAACTGGCCCAGTTCGTCCTGGCGCTTGGACTGCATGCGGGTCAGGTCGACGTCGTCCAGATTGTCGGCTGTGAGCCCGGTAATCTGCCGCACCAGCCGGGTGAGTGGGTTGGTGACGGCACGGTAGAACGCCGCATAGATAAAGGTGGCCAGCAGCAGGCTGAGCAGCAGGGCGTTAAGCAGGATATTGCGGATTAACTTACCAAACTCGGCAATGCTCTGGCAGCGGTCCAGTTCAATAATCAGCTTCCCCAATGGGGTGCCGCTATAACTCAGGGCTTCAATATGAATACCGGGCTCACTGAAGATCATCATGTCCAGCGTGGAGGGCTCGCATGAACTGGGCTGAACCGCCTGCGCAAGCTGCATGCCGGTACTGTCGATGACAATGGCCGAAGTGATATTGGGATGAGTCACCAGGCCGTCGGCCAGTTGCTGATTCAGGCGTATGTTGTAATTGAAGGTCGCCAGATTAAAAGCGGGCAGTGTGCTGGCAATGATGCTGGTGACGATGTCCTGTTGGCGCGTTTTCAGTGTCTGGATATTGGAGTGAATGCTGATGGTACTGATGATGCCGGCAATCACCAGCGCAACCACGGCTGTGTTCAGAGCCAGTTGCAGGGCCAGTTTTTTTTTGACCTGAGAGAATATCTGCATTCTGTCCTTTGCGCAGGCGCTGTTTCGGTATGAACGGTCGGAATCCTTCCTGAACTTTACCTCAGTTCCTGAAGCAGTCACAGGCTGCTGTCGGAGAGAAGCGTTTGTCAGAGCGTTTTCTCAGAAGTGTTTCTTCTTCCAGGAATCGTCTTCCGCATTTAACAGGTCGGCGCCTTCTTCCAGACGGGTGCCGCCGGCCGCCGGTTGGCGCTGCTCCTGTTGCTGGGTGATACGTTGCTGAATGCTTGCCAGTATGGCTTTCAGGTCGTCAGGCGGATTGCTGAGCTGCTTCAGCGCCGCCTCGGCTTTTTTCAGGTAATGAATGGCCTGAGGTGGGTTGTTGACGCTGGCGGCGGCAGTTGCTTTGGAGTCGAAAACGGCCACGGCAATTTTTACATTCAACAGTCTGGCTTCCTGCAGCAGTTGCCTGGCCTGGCTGGTGTCGATGCGATGATGCTGGTGGCCGCTGCGGATGAGATCCTGCAAGCGCTGGATTAAATGGCGTATTTCCTGAGCCTGTTTCACCTGGTTGGGTAGCTTTGCTGGTGGCTTTGGCGTTGCGTTTAGCCAGGCGAGGGCATTTTCCAGTGCTTTGTTGCAGCGTTTATTGGTGGGTGCCTGCAACAGGTTAAGTTCTTCTCCGTGCTGTTGAATATCCTGCGCAATAAAGTGCAGCATGGGCGCTGAGATCCAGGGTTGCAGGCTTTCGCCGATCATGCTCAGTTCGCCCATCTGGTCGGAGTGGATAACGGCCATGCGGGCGCGTTCAAGGCGTTTTTGCTCCTGCCAGCGCATAAAACCCAATGCCCCGACGGCGGCCAGGGCAGTGAATATCGCCAGAATGACCAGGCTGGTGGTAGACATGTGTTTCCTGTTTCCTTTCCTTGTCTCCGCAGGGAGTCGATGTTGAACGGGATTTGTCATAACGCCGGTCGCTTTGAGACGTTCCGGTTTTAAACACACCTTTTGTCAGTGTAGCTGTAAAAATCTTATTTACAGGGGTTGACGACCTAAATGTCCATCAATAGAATGCGCGCTCCTTGATTGAGACGTCCCCATCGTCTAGAGGCCTAGGACACCGCCCTTTCACGGCGGTAACAGGGGTTCGAATCCCCTTGGGGATGCCATTTAAAAATGGCAGTTTAAGCAGTGTGCGGGAATAGCTCAGTTGGTAGAGCACAACCTTGCCAAGGTTGGGGTCGCGAGTTCGAGTCTCGTTTCCCGCTCCA
>NZ_JAOANI010000019.1:142662-142762 GCF_025318105.1 Thalassolituus pacificus
GCATAAGCAAGAAAATTGCGGGAATAGCTCAGTTGGTAGAGCACAACCTTGCCAAGGTTGGGGTCGCGAGTTCGAGTCTCGTTTCCCGCTCCAAATTCTA
>NZ_JAOANI010000019.1:142772-142966 GCF_025318105.1 Thalassolituus pacificus
TATTATGAAACGTATGTTTCAGCGGCTTAATCGGGAAGTTGTTGATTTAAAAGAAAAAAGTTCTTGCAAATCAACGAAAGCGCAGTAAAATGCGCAGCGTGTTTAGCGATGTCCCCATCGTCTAGAGGCCTAGGACACCGCCCTTTCACGGCGGTAACAGGGGTTCGAATCCCCTTGGGGATGCCATTAACATG
>NZ_JAOANI010000019.1:142976-375190 GCF_025318105.1 Thalassolituus pacificus
AAAAAGCTGCCTTTATGGCAGCTTTTTTTATGTCTGAAATTCGGCTGCGTGTCTGAGGTGCAGGAATTCGACGCCTCAGGCGTCGAATCCGGGGGATGATTTCAGCAGCAGGTCTTTGGCGCTCTGACGATCAAAAGGCTTTTGTTCCTGCTCGTGCTGAGCTTCGATTTCGTCTATTTGCTGAAACAGGTCAATTTCTTCATCGGTCAGGAAGTGCAGGCAATCACCGCCGAAAAACCACAGCAGATCGCGGTCGATGGCTGGCGACAATTGCGGCAGATGGTTAAAAATATGGGTGATCCAATCCTGCCCCTGGGTGTAGCCTGAATCAGTATGTTGCGTGAGCTGATCAATAACCTGCGTCAGCTGATGTAGAATCTCATCGCTGATAATCCCGCCAGCCTGGCTCTGTGCTTTGCTCAGGCGTTCATGAACCTGTTGCAACAGGTGGATATGATCATTCAGTCGTTCACTCATTAATACGCTCTTAAGGTCAAAAATTATGGTTCCTGCCCTGGTGGTACGAAATTTATCCAAAGTTTATGGCAATGGCTTTCAGGCATTGAAAGGCATTGATCTGACTGTAGAGCAGGGCGATTTCTTCGCCTTACTCGGGCCAAATGGCGCCGGTAAGTCGACCACGCTGGGTATTCTATCGGGTCTGGTGCAAAAAACATCCGGCAATGCCGAAGTTATGGGTTTTGATGTGAACCAGCAGGCATTCTCTGCCCGTCGTTATCTGGGGGTTGTGCCGCAGGAGTTTAATTTTAATCAGTTCGAAAAAGTGTACGACATCGTCATCACTCAGGCTGGTTATTTTGGCCTGACCGCGGCTCAGGCCGCGCCAAACACCGAGAAGCTGCTGCGTGCGCTTGATCTGTGGGAGAAGCGTGACCAGCAGGCGCGGATGTTATCCGGTGGAATGAAGCGCCGCTTAATGATTGCGCGGGCGTTGGTACACGAGCCTAAAGTTCTGATTCTTGATGAGCCGACCGCCGGCGTTGATATTGAGCTGCGTCGTTCTATGTGGATCTTTATGCAGGAACTGAATCGCGCCGGCACCACGATTATTCTGACCACGCATTACCTTGAAGAAGCGGAACAGTTATGCCGCAATATTGCCATTATTAATGATGGTGAAATTGTACAGGCTACGAGTGTCCGTAACCTGCTGAGCCAGCTGAGTACCGAAACGTTTATCTTTGATCTTAATTCCACTGTGGCAGAGGATTTTTCTCTGGCGGGGTTCGAGTGTCGCCGTGTCGCTGATGATTGTATTGAGGTGGTGGTGGAGAAAGGTCAGAGCATTAACCATATTTTTGTGTTGCTGACGCAGCAGGGCATAGAGGTTCGCAGTATGAGAACCAAGTCTAATCGTCTGGAAGAATTATTTGTCGATCTGGTCAGGGGAGCAAAAGCATGAGTCCGATGCGTATTCAATGGGTTGCCTTCACCACGATTCTCACTAAAGAAATCCGGCGCTTTACCCGTATCTGGCAACAGACGCTGTTGCCGCCGGCCATCACCATGACGTTGTATTTTGTGATTTTTGGTCAGTTAATCGGATCGCGAATTGGTCCGATGGGTGGCGTAGATTATATGGCCTTTATCGTACCGGGACTGATTATGATGAGTGTGATCACCAGTGCGTACGCCAATGTATCGAGCTCATTTTTCAGTAATAAATTCCAGCGCAGTATTGAAGAATTGATGGTCGCACCGGTACATCCCGGAACTATTTTGCTCGGCTATGTGTGTGGCGGTATTGCCCGCGGTGTGGGGGTTGGCATTATCGTTACGCTGCTGTCGCTGTATTTTACTCATTTGCAGATACACAATCTGCTTGTGGTTTTTCTGGTGATTTTATTGTCGGCCATGCTGTTTGCATTGGGTGGATTTATTAACGCTATTTTTGCCACCAAGTTCGATGATATATCCATTGTACCAACCTTTGTGATTACGCCGCTGACGTATCTTGGCGGGGTGTTTTATTCGATTAGCCTGTTACCGGATTTCTGGCAGGGTGTGTCTCTGTTTAATCCGATTTTGTATATGGTTAATACGTTCCGCTACGGCATTCTGGGAGTGTCAGACGTTAATATCTGGTTCTCATTAGGCATGCTGGTATTTTTTATTGTTGTTCTTGCGACTTACAGTCTTTGGCTGTTACGTCGCGGTGTCGGTATGCGACAGTGATCGAGGTGTAAAATGGCGTCAGTAACAAGCGAACAAAACCCGCTGGGTAAGGTTTCAGCCTATAAAGATGAATACGATGCGACGCTGTTGTTTCCGATTGAGCGGGAAGAGAGCTGGCGTGCCCAGGGTTTGAATCGCCACGAAGTACCGTTTTTTGGTGTTGATATCTGGAACGGTTATGAAATTTCCTGGTTGAACAGTAAAGGCAAACCGGTGGTTTGTCTGGCTGAGTTTCGTATCCCGGCTGTCAGTCGTTATCTGGTGGAGTCCAAGTCATTCAAGCTGTATCTGAATTCGTTTAATCAGACACGTTTTAACGACGCAGAAGACGCGCGTTTACGCATGGTGGCGGATTTATCGGCTGCTGCTGAGGCTGATATTGACGTTATTTTCCATGCTGTTGATGCAACATTTCCAACGCCACCGGCCGCCCGCTGTATTGATGATCTCGATATTGAAGTGAGCCGTTATGCACTGGATGCTTCTTTGTTAAAAACAACCGGAGGGCAGTTTGATGGCTGGCTATGCAGCCATTTGCTGAAATCCAATTGCCCGGTTACTGGTCAACCCGACTGGGGCACGCTGTATATTCATTACCGTGGTGCGCAGATTGATGAGGCTGGTTTGTTGAGTTATATCGTCTCATTACGCCAGCATCAGGATTTTCATGAGCAGTGCGCTGAACGCACTTATCGTGATATCTCACTGGCATGTAAGCCCGAGTCGTTAACTGTGTACGCACGTTACGTGCGCCGTGGCGGTCTGGATATTAATCCTTACCGTACATCCGAAGCCGGATTTATTGCCGAGAATTTCCGTCTGGTGCGCCAGTGAGCTTGGCGTCGGCCAGTAATGGCTGCGGTTAAAAAGGGCGGTTGCCGGAATAAAAAAACAGTGGCCTTGGCCACTGTTTTTTTATGCTGATTTTTATGGAAGTTTACTGTTTCTATACGGTTTTTATTAAGCCCGATTCTTTATTGGGTGCCATCGATGTCAGTTATTCACTTTGCCACGGATTTTATTAGCGGCTTTTTCCAGTGCGTCAGCCACTTTTTCGCGTTCTTCTTCACGGATTTTGTCCGACTCAAGGTAAAGCGAGAAGCCTTCCGATTCGTGGTTCATAAAGCTCGGGTTGGAACCCAGGTCGCGACGATAATCGATAACCTGATACAGCGGCACCGGGTCACGGAAGCCTTTAACCATCGCGCTGCCACGCTGGCGACAAATGATTTTATCTTTAATTAACGCGTAGGTTTCGTGGGAAACCAGAATCTCGCCGGCATCCGCTTCGCTTTCCAGGCGGCTGGCGAGGTTTACCTCTTTGCCGATGATGGTGTAATCCATGCGGCTTTCGGTGCCGAAGTTACCGACAGTGCAATAGCCGGTATTGATCCCCATACGAATTTGCAGCGGAGCGGTCATACCGTGCTCTGCCCATTGTTTGCGCAATTTCAGCATGTGACGGCGCATTTCAATGGCCATTGAGACGCAGGCAAGTGCATCACGTTTGGTGCCTTTACTCTTCGGGTCGCCAAAGAAAATCATCATGCCGTCGCCGATAAATTTATCGATGGTACCGCCGTATTTAAGGGCGATGCGTGACATGTCGGTCAGATATTGATTGAGCAAGTCAGTAAAGGCTTCGGCTTCCATTTGTTCGGAAAGGGATGAGAAACCCACAATATCAGAGAAGAAAATAACCAGTTTTTTACGCTGAGTCTCAAGCTTAGCCTGGCGTCGGCCGGAAAAAATGGATTCCCATACCTGAGGGGCGACGTATTTGGATACCTGATGGGACAGCGCCTGAAAGCGTTCAACCTGGCCCTGAAATTTTTGCTTCAACCGTATCAGATCGCGTGCCTGACGGTTGCTGTTAAAGGCTGATATTCCCAGATGCAGTCCGACGCCAAAGGCGGCGGTCAAAAACAGCTCGGGTGGAACCGGGGCGGCCGGCTGATGGCCGAACAGCAAAATACCGGCGGCGGCTCCGGAAATCAGTGAAATAATACAGAACGCCCAGGCGGTGATGCTGCCGACGATAATGAAGCTGGTATTGATCATAATCAGAAACAACACCGTCAGCTCGATTGGCAGTTGGATGTAGCCAAGAAAAACACCGCAGAGTACGGCATCAAAATGAATCAGAAACTGGCGTGTGGAATAGGCGCGTTTTTGCCGGAACGGACGGCTCAGAACATAAACGGCATGCGGATAGAGTATGCTGACGACGGCGACGACAATGGCCTGGTCTTCAAAATAGCCTTGCAGTATGCCCATCAGAACCGTGACAGCCGCTACCCCATAGCCCAGTATACGGGCCATGTAATCTTGTTTTGGTAGTGTGGTTTCCGCGAAATGAGACGGATCCTGACGGTTAGACATTGTGAGGGCCTGGAAAAATAATTGTTCTTATAATGGGTAACACGGCTCGGCCAGTGGCAATGATTGAGAACATCTATATACCCAGAATAACGCAGCTCAGCAAGTGCATGACGGCTAAGTCAGGCTTTTCATTGACGGTCACGACTTTACAATAGACATATGACGAACATATTGATTTGGATGCGCTAATGGAAGCTTTACGCATGTTAACTGAACGGGTTTCGGCTCCGCAACTGACCGGCCCTGGCATCACACCACAAGAACAGAATATTTTGCTGCGTTCTGCTTTACGCGCCCCGGATCACGCCTGGTTGCGTCCGAGCCGTTATCTTCTGATTGAGGGGGAAAACCGACGTGCGCTGGGAGAGATATTCCTGCAGGCAACGCCTGACTGGCAGAGTCTGAGCGCTGAAAAACAGCAAAAAGTGTTGAATATGCCGTTACGGGCACCGCTGTTGATTGTGGCCGTCAGTTGTATTCAGGAGCACCCTAAAGTGCCGCGTGACGAACAGCTTTTGTCTACCGGTGCAGGTGTACAGAATATTCTCAATGCCGCCTGGGCTTTGGGCTTGGGCGCAATCTGGCGTACCGGCGACATGGCCACTAATCCGCAGGTGATTGAGGCGCTGGGATTGGCACCACAGGATGTGATCGTCGGCTTTGTTTATATCGGCCACATTAACTGCACCCTGAAGCAACCCCCAGAGTTGCCGCTGGACGATTTTGTTACCCGCTGGAAAGCGAAATCGTCATAAAAACAAGCAATTAGCTCAGGATGGGTGTTGACGCTCAGGTCGCTGCTGCGTATAGTACGCGGCCTCTGAGCAGTGCTCAGATTAGGTGAGGTGTCCGAGTGGCTGAAGGAGCACGCCTGGAAAGCGTGTATACCGCAAGGTATCGAGGGTTCGAATCCCTCCCTCACCGCCACGAATTCTGAAAACCGCATGGTCCTCGGGCTATGCGGTTTTTTTATGCTCCGCGTTTACGTTGGAGAGCGGTGAAGGGAGGGTGCCCAACCCTCGTGGGTTCGTACCGACCGGGTTTATGCTGTGGCGTGGTCGGGATATCCCTCCGCTTTCTCTCGTCGGCCACTAATTTTAAAAACCGCGTACTTGCAAAAGTTCGCGGTTTTTTTATATCTGAAGCTTTGAGCTAAAGGCGGTGGGGTTGGGGTGAGAACCCTCGTGGGTTCGTACCGAGCGTAGCGACAAACGACCGGAGCCTGCGACGGCGTTCATCCCGACCGGGTTTATGATGTGGCTTGGTCGGGAGATCCCTCCGCTTTCTCTCGTCAGTCACTAATTCTGAAAACCGCGTACTTGCAAAAGTTCGCGGTTTTTTTATATCTGAAGCTTTGAGCTAAAGGCAGTGGGGTTGGGGTGAGAACCCTCGTGGGTTTGTACCGAGCGCAGCGACAAACGCCCGGAGCCTGCGACGGCGTTCATCCCGATCGGCGGTTTTTATCGCTGCAATTTTCATTCTGCCGGTATGTCGTTATCTGTTCCTGCTTACCGGTGCGTTGTGCGCGTGAATTCTCTATAATCGTCGGCCTTAAATCCGCATGTCACAGAGAATTCCATTTATGACGGTCCGCACCCGTGTTGCACCTTCGCCTACCGGCGATCCGCACGTAGGTACAGCCTACATCGCTTTATTCAATCTGGCGTTTGCCCGACAGCATGGCGGGCAGTTTATTCTGCGTATCGAAGACACTGACCAGGCCCGCAGTACACCGGAATCTGAACAGGCCATTATGGACAGCATGCGCTGGCTGGGCCTGGAGTGGGATGAGGGTCCCGACGTTGGTGGCGAGCACGGCCCATATCGCCAGAGTGAGCGCCGTGATGTCTATCTTGAGCACGTGCAGAAGCTGCTCGACAGTGGTCATGCGTTCAAATGCTACCGCACGGCGGCTGAGTTGGACGCTCTGCGTCTTACCCGTCAGGAGCAGGGGTCGCTGATGGCGTTAAAGCCTTCTGATTTGCTGTTGCCGGCCGACGAAGTGGCCCGCCGTGAAGCGGCAGGTGAGCCTTATGTGGTACGGATGAAGGTACCGGAAGAGGGTGTCTGTGTGGTGAATGATATGCTGCGCGGAGCCATTGAGCTCGACTGGGCTCAGGTTGATGCACAGATTCTGCTGAAATCCGATGGCATGCCCACCTATCATCTGGCCAACGTCGTCGATGATCATTTGATGAAAATCACCCATGTTATTCGTGGTGAGGAGTGGATTAACTCCGCACCCAAGCATAAGTTGCTGTATGAATACTTTGGTTGGGATATGCCGCATCTGTGCCACATGCCGCTGCTGCGTAACCCGGATAAAAGCAAGCTGAGTAAGCGCAAAAATCCAACGTCTATTCTGTTTTACGATCGCATGGGCTATATGCCGGAAGCACTGCTCAACTATCTGGGCCGTATGGGCTGGTCGATGCCGGATGAGCGTGAAAAATTCACCCGTGATGATATGTTTGCTCATTTTGATATCAAGCGTGTGTCTCTTGGCGGGCCGGTGTTTGATGTGGAAAAACTGCGCTGGCTGAACAGTTTGTGGGTGCGTGAGCTGGATGCTGAAACCTTTGCGCAGCGCTTTGCTGCCTGGGGTCTGCGTCCGCAGAATATTCTGTCGATCATTCCGCATGTACAGCCGCGTATTGAAACATTCTCGGATGTGGTGCCGCTGGCCGGTCATTTCCTGTCGGGCTTAACACCGCTGACGGCTGCCAGCTTTGAGCACAAAGCCTACGACGAAGAGCGTCTGCTGACGGTGCTGCAGTTTGGCTTATGGCAGCTGGAAGAGATTCGTCACTGGAATAAAGAAGACATTGAAGCGCGCCTGTTTGCCATGGCGCGTTTGTTGGACATTAAAGTCCGTGACTTCCTGTTCCCGTTCTTTATTGCCATTGCCGGTACGTCAGCCACGATCTCTGTGCTCGACAGTATGGCGCTGCTGGGGCCGGACATGAGTCGTGCGCGCTTGCGTCATGCGATTGATGTGCTGGGCGGTGTCGGTAAGAAGAAAGCCAAGAAGATGGAAAAGGACTACCAGCAGCTGTCAGCAGCGATTGCCGCTGAACTGAGTGCTGCGGCAGAGTCCTGATTTGCTGCGCCCGCTCATTCTGTCCGTAAGGGCAGGGTGGGTGGGCTGCAATGCCGGTTAAATCGGCTAAGTTATTGTTTCAGAAAATTTTTTCGCGTATTTCGACGCTTGCCGGTTGACAGTGTCGGGGGGCGTCAGTAATATTCGCGCACGTTTTGAGACGGGGCCTTAGCTCAGCTGGGAGAGCGCAACACTGGCAGTGTTGAGGTCAGCGGTTCGATCCCGCTAGGCTCCACCAAATACTCAAAGCAGTCCTTGTGTCCCCATCGTCTAGAGGCCTAGGACACCGCCCTTTCACGGCGGTAACAGGGGTTCGAATCCCCTTGGGGATACCACTTTGCGCCAACCTGATAGGGTTGTTCTGCATACGGGGCCTTAGCTCAGCTGGGAGAGCGCAACACTGGCAGTGTTGAGGTCAGCGGTTCGATCCCGCTAGGCTCCACCAATTTTTACGTACGTCCTTGTGTCCCCATCGTCTAGAGGCCTAGGACACCGCCCTTTCACGGCGGTAACAGGGGTTCGAATCCCCTTGGGGATACCATCTTTTCGGTTGTTATCAATCGTATCTGCTTACATTCCGTTTTCTTCATTTCTGTTGCTTCAAAGCGCTTATTCTTTGTTGTCGGAGCATTGCGCTGCTGATAACACTGCTCTGACAAACGCGTTACAATAGCGGACAATATTTCGGCTCTGCCTGGTTGGCTGTTGCAGGCCGTATTCCCGCATTAGCGTTTTCAGGATGCAGTTATGGTACATCTGCCCAATGTCATAAAAGAGAAAGCCCGCGCAATTAAGTTGGTCGTGTTTGATGTGGACGGGGTGCTGACCGATGGCACCCTGACGTATTCTGCCGACGGCGAGCAAGTAAAGCATTTCAATGTTAAAGACGGTGTTGGCATTAAATTGCTCGACGCTTATGACATCGTTACCGCCATTATTTCCGCCAAAGACTCTGCGCCATTGGCGCGTCGCGCTGCCGATCTTGGCATTCAGCATTTCTTTCCGGGTACAAAAGATAAATGGGCGGTGTTATCGGCGTTAATGGATGAGCTGTGGTTTGAGCCTGGTGAAGTCTGTTATGTCGGCGATGATGTGATTGATCTGAAAGTAATGAAAAAAGTAGGGCTAAGCATCGCCCCTGATGATGCCTTCTGGATGGTAAAGGATCACGCCGATCTGATTACTGATGCCGGGGGCGGTCGTGGCGTTGCCCGTGAAGTGGCGGATATTATTCTTGGCAGTCGTATGCCGTTGGATGAAGCCTATATTAAGGCCATGCTGCCTGAGTTTGAGGATAAAAAAATATGAAAATTCTGGTAACCGGTGCAGCCGGTTTTATTGGTGCTTTTACCAGTAAACGCTTTGTTGAACAGGGCCATGAGGTTGTTGGTATCGATAACCTGAATGATTATTACGATGTGAATTTAAAACACGGTCGTCTGGGCTGGTTGGCAGAGCAGTCCGGTTTTACTTTTAAACAGGTGGAATTATCCGACCGTGCGGCTGTGGATACGGTGTTTGCTGAGCATAAATTTGACCGCGTTGTTCATCTTGCGGCGCAGGCCGGTGTACGTTATTCGATCACTAATCCGCACGCTTATGTCGATAGTAATTTAATTGGCTTTGTAAATATTCTTGAAGCCTGTCGTCATAACGAAGTAGGGCATCTGGTCTATGCATCGTCCAGTTCGGTTTATGGTTTGAATACCAAAATTCCGTACAGCACGTCTGATCGTGTGGATCACCCGGTGTCATTGTATGCGGCGACTAAAAAATCGAACGAATTAATGGCGCATACCTATGCGCATCTTTACGGCTTGCCTGTGACCGGTCTGCGTTTCTTTACCGTGTATGGTCCCTGGGGCCGTCCGGATATGGCGTATTTCAGTTTTACCCGCGATATTCTCGAAGGCAAAACCATTAACGTCTTTAATCATGGAAAAATGCAGCGTGATTTCACCTACGTTGACGACATCGTTGAGGGTGTGACCCGCATTACCCAGAAAATTCCACAGGGCGTGAGCGGCTGGACACCGGAAAGCGGTGACTGCTCGCGCAGTTCGGCACCGTATAAAATTTATAATATTGGTAATCACAACAGCGTTGAGCTGGGTACGTTTATCGAAACCATCGAAAATGTGCTGGGTAAAAAAGCCAATAAACACTACATGGATATGCAGCCGGGTGATGTATTGGCAACCTATGCCAATGTTGATGATCTGGTGGAAGATGTTGATTTTGCGCCGAACACGCCACTGGCCGAAGGGATTGAACGTTTCGCCCGCTGGTATCGTGATTTCTACAAGGTTTAATAAGACAAAATGGTTGATTATAAAATTGTAATTCCGGCTCGCTATGGCTCCAGTCGTCTGCCGGGTAAGCCACTGATTATGCTGGCGGGTAAGCCGATGATTCAGCACGTGTATGAGCGAGCACAGGCAACCGGTGTGCAGGATATTGTAATTGCCACCGATGACGAACGCATTCAGGCCGCTGCGTTGGCATTTGGTGCCGATGTGGTAATGACCTCCGTGGATCACGAAAATGGTACTGAGCGTATAGCTGAGGTCGCACAGATCAAAGGCTGGGGCGCTGATGCCGTGATTGTGAATTTACAGGGTGATGAGCCGTTAATTCCGCAATCGTTAATTGAAAAGACAGCCGCCAGTTTGCTGGAAAATCCAGAGGCAGGTATGAGTTCGGTGTGTACGCCGTTGCGTGATGCGGCCGATGCATTTGACCCGAATGTCGTGAAAGTGGTGCTTGATCGTGCGCATTTTGCCATGTATTTCAGCCGTGCTTCGATTCCCTGGGATCGTGATGCTTATAAAATCAGCCTGCAGGAAATGACCAGTAAAATGCCGGTGTATCGTCATATTGGTATGTACGGTTATCGTGTGTCTTTTTTACAGCAGTACACGGGCATGGAGCCGTGTGCGCTGGAAACGACCGAGTCGCTGGAGCAGCTGCGCGCGCTTTGGTACGGCGTCAAAATTCATATGTCGGTGATTGAGCAGGCGCCGGGGCATGGTGTTGATACGCCAGACGATGTGGCCCGGGTGGAATCACTTTTAATGAGTTTGAGTTAAACGCCTCGCAGCTCAGCGCGGTGTTTATGATTAAAAAGGCTGCTGTGTCTGACACAGCAGCCATTTTTTTAGATACTTTTCTTTCTGGCTGGGCTATTTTTAGGCTGTAAGTCTTTGAAAAATCTGCTTTTCGGGACCTGGGGCCGGATTCACCTGGTGTGAGCAGGCCCTCACAGATGTTGTTGAAGTAAGGAGTACCACGATGGCATTGTCTATTTCTGAGAAGCTCGGTTATGCCGGTTTGCTGCCTTTTATTGCTGGCGCAGCAGCGGTCGTGCTGGGTGTTGAAGGGGGCGAAGAATTTTTTAAATTATATTCGCTGTTGATTCTGGCTTTTATGGCCGGTGGTTGCTGGGGGGTTGAACAGGCTAACCCGGAACAAATTGATGAGATTCCGCTGGAGTTATCCATCGGGACTTTTCTCTGGGGATTACTGGCGTATTTCCTGCCTACCAATGTCGCGGTGCTGATGTTTGTGGTTGGCTTCTGGTTGTTATTATGGACCGAAACCAATCCTATTTTTAAACGTGCTTATGCTGACTCTTATAAGCGTTTGCGTAATATTCTGACAGCAGCCGTGACGTTGCTGAATGTGATCGTATTTATTGCCGTTCACTGAGCGGTAATTAACGGGTGGGGCGATTACAGCCCCAGTCTGCGTCCTTCTTTGCATGGCTGGCTGCTGCGCCACCATTCCTGAAACTGATCCAGCATACGGGCAACTCTGGCGCGGTCATTCATACAGGCCGTCACTTTATTGCGCTCAATACCGATAAAAACCGCCGGGGTCATCAATATCTGATGGGTATTCACTGCTGAATGCACCTGCAACTGCATGCGGCTGCTCATGCGTTGCTGCAATTGCAACAGCGGGTGGTCAGCAATACCTGCATATTCGCGTGCAATTAACACGCGGATCGTACGTTGACGGGCGCCACGGATATAACGATTAAGACAGGTCAGTGTGGTTTTATCCGACCACAGCGGATGACTGAGATCGGCGATGCAAATATGTATCGCAGCCGGGCCAAAATGGCTGGCAATCTGCAGCAGACCTTCGGCCGCAGCGGGTTGTTCCAGAACGTACACTTCATTGTCTTTGCCCGGAATAAACTGCTCGCTGCTCTGGCTGGGGCGGCCAAGCACTTTGTTCATGCGCACATGGGGAATACCTGCATCCCAGCAGAACTCTTGTTCCGGTGAGAAACCGTTGCGGTAATAAAAACCGTAAGCCTGGGTTTGTACGGTGGCGCGTAACATACGGCCACGCATTTCTTTTTCGTAGTGATGTTCCACTGCCCGCAGCAGGCGGGTGCCCCAGCTCTGGCCACGGTATTCCGGCAGCACCGCCATGCGGCCGAAATAGCCATTGCTCAGCAGTCGTGCGCAGCCAACCGGGCGTTTGCCGTCGCGGGCAATAAAATGCACGGCGGTAGCGTCGTCGGTATCCCACTCCAGGTCTTCGGCGATGTCCTGCTCCCGAATAAATACGCGCTCACGGATGGCGCGCAATATGTCTCGGTGTTCTTTCCAGTTCGCGGTTTCAATCTCCAAGCTCGGTCTCCGGGCTGTACAGCATGTGTCGTTGCCAGAGGTTGACCAGCAGGCTTTGCGCCGTTGCGCCTGATGCCAGTTCCTTTAGCGTGTCTCCTTCATACTGGCTGTTGTCGGCCAGATAGGCAACTAACGCCAGATCACTTAATGGCAGATTCCAGCTGTGGCCGAGGGCGAAGAAGCTGCATTGATTCTCCTGTTGGCTGTAGGCGAAACGGGCGAATTCGGAACGACGCCATTGCGGGTATGCGTCCAGTTCGTCGTTTACTTCTTGCCAGCTGGCATCGTCTCTTGGTTCCGGCAGCTGTTCCGGGTATTTGGCTTCGGTCATCAACTTGCCCAAAACCTGCTGCAGACGCTCGTCATCGTTGAGGGCCGCGGTCAGCAGGGCACGCAGGCGCGCGATCGCGTCCTGATCAATCAGGCCCGGGGTCTGGGTTGGGCGGATGCCGGCATCGGTGTAGCGCTGGTCTTCGCTGGCGCTGGCGAGAATATCGTCCATTGCGGCCTGTGCCAGTTCCGCCTGGCTGGGCGCGCGAAAGCCGATGGAGTAGGTCATGCATTCGCCCTGGGCGATGCCGTAATGGGCCAGTTGTGGTGGCAGGTAAAGCATGTCGCCGGGGTTCAGGGTCCAGCGCTCGATTTCGTCGAACTGTTCCAGTACGCGGATTTTCGGGCCTTTAAGGATTGGCGAATCATCGTTGCACATCTGGCCAATACGCCATTCGCGCTGACCTTCGGCCTGCAGTAAAAAAACATCGTATTGGTCGTAATGCGGGCCGACCGAGCCGCCGTCGACGGCGTAGCTGATCATCAGATCGTCGATGCGCCAGCTGGGCAGAAAGCGGAAGTGTTCAAGAATATCGGCCGCTTCCGGAATCCAGTGGTCGACGGCCTGAACCAGTAAGGTCCATTTGCTTTCCGGCAGGGCGCGGTAATCGTCTTCTGTGAAAGGGCCGGTGCGGATGCTCCAGGGGCCGTCTTTGCCGTCTTCTTCGACCAGGCGTGATTCAATTTCTTCTTCCAGGCTCAGGCCGGCCAGTTCGGAGGAGCTGAGCAGGGGCTCGAAGTCCGGCCAGGCGTTGCGGATCAAAACCGGTTTCTGTTGCCAGTAATCGCGCAGGAATTCTTCAACGGACAGATGACCAAGGATATGCATAGTTGTTTACTCAGAATGCGGGTACAAAAAAGCCTCCGTCAGGCATGTACTGACGGAGGCTTTTGATTTTAAAACCGATTAAACGTTTTTCGCCTGATCTGCGGCATTACCGATGTAACTGGCCGGCGTCATTGCGTTTAATTCGTCTTTGACGGCTTGCGGCAGCTCCAGTGAGGCAATGAACTCGCCCATTGCATCGCGGGTAATGGCTTTGCCACGGGTAAAGGCTTTCAGTTTTTCGTAAGGCTGTTCAATGCCGTAGCGACGCATCACGGTCTGTACTGGTTCGGCCAGCACTTCCCAGGCGCTGTCGAGATCCTGAGCGATACGTTCAGCATTCACCTGCAGTTTGCTGATGCCCTTCAGGCTGGCCTGATAAGCCAGCAGGCTGTAGCCCAGACCTACGCCCATATTGCGCAGTACGGTGGAGTCGGTCAGGTCGCGCTGCCAGCGTGAAACCGGCAGTTTCTGCGCCATATGGTTCATAACCGCGTTGGCGATACCGAGGTTGCCTTCGGAGTTTTCGAAGTCAATCGGGTTCACTTTGTGCGGCATGGTGGAGGAGCCCACTTCACCGGCGATGGTACGCTGTTTGAAGTAGCCGTTGGAGATGTACGCCCAGATATCGCGATCGAAGTCGATCAGGATGGTATTGAAGCGGGCGATGGCATCAAACAGCTCGGCGATGTAATCGTGGGGCTCGATCTGGGTGGTGTACGGGTTGAAAGTCAGCCCCAGAGAGGTCACGAAGGTTTCAGCGTTAGCCGCCCAGTCGATATCGGCGTAGGCCGACAGGTGGGCGTTGTAGTTACCCACGGCGCCGTTGATTTTGCCCAGCAGTTCAACTGCTTTGATCTGCTTGATCTGGCGCTCAAGACGGGCGACAACGTTGGCCATCTCTTTACCCAGAGTGGTTGGCGAAGCGGTCTGGCCGTGGGTGCGGGACAGCATCGGCAGGGCCGCGTGCTCGTGTGCCAGAGCACGGATCGCATCGGTGACTTCCTGCATAACCGGCAGCATAACGTCGTCACGGCCGGCTTTCAGCATCAGCGCATGGGACAGGTTGTTGATGTCTTCAGAAGTGCAGGCGAAATGCACGAATTCATTAACCGCCATCAGTTCGCTATTGTCGGCAAACGTTTCTTTGATGAAGTATTCCACCGCTTTCACATCGTGGTTGGTGGTGGCTTCGATGGCTTTGATGCGCAGGGCATCTTCTTCACTGAAGTTGGCAACGATGGCATCCAGCTGTTGCTGGGTGGCTGCCGAAAAGGCCGGTACTTCGGTAATGGCTTCATGGGCCGCAAGGCGCTGTAACCAGCGGATTTCTACTTCGACGCGGGCACGGATCAAGCCGAACTCGGAGAAAATCGGACGCAGTTGCACGGTTTTGTTGCCGTAACGACCATCAATCGGAGAAATAGCGGTCAGGGCAGACAGCTCCATTGGGTTCTGGGAGGACATAGCGACTCTCAACGGACAATGAATGTAAGAATTTTAAGGCGCGCAATTCTACCGGATTTTTTTGTATATCTCAGCACCGGCGGTGATTTAACTGCGCTTTCATGTCGCGAGTGCCCGTTGCTGGCGGTGAAGGGGTGCCGGTAAGGGCATTTTGCCGCCGGGTTGGGCGTTATTGTCACTCACCCGTCACGCAGTTTCAGGTAGAATGCTGCGCAAATTTACAGGCCGTTAGCTGAGAAGTATTCATGCTGGACTCATTGCTGAGTTATTCCGACAGCCCCTTGTGGCTGGTTCTGGTGGTGATTGTATCGACCTTTATGCTGGAAGACCTGGCGATTATTGGCGCCGGGATGCTGGCCGCGAGCGGTAAGCTGGCGCCGGAAGTGGCCTTTGCCGCAACCTGTACCGGTATGTTTATTGGCGATACGGCGTTGTATCTGTTTGGGCGGTTGGCGCATGTCTGGCCATGGCTGGCGAACAAATTCCGCCATGATCTGATTCAGCGTCAGGTAAAACCTTTGCAGCAGGCTCCCTGGCATCAGCTGGCGCTGATTCGCTGCATGCCGGGGCTGCGTACCTTTGGCTATATCGCCTGTGGGCTGGCGCGGGTGCCGGGCTCGACATTTACCGTCGCCAATGTGGTTTCAATCGTGATCTGGGCGGCGATGATTTTTACCGTGGCCTTTGTGCTCGGTAAGCAGTATGCCGAAACCCTGCACGAGTGGCTGTGGTTTGTGCTGCCGCTGGCACTGCTGGTGTTTATTCTGGGTCAGCGGCGTTTGCGGGCACGGATGGAAGCTGCCTGACAGCAGGCCAGATCAGACAGCTCCGGGCATAAAAAAAGCGGCCTTGCTATTGGATTAGGGCCGCTTTTTTATTTTTCAGGCGTCAGATTCAGGCGTTGGCGATGGCACCTTTGTTAACGCCTTCAAATGCACGCACTTTGACACGGCTGTCAGGGTGTTGTTGTTTGATGGTATCGGCCAGGTGGCGGGCGATAAATTCGACGGTGGTGTCGGTGTTCATCATGTAATTGCGGCTGGCGGGCAGGGATAATTCAAATTCTCCCTGTTGCGCGCTGTAGCGGAATAACAGCTGTCCATCCTGTTCGCTGATGAGGTCTTCTTTGCTGCCCAGATAAATATCGGCCCAGCGTTCTGCCCATTGCTGTTCCAGTGCACTGCTGCGCTCATCGTCAAGCCAGATCTGAATGCGTGAGCGGTGACCGTGAGCAATGCGCTGGCAGTTGCCGTTGTGTTTTTTCAGGCCGTGACTGTAGTGGTAAGAGGCGCCATCAATGGTTTCTGCCACGAAGCTCAGTGTCAGTTGTTCAACATTGACCGGGAAATGACTGCGCAGTTGCTCACGGCACCAGTGGGCCACGCTTTTGGCGGTGATCTGTTCGGCATCGACCAGAGCAACGGCCTGACGCGGCGCCCGCATTTCCAGCAGGTCGCCGTTATCACCGTGCCAGCTGAGTTCAATGATGTCACCGCTGTGTTTCAGCGTCAGGGCTGGCGAATTGACCGGCAGCAGCAGGCGGTGATCGAGTTCGTCGTCCAGCCAGTTGCGCAGTGTTTTTTTAACAATGCCGAAATCACACACCATGCCTTGCTCGTCGAGTGCGCCGTCGAGTACGGCTGATGCCCACCAGGTTTCACCCACCAGGCCGCGTTTGGCGTCCAGATAGCTGAAGTCGACGTTGGTGAGTTGCTCTACGAATAACTGCATGGTGTTCCTCTGTAAGGCAAAGCCTGAAATAGCTGCGCATTCTAGCGGAAAGCAGCCGTGACGGCATAGCGTTACGGCGGTTGCTCCGTCTGTCGTGGTTGATTGAACCTGTCTCAGCTGTCCGGGTCTATGTGCTGCGCTGGATTCATAAAGAGTGGTTCCTGAGCTATCACGGCTGACAAAGCCTGTTATGATAGGCGGCATTTTTATATCTGAAGGATGCGCGAGTCGCTACGCGTCCTGTATTAACTGAGTGATTTCTTTGTATGGCTATGCATAAACTTCTGACGGCTTCTCTGATGTTTCCTACGCTCGCGGGTCTGATGTCCGGCTGCAGCGATAGTGGCTCTTCTTCCTCGTCAACAATTTCGGTCTATGTGCAGGCCGGGCAGGAAGATGTTTACAGTGCGGTGGTGCGTTCCGTCGCCATTACCGAAGCCGGTTTGCCAAACGAAGATGCCGAAGGACGTTTTGTGCGTTCTGAATACATCACGGATAAAGAAGCGACGGTGAAAGCCGTTGTCGCCAGCGGAGAGCTGCAGTTGTTTCAGTTAGTTGGCCGTGATGGTGATACCGATACCAGCACAGATGCCACGACCGTTCGCTGTCAGTGGGTTGCCGGGTGCGCGAACGGCGCGTTTGCCGCCGATATGGTGCAAACCACAAACCTGGACTGGCGTTCGGTGGCTTATGATCTCGGCAAAAATGAGCGTATCCGCGTCACGCCGCTGACTGATCTGGCCGCCCAGCTGGCGCTGGATTATGTCTATAACGAGAGTCTGGACAGCGGTTCCGGCACGGTGACGGATGTGCCTGTTGGCTGGGTTGAAACCGGCTATTACTCCGCGTATTCCACCGAACAGGCTATCTCTCAGGTTTCCCGGGTGTTCGGTATCAGCAATGTGCAGACGACGGAACCTGCGGATCTGACTCAGATTAATGAATGGCGTAAAGCCGATGCCGCCAAAGCGGCTGACAGTATTCGTTATGGTGCCTTGCTGGCCGCCTGGGCGCACCTGGCTGAAACCTATGGCAATGGATTTACCGAAGCCGTAGCCGCCGATTTCAGTGCGAATAAAGGCCAGATGATGCAGCAGGGCGGTGCTCAGACGCTGACGCTGGCGGCGCTGTACAGCGATGCCATCACTAACCTGCAGGCGCTGAACGTTACGGATACCACGTTGCAGGGTTATATCGCCGGGGTTGTCTCCGGATTGCAGGCGGATTTTGATTCATTTGTTACTCCGGGAGCTCTGACGAATAAGGTCCCTGATACCCTGCTGTCTCTGTTCGGACAGGGGGATTATGACGACTTCGTACTGGGCATTAAGCGCACCAAAGCGTTTGTCGGTGTGATGCGCAACTATAGTGAGGCCTTTTTCGAAGATGGCTATAAAGCCGAGATTGATCAGTACGTTGATCTGCTGAAAAAAATCGGCGATGAGCATGCCGCTAATCTGGATGCCATTGTGGTTGCCCAGCGTGAAACTCAGGCGCTGTACCTTCAGACCTATCTGGCCAATGCCGGTAATACCTGTGCTGATACGTCGGCCTATGTCTGGATTACGCCGGGCTCCTGTACCTATAACAACCAGACCCGTGTGATGACGCTGAACAGCGGCAAAATTATCGTCAGCCAGGCCGTGGCCGACGTGAATACCACCGATGCCGATGATAAGCCGACATCGTCCAATGCCATCGATGTATTGATTCGTGGCACCTACGAGCAGGGCACACTGCGCTTTGTCGTCGATAATGTCTATGAAGGTGACAATGCCGCCAACGATATCCTCTCGGCTTCCGGTGTGCGCGTGTACTACACAACGCCCGTCAGTACGCTGGCCGATCCGGCTGGTAACGAAATTCTGGGTTACGAAATGCGCTGGTCGGATTTCTCACTGTACGACACCAGTCGTGTGGGTGGTGCGGAAGAAGCCGAGGTTACCGGCAGTTACCGTATTTTCTTCCGCGGTGTGAAAGATCCGCAGGACAGCAACAGTGAGCGTCGTTTCAATATCGACACCGTGGTACTCAACGGCCGGATCTCCGATAAGGTTGGTGATGACAACGATCTGGATGTCGACTACTCGTCTGTGTATGTCGCCGCTACCAGTACCAATGCGTCGGAGTATTATCCGGCTAAACCTTTTGCTTCATTTAATGGCTTTTTCACCCCTAATCCTGCGTTTGCCAAAGGTGATTTATCCAATAACCTGGTCAGCTACGTGACCGGCGAACAGACGGTGGCTGGCCAGGCTGTGCAATATCTGGATTTTTATGTGCCGCTCGGCGAGTCACAACGTTTCCGTTTTTATCCGACGGTGAAGCGTGAAGATGTTAACGATGTAGACAATGATGACGACCGCACAGAACTGGTCAGCACCCACGATTTTGAAATATGCGATCTGAGCAATAGCGGCAGCGGTTGGGTGGTGAGTACGTGTCAGCCTAAGCAGCGCTTGTATGCCGAGCGTGATTTCCAACTGGCCATTAATGATCTGTGGGAAGCCGGTGTGTTCTCGCGGGTTGAGATACCGGGACGCGGGGTGTATTTCGTTACCTGGCCGACCAAGCCTGCCGATGCCAACGGTTGTCTGGCGCTGGCCGATCTGGCATCAACAGAAACTTCAATGGACGGAACCCTGTACGATCCGATGATGCTGGGCCTGAATGCCGTGCGTGTGACCAGCGAGGTTCGCTTGGACGATCAGCCGCGCACCTTATTTGATGTCTTGCTGAATGCACCGACCATGGATCGCTACAAACTCACCGCTGCGCTGTCGCATGACTATTCCAGTCTGACCAGTGGCGATGTGTATCTGGGCTCGGGTTCTGCGCTTGATCGTATCGTGTTGAGCCTGGATACCGACTCGTCGTTTAAAACCACCGGCAGTGTCGCGGTGTACAAAGACGGCGTTGCTCTTACATTGAATGACGGCACCGAAACCACCATCGACAGTGAGCTGACCGCCTATCTGCAGCAAAACTACAATCTGTCTCCGCTGCCTTATAAATACATCACCGGCAGCGATGGTAAATACGATCTGTGCGTGCTGGATAATAGCGCCGAAGCGACGGACAATACCGTGCTTGCCGATGCTGCCTTTACTCTGAATTTCCGTGATGTGGTGTATGGCCGAATTCGTCAGGAAAGTGGAATCTGGGTGATCCGTTACATTGATGGCAGCTGGGAAACGCTGTAATCCTGCTGTGTTCAAAGCATAAAAAAAGCGACTTACGGGTCGCTTTTTTTATGCCTGCAGGACAAGGTTCCGAAGGATCAGGCAAACAGCCAGTAATGCCCGGCGGTGCGCAAGGCTATGCCGATCAATGCGCCATAAATCGCGGGCCGGGCAACGGCTGCGACGGGTTTGCCAGCGGCAATAAGAATGGCAACACCGGCAACATCCAGCGGGCACAACAGCAGACCGGCGAGCAGGTTGATGTCCTGTGCGCTGAGTAATCCGAGCTGTATCTGTTCCATGGCAATGCCCATCATTGCCGTTCCACCGGCAATGTATTTGGTGATAACCAACAACAGTGTTTGCTGCGGAAAACCGGCCGCGCTGAGCAGGGGAGACAACAGGCTTTCCAGTGCACCAATGGCTCCGGTCAGGCGAATCAGATTCACTGCCACCAACGCAACCACCAATAAGGGCAATGCGCCCATGGCAATATCCCAGGCATCGCTACCGGCGCGGCGGATAACCTGCAGCAGCTTGCCGTGGTCAGGGTCGGCCTGCGGCAGCAGTTCGGCCGATGGTGGTGCGCTTTCTTCTGCACTCAGCGTGCGTCCGAATACGTAGTAGGTTGCGGCGGCGGCAATCAGACCGGCAGGGATGGCCAGCAGCAGTGTGGTTGGGATATCCAGCCCGGCAGCGGCCATCGGAAATACAACATTGGCCTGCGCCAGTGCCAGCACCATGGACAATGTCGCGGCGATATGACGCGGTGATGATCCGTTGCGCGCCATGATGGCGAGCGTGGCAATGGGGGCGGCGAAGCTCACCATCGACACCTGAATCAGGGCAAATACCCCCAGCCCCGTCAGTCCGAAAGGGCGCAGCAGTGGGCTGACTACGCGGACAATACGGTGCAGCAGGCCGCGAGCTTCCAGCCAGCGCATGATGCTGAGCATCACAATCATAATGGGCAGCAGAATAAACAATGCCAGTTCAACGGCGGAACGGCCGGAACTGAGAATGGTGGTAGCGATTTGGTCCATAACGGAGTGTCTGTTGCAAAAATGGCGACGATATCAGACTTCTTCATTGCTGGCCTGAGTGTTTATTTATACCGTTATCTATTTGGTGTTTTTACTGGGTCCTGGTTGCGGGTTATGCGGTTGTTCAGCCGAGGTGGGTTAGCAGTCGCCAATTCGTTCCTGTATACTTCCGCGTCTTAATTTGTAGCTGGCGATTGTCCGCAGTCGTTCAGTAGTGGTCAGAATGACCGGCAGCAGCCGGTTGTGATTGAATTTTTTTTGAGGCTTAACAATGACTGGATACGTTCAGAAGGGTGGCTTGCAGGTTGCTCAGGCGCTGTACGACTTCGTAAACGAAAAAGCGATTCCGGGTACTGGTATCGATGCAGAGAAATTCTGGGCAGAGTTCGACGTTCTGGCGAACGAACTGGCTCCTAAAAACAAAGCGCTGCTGGCCAAGCGTGATGATCTGCAGGCGAAAATCGACGCTTACCACACTGGACGCAAAGGTCAGTCTCACAATGCTGCAGAGTACAAAGCATTCCTGCAGGAAATCGGTTATCTGCTTCCGGAAGGCGCTGACTTTGAAGCAACAACCGCCAATGTAGAGCCAGAAATCGGTCAGATGGCCGGTCCTCAGCTGGTTGTGCCGGTGATGAATGCCCGTTTCGCTCTGAACGCTGCCAACGCCCGTTGGGGTTCTCTGTACGATGCGCTGTACGGCACCAACGTTATTTCTGAAGAAAACGGTGCGGAAAAAGGCACTGGTTACAACAAAGTCCGTGGCGATAAGGTTATTGCCTACGCCCGTGCGTTCCTGAACGAAGCGGCCCCTCTGCTGAGCTGCGACCACGTTGACAGCACCAAGTACGCGATCGAAGAAGGCAAGCTGGTTGTTACCCTGAAAGACGGCTCAACCACCACGCTAAAAAATGCTGCTCAGCTGGCTGGCTACAACGGTGATGCTGCTGCACCTGTTGCGATTCTGCTGAAGAACAACGGCCTGCATTTTGAAATTCAGATCGATGCAACCACGCCGGTTGGCTCTACCGATGCGGCTGGCGTTAAAGACATCCTGATGGAATCGGCACTGACCACCATCATGGACTGTGAAGACTCTGTTGCTGCGGTTGATGCGGCCGATAAAGTCGTAACTTACGGCAACTGGCTGGGCCTGATGAAAGGTGACCTGGCGGAAGAAGTGACCAAAGGTGGCAAAACCTTTACCCGTACCATGAACGCTGACCGCGAATACACCGGCCTGAACGGTGAAACCGTGAAGCTGAAAGGTCGTTCCATGCTGTTTATCCGTAACGTTGGTCACCTGATGACTAACCCGGCGATTCTGCTGGCTGATGGCAGCGAGATTCCTGAAGGTATCATGGACGGCATGATCTCGACTCTGATCGCCATCCACGACCTGAAAGGCAATGCGCCATTCCGCAACTCCACCGCCGATTCCGTGAACATTGTTAAGCCTAAAATGCACGGACCGGAAGAAGTGGCATTTGCCAACGAACTGTTTGGCCGCATCGAAGATGCATTGGCTCTGCCGCGCTTCACTATGAAAATGGGCATCATGGATGAAGAGCGTCGCACCACCGTTAACCTGAAAGAATGTATCCGTGCCGCGAAAGACCGTGTTGTGTTCATCAACACCGGCTTCCTGGATCGCACCGGCGATGAAATTCATACATCTATGCTGGCGGGTCCGTTCGTGCCTAAGTCGGTCATGAAGCAGCAGTTATGGATCAACACCTACGAAAACTGGAACGTAGACACGGGTCTGGAAACCGGCCTGCAGGGTCGTGCGCAGATCGGTAAAGGCATGTGGCCGATTCCGGATGAGATGGGCATGATGATGGAGCAGAAAATTGCTCACCCGAAAGCCGGTGCTAACACCGCATGGGTTCCATCACCAACGGCGGCAACACTGCACGCGATGCATTATCACAAAGTGGATGTGTTCGCCGTTCAGAACGAACTGAAAACCCGTGAACATGCTTCTGTTGATGGCATTCTGACCATTCCTCTGATGACCGCTGAAGAAGCTGCTGCGCTGACGCCTGAACTGATTCAGAACGAAATCGACAACAACTGTCAGGGCATCCTGGGTTATGTTGTGCGTTGGGTTGATCAGGGCGTTGGCTGTTCCAAGGTACCGGATATCAACAACGTTGGTCTGATGGAAGACCGCGCGACTCTGCGTATTTCTTCGCAGCACGTTGCTAACTGGCTGGAGCACGGTATTTGTACCCGTGAACAGGTTGAAGACAGTCTGAAGCGTATGGCAGCCATTGTGGATGGCCAGAACGCTGGTGATGCAGCCTATATCAACATGGCTCCAGGCTATGACGGTATTGCCTTCCAAGCGGCGTCTGACCTGATCTTCAAAGGTAAAGAGCAGCCAAGTGGTTACACTGAGCCACTGTTGCATGCTTATCGTCTGAAGTTCAAAGCCGCTCAGTAATCTGACGGTCTAGCGCTCACCTGGTGTGAGCTGAACAAAAAATGCCCGGTTTTGTCCGGGCTTTTTTTTGTGTAAAAGGGGGGTAAAAGCTGGGTCACTGCTGGCTGCTGACAGGGCGGACGGTTACAATCTGGCTACTTTCGCACTTAAAAGAAAAATAACTATGTTCTCAGTCCCCCGCATTTCTCTTCTGCTGGCGGTTTGTCTGTTGGCCGCATGCAGCGGCAATGGCTCCAGTACGAGCCGCAAAACGGAACCGGTAAAATACGTAAACGGCTATGTTGGCAGCAGCAGTGTACAGCGCGCGCTGATTCAGGCTGTGCCTATTGATGTGCAGGGGCAGACTGCGACCGAAGTTATCGACACAGACGATGGTCAGAAAGAAACCTATGCCGGTGCAAAAGCAAGCTCAACAACCTTGGCGTATTACCAGGTGCAGCTTGGCCGTGATGATATTGGCCGGCCAATAACCCTGATTGTCAGCGGCAAAGAAGACAACTCAACGCTGGAACGGTGTGAACTGGTTAATGGTTGTTACGACAGCTGGGCCTACCTGAGTGCGAAAGTCGTGCCGCAGGAATACGAGTTGCGCGCGTCGGTGGGTAATGCCCAGGATAATATGCGCATTAATGTGAACTGGGTGACGCATCTGGCCAGTGCCTTAGCCTACACCAGTTATATTGATAACAGCGGTGATGGCAGCAATCCGGATACGCCACGGGCGGGTATTTATACCGATTTTACGATTGAGCGTGCCAATTTATGGCTGAGCGCTTTATTTGATTTATCAGATATTATTTCGCTGCGGCCGCTGGCACCTTCCGAACTGTATAAAGACAGTGGTCTGGCTTCGGCAATTAAACAGGAATCGATTCTTTATGGTGCCATTGTTGCCGCCGGTCAACAGCTGGCTCTTGATGCCGGACAGGATCAGGTGGATTGGGTGGCCGATGTGGTCGATGAGTTCCTGCACAATCAAGGACAGTTCTATCAGCGCTCATCGACGCAAATATCGTTGTATGGCATCTACAGTGCTGCCCGAACTGTACTGCAGAATAATCGTGATTATATCGCTGCGCAGAATTATTCCGTGCCGTCTGAATTGGCAGGCGCTATTGCTGTGCTCAATCAGCGTATAGCAGCATTACAGGATAAAAATGATCAGCTGTCCGCCGTCGATATTCCGGCAAGTCAGGTAAAAGACTGGCTTGATCGCATTAATAATGCCCGTGCATTTATGGCCGATCTGAACGAGCGCCTGGTGAATTATAAAGGGCAGGCTCCCAATACTTGTCCAGCAGGTACTCCGCAGACAGATGAAAGCGGTTGTGTGCATAGTTTTATCGATCCGGCTTATGTCACCAAAACCGTTGAATACTACGATGCGCTGAACAGTATCTATGAAGGTATCGCGCCACAGTTGGCCGTGGGAACCGCTGCCGTACGGGATCGGGTGCTGGAATTGATTGGTTGCCTTAATTCCGGTTGTGCCGGTGATACCCGTTACGATGCCGCCAATAAAAAACTCACCGTCGATGGCCTTACTTTGACCATGGTGCCGGTTGAGCTGGGCGCAGAAATTGAAAAAGAAGGTAAATACAACGCGTTTGATATTCAGTTGTTGGGTCAAATGGTTGTGGATGCAGATGATCTGAACGATCCACTGGATACCGTTGCCAGTATTAAATTTAAAGAAGTAAAAACCACTAATGCTGACGATGAAGAGGTTAAAAGCTATTCGCGGGTACGTATTGTTTACAGCGGTGAGGAGGGTTTTGCTACACCACCTGATCCGATTACCACGCCTCCTTTAGGCTATGACCTGGAATGGCCGGATGTCGATATTCCTGCAACGGTGAATGGTGTTAAACAAGACTTTAGTCTGTATTTTTCGGCCAAACTGATCGGCGTTGATGATGTGTTAGTGCCGTCATCACCGATGCACTACAACCTGACGACGATGGCTTTGTCGCTGGTTGCGAGCAGTGATACAAAAGGTACGATTACTGAAGATGGTAAAGAGGTTGAGTTGAAAGACCTTGCTCAGGTTACGTTATCGGCCGAAGCCAGTAATGCTGCAAACTACTACTCTGATTCTGTCTGGCCTGAGCTGGACGATTATTTCCGTGTGCGCAGTGGTTTCGAATCCGGAATTATTGAGAGTAATCTTTTTGAATACCGGATTATGGAAAATCAAACGGTTTTGTACAGCGAGGTCAATGACGTAAAAGTGTTTCGTCAGGCGGATTATATCGATGTCAATATTAGCGGCTACGGCATCAACCGACTGGAGATTTTCTCTGATACCGACGGGCTGGCAGGTCTGCGTAAATGCTCCGTGATTATTAATGATGACAATGAGCGGGAAACCAGTGTTTGTACCCAGTTGAGTGAAAGCGATGAAGTGTTAACCATTCAGAAGTTGGTCGATGATGATTTGCTTGGCTTGTTCTCGATTCCCAGTCGTGGTGCTTACCGTCCGTTGTTTCCCGATGCTGACGACGATGGCAGCTACGAATTGGTCGTTGGCAGTGATGTGGCGCTTGATGGCAAATTGGAAGCCGCTTTTGCGCAGGGTATTAATAATTTAAGTCTGCGCGCAGCACACGAACTGACCGAAGGTCAGGGCAGCAGTGTTGAGCGGGCACCGCTGGCGATTGTCGATGTTAAATTAACCCGTAATTCGAAAGATGTGTGGGAATTGGCTGTTGCCGCAGGCTATGACTACGACTATCTGGTCGATGTGCTGCCAACCGGTGTGCGGGCGCAAAGTTTGTACCTGTCGTATCTGATTGGGAACAGTTCGGCTCCCGATGAAAATGATGCGGATGTTATTCGTAATTTTACTTTTGAATTAGGCGGCCTGATTATTTACCGCGGCGGCGTCAAACTTTTTACCTCGGAAGAAAAGGGCGAAAGTATTGGTGTTACGCTGGCCAGTCGTGTCGACTATGAGCTTGACGGCAGTGGGCAACCCTGTGGTGTGATTAACCGTAAAGATGAAATCGTGACCGGTAACTGTAATGCCGTCGGCTACCTGACTTATCGTAACTCCATTGTCGGTGTCATCCGTGAAGAGCGTGACGGTGTGTATGTAGTACGGTTTAGTGATGGCCAGTTCCTGGTGCTTGGCGGTTGAAGCAAAAAGTCCATCCCCGACGTTTCCTTGCGGCGTTCTTCGCCGCCATATCCGGCAGCTTTCTGCCAGCAGGCGTGCAGGCCGCCGACTGGCAGTTATATTCTGGCCTGGATATTCATGGCAGCTCCGAGCCGGTTTCTCTCACCGATATGATGTCGGGCTGGGACAGCGATTTTCAGTCCGGTACTTACGCTTATGCGGATGCCCGTTTTCGTTTTGGTATGCGCTTTCGCCATTGGCAGCTGGAGCGAGAGACGCGCTGGTATTACTACCTGACCTTTAATCGTGCCACCTCTGAGTTTTATCGTGAGCTGGAGCAAGGGCTGCCCGGTGCTGCCGACCGTGAGCTTGAGCTGGAGGTCAAAGGGCTGCAGGCGCGGGGAGTGCGGCTGGCGCATCAGCTCGACTTTACCTCGTTCAGCATTACCCCGGCGTTGGCTTATTACCGTGTTGGTCACTTTCAGTTCGGAACCCTGGAAGGCGTATCGGCAGCGGGAGATCCGCTGACAGCCTCGGCGGTGCTGGATTACCATTTTGATCAGGACAAAATTCTGGAATATCCGGCGGATGTCAGTGATGGTTCCGGCATCAGTATGGATATTTCATTCAGTGCCCTGCTAAAGGAGCGCTGGCAGCTGGATGCCGCCTTCAGTGATTTGTGGAACCGCTGGCAATTTGATGATGCGGCTTTTACCACCGGCTGTATCAATCTCAGTGGCGGTGGGCAGGCCGTGTGCAACAGCTCGGGTGCCGCTTCCGGCCGCTCGGGGCAGTCTTCTTACACGACGGATATTCCCTGGACGTTGAACGGTGGGGTTTATGACACCGCCTGGCAGGCCGGGTTGCGTTATTTTCAGCATGATCGTTACCAACGGTTCAGTATCGCCAAGGATTGGACGACGCCGCTGGGAGTGCTGGGTGCTTCGCTGCATTCAACTCATCAGCTCGGGCTGCACTGGCGCTCCGGCTGGCATCAGCTGGAAATTGTCAGTGATGATGCGCGTCCGGCCTATGCGCGCGATGTTCAGCTGCGCTTAGGCTTGATGCTGGACTGGTAACGTTCAGCAAGCTTCCTGCTATCTCTTATGTCGGACGTATCTCTGCGTGTGCCTCGCTTTAGCTTCGTATTCGGGTGTCATGGCTTTCACTGCGGTCGGCGGCAAAATCCGCTATGATGCGCGCTGAATTTTACCGGCGGATAATCTGCCGGTGCGTGCCGACCTGAGCAGCAGAGTATCCGATGTATCTGGAACATTTTGGTTTTCAGCGCTTCCCCTTCACCATTGCTCCTGATCCGGATTTTCTTTTTCCGTCGTCAGGTCATCAGGAGGCGTTGGCGCATCTGCACTATGCGCTTACCGGTCATGGTGGGCTGATTTGTCTGACCGGTGAAGTCGGTACCGGCAAAACCACGCTGTGCCGTGCATTCCTTGCTCAAACGCCTGCCGAAGTACGTACGGCCTACCTGTTTAATCCACAGTTATCCGCGACGGAGCTACTGCAAAGTCTGTGTGATGAACTGGCGCTGAGTTACGACTCCGGTGCGACACTGCGCGAGCTGTACGCTCTGCTTAACAAAGCCTTGCTGGAATGGTATGCCGCTGGCCAACGGGTGATCTGCGTAATTGATGAAGCGCAGAGCATGCCACCACCGCTGCTGGAGCAGATCCGGCTGCTGACCAATCTGGAAACCCATAAAGAAAAGTTACTGACGCTGATTCTGGTGGGGCAGCCTGAATTGCGTGAACTACTGGCGCGCCATGATTTGCGCCAGCTTAATCAGCGCATTACTGCCCGTTATCATTTGCAGCATCTCAGTCTGACCGAAACCCGCGCCTACCTGCGGCATCGCTGTGCTCAGGCCGGCGTTGATGCTGTGCTGTTCAGCCCGCACGCGGCCCGCCGGCTGTGGCGCGCCAGTAGTGGCGTACCCCGCTTAATCAATAACCTTGCTGACAGAGCCCTGCTTGGAGCTTATGCCTGTGGGCGCCATCAGGTGGATGTTGCGTTGGTTAAGGGGGCGGAGCGGGAAATTCTCGGTGAGGCTCCGCGGTTATCATGGCTGGCTTTTAAGCCGTTGCTGGCGGTAACGGCGCTGCTTGCTGTCTTGCTGCCGGTCGTTATGTTCAGTCCATTGTTCAACGATGCCTTTACGGCCTGGCAAACGCCGGCGGCGGACGTCGTTGCTTCGCCGCTTTCATTGCTGACGGCGGGCACAGATTCAACCGCAATAAGCTGTGAACAGCTACAGGGAGAGCGTCGCCAATGCCTGTGGGTTGACTGGCCTTTCCTGCGGCTGCAGCAACTATCACTGCCGGTCGCCGTGCAAATGAAAACATCTGAAGGGTTTGACTGGCGTCTTCTGAGTGATGAGCTGAACCCGGCATCTTTTGCCGGACAGGCGTTGTTGCTGTGGCAGCCTCCCGCCGGATACAACGGCCAGCTGGTTCGCCCCGGACAAAAATCCGATCTGATTTTATGGATACGCCAAAAGCTCAATATGGAATGGCAGGCTGACTGGCAGGTCATCAGTCCGGAAGGACAAAACAGTAAAGTGGACGCGCGTTTTTATGATCCTTTACTGGCCAACCGGGTGGCACAATTTCAGGCTGAGCATGGATTAAGCACCGATAAAATCATTGGCCCGGAAACGTTACTGGTGATGCAAAAAGTCGAGCGAGCAACTAACGCTTCCGGTCTGGCAGCGGAGGAGGGTTGAGATGTCTTATATCCTCGATGCCTTAAAAAAATCAGAATTGCAGCGTGCTCAGCAATCAAATTCCTCAGCAAGTGTTGCGCCTGATGCCCCCGTTACGCTGGTCGACCAGACCGAATCGGCGTCTGCCATAACCGTTATTGCGTTATTACTGGCGGTGTTGGTTTTGTTAGCGGTTTTACTGTTTAGGCTTTTGCCTCTGCAGGGTACGGAGCCTGAAGCGGCGGTGGCACAGACCGTAGTTTCAGCCACTGATAAACCGTCCACCAGGCGTGATCAGGCGAAGCAAACGGCACCCACCGAGAGACCACTCAAAGAGCATGTCGCAGAGTTTGTGCCCCCACCGGTTACGGTCACGGAACCGACTGTGCAGATAAAACCGGTTGATGCACCTGCCGTCGCCGCAGCAGAAAACAAAACCTCGCCGGAAGCGGCCGCCAAAGCACCTGCCGCCGCTGCACGCCGCGTGGATAATGCCCGCTCATTACCGCCGCTGGATGCATTGCGCCGTATTCCACCATTAATGATTACCAGCCATATCTACAGCCCGGTCGCTGAAAAGCGTACCGTCAGTATGAATAATCGTGAATGGAATGAAGGTGATCTGGTCGCTCCCGGTGTGGTGCTGTCAGAAATAACCCCCACGGGTATTTTACTGGATGTGGACGGCTGGCCACTTCATATTGGCCGCAGCAAAGGCTGGCAGGCTATCCCCTGATGCGAGAAGAACATCATGCTGAGCAGTGAAAGCAAAGAACGTATTCAGGCGTTGTATCGTGAGTGTATTAAAGCTCTGGATTTACGGCCGCGTTATGGCCAGCGGGTCATGATCGCAGAAATTGCCAAAAGCCTTGGTTCAATCCATGAGGATGACAAAGGCCAGCGCGATAACGACAGCGGAATTGCCGTTGTTGAAGCCGGTACCGGTACGGGTAAAACGCTGGCCTATCTGCTTGCGGCATTACCCATGGCGATTGAAAAAGAGAAAAAACTGCTTATTTCAACGGCAACCGTGGCGTTGCAGGAGCAGATTCTTGATAAAGATTTACCCAATTTAAAAAAGACCATTTCGCTGCCGTTTAATTTTGCCCTGGCGAAAGGGCGTGGGCGTTATTTGTGTTTACTAAAACTGGATAAATCATTGCAGCATTTGTCCGGGTTGCTGTCGACGGTCGATTTATTTGAACAGACGCCGGAAGAGCAGGACAGGGAGCTTTATGAGTCTCTGTTACAGTCTTATGGTTCCGGAAAATGGGATGGTGATCGTGACCGTCTGACCGATGCAATTGAAGATAAACAGTGGTCGCACTTAACCGCGACTCATCGTGAATGCTCTAACCGCCGTTGTCCGCATTTTCAGAACTGTGCTTTTTATAAAGCCCGCAACGCCATGGAAGAGGCCGATGTTATTGTCGCTAACCACGATTTGGTACTGGCCGATCTGTCATTGGGTGGTGGTGCAGTGCTGCCAGCGCCGGAAAAAACCATTTATGTCTTCGATGAAGGGCATCATCTGGCGGATAAAGCACTCAATCACTTCCGTTTAGAAGTGGGCGTGCGCGCTCAGCGGCAATGGTTACAGCAACTGGAAAAAGGCATTGAACAGTTTGTTGCTGCCAGCGGAATTCCGCACAGTATTATGCATTCGTTAACTGAAGCACCACAAAATATCCGCGATATTTTGCAAAGCATCAGTCTGGTCTGGCCATTATTGATGGACATGATCGGGGAGCAGGAACGGCTGCGTTTTGAATCGGGAAAAATGCCGGAAAACCTTCGCCAGTTGCTGATTAATATTAAAGGGCCGCTGCAGCCACTGCTGCTGTGTCTGGATAAACTCAATGACATGCTGCAGAAATCCCTCGATCCGAAAGAAGACGGCGATTTTACCCGCGATGTCGCCGAGTCATGGCAAGCCCCGATGGGGATTATGTTTTCACGCGCCGAGCAATTGTCTGAAGCACTGTCCTGGTTGTGTGCTGAAGAAGCAGAAGGTGCGTTGCCGGTTGCCCGATGGTTATCAAAAACGCCGTTCGGTGATGGCTGGGATATTCGTCTGAGTGCATCGCCTATTGCGGTAGCTGATCAGTTACGAAAAAACCTTTGGTGGCGTTGCTACGGTGCTGTCGTCACATCGGCGACATTAACAGCGCTGAACAGCTTCAATAAATTAAGCTGGGAAAGTGGGTTGCCTGACTGGGCGAATTATCAGCGGGTGATGAGTCCATTTGATTATCAGCAGCTGGGCGAATTGCAGCCGGTGTCGCTGGCCTCTGATCCTAAAAGTGATCAGTTTCAGGCCGACATTGAAGACTGGCTGAAAAACAATATTGATTTAAGCCGGGGTACGCTGGTGTTATTCAGCTCACGGGCGCAGCTGGAAGCTACCCGAGACACTTTTCTGCATGACTGGTACGACCAGCTGTTATGTCAGGGATTTTTACCTAAAGCGGAAATTGTCCGTCGTCATAAAGAGCGCATTGATAAAGGCGAAGGCAGCATTATTTTTGGTCTGGCGAGCTTTGCCGAAGGGATCGACTTACCGGGTGAATACGTCACCCACGTGGTTATTGTGAAAATTCCCTTTGCGGTGCCGGATGATCCGATTCAGGCGGCGATCAGCGAGTGGATGGAAAGCCGTGGGCGCAATCCTTTTATGGAATTAACCCTGCCCGCTGCTTCTATTCGCCTGGTGCAGGCATGTGGACGGTTAATCCGTACTGAAGAAGACCGTGGACGCATCAGTATTCTGGATAAGCGTTTGCTGTCGCATCGTTATGGCAAGTTATTGCTCGATTCTTTGCCGCCGTTTAAACGGATTTCATAACAGCAGGCGCATAAAATAAAAAAAGCCCGGAGCTATTAGGTTGCTGCCGGGCTTTTTTATTTATCAGAGCTCTGGTTTTTAAGCCAGTTGTTCTCTGACGTCGTTTTCGTTCTGATCACGGATCATCAGCAGATGACCTTCAAGATAGGCCAGTAATTTCTCGGCTTCTTTTAAATCACGCTGAATCAGCAGGCAGCGTAAAACTTTGCGGTCACGTTCCATTATACGTACATGATAACGTGCGCCGGTTTCCGGGATCTCCAGATACAGGCTTCGGCTGGATTCAGACAAACTCAGATCAACATGAGTCTGCTCAAGTTCGCAACCGGCAAAGTTGAGGTTGTTAATGCGCACGGTGTGTTCTTTGCCACTGACGTCATCAATCAAGCGATAGGGCTGTTCAAGAGGGCGCTGGCGGCTTTGCAGGCGCTGGTCGGCAAAATCATACGCTTCCGGATTGTAAATTTCGGTGCCTTCAATGCCTTCGAGTGACTCGCCACACATGAAGCGGTGAAACAGTGTGCTGGAGGCTTCTCTGCGTTCAAACTGCGCAAGGTGGTCGGCATTTTTGATGATCGCAAAGGTTGCATCAGTGCATTGGCGGGCGACCGCTGCATTTTCTGATGGCAGGGTGAAGTTATCGAATTCACCGGTGGCAATCATGGTCGGGCATTCAGGAAAGCGCTCGAATCCCGGGAAGTCCAGCAGGCGCTGGGTATTCTGCGCATAGCGCTGACGTTCGTTGTCGTTCAACCGGGCAATCTGACGGAACAACAGGCGACGGTAGGTCGGGCTGACTTCCGTTGCCTGCAGGCGGTTATGGTTGATCAGGTTGCAGACTGCTGTGGCGGCAAAAGCATTCATCTCACCGGCCGCCAGCAATTCCAGAGAATCTTCCAGTAGGGTGATCAGGCTTTCACGGCGGAAGCAGGTAATGCCGGATAACAATAAGCGTTCTATGCGTTGCGGATAGGCCGCAGCGAACAGCGTCGCCATTGCTGAGCCGTAACTGATCCCCAGCATCTGCACTTTATCCAGCTGCTGTTCGCGACAGAATAATTCGATCAGATCGGCGTAGTCGTTCAGGCTGAGTTCCGGTGCCAGTTGGTCATTGCTGCCCTGAGATGGGAAGTCGGCCAGAATAACCGGATGTGTGCTGAGCACTAATTCAACTTCGTTTTTGAAGGAGGTAAAGCTCTGAAAAGCACCACCAAGAAAGACAACCGGGGATTTATGCAGATTCTCAGGCAGGCTGTACGCCTGAAATTCAACTTTATATTGCCCGCGAGGTGTTTCCAGCAGCTGGATGCGGGGAGTGTTGCGTAGATCGGCGGCGGAGAAGGTAGAGAACTGCATAACACAATTGGCTCTTTTATTCTTATAGTCCGATGACTCTACCCCATTTATAGACAAATGGCCATAGTTGTATGTTTTCTTTACGGAACGTTGAGATTTTTCTAAGCTGCTGATTTTAAACAGTATTTTGTATTTTTGCGGGCCGTTTCAAAAAAGGTATCAGATGAAATGGCCCGCGATGTCCGACTTATTGCTGAGGCAGGTTGATGGTGAAAATGATCTCTGACGGGGTGACATCCACCCGGTACTCACCGCCTGGCGTCTGGTGGGTTTGAGCATTGATATTGTCGCTGTTGGGGATGCTGATTGCGAATTGTCCCGGAGCAATGGTATACCCCAATCCGGCAGGTGGTGTGACGTCGGGTGTAATGTTTGTCGGAAATTGCAGGTTACTGTAATCAATCGGAGTGCCTGGTTCGATTCCGAGCACGTCGCGCAGGTAGTCTTCTCGTTGTGCCTGCTGCGGGTCCAGAGTCGGTGTGTGGAATTCGTAAATGTCCTGGTTGAGCAGGGCGTTGTCTCGTTGCTCGGACAGATATTGATCGGTGATCTGAGTGGGTATTTCTGCGCCGCCTTTTAACGATGCGCTTTCGTTGTAGGGTTGATCCAGCGGCGAGACACGCAGTGAAGCATCGCCCGGGTTATTCTCTGCAGATTGCCCGGCTGGTTGGCGACGCACAATAACCGTGGTATCGCGAATATAGGCTTCGGTCATTTCTTCGGCAGGAATTTCTGTAATTTCAGCCTGGGCGTTAAGACTGCTCAGTAGGCCTGCAGGCAGCAGAAAGGGTAATGCCAGCGGCATAAAAACAGAAAGAAAAGAGCGTTTCATAGCGGCGTGTCCGGTGGGTTTTTCTTTATCCTAGAGTAGGGCGGTAAAAGGACAAGGCACTTTACGACAAGTTTGCTTAGTGTCCGTCTTCTATATAAGTTGCACGGTTTTATGTGGTCGCGGTGCGGGCATAACTTAAGCATTGCCCTTTAATCGTGGAAGGTTGCTTTCCAATCTGCGCTTTTTCATTTGTTACGCCTTCGCAGGTGTCGCTAAATACTGCGTTGTCGGGCACTATTGCGTCCGGATTGTTGTCCATTCGTTCTCTGCGTTTTATTAAGGTCACAATGAACATTTCAGAATCATCCCTGCCTTTATGGATTGGTCTGCGTTATCTGGCGGCCAAACGGCGAAACCATTTTATTTCTTTTATTTCCGCATCCTCCATGGTCGGTATGACGCTCGGCGTAGCCGTGCTGATTCTGGTGTTATCGGTGATGAATGGATTTGATCACGAACTGCGCGAGCGCATTCTTGGCATGGTGCCTCACGGTGTGTTGTACGAACGTGGCGGCATCGATGACTGGCAGGCGCTGGCCGAACAGGTTGAGCAGCAGCCCGGTGTGGTGGCTGCTGCACCCTTAACCCGCTTGCAGGGCATGCTGGGCTATGGCGGCCGCGTGCAGGGCGTTATGGTTACGGGAATTGAACCTGAAGCTGAGGCACGCGTGTCAATTCTGCCGCAGCATGTCATTGATGGTCGTCTGGAAGATTTGCAGCCCGGCAGCTTCGGTGTGTTGCTGGGCAGTCTGTTGGCTCAGCATCTGAATGTGGTGGTGGGTGACAAAATCACCCTGATGTTGCCGGAAGCGACACTATCACCCGCAGGTGTTTTACCACGGGTTAAACGTTTAACCGTAGTGGGTATTTTTTCGGTGGGTGCCGAGCTGGATGCCAATCTGGCGGTGGTGAACCTGGAGGATGCGCGTAAGCTGGGTCGTATCAATGCCCAGGCGCAGGCTTTGAGGGTGAAATTCAGCAACCTGTTTGATGCCCCGGCCGGTATCTGGCGCATGGTTAATACGCTGGATGGCTATTACACCGGCAGTGACTGGACCCGTACCCATGGCAATTTATTTCAGGCCATTAAACTCGAAAAAACCATGATTGGATTGCTGTTGCTGATCATCGTGGCAGTGGCCGCATTCAACATTATTTCAACATTGGTGATGGTCGTCACTGATAAGCAGGCCGACATCGCGATTTTGCGTACCATGGGCGCACGACCATCGACCGTAATGGGCATTTTCATGGTGCAGGGGCTGTCTATCGGTCTGGTGGGGGTTGTGCTGGGTACGATACTGGGCATTCTGGGTGCGTTGAGTATCTCCGATATTGTGGCCTGGGTTGAGCAGACCTTTGGTTTCCAGATTTTAAGCGCCGATGTGTATTTTATTTCTTATCTGCCTTCACAGTTGTTATGGAGTGATGTGGTGATTGTAACCAGCGCCTCACTGTTGCTGAGCTTTTTTGCAACCCTGTACCCATCGTATCGCGCGTCACGCGTGCAGCCAGCGGAGGCTTTGCGTTATGAGTAATTCTTCCTGGGTACTGGAAGCCAGCGGCCTGCGTAAAACCTATACCTCTGGTCCGCAGGCCGTCACGGTTTGGCAGGATGTGGATTTAAACGTTAAAGCTGGTGAATCGGTGGCCATTGTCGGTGCCTCGGGTTCCGGTAAAACCACCTTGCTGAATGCGCTGGGTGGTCTGGATACGGTGGATGCCGGTTCGGTCATGATTGGCGGACAACTGCTGAGCAAGTTGAGTGATAAGCAGCGTACCCGCTTACGTAATCAGGAGATTGGTTTCGTTTATCAGTTTCATCATTTGTTGCCGGAGTTTTCGGCGCTGGAGAATGTGATGATGCCGCAATTACTGGCCGGTGTGGCGCGTAAAGCCGCCGCCGCCCGTGCGCGTGAGTGTCTGGCGCAGCTGGGGCTTGAGCACCGTGTTGACCATAAGCCAGCGGAGCTGTCCGGTGGCGAGCGTCAGCGCACAGCGATTGCACGGGCCCTGGTCAATCGCCCGCGTCTGGTGTTGTTGGACGAGCCCACCGGTAACCTGGACCAGCAAACGGCGCGGCAGGTAGAAGCGGCGATGCTGGCGTTAACCGAGCAGGTAGAAACGGCGTTTATTATGGTGACCCACGACAGTGAGTTGGCCGGAAGAATGGATCGTTGTCTGCAGTTGCGGGATCTGACGCTGTCACCCTGGCAGGGATAAGGCTGGGGCACTCTTTCTCATCGGCCGGCAGTATTAATTAGCGCCGGCTGTCAGTTACTTTCTTCGTTTTCTGCGGCACGCTTCAGGCGATTAATGCGGCGCTTTTTCCAGTTATTAATGATGTGCATACGCCACGCCAGATGAATGGAAAAATAGCCGCACACCCCAAAAAACAGGCCAACGGTCAATGACCCGACCAGCAGCGGTTGCCAAATAGAAACCAGCTCGTTGAGCACCCAGTCCAATGACAGTTCGATGCTGAAGTTGGTACTGGGAGTCCCCAGCAGCCAGGTGCCGAACAAGTAGGTGCCGTAGAACAGCGGGGGAATGGTAATGGGGTTGCTGACCCAAACGAGACCAACAGAAATCGGTACATTGGCATTGGCGTAAAAAGCAAAGAACGCGGCAATTCCCATCTGAAACGGCATGGGCAGGAAAGCCGTGAATAAACCAATAAAAAAGGCACGGGCAACCGAATGGCGGTTAACGTGCCAGAGATTGGGTTTGCTGAACAGCGGGGAAAGGAAGCGCAGAGATGGATTACTCTGTACCTGTTCCGGCGATGGAAAAAACTTTTGTAAAAACTTTTTAGGCATGAACATCGCCAGCTGATTTATGCGCGCCGATTATGCCGATAATGCCATGGAGTGGCAATGCACCAGATCGTTCTCCTGTGTGCCTTCGGCATTGCTGTCGGTACGTTGCTGACCCCGGTACAGGTCTTTGTGCTGGTTCTGCCTGTTCTGGCGCTGACTTTGTTCGCTCTGGCGTTCATGTACTTTCCCATGTTGCGACTCCAACTCCCGCGCAGGCGCGGACCATGGCTGTATCGGCTGAGTAAGTTGGCTGCGCTGTTGGCCGGCATGCTGGCGGCGCTGTTGTATGGCAGTTTCTGGCTGCAGGCGAATCTGGGTCATCGTTTGCCGCTGGATATGGATCGCACTAAAGCCACGCTTCATTTGCGGGTGCTGGATGTGGCTAAGCGTGAGCAGGGGGTGCGTCTTATTGTGCAGGTGCTACCGGCTGAGCAGGCATCCGCCATGGCCGATCCTGAGGCGGTCGCTGCCAATCCATTTCCTGAATTACGCAGGTTGCAGCTTGGCTGGTACCGACCTGCCTTTGAGCCGCGCAGTGGCATGCTGTTGAATGCCGATGTCGTGTTACGCAGTCCACGGGCGTTCGCTAATCGCTTACCTTTTGATTACGAAGCGTTCCTGTTGTCTTCCGCTATTGATGGCGGCGGATACATTCGCAGCGCGCGGCTGCTGGACGAAGGACGGCCATCTTTGCGTGAGCAGTGGCTTGGCGGGCAACGACAGCAGCATTCAGAAGCGGCCTGGCCTTGGCTGGCTGGCCTGGTGTTTGGTGAGCAGCAGGCATTCAGTGCGGAACAATGGCGGCTGGCTCAGCATACCGGCACCTTACATCTGTTGGTGGTCAGTGGTCTGCACGTTGGCATGGTGGCGGCACTGGGTTGGTTGCTGGCGTTGGCGGTTATCCGTTTGTGGATTTTGCTCAGCGGGCGCGGTTTACGGCATCCGGCACTGGTCCGTTTGTTACTGGTCGGAGCTGTCAGCGGCGGTTATGTCTGGCTGGCCGGAACCGGTATTGCGCTGCAGCGCGCCTGGATCATGATTATGGTGCTGCTGTGGCTGTTTTTCAGTGGCTGGCGGCTGAACTGGCTGAGTGCGCTTAGCCTGGCGCTGCTGTTGGTGCTGTTGCTGAATCCATTAATCTGGACCCGCGCAGGCTTTGGCTTTTCTTTTATTGCCGTGTTGTCGTTGCTGGCCTTTTTTAATGGCCGCACTAATGGACGGTTGCAGGCGTTGGTGCTGCCGCAGTGGGTGGTGTTTGTCACCATGCTGCCGCTGCTGTGGTTTTGGGGCTTGCCGGTCAGCCTGATGCAGGTATGGACGAATCTGCTGGCGATTCCGTTACTCAGTTTGCTGATTTTACCGCTGGCATTGCTGGATGTGAGCCTGGCGTGGCTGGGTGCCGTTTTTGTGAGTGCGGATGTTTTCAGTGCCGCGCAGCATGCGGCGCTGGTCGGCATGTTGGATGGCTTACTGGCAACTGCCGGAGAGTATTTCTGGCAATTGCTCCGGGTACTGCAACAGCAGCGCTGGCCAATGCAGTTCTGGCAGCCGTGGCCTGTGCTTTTGTTCTGGCCTGCGTTATTGCTGTTGTGGCGCTTGGGGGTCAGTGCCGCGCTGAGCTGGGGCGCCATGTTGTTATTGGTGTTGGCGTTATTTTGGTCTCAGTCTTCTGCGCCGACGTATCGGGAGCAGGCGATCATGCTGGATGTCGGGCAGGGTCAAAGTCTGGTGTTTATTTCCAACCATCATGTTCTTGTGTACGACACCGGTGCCCGTTTTTCGGCGCATTTTGATGCCGGTTCCGCATTGCTGCTGCCGCTGCTGAAGCAGGCTGGCGTGACGCAGATTGATACGCTGTTGGTCAGTCATTCCGATATCGATCATGCCGGTGGTCTGGATTCGGTTCTGCGCGGTGAGTTGCCGGTGCGGCAGTTATTGCTGGGGCAAATGCTGGCATCGGTTTTGTCTTTGCGGGGGTCTGCTACGTCATGGAGAGAACCGGTTGTCTGCCGAACACTGGCGGAAGCAGGCTGGCAGGAGATGGATGCGGCGCTGCGTTATCGCATTCTGGCATTGCCCGCGCCGCGGCTGACGCAGGTGGCCGATTCCGATAATAACCAGTCCTGTGTCGTGCAACTTGATTGGTTTGACCGGCGTTTTCTGCTGACCGGTGATATTGAGCGCGATCTGGAGCAACAACTGGTTGCGCATTTCGGCGCTGATCTGCGATCCGATGTGCTGGTATTGGCTCATCATGGCAGTCGCAGCAGTTCGTCATCTGTTTTCCTGGAGGCCGTGCAGCCTGCGCAGGTGTGGATTTCTGCGGGCTTTAATAACCGCTTTGGTCATCCTCATGCCGATGTGATCAGCCGCCTGAATACATTGAATATTCCCTGGTATCTGACGGCCCGCGATGGCGCGCTGTTGATGGCCTCGGATGGGCAGCTGACGACGGCGCGTTCCGGTTGGCAGCCGCCCTGGCGACAGCCTTGAGAGTGCCTCTGATCATTCCCCTTTTGATTAAGCGTTGAATTATCAGAGATGCCCTTGATTTTATTCATGATTCTGCGCACGGTCCGGCACTTTCAGCGGCGTTGCAGGTCTTATGCTGCCGCCCGGGCTTGTGCTAGAGTACGGGCCAAAATAACTGGCAGGAGTAGCTGACAATGCTGGAAATCATCCAGAGCGGTGGTTGGATGATGGTACCTATCATCATTTCTTCTATTTTGGCGTTGGGAATTACCGTTGAACGGTTCTGGACCTTACGTGCAGGGCAGATTGCACCACGCGATTTGCTGGCACGGGTATGGGGCTGGATGAAGAATAATCAGCTCGACAGTGCCCGTATTAAAGAATTACGCGCCTCCAGTCCGCTCGGACGCGTTTTGGCCGCTGGCTTGATCAATTCCCGTCATGGTCGCCAGATTATGAAAGAAAGCATCGAAGAAGTGGCGTCCCATGAAATTCATGAAATGGAGCGCAATCTGAACGCCCTCGGTACTATCGCAGCCGTCGCACCGTTGATGGGCCTGCTGGGTACGGTGTTCGGTATGATTCAGGTGTTCTCTGAGATTATGACCCAGGGGACCGGACAGGCGAATCTGCTGGCCGGTGGTATTTCTGAAGCCCTGATTACCACCGCAGCGGGCCTGATTATCGGTATTCCTGCACTGGTATCGCACCGCATGCTGCAGCGTCGCGTGGATGAAATTGTGGTCTTTATGGAACAGGAAGCCATCAAACTGGTTGATGTTCTGCATGGTGATCGTGAAGTGGCGGATTCCTCAGAGGCGGCCTAAGTGAACTTCAAACGACAGAATCGTGAAGCAGTGGACGTCAATCTGACGCCACTGATCGATATCGTATTTCTGCTGCTGATTTTCTTTATGGTGTCGACCACCTTCACCAAAGAAAATCACCTTAGTATTGATCTGCCGGAAGCAACCGCGGAAGCGTCAGAAGCGCAGCCGCAGGCGATTGAAATTCTGATTTCGGCCAGCGGTGAATACAGTATTAATGACCAGACACTGATCAATCATCAGCTGGATACGCTGAAACGCGGCCTGCACAAAGCGCTGGATGGTCGTCAGGCCGCGCCGGTGGTTATTACCGCCGATGCCAAAACACCGCATGAAGCGGTGGTGCGGGCGATGGATGCCGCCGGCCAGCTGGGACTGGTCAACCTGAGCATTACCACCCGTCAACCTGGGAAGTCTGAATAAACCCCATGAGCAACGAAACCTCCACCAGGCGTCTGTACGGACGCCTGCTTTCGTATGTCTGGCCACACAAACTGGCCTTTTCTGTGGCCATTGTCGGCTACATTATTTTTGCCTCGGCTGCACCGGTGATGGCTCACCTGATGGGGTTGGTTGAGCAGACCTTGTCTGACCCGCAACCGGATAAGATCCTCTTATTGGTGTGTCTGCTGATGGGCACCTTCTTTTATCGCGGCATCGGTACCTTTCTCGGTAAGTTCTTTATCGCGGTGGTGGGGCGCAACGTGGTACACAGCCTGCGCACCGAGCTGTTCAATAAAATGACCCGTCTGCCGAGCCATTATTACGATGGCGAATCCAGTGGTCGTTTGATCTCAAGGGTAATTTTCGATGTGGATCAGGTCACCGGTGCTTCCACCCGTGCCTTAACCACCACGGTGCAGGAAGGCGTTACCGTTATTCTGCTGATGGCTTACCTGATCTGGCTGGATTACAGCCTGACGCTGATTTTCCTCGGCCTGGTGCCGGTGATTGTCTTGGTGGTCGGCTTTGCCAGTCGATTTTTCCGTCGTTACAGTCAGCGTATTCAAAAGGCGATGGGCGATGTGACCCAGGTAACCAACGAGAGCATTAACGGTTACCGTGAAGTGCGCACCTTTGGCGGCACCGAATACGAGCAGCAGCGCTTTCGCAAAGCCAGCGATTATAACCGTAAACAGTCGCTCAAATTCGGCCTGACCGAAGCCATTAACGTGCCACTGACGCAGCAGATTGTCGCCGTCGGTCTTGGCCTGATGGTGTACCTGATGTTTCAGCGTGTCGCCAGTGGCAGTATGAGCAGCGCCGAATTTCTGCAGTTTATGACCGCCGCGTCGTTAATCGCCAAGCCGCTGCGCGCGCTGACGGATATTAATGCCGTGATTCAGAAGGGCATGACCGCAGCCGAATCTATTTTCTCGGTGCTGGATGCTGATGCCGAAATTGATCAGGGCACTAAAACCCTGGACCGCGCCGATGGCAATGTACGTTTTGAGGATGTGCGCTTCCGCTATCACGGCGCCGAAAATGATGCCCTGAAAGGCATCAACCTCAATGTCACAGCGGGTACTTCCGTTGCGTTTGTCGGCAAATCCGGCAGCGGTAAAACCACATTAGTGAATCTGATTCCGCGTTTTTACGAAGTAGGCTCCGGGCGTATTCTGCTAGATGGTGATGATATCCGCGATCTGACTCTCGACAGCCTGCGCGATCAGATTGCCATCGTCAGTCAGCAGGTCACGCTGTTTAACGCCAGTATCCGCGACAACATTGCCTACGGTTCGCTGGCGGATAAAACCGATGATGAAATCATCGCCGCCGCCAAGGCCGCCCATGCCGATGAATTTATTTCCCGTCTGCCGGAAGGCTACAACACCGAAGTCGGTGAAGACGGCGTACTGCTGTCCGGTGGCCAGCGCCAGCGTATCGCCATTGCCCGTGCGATTCTGAAAAACGCCCCGGTGCTGATTCTGGATGAGGCCACTTCTGCGCTGGATACCGAGTCTGAACGCCATATCCAGGCGGCTATGGAAGAGGTGATGAAAGGCCGTACTACCTTTGTGATCGCCCACCGTCTGAGCACCATTGAGAGCGCTGACCGTATTGTGGTGATCGATCAGGGCGAAGTGCGTGAAGACGGCTCCCATGCCGACCTGATTGCACAGCAGGGCATGTACGCTCAGCTGCACCAGATTCAGTTCAGCGAATAACAGTACTATGAGCAATGCTCTCGCCGGGCTGGCGGCACGGACTGAACGCAACTGGTATGGCTCGGTGCTGGGCAATCTGTGGTTGTTGCCGCTCTGGCCTCTGGTTTGGGCGGTCGTGCATCTGCGCCGCCGGCGCTTTCTGCGTCATCCGCCAGCAGCCAATCCTGTGCCTGTGGTGGTGATTGGTAATATTACCGTTGGCGGAACCGGCAAAACGCCGCTTATTACCTTGCTGGCAGAGCGTGCCCAGGCGCTGGGGTTGCGTCCGGCAGTGGTTAGCCGTGGCTACGGTGCTAAAGCGCCGCAGTATCCTCTGGATCTGACGGCTGATACGCCGGTAGAGCACAGTGGTGACGAACCCCGTTTGCTGTTTAACCGCCTGAATGCCGCTACCTCCTTTTGTCCGGTAGTGGTTGATCCTGAGCGCCGCCGTGCGGTGGCTGAGCTTGCCGGCCGGGCGGATATCGTTTTCAGTGATGACGGCCTGCAGCATTACGCCATGGCCAGAGCCGCTGAAATCGTGGTGGTCGATCATGCCCGTGGTTTTGGTAACGGCTGGTTGCTGCCGCTGGGGCCATTACGCGAGCCGCTTGCACGGCTTAAAACGGTGGATCTGGTGTTGCGCAACGGTGCGGATTTTCAGGTGCTGCCGACGGCACTGGTGAACGCTGTCAATGGTGAGCAGATTGCCCTGCACAGCTTCAGTGGCCAGAAAGTCGTGGCGGTTTCCGGTATCGGCAATCCGCAGCGTTTTTACGACTCACTTAGCAGTCTGGGAATGCAGCCACAGGAACACAGTTTTGCCGATCATCATCAGTTTCAGCCAGATGATCTGGCGTTTCATGACCAAACCCCTGATCTGCCGCTCGTGATGACGGAGAAAGATTGGGTAAAATGCCGTCACTTTGCCCAGCCCAACTGGTGGTATCTGCAGGTGAGTGCCGTCCCTGAACCTACATTACTGGCGCAGCTGGATTCTTTATTAATGACCTGGAGTGGAAAAACCCATGGATAAGCAATTACTGAGCATGCTGGTATGCCCGCTGTGCAAGGGCAAACTCAAGTATGAAAAAGACGCACAGGAGCTGCTGTGTACCTTTGATGGTTTAGCGTTCCCGCTACGCGATGGTGTGCCGGTGATGCTGGAAGGTGAAGCACGCCGCATGAGCGAAGAAGAAAAGCTCGAAAAAGCGCAGAAAGCCAGTAAAGAACAGGCCGAGTAAGCACTGTGCTGCGTGTGCTTTTTGTGTGTCTGGGTAATATCTGCCGTTCGCCGACCGCCGACGGCGTTTTCCGCAGCATGGTTGCCTCTGCCGGGCTGAGTGATCAGGTGCAGGTGGATTCAGCCGGCACCGCCGCCTGGCATATCGGCAAAACGCCCGATCCGCGTACTATCAAAGCCGCGGATGAGCGTGGTTACGATTTATCGCTGTTGCGTGCGCGTCAGGCGCTGGCCGCCGATTTTGATCAGTTTGATTATGTGCTGGCGATGGATCTGGAAAACCTCAGCAATCTGCGCGCATTAAAACCCGCCGCTGCGCGTACTGATCCCCAGCTGTTTTTGCGCAGCTTTGCCCGCCGCTTTAACATCGACGAAGTACCGGACCCTTATTATGGCGGTGCCGATGGCTTTGAGCAGGTGCTGGATCTGGTTGAAGATGCCTGTGAAGGTTTGCTGGCCGATATCCGCCAGCGTTTAAACCAGCGTTCAAAGGAAGCACCGTGAATCATCCCGTGCCTGAGGTACAGCAGAACTACGATCTGTCGGCGCTGAATACGCTGCGCTTACCGGCCAAAGCCGAAGCCTTTGCGCGTTTTTCTTCCGCCTCGGAATTGCTCAGTCTGCTGACGCTGGCGCAACGGCATAACTGGCCGGTGCGTGTTCTGGGCGGCGGCAGTAATGTGTTGCTGGCCGCCGATGTGCATGGTCTGGTACTGCAGTCGGCCATGACTTCGGTGCGTTTGCTGCGTGAAGATGTTACCCATCGCTGGCTGGCGGTGGATGCAGGCATGAACTGGCATCAGTGGGTACAGGGCAGCACAGAGTTTGGTCATGGGCTGGAAAATCTGGCGCTGATACCGGGTTCTGTCGGTGCTTCGCCGATTCAAAATATTGGTGCTTATGGTGTTGAAGTTGCCGACTGCATCGACTCGGTATCCGGCATTCAGCTCAGCTCTCGCCAGTGGCGCACGCTGAGTGCCGCCGAATGCCGCTTTGCCTATCGTGATTCCATTTTCAAACATGAGCTGGCTGGCGATTTTATTGTCACCCGCGTGGTCTTCCGTCTGGGTAAAATTTTTCAACCGGATCTGAGTTATGGCCCTTTGGCTAGCTGGGCGACGGCGCAGGGTGATGCCATTTGTCCGCAGGCGTTGATTGAGCAGGTGTGTGCGATCCGTAAGAGTAAATTGCCGGACCCGTCGCAGATACCTAACGCGGGATCGTTCTTCAAAAATCCGCTGGTATCGGTTTATCAGGCTCAGCAATTGCGTGAGCAATACCCTGCATTGCCGGTCTATCAGCAAGCTGATGGTCGTATCAAACTGGCGGCGGGCTGGCTGATTGAACAGGCCGGCTGGAAAGGGCGCTGGCTTGGCCCTGTGCGGATGCACGATCAGCAGGCACTGGTGCTGACGACGAATGGCGCGGCTGCTTATGCCGATATTGAGCAGCTGCGTAATGCGGTGGTCGACAGTGTGAATGAGCAATTTGGTGTGCAGCTGGAGCCTGAGCCGCAGCCGTTCTGAACATGATTTCAGCATCATGTCAGCCATAAAAAAACCGACGTTATGCCGGCTTTTTTATTACTGCAGTCTGGAGCTGTTTTGTCGCTTCATTCAGAACGTAAACTGACTGAGCTGCAGTCCGCTTTCTTCGCTCCAGCGGATCATCCAGCCGGAATTGTCTGACCAGTCGCCCAGTACCAGACGGCGGCGTTCGCGCCCGTTGTGCATCCAGCGGTGATCATCCGGGCGGTGGGTGTGGCCATGAATCAGGGTGGTAACACCGGCCTGATCCATTTCACGGTCTACCTCCTCAGGAGTGACATCCATAATGTCGGAGCTTTTCATCTGCTGACCGCTCTGGCTTTCACTGCGCACTTGGCGGGCAAAGGCGATGCGTTCTTCCAGTGGTTTACTGAGAAAGTCCTGCTGCCAGGCCGGGCTGCGGAACATCTGGCGCACTTTCATGTATTCCACATCGCGGGTGCAGAGGCTGTCGCCGTGCATCAGCAATACTGGCTCGTTAGCCAAGGGAGTCACGGTAGGGTCGTCCAGCAGAGTGGCGCCGGTTTGTCCGCAGAAGGTTTGGCCCAGCAGGAAATCGCGGTTGCCGTGCATGATAAACAGGCGGGTGCCTGAATCGCTGAGGCTGCGCAGAGCTTCTTTAATGGCGCTGACGAAAGGATGATCAAAGTCATCGCCCATCCAAACTTCAAAGAAGTCGCCGAGAATATAAAGCGCATCGGCATCCTGCAGATTCTGGAGATAATGCACAAAGCCCTGAGCCATGGCCGGGCGGCCAGGCTCCAGATGCAGATCGGAGATGAAATAAACCGCCATTACGCGATGATTTCAGCTTTTTCGATGATGACGTCATCGACAGGAACGTCCTGATGGCCCATACGGGTGGTGGTTTTAACGGCTTTGATGCGGTTAACCACGTCCATGCCTTCAACCACTTCACCAAATACAGCATAACCCCAGCCCTGAGTGGACTTGCTGGTGTGGTTCAGGAATTCGTTGTCAGATACGTTGATGAAAAACTGGGCGCTGGCGGAGTGTGGATCCATGGTGCGGGCCATTGCCAGGGTGCCAACGGTATTTTTCAGGCCGTTGTCGGCTTCGTTTTCGATTGGCATGTCGGTTTCTTTATTAACCATACCGGGTTCAAAACCACCGCCCTGAATCATAAAGTTGTCAATTACGCGGTGGAAGATTACGCCGTCGTAATAGCCTTCTTTTACATACTTTTCGAAGTTAGCGGCAGTTTTCGGCGCTTTCTCGTGGTTCAGTTCAATTTTGATGTCGCCGAAGTTGGTTTTAAGCAGGATCATGTGAAGCCTCTGTCATTGAATCGTGTATCCCTTGATGGGATTGAGTGCGTATAATACCGCCTTTTTCGCGGCCTGACAGCGCCGTAGCACGATTGCCGGAATATCCGCCCGGAACAGCTTCCGCGCGGTCAGCTTGCCGGTACTACTCAGAAACGGATGGTTATGACAGACACAACTCCAAACAGCCACAATTTCATTGCCAAAATCGTTCAGGATGACCTCGCCAGTGGTAAGGTTCAGAGCGTTGTTACACGCTTTCCGCCTGAGCCCAACGGTTATCTGCATGTGGGCCATGCCAAATCAATCTGCCTGAACTTCGGCCTGGCCGAACAGTTTAATGGCCAGTGTAACCTGCGTTTCGACGATACTAATCCGGAAAAAGAAAGCCAGGAATTTATTGATGCGATTAAAGACGACATCACCTGGTTAGGTTTTCACTGGGCAGGTGATGTGCACTATGCCTCCGATTACTTTGACCAACTGCACCAGTGGGCATTGCACCTGGTGGCAGAAGGTAAAGCCTATGTCTGTGATCTGAGCCCGGAGCAGGCGCGCGAATACCGTGGCACCCTGACCGAAGCGGGCAAAAACAGCCCGTTCCGTGAGCGCACGGCAGAAGAAAACCTGGCGCTGTTTGAGAAAATGCGTGCCGGTGAGTTCGACGAAGGCGCTTGTGTGCTGCGCGCCAAAATTGATATGGCATCGCCAAACATGAACCTGCGTGATCCGATCATCTATCGTATCCGTAAGGTGCATCATCACCAGACCGGTGACAAATGGTGTATCTACCCGACCTATGACTTTACCCATGGACAGTCGGATGCCATCGAAGGTATTACCCATTCCGTCTGTACGCTGGAATTTGAAGATCATAAGCCACTGTACGACTGGTTTATTGCCAATCTGCCGGTGCCGGCACAGCCGCGTCAGTACGAATTTGGCCGCCTGAATCTGGATTACACCGTGACCTCCAAGCGCAAACTGAAAGCTCTGGTGGATGAACAGGTTGTGGCGGGCTGGAATGATCCGCGTATGCCAACGGTTGCTGGTATGCGTCGTCGTGGTTTTACACCGCGCTCAGTGCGTAATTTCTGTGACATGATCGGTGTGACCCGCAGTGACGGTATGGTCGATGTGGCGATGCTGGAGCACGCGCTGCGTGACGATCTGAATAAACATGCACCGCGTGCGATGTGTGTGATCCGGCCGTTAAAAGTCGAGATCGAAAATCTGGCCACCGATCATCTGGAAATGCTCAGTGCCGAATATCATCACGAGCTGGATCTGGGTTCGCGCGAAATGCCGTTTACCCGTGAGATCTACATCGATCAGGATGATTTTAAAGAAGAGTACAGCAAGAAATTCAAAAAGAAATTCACGCCGGGTAAACGTATCCGTCTGCGTCATTCTTATGTGATCGAAGCAACCAGCTACGAAAAAGATGACGCCGGTAATGTTGTGCTGGTGCGGGCGAAATTAATTGAAGGCACGCTGGGTGAAAATCCGGCCGACGGTGATAACCCGAAAGGGGTGGTGCACTGGGTTTCGGCCAGTCATTCGGTGCAGGCAGAATTGCGCCTGTACGAGCGTCTGTTTAATCACCCGACGCCGGATAAAGTCGACGGCGATTTCATGCAGTTTGTAAATCGCGATTCGCTCACTGTTACTACCGGCTGGGTTGAACCTGCGCTGGCCAATGTCGGTGCAGAAAGTAATTTCCAGTTTGAGCGTGAAGGCTATTTTGTCGCCGACCGCTACGATCACAGCGCTGACAAGCCGGTCTTTAACCTGACCATTGGCTTGCGTGAAGATAAATCACTGCAGGCAGATTAAGGCTGATTATGACTTTGCAGATTTTTAATACGCTGACGCGTCAGAAAGAAGAATTCAAACCGTTACAACCGGGCAAGGTTGGCATGTATGTCTGTGGTATGACGGTTTATGATTTCTGTCACCTGGGTCATGCCCGGGTGATGGTGGCGTTTGATGTTATTGCCCGCTACTTGCGTCACCGTGGTTATGAGGTGAATTACATCCGTAATATCACCGACATCGACGATAAAATTATCAAGCGCGCCAACGAAAACGGCGAAGCTTTTGATGCATTAACCGAGCGCTTTATTGCTGAAATGCACAAAGATGCCGACCTGCTGGAAATTGAGCGTCCGAATGCGGAGCCAAAAGCCACGGCGCATATCGACGATATTATCCGTCTGGTCGAAACCCTGATCGCCAAAGGTTATGCCTACGCGCCGGGTAATGGCGATGTGTATTACTCGGTGCGTAAATTTGAAGGTTACGGCAAATTATCCGGCAAAATTCTGGATGATTTGGAAGCCGGTGCGCGTGTCGATGTTGACGAACATAAACAAGACCCTCTGGATTTTGTGTTGTGGAAGGCAGCCAAAGCTGACGAGCCACACTGGCATTCGCCGTGGGGAATTGGTCGTCCGGGCTGGCATATTGAATGTTCTGCCATGTCATCCTGCTGCCTGGGGGAAACCTTCGATATTCATGGTGGCGGCCCGGATCTTAAATTTCCGCACCATGAAAACGAAATTGCCCAGTCAGAAGCGGCTACGGGTAAAAAATACGTGAATACCTGGATGCATGCCGGCGCGGTTCGTGTCGATGGTGAAAAGATGTCCAAATCGCTGGGCAATTTTTTCACTATCCGTGAAATTCTGGAAAAATATCCGGCGGAAGTGGTGCGCTTTTTACTGCTCTCCAGTCAGTACCGCAGTGCGATCAATTATTCCGAAGACAGCCTGAAAGAAGCGCACACCAAGCTGGAGCGTTTTTATAATGCGCTGCGCGGCGTGGCGGTGGGTGAGGTTGCGGATATTGATAATGAATATTCGCAACGTTTCCATGCATCGATGGATGATGACTTCAATACGCCGGAAGCCATTGCCGCTTTGTTTGATCTGGTGCGGGCGGTGAATAAAGCCGATGGGGCAGAGCAGGCAGCATTGGCTGGTCAGTTGCGTTATCTGGCGGGTGTGTTGGGTTGTCTGCAATCGGACCCGGAAGCCTTTTTGCAGTCTGGTGCGGATGTCGATGAAGCCTGGATTCAGGGCATGATCAGCAAACGTGCTGAGGCCAAAAAAGCCAAAGATTTTGCTTTGGCTGATCAGGTTCGTGATGAGTTGCTGGCACAAGGCATAGTGTTGCGCGATGGCCCGGAAGGCACCAGCTGGTCGAAGCAATAATCCGCCGTTAGCGACCGATATGAAAAAGCCCGGGCAGAGTGATCTGTCCGGGCTTTTTTGTGTTCTTTATATTCAGTGATTACTGCTTGTGCAGGGTCTCGCAGGCAAACAGGGTGTTTTCCAGTAATTTGGCGCGGGTCATCGGGCCTACACCACCGGGAACCGGGGTGATGAAAGCGGCACGTTCGGCAGCGGCGGCAAAGTCCACGTCGCCAATCAATTTGCCGTCGGCCTGACGGTTAATGCCCACGTCAATTACGGTAGCGCCGGGTTTGATCCATTCACCTTTCACAATACCGGGTTTGCCAACGGCAACCACGACAATGTCAGCCTGCTGAACATGGTACGCCAGATCCTTGGTGAAGCGGTGGCAGGTAGTGACTGTGCAGCCTTTTAACAGCAGCTCCAGTCCCATTGGGCGGCCAACAATATTGGATGCGCCAACGATAACGGCATGTTTGCCACGAACGTCTTCGCCGGTGCCTTCGAGCAGGTCAACGATACCGGCCGGAGTGCAGGGGCGGAGCATCGGCATGCGCTGTGCGAGGCGGCCCAGATTGAACGGGTGGAAGCCATCAACATCTTTGGTCGGGTCGATACGTTCAAGAATTTCATCGGCTTTCAGGCCGGCGGGTAAGGGCAGTTGCACCAGAATGCCATCAACAGTGGCGTCGTTGTTCAGTTCGTCGATCAGGTCCAGCAGCTGCTGTTGTGATGTGGTTGCTGCCAGATCATAGGCTTTGCTGATAATGCCCACTTGTTCGCAGTCTTTTCGCTTATGCGCCACGTACACCTCAGAGGCTGGGTCGCTGCCGACCAAGATGACCGCCAGACCGGGCGCGCGCAGGCCTTTATCGGTGCGGGCCTGAACCTGCTGTTTAATGGATTCGCGAATCGCTTTGGCAGTGGCATTGCCGTCGATCAGTTGAGCGGTCATAAGCGCAGTAAACCTGTAGCAGTTATCAAAGCGCGCGATTTTCTCATGCGCGCTGAGAAAAACAAAGGCACCGCCCGCGTAAGCCTCCAGATAAATGCGAAAGCGGTTAAAAAATCACCGAACCGATTGTTTTTATTAATTATTTTCAAAAAGACGTTGACGAGGTTGGGGCTCATCTATAATATGCGCAGCCACTTACAGGGCACTTTGCCAAGTAGGTGAGTTCGGGGTATAGCGCAGTCTGGTAGCGCGCCTGGTTTGGGACCAGGATGTCGGGAGTTCGAATCTCTCTACCCCGACCATTTAATATCTGTATTAAATGGACATGCGCCCGTAGCTCAATTGGATAGAGCATCGGCCTTCTAAGCCGAGGGTTGCAGGTTCAATCCCTGCCGGGTGCGCCATATTGGCAAGCTCAGCAAAATTTGTGGTGGCCGTAGCTCAGTTGGTAGAGTCCAGGATTGTGATTCCTGTTGTCGCGGGTTCGAACCCCGTCGGCCACCCCACTCCTCCCCCTAAATTCCTTTTGTTTATATCTCCTAAGTGTTTGATTGTTCAAACATTCTAAATGGTTTCATTCGTGTCATGCCTTGCGTTATAATCCGCGCCTTTCTGATTTTATCGGCGTCAGGCACGAGGCCTGTGCGTTATTTCTTGAACAGTATATTGAGAGGCATCTATGCAAGTGTCCATTGAGACCACATCCGGTCTTCAGCGTGTAATGACCATTGGCGTTCCTGCAGCAGAAGTAGAAGGTAAAGTGACTGCTGAATTGAAGCGTATCTCCAAAGGCCAGCGCGTAAATGGTTTCCGTAAAGGCAAGCCGCTGCCTCCGGCTGTTGCCAAGCGTATGTTCGGTAAGCAAGCACGCTACGAAGCCATTTATCAGCAGATGCAACAGTCTTTCTTCAAAGCTGTGCAGGATGAGAACGTTAAACTGGCGGGTATGCCAACTTTTGAACCTACCGTTGACGAAGACGGTAAGGATCTGGAATTTAAAGCAACATTCGAAGTGTATCCGGAAATCACTCTGGCCGATTTCGGTGGTATCGAAGTTGAGCAGAAAACAGCAACCGTAACCGATGCTGATCTGGAAACCATGTTGGATACCCTGCGTAAGCAGAATGCCCAGTGGGAAGAAAGTGCTGAAGCAGCGGCTGATGGCGACCAGGTTGTGATCGATTTCGAAGGTTTCATCGATGGTGAAGCATTTGAAGGTGGCGCGGCTAAAGGTTACAGCCTGACTCTGGGTTCTAACTCAATGATTCCGGGCTTCGAAACCGGTCTGGTGGGTGCAAAAGCAGGCGAAGAGAAGACTCTGGACGTTGCTTTTCCTGAGGACTACCACAAAGAAGAACTGAAAGGTAAGCCAGCTCAGTTTAAAGTAACCGTTACTGCGGTTAAAAAACCTCAGCTGCCAGAACTGAATGAAGAATTCTTCAAAGGTTTTGGTGTCGAAACCGCTGATGAAGCTGAATTCAAAGTAGAAATCCGCAAAAACATGGATCGCGAACTGGATCGTGCCGTGCGTAACCTGACCAAGCAGCAAGTGATTGCTGGCCTGGTTGCAACCAACGAAGTGGAAGCGCCGTCTTCCCTGGTTGATCAGGAAATTGATCGTCTGCGTAAGCAAGCGGTTCAGCAGTTTGGTGGTGGTCAGCAACTGGATCCGAACATGCTGCCAGCTGAACTGTTCAAAGATCAGGCTGAGAAACGCGTTGTTATCGGTTTATTGATGAATGCGGTTATCGAAGCAAATGAATTGACGCCTTCGGCAGAAAAAGTAGCTCAGTTGATCGAAGAAGTGGCTGCGACTTATCAGGATCCTGAAGAAGTTCGCAACTACTACAACAGCAACCCGCAGCAGAAATCTCAGGTAGAAGCATTGGCTCTGGAAGAGCAGGCTGTTGAGAAAGTTCTGGCCGGAGCTAAGATCAGCCAGGCAGAAGCCACTTATGAAGAAGTGATCCGCGCGGCTAACCAGCCAGCCTGATCACTCACAGAGTGACTGACACAACGCCAATCAATGGCTAAACTCAGAGACAGCCGCACAACTCGCGGCTGTTTTTGTAAAAAAGCTAATTATGTCAGGGAGTACAGGGTCGAATGTTTGACTCCATGAAACAACAGTCAGAAATCATCCAGGCAAGCGGTCTGGTTCCAATGGTGGTAGAGCAGTCAGCCCGCGGTGAGCGTGCCTACGACATCTACTCGCGCTTGCTGAAAGAGCGCGTTATCTTCCTCGTGGGGCCGGTCGAAGACCACATGGCTAACCTGGTGGTGGCGCAGTTGCTGTTCCTTGAGTCTGAGAATCCGGACAAGGATATTCACCTGTACATCAACTCACCGGGCGGCTCCGTGTCTGCTGGCTTGTCTATTTACGACACCATGCAGTTTATCAAACCGGATGTCAGCACCATGGTGATTGGTCAGGCCTGCAGCATGGGTGCATTCCTGCTTGCCGCCGGTGCCAAAGGTAAGCGCCTGAGTGTACCGAACTCCCGCGTCATGATTCACCAGCCAAGTGGTGGTGCTCAGGGGCAGGCGACGGATATTCAGATTCATGCGCGTAATATTCAGGACACGAAAGAACGCCTGAACCGGATTCTGGCTCATCATACCGGTCAGAGTATTGAGCAGGTAACAGCAGATACTGAGCGTGATAACTTTATGGATCCTGATGCTGCACTGGCTTACGGACTGATCGATAAAGTCGTAACCAACCGCGGTTGATTGATTTAAGGCCGGATAACTCTGTTCCCGGCCTTGAAATACCCGATAAAAAGATCCATCTTCTGGATCAGTGCAACGAATAATGAGGCAGTCGAATGACCGACGATACAAAAGGCAAGGGCGACGATAGCGGTAAGCTGCTCTATTGCTCATTCTGCGGTAAGAGTCAGCATGAAGTACGCAAGCTGATTGCCGGGCCATCGGTGTTCATCTGTGACGAATGTGTTGATCTGTGTAATGACATCATTCGCGAAGAAGTACAGGAAGCCGAGAATAAAGGCTCAGGCGACAAACTGCCTACGCCGAAAGAAATCAAGGTGACTCTGGATGAGTACGTTATTGGCCAGGAAAAAGCCAAAATCGTTCTCGCGGTAGCGGTTTATAACCACTATAAGCGTCTGCAGAGCGGAGAAGGCAAAGCAGAGGTCGAGCTGTCCAAGAGTAATATTCTGCTGATCGGGCCAACCGGTAGCGGTAAAACGCTGTTGGCTGAAACTCTGGCGCGTCTTTTGAATGTACCTTTCACCATCGCTGATGCGACCACGCTGACTGAAGCCGGTTACGTGGGTGAAGATGTTGAAAACATCATCCAGAAATTGCTGCAGAAATGTGATTACGATGTTGAGAAGGCCCAGCGTGGCATTGTTTACATCGATGAAATCGACAAAATCTCGCGCAAATCAGATAACCCGTCAATCACCCGTGATGTATCGGGCGAAGGCGTGCAGCAGGCATTGCTGAAACTGATTGAAGGCACGGTTGCTTCTGTTCCGCCGCAGGGTGGGCGTAAGCATCCACAACAGGAATTCCTGCAGGTTGATACCTCCAATATCCTGTTTATCTGTGGTGGTGCGTTTGCTGGTTTGGACAATATCATCCGTGATCGCTCAGAGAAGAGCAGTATCGGCTTTTCTGCAACCGTAAAAGGCAAAGAGCAGCAGAAAGCGGTGGGTGAGGTTCTGCGCGAAGTTGAGCCGGGCGATTTGGTTAAATACGGTCTGATTCCCGAATTTATTGGTCGTCTGCCCGTTGTTGCGACTCTGGATGAGCTGGATAAAGATGCGCTGGTGCGTATTCTGACCGAGCCACGCAATTCTCTGGTGCGCCAGTATCAGAAATTGTTTGAAATGGAATCGGTTGAGTTGGAATTCCGCGATACGGCACTGGATGCAATTGCAACCTGTGCGATGGAGCGTAAAACCGGTGCGCGTGGTCTGCGCTCTATAATGGAAGGTGCGTTGTTACAGACCATGTACCGTATTCCATCTGAAGACCATGTAGCTAAAGTAGTGATCGAAGAAAATGTTATTAACGGCGAAGCAGAGCCGTTGATCATTTATGAAACGGCAGACGTTGGTAAGGTTTCACCCGACAACGCCTGATACTGATCATTATTGTTCAAACAAAAGGAGCCAATGGCTCCTTTTGTTTTTTCAGGCCTTGTATTTCTTGCGCTTCGCCCTCACTTCCTGACATATTGGCGTCAAAGACGCAGTTTTTAGGTGCATGTTCATGACTCAAGAAGTATTACCACTATTACCCCTTCGTGACGTGGTCGTTTTTCCTGCTATGGTGATTCCGCTGTTTGTGGGACGGGAAAAGTCGATCAACGCACTGGAAGAAGCGATGAGTCTCGACAAGCGAATTATGCTGGTCGCACAAAAAGATGCATCGGACGACGAACCTGGCAGTGACGACATGCATGAAGTCGGCACTATCGCCAATATTCTGCAATTGTTAAAGCTGCCGGACGGCACTGTAAAAGTGTTGGTTGAAGGTGATGTGCGGGCGCAGCTTTCAGAACTGATTGATGAAGAAGAATTATTTCGTGGCACGGTTGAAGCTATTGCCGCTGATGAATTAACCGAACGTGAAAACGAAGTGCTGGTGCGCTCATTAACCGGGCACTTTGAGCAATACGTTCAATTATCAAAGAAAGTCCCCAGTGAAGTGTTGTCAACGATTTCCGGAATCGAAGACGCCTCGCGCCTGGCCGATACGATTGCGGCTCATATTTCTCTGAAGCTGGATGAGAAGCAAAATGTTCTTGAAATGTTAGACCCGCGTGAGCGTGTTGAGCATTTAATGGAATTAATGGAATCGGAAATTGATCTGCTGAAAGTCGAAAAACGCATTCGCGGTCGCGTTAAAAAGCAGATGGAAAAAAGCCAGCGTGAGTATTATCTGAATGAACAAATGAAAGCCATTCAGAAAGAGCTGGGCGATCTGGAAGATGGCGGCAACGAATTTGATGAGCTGACGCATAAAATCGAACAGTCCGGCATGAGCAAAGACGCGCGTGAAAAAGCCGATGCTGAGCTGAAAAAATTACGCATGATGTCACCCATGTCGGCCGAAGCTTCCGTTGTTCGTGGTTACCTGGATTGGTTGGTGAACCTTCCCTGGAAAAAACGCAGCCGTGTGAATCATGATCTGGCCAATGCTAAAGACATTCTGGATGCTGATCACTTTGGTCTGGAAGAAGTAAAAGAACGCATTCTGGAATACCTGGCGGTACAGACCCGGGTTAAAAAAGTCAAAGGCGCCGTGTTGTGTCTGGTTGGGCCTCCAGGGGTTGGTAAAACGTCGCTGGGTAAATCTATTGCCCGTGCAACAAACCGCAAGTTTGTGCGCATGGCTTTGGGCGGGGTGCGTGATGAGGCCGAAATTCGTGGTCATCGTCGCACTTATATTGGTTCCATGCCGGGCAAGCTCGTACAGAAAATGTCCAAAGTGGCGGTGAAAAACCCACTGTTTCTGCTTGATGAAATCGACAAAATGGGTATGGATCACCGCGGCGATCCGGCTTCCGCTTTGCTTGAGGTGCTGGATCCTGAGCAGAACTCAACCTTTGCCGATCATTATCTGGAAGTGGATTTCGATCTGTCCGATGTCATGTTCGTGTGTACCTCCAACAGCATGGATATTCCGGGGCCACTGCTCGATCGTATGGAAGTTATTCGTATTCCGGGTTACACGGAAGCTGAAAAGGTCAGCATTGCACGCCGCTATCTGCTGCCAAAACAGATCAAACTGAACGGCCTGCATGAGCGTGAAATTGAAGTCAGCGATGATCGCCTGCGAGACATTATACGCCATTATACCCGTGAGGCTGGCGTTCGCGGTCTTGAGCGTGAGATTGCCAAGCTCTGTCGTCGCGTTGTGAAAGCCAACATGCTGGAGAAAAATCAGCAAACCCGTGAAATCAGCGAAGAGCTGCTTGATGAATATCTGGGTGTACAGAAATTCCGTTACGGCCTTGCCGGATTGGATAATCAGATCGGGCAGGTCACCGGTCTGGCCTGGACGTCTGTCGGTGGTGAGCTTCTTACACTGGAGACGGCTGCAACGCCCGGTAAGGGACGCATTGTGAAAACAGGCTCTCTGGGTGACGTTATGCAGGAATCCATTCAGGCGGCGCTTACCGTTGTGCGCAGTCGTGCTTTAGGCATGGGTGTATCACCGGAGTACTTTGAGAAGCATGATCTGCACGTTCATGTGCCTGAAGGTGCGACACCGAAGGATGGCCCAAGCGCGGGTATTGGTATGGCCACGGCTTTAGCGTCTGTAATGACCGGAATTCCGGTGCGCGCAGAAGTCGCTATGACCGGTGAAATTACCCTGCGTGGCAAAGTGTTAGCGATTGGCGGTCTGAAAGAGAAATTGCTGGCCGCTCATCGTGGTGGAATTAAAACCGTTATTATTCCGAAAGAGAACGAAAAAGACCTGCGCGAGGTTCCGGCCAACATTCTTGAAGACATGAGCGTCGTTGCGGTTGACTGGATTGACGAAGTGCTGGATCTGGCACTGGAAAGCAAACCGGAGCCTCATGTTGGTGAAATTATCACCAAAGATGAGGCTGCCGGGAAAAAAGACGACAATACCAGGCCCAGTACCCACTAAGGCCGCTTGACGGTATGGGGAGTGCTTGGTATAAATCGTCGCTCTAATATTTTCCTGTAGCGAACGCCCAGTCGCCTAACAAGAATTCACTATTGCGCACAGAGTAAGGGGATAAGTGTGAACAAATCTGAATTAATCGATGCAATTGCAGCTTCTGCAGACATTCCAAAAGCAGCAGCAGGCCGTGCTTTAGACGCCATGATCGAAACTATTGGCGGTGCACTGAAAGAAGGCGATCAGGTCGCTCTCGTTGGTTTTGGTACTTTTATGGTTAAAGAGCGCGCTGCTCGTACTGGCCGTAATCCACAAACCGGCGCTCCGATCGAGATCAAGGCAGCTAAAGTGCCAGGCTTCAAGCCAGGCAAAGCACTGAAAGACGCTGTCAACTAAGTTAGTTGGATTAAGGACCGGTAGTTCAGTCGGTTAGAATACCGGCCTGTCACGCCGGGGGTCGCGGGTTCGAGTCCCGTCCGGTCCGCCAAAATTAAAAGCGCATCCCTGATGCGCTTTTTTTGTATTGGTGGCTCGAATAATCATTGGAGGAAGCATGCTACAGACAATGCGCGATAATGCTCAGGGTATGATCGCTAAAGTAATTGTATTTTTTATTATCTTTGTCTTTGCGCTGTGGGGCGTTGAAAGCATTGTCAGTCTGGGCGGTGGTACACCGGCTACAGCGACAGTAGGCGATCAGGAAATCACGGAAGCAGATATCGTACGGACCGTTGAACAACAGAAAGCGAATCTGCGCCGCCAGTTTGGTGAGCAGTATGATGAGAATCTGTTCAATGAAAAGTTTCTGCGTCAGTCGGCGCTTGAACAGCTGATTGAGCAAAAAGTTGCCTTGGTTCAGGCGGATAAACTGGGACTGCGTGCAGCTTCCAGCGCCATTGATGAAACCATCGTAACGATTCCTGCATTCCAGCAGGATGGCCGTTTTGATAAAGAACAGTTCCAGAACGTGCTGCGCATGAATGGCTTGTCGCCACTCACGTTCCGCGCCAGTCTGGCAGACGATATCAAAACCAACCAGGCGCGTGCGGCGTTCGTATTAAGCAGCGTAGAAACCCCATTTGCGGTGCAGATCAGCGAAGCGCTGAACAACGAGCTGCGCACTTTCAGCTTCTACGAAGTGAATGCTAAAGATCTGGAAGCCAGCATTGAATTATCCGATGACGATATTCAATTGGCGTATGAAGCGAACAAAGATCGCTACAAAACAGAAGAGCAGGTTCGTATTCAGTACGTGCAGCTGAAGCGTGCTGACATTGCCGCTAAGCAGGATGTCTCTGAAGAAGAATTGCAGGCTGCTTATCTCGATTACCAGTCACGTGAACTGGCTAAAGAACAGCGCAGTTCAAGCCATATTCTGATCGAAGCGAATGACGATCGTAATGATGCAGACGCGCTGGCGCTGGCCCAAGAGATTAAATCACGACTGGATAAGGGCGAAGATTTTGCGGCTCTGGCCAAAGAATACTCTGATGATATTGGTACTAAAAATGCCGGTGGTAATCTGGGCCTGAACACCAAAGGAAGCTTTGTTCCGGAATTCGAAGACGTACTCTATGCGCTGCAGCCGCAGCAAATTTCTTCACCGGTTAAAAGCGAATTTGGTTATCACATTATCCGTCTCGACAGCATCGTCACTCCGGCGGTTAAAACGCTGGCTGAAATGAAAACTGAGTTGAGCCGTGAAGTGCGCGAAGGCAAAGCCGAAGCCATGTACGCCGAGCAAATGCAGGAATTATCGAATATATCTTTCTCTGCTGAGTCCATTGCTGATGTTGCCAGTGCCCTTAATCTGGAATTGCAGAGCACGGATTTTTTCAGTCGCCAGAATGGAAACGGTATTGCATTGAACGAAGGTGTTCGTCAGGTCGCTTTCCAGGAGAATGTAATGCTGGACAAGCAAATCAGCGAAGTTGTTGAGTTGCAGGATGGCGCTGTTGTTCTGGCGGTCAGCGAACATAACGATGCCTCGGTTAAACCACTGTCTGACGTTAAGGCTCAGGTTGTGGCGAATCTGAAGCGCGAACGAGCGTTGGCGCAGGCGCGTGTGCTTGCCGATGCTATTGTCAGCGGTGAAGAGCAGGCCAAAGCCTGGAAGAAAGTCTCTGCGACCTTCCAGCAGTCCAGTGAAGCCCCTCGTCTGGCACAGCAGAAAGCCTTTGCGCTCACTGTTGGCCAGTCGGATGTTGTAAAAACTCCGGGCGGTTTTACCGTGGTAACGCTGGATGCTGTTGATGCTAAAAACTGGCAGGATATGGCGTTGAGTGATGAAGCCAAGGAATCGGGTCGTGCGCAAAACAGCCGTGCAGACATGCTGAGCTATCAGGCATGGGCTAAGTCTGCTACCAAGATCGAACGTTCTGGTTCGTAATATCTGATGCCGGTTTAAACTCCGGCATTCAGACAATAAAAAAGGGGCTCAGGCCCCTTTTTTATTGTCTCTAATTTATCGTCTTTTATTCAGTATTTGTTACGCCAATTCATTACTCTTCCATTTCATCCACGCTCATAGCGCAGCTGTTGAAACCACCATCGACGTAAATGTTCTGCGCGGCAATCCCTGACGCCATGTCAGAGCACAGGAAGGCGGCGGTATTGCCTACTTCATTAATGGTGATATTGCGTCCGAGTGGCGCGCGATCGGCATTCTTTTTCAGCATGCGGCGGAAGCTCTTAATACCGGCGGCAGCGAGCGTTTTAATCGGACCAGCCGAGATGGAATTAACGCGAATGCCTTCTTTTCCGAGAGAGCCTGCCAGATAGCGTACAGAGGCTTCCAGGGAGGCTTTTGCCAGTCCCATGACGTTGTAGTTCGGCAGCGTCTGTTGCGAGCCATGATAGGTCAGGGTGAGCATGGCGCCGTTACGTCCCTGCATCAGCGGGCGGGCGCCTTTGGCAAGTGCAACAAAACTGTATGAGCTAATGTCGTGTGCCATACGGAAACCTTCGCGGGTGGTCACGCTCAGATAGTCACCGTCCAGCTCGTGTGCCGGTGCAAAGCCCACTGAGTGAATCAGAATGTCCAGATGACCCCATTTCTTTTCCAGCTCGGTGAATACCGCCGCAATTTCTTCATCAGAGGCCACATCACACGGCAGGCAGATATCTGAATCCCAGCCTGCGGCCATTTTTTCTACGCGTTCTTTTAATTTTTCACCCTGATAGGTAAAGGCGAGCTCTGCACCTTCACGGTGGAAAGCATCGGCAATGCCATAAGCAATCGAGTGTTTGCTGGCAACACCAACAATCAAAGCTTTTTTACCGGTTAACATACCCATGTTGAGATCCTTTTTATTCCGGACTGAAACAGTCGGTTGTGATTATCACGGCTGAATAGGGTTCAGCCTGTATTGAATATTAATGTTGGGTTGGCTGTCGCTGTTTTTAGCACGTTCAGGTTGCGCCAATATGTCAGCGCGTTGCTTGCGGTCGATCCAGAAAAGTCCTCCGGTGACGGGATCAAACGGATCAAATAAATCGCTGCTGATGCGCGTTCCCGGCAACTCTGGCAGTTTGACCCATTGCCAGTTGGCCGAACGGCTGTAAGGAAAACCATAGCCATAACTGAAGATGGCTTCATCTAATAGAATCTGCTCCGTCTGCGCGGCTTGCTGGTCCGGATTTTTATCTGTCTTCGCTAAAAGCTGGCCGATTTTTTTACCGGCTATCAATATCTGGCCTTTATCAGGCTGGAATAACGATAGAAATCCATCGCTATTTAACGGCGCGGTAAAGCTGAGCCAGACAAGGTCATAGTCTGCGGAGGCAAGGGCACTGCGTAATACTTCCGGCGATACATTTTCCAGATGTAAATTCAGCCCGGCAGACACCGCCTGTTGTTGCAGAAAATTCAGAAAACTCAGATCCTGATTATTGCTGTAAAGCAGAGTCAGTGCCGCCGGTAAGGAAGAGGCGGCGGAATCTGTTTCTGCCGATTTTTTCCCGCCCACAGGATTAAAATAAGGCTGAAGTTTTACGGCGCCGTTAAGGCTGGTGACGGCGCGCTCCAGATCAACAGCGTTTAATACGGCCCTGCGCTGAGCGCTTTTTTTCAATAATGGATTGTCGGCGTTCAGCAGCAGCCCATTCATAGGGAGCGGAGCCTGGTGATAATACTGAATCCGGTCGATGCGTTTATTTTGGCTCAGCTGTGTCATTCTGGCCGATTGCCAATTTTCCGGGTTGTTAAGGGTCATCGTATCCAATTCGCCACGTTCCAGCAGGTCTATTGCCGGATGGTTATTATCTGGCATGCGCAGGTTGATGCGGCGAACATTAAAACGATGTTTGAAATAGGTTTTATTCAGTCCCCACCAGTCGCTGGTTTTACGCAGAACAATGTGTGCGTTGTGACTGATTTGCGCCAGATAATAAGGCCCGGTAGTTGGTTCGGGATACCAGTTGAAACTCTTGGGCCAGCCGTTGGCGTTGCGATAAATATGCGCTGCAAATGGCCGCAGCGAAGCAAGCTCATTAATCGTCGCGGCGCTTGCGGGTTGGTGCAGAACAAAAGCAAAACGTTGCTGATCAAATATCTCCAGTTGTTTAACCAGGCGCTGCAGTTGTTCTGCCTGCCAGTTGGCAGCAGTGGCAGGATTGCCTAAAAACTGCATTGTGAAACGGATGTCGTCGGTGGTAACGGCAACGCCATCGGACCATCGGGCGTCAGCGTCCAGCTCAAAGTACAGGCGATCAGCTTTTTCATTTAAGCGCCAGCGACTGGCAAGCATGGGAATCCACTGCGAGTCCTGAGGGTGACGGGCAACCAGGGGCAGCTGGAGCTTTTCCAGTATCGCGCTGAAATTATGCGGTGTTTGCGGACCTGCGCGGCGCAGGTTTGGTGGAAATTGCAGCAGCACCTGACGCAAGATGCCGGCTGATTTTGCGCGGCTGTCACTCCAGCTGGCGCTGCTGTTATTGCTTTGCCAGGCGACTTCGGCGAGTTCGCTGCTGGGTTTGTCTGCAACCGCGACCGGGAAGCTGGCGCGGGAGCTGCTGCAGAACAATAAAAGGCTGATCAGGGTACTTAGCAGCAGGGCTGATCTGTTGGGGCACGGTGTTAACGTCATGTTGCCCATCCTATGGGCAGTGCCTGTACTTTGGCAATCCGTTGTTATTCCACATATTGTGTCCATTGCGTTAATAATGGCATGTCGCTTAACGCATAACATCCACATAGAGCGTTAACGTCTGGCCCGGTTGCAGGTACTTTTCTTTCACCTGCGATGAGTTCCAGCGTTTTACATCGGAAATCCGGACATTGAACTTCTGCGAAATACGCGCCAGCGAATCCCCCGAGCGGACACGGTAGTTCACCTTGCGGATCACCTCGCGCTTACCCGGCATATTCTTTTTGCTCCAGATAACCAGCGATTGTCCTGCACGCAGTGGATCACCGGGCGCCATGCCATTCCAGCGCGCCAGATCACTGACTTTAACGTCGTGTGAGCGGGCAATTTCCCAGAAGCTGTCACCAGAGCGCACACGGTATTCCACGCGCTCACTGTTGCCCGGACGGCGCAGTGTCTTCAGGCGATCAAGGCGCTGTGACACGCTGTGCGAATAGCTGTCCTGGCTTTTGAAGGCTCCCGGAATTAACAGTTGTTCGCCGGCGCGGATAATATTGCCGCGGATGCCATTGGCCTGTTTCAGTGCGTCCGGGGTGGTATGGAATTGCTTGGCAATGGTAATCAGGCTGTCGCCATTGCGGACAGCGTAGCGTTGCCATTTAAGACGAGCGCTGGCTGGCAGGCTCGCCAGTTGCTCGGTAAACACATCGTACTGAGCGACCGGAATAAGCACTTCGTGCGGACCGCTGGGGCGGGTTGCCCAACGATTAAAACCCGGATTGAGTTTATAGATTTCATCCAGTGGTGTCTGGGACAGCTCTGCCACCTGAGACAGATCAATCTGACCACCGGTTTCGGCCACGGCGAAGTAAGGCTCGTCAGGCACTGGCAGCAGCGTTATCTGATACTCTTCGGCCGATTTGACCAGCTTGGCCAGGGCAATTAGCTTGGGTACATAGTCGCGGGTTTCTTTCGGCAGATCCAGTGACCAGAAATCGGTGGCAAGGCCACGGGCGCGGTTTTTACGCATGGCTTTGCGTACGGTACCGGCACCGGAGTTATAGGCCGCCAGCGCCAGCAGCCAGTCGCCGTTAAACTCGCGCTGCAGAGCATCCAGGTACATCAGGGCGGCTTCGGTTGCCGCGCGGATGTCGCGGCGACCGTCGTGCCACCAATCCTGCTGCAGACCGAAATCACGCCCGGTTGACGGAATAAACTGCCAAACACCCGAGGCGCGACCATGGGAATAGGCAAACGGATCAAAAGCGCTTTCGACAATCGGCAGCAGCGCCAGCTCGCCGGGAACATTGCGCGCTTCAATCTGCTCCGCAATAAAGTGCAGATAACGCACGCCCCGTTCGGCCACCCGGTCCATGTAGGACTGATGAGACTTAAACCAGTTAAGCTGGGCTGCGATTCTTGGATTATCGATGTTGGTATCCAGCTGGTAAGACGCAATGATGCGTTGCCAGATATCTTCATAGGTCGTATGGGAAACATCCTGCGGCTGCCAGTCTTCAATAACCGTCAGGACCATGTCGGAACGCTTCTGTTCCGGCTCGCTGTCTGCTTTGGTTGCCAGTTGGCTACAACCCGCCATAAAAAGGGCAGACAGTAATAGAGTGAATTGCTGCATGTGATTACAATGTCGCTACGTGGCCGGCCAGTCTAGTTTCCAGGGCGGCGTGTAGCAAGCGAACGAGGTTATATGAATACCGTCGGCAGCCGGATTAAACCGGAAATATATCAACGCTGGTTGCAACGCCCGGCAACACAACGCCTGCTGGCGCTGGAAGCCGGCTGGCTGCGCGATTGGGTCAGCCAGTTACACGGCGGCCATCTGCTGTACACCGGCATTGATTCTGATCCCCGGTTTCTGCAGCGCAGCCGCTTACAGCACAGTTTTCGTATGGGCTTGCCATGGCAGCGTGGTGTGGTCGCCGCTCAGGGTGAAATGCGCGATGGTGCCTGGCCTTTTGCCGATGAAAGTCTTGATGTGGTGGTATTGCAGCATTCGCTCGATATGAGCCACCGTCCACATCAGATGATTCGCGAAGCGGCCCGTACGGTTATGCCGAACGGTTATCTGATCGTCGTTGGCTTTAATCCTTACAGTTGGTGGGGCGGAATACGCTGGCTCAGAACCTTTTCAACGGAATTGCCGTGGCTGACGAATCCGGTTAGTGAGTCGCGTCTGCGTGACTGGCTGTTGTTGCTGGACTTCCGGGTCGAGCAGGTATCACCGGTTGCCCATACCTGGCCACTGAGTATCGTTTCTGAATCGGTCAGCCGCCGTATCGACCGTGTGCTGGCCGGAACGCATTGGCTGCCCGCCAATGCCTATGTTCTGGTGGCCCGCAAAACGGTAGCCGGTCTGACTCCGATCCGGCCGCGGCGCTGGCAACTGCCTGAAGCCAGTTTCGGCATGGCATCACCGGTAGCGTCCAGCGTGGCCGGAACTCAACATTGTGGAAAATAACATGACTGCGAAAGTCCATCTTTTTACCGATGGCGCCTGTAAAGGTAATCCTGGCCCCGGCGGTTGGGGAGCATTGCTGCGTTACGGCGATGTGGAAAAAGAACTCTTCGGTGGCGAAGCCAATACCACCAATAACCGCATGGAACTGATGGCAGCGATCGAAGGGCTTAAAGCTCTTAAACGCCCGTGCAGCGTGGTGCTGACCACGGATTCTCAGTATGTGATGAAGGGCATTAACGAATGGCTGGCCGGCTGGAAGAAAAAGGGCTGGCGTAATGCCGCAAAACAGCCGATTAAAAATCAGGACTTGTGGCAGCAGCTGGATGCTGAATGTCAGCGTCATCAGGTTGAATGGCGCTGGGTAAGGGGCCATACCGGTCACGCGGAAAACGAGCGCGCTGACCAGTTGGCCAATAAAGGGGTAGCCGGAGTGAAAGCATGAGACAGGTTGTACTGGATACTGAAACGACCGGTATTGGCGAAGGGCACCGTATTGTTGAAATTGGCTGTGTTGAAATCTTTGAACGCAAGCTGACCGGGCGGCATTACCATGTGTATGTTCATCCGCAGCGTGATATCGATCCGGAAGCCGCCGCCGTTCACGGCATTACCAACGAATGGTTGGTCGAACAGGGCGCGCCGGTGTTTGCGCAGGTGGCTGATGAATTCCGCGAGTTCATCGCCGGGTCGCAACTGGTGATCCATAACGCAGCGTTCGACGTGGGGATGATGGATGCGGAATTCCGGCGTCTGAATCTGTCGCTGACACGGGATTTCTGTGGCGTTCTCGATACCCTGAAAATGGCTCGTGATCTGCACCCCGGAGCGCGTAACAGCCTCGATGCGTTGTGTAAGCGTTACGGTATCGACAACAGTCATCGTGATCTGCACGGCGCCTTACTGGATGCCGAGATTCTGGCCGATGTGTACCTGACCATGACCGGCGGCCAGACGGCTCTGGCCCTGGCGGTCGAAGAAGATAAAAAAGAAGAAGAGGTGGTGATTGATATCGGTGACATCGATCTGGATGCCGTCAATCAACGCATCATCCGCGCCAGTGCGGAAGAAACCGCCGCGCATGAGAAAATGCTCGATCTGATTGATAAAAAAAGCGACGGCGCCATCTGGCGCCGTTGAGAGTATAACCGTTCGGCTCTGAATTCTCAGAGCCAGTGCGTTACCGCAAAATAGCCAACGCCGGTCATCACAATGGTGTATGGCAGAGCCATCACCACCATACGGCCATAAGACAGACGAATCAGCGGGGCTAATGCTGATGTCAGCAAGAACAGGAACGCTGCCTGGCCATTTGGCGTGGCGACGCTTGGCAGATTGGTGCCGGTATTAATGGCCGTCGCCAGTAAGTCAAACTGTTCGCGGGTGATATCGCCCGCCGTCAGAGCGGCTTTCACTTCTGAGATATAAACCGTCGCAACAAATACGTTATCGCTGATCATCGACAGAACACCGTTGGCGAGGAAGAACACGCCAGGCTGGGCCGCCGTCGACACATTATCGGTGTTCAGAATCCAGGTGATGATTGGGGTAAACAGGTGTTGGGCGTGGATAACACCAACAATAGAGAAAAACACCACCAGCAGGGCGGTGAATGGCAGCGCTTCTTCAAAGGCTTTGCCCAGCTGATGCTCTTCAATAATGCCATTGAAAGCGGTCAGCAATACGATCACCAGTAAACCGATCAGGCCGACTTCTGCCAGATGCATGGCCAGGCCAACGACCAGAAATAGCGCAACCAAACCCTGAACCCAAAGCTGTGCGATCCGTTTTTGAGTCATGTGCTGCTTTTGTTCTTCGTTGAAATTTTCCAGAATGCTGCGCACATCGTCCGGCAGTTTTGCGCCATAACCGAACCAGCTCATCTTTTCCAGCAACAGACAGGTCAGCAGGCCTGCGGCCAATACCGGCATCGTAACCGGTGCCATCATGGTGAAGAATTCTGCAAACTCCCAGCCGGCAACCTTCGCAATCAACAGGTTTTGTGGCTCGCCGACCAGCGTGCAAACGCCACCCAGTGCAGTACCAACCGCACCGTGCATCATCAGGCTGCGCAGGAATGCGCGGAAACTTTCGAGATCAAGGCGGTGCTGCTCTTTTAAGTCATCATCATTGCCATGATCGTGGTCGTTGTTGAAGTTCTTACCGCTCGCCACTTTGTGATAAACGCTGTAAAAACCCACCGATACGCTGATCAGCACTGCGGTCACGGTCAGTGCATCAAGGAAGGCTGACAGGATGGCGGCGACCACACAAAACAGAAACGACAGAACCATTTTGGAGCGCACACCGAGCAGAATCTTGGTGAATACGAACAGCAACAGATCCTTCATAAAGTAAATGCCCGCCACCATAAACATCAGCAGCAGGATCACCGGAAAATTCGCCAGAGTTTCTTCGTAAACGATTTCCGGACTGGCCATGCCGAGCAGGATCGATTCAATGGCCAGCAGGCCACCCGGCTGAAGCGGGTAACATTTCAGCGCCATTGCCAGGGTGAAAATGAATTCAAGAATCAGAATCCAGCCGGTTATGTAAGAACCAAGGGTATAAAGAAAGACAACGTTCAGGGCCAGAAAGGCCAGAATCGTTTTTTTGTACCAGAGCGGAGCGTTGCCAAGAAAATTACTGACAAAAGCAGCGGGCAGGGAGGACTGCATGGTGGAATTCCTTTTGATCAGGCCGAAGGGCTAAGCGCGTGCGCAATTTAATGGGTTTTCAATTATTTGCAACTCATCCTTAAGGTGAGTCGTACATATTGAGCCGTTGAAACCAAAGCTGACCCCGTTTGTCTGAATTGCCAAGTGGGTTTTTGTGACCCCAGTATAGTTGAAGGGCAAGCCTTTGCTGAAAACGCTTCGCGCTTTGCTCTTATAGTCGTTAGAATCACATGATCATAACAATGAATGACGCTAGTAATGGCTGATATATCGACAGGAAGTGAAATCACACAATTTGCTGCCTCACTGAATCTGGTGAAGGCTGAAATTGCCAATGCACTGGATCAGGCTGCCGCGCAGCTTGATGTGTACTCAGAACATGGAAACGCCGATAACCTGCGTGCCTTCCTTGAGGAAGTGCAGCAGGTACGGGGTACTTTCAAAATGCTGGATTTCCGGGCAGGCGAGCGTCTGTGCGAGGAGCTGGCAGAAACCGGACGGGTCGTGCGTAACCAGAGTGTGTCTGAATCCACTCTGTCGGCGTTTACCCAGGCCATCGTTTTTCTTAAGCGCTACGTGGATTTTGTTGTCAGTGGTGACCCGGTTGCGCCGAGTCTGTTACTGCCGACCATTAATCTGGTGCGTAAAGAGCGTCAGGAAAAACCGTTGCCGGAAGCCTACTTCTTTCTGGTTAACCTGCGTCCCAAACTGACAATCCCACCGGCTGAAGCCGGTGCTGCAAGTTTCCCTTATCGTCGTGCCCGCCAGCTTTATCAGCTTGGTTTGATTGGCCTGATGCGTGGCAACGGTCGCCGTGGGCCTCTGCAGGTAATGTTGCGTGCTGTTCGCCGCTTTGAGCGCGCCAGTCGTGGCGGCGCTGCCTGGTTGTTCTGGTCCGTGGTCAGCGGTGCACTGGAATCGCTTTCCCAGGATGCGTTCGAAATGACACCGCAGCGCTTGTCACTGCTCGGTACGCTGGACCGTCAGGTGCGTAAAATCCAGGATACCGAAGGCAAGGCCTTTAATGAAAAGCTGCCGGACTGGTTACTGAAAGAGTTTTTATACATCGTTGCCTTAGCAGAGCCGGACACGGAACTGCTGTATCAGCTGCAACAGGATTTCCACATCGATCGCAGCATTAAAGAGTCACAACTGGCCGTATCACGGGCCAAATTGTCCGGCCCGGATCAATCGGCGCTGGAATCGCTGTCCGATGCATTGCAGGAAGAGTTGCAGTCGGTTAAAGATCTGGTGGATCTGTTTGAACGTACCGACGTCAGCGAAGCCAACTACGAAGAGCTGATTTCATCACTGTCCCGCATTGGCGATACGCTGCAGATTACCAATCTGGGTGAAGCCGCAGAGCGCACCAGTCGCTTGTGTCAGCGCTTGCGCGACGTAGGCGCCAAAGGTGTCGTGGGGGATATGGCCTTTATCGCCGATGAAATCATTCACATAGAACAGGCGATGCGCGCACTGACGCACAAGGGTCTGGAGAAAGATTCACTGGTTGATCCGGTCAGTCTCAGCGAGGCAAAAATTGCCGTACTGTCCGAATCAATGACCGCATTAACGATGATCAAACGTGCCATTGGCGCTTATCTGGATTCCAGTGGCGATAAATTGCACGTGCGTAACGTCGGTAAGAGCCTGATCGATGTGGCCGGTGCCATGATGTTTCTGGAGAAAGAATCGGTATACAACATGCTGATTGATCTCGATACCTTCGTCACCAAACAGGTTCTGGAAGAAGATCTGCCGCCGTCAGAAGCCAAAATGGAAGCTTTTGCTGATGCGATCACCGCCATTGAATACTTCCTTGACTCCCTCAATGGGCAGTCCGCAGGAGCAGAAGAAGCCCTGCAGTTGGCCAGGGAAAGTATTTCGCATCTGAGGAATTAACATGCTGCAAGGAAGCCTGACGGGTTTTACGCTCGTCTTTCTGCTGGTCGCATTGGCCGTTATCGTTGTGCTCTGGTGGGGACGCGACTGGTTTATCCAATGGCTGAAAGGTACCGCCGGACTGATTCTGCTTATCAGTAGTGTCATTGCAGTGTTTATGCTGGTTGATGTCTGGAGCTATAAGCAGCTGCTTAAAGAAGAGCCTTTGGTCAGTGTCAGCGTGTATCAGCTGGATGATCAGGTATTTGATCTGACCCTGGTGGATAACGATAACCAGGAGCGTCGCTTTAAGATTCTGGGAGATCAGTGGCAGCTGGATGTACGTTTACTGGTCTGGAAAGGACCGTTTGCCGCACTTGGTGCCAGCCCGTTATACCGTCTTGACCGCCTTTCTGGCCGCTATCTCTCACTGGAGCAGGAACGCACGGCAGAACGCACCGTTTACAGCCTGGCGGAGTCACGCTGGTTCGATCTGTGGGACTCGTTGCGTCATCATAAACTTTGGCTGGATGCTCAGTTTGGCAGTGCTGTGTATATGCCATTGGTTAATGGTGCTGTGTATTCCGTGCAGTTAACACCGAAAGGACTCATTGCCCGGCCATTGAACGATGTGGCGGAGCAGGCGCTTCAGGGGGAGTGGTAATCAGCAATGCCTGTTCAGGTGGCGGGCATAAACAGCAGGCATAAAAAAAGCGACCGGAAGGTCGCTTTTTTTATGCATTCAGCAATTAAGCAGGGAAGAATTCGCCCAGCTTGGTTGCCAGCATCATGTCGCCTTCAACACGCAGTTGACCAGACATGAAAGCTTGCATGCCGTCAGTCTCACCAGAAGCGATACCAGCGAAGGTCTCGGTGTTCATGATCAGAGTAACGTTAGCGTCGTCGTTAGCACCTTCAGCAACAGCACAAGTGCCGTCTTTAACGATCAGGTGGTAAGTTTCGCCGTCTTCAATGTTGAATTGGAAGATCAGATCAACGCCAGCAGCAGCAGCGGCGTTGAACTTGCTGTTCATGGTTTCGATGATTTCTGCAACAGATGCCATAACGGTTTCCTTATTATTGCTACAAAAGACAGGAGATCTGCTGATGGGTGAGGCGCATATCAGCATCCTGTCAGGACTTTGTCTTACGTCAGACCGCACAACTCTATGGGCTGGCAAGGTGGGTGTCAACGAAAAATCATACGATTGTTTGAAACGCAGAAAGTGCGCTGACTTGTACGCGTCTGCCATTCAGTTATGCTTGCGGACTATTTTAAATTCATTAAGGAACAAAGCGTGGAATTCCTGGCAGAGTACGGAGCTTTTCTGTTGAAGGCTGTCACCATTGTGGTGGCCATTCTGGTTGTTATCGGGGGCGTGGTTTCCATCAGCATGCGTAACCGTCGTTCAGACGATGGTGAACTGGTTGTAAAAAAGCTCAATGATGAGCTGGATAATCATAAAGAAGATCTTGAGTACGCGCTGTATTCAAAAGAAGAGCTGAAAGCGCTGGAAAAAGATAAGAAGAAAGAAGACAAAGCGAAAGAAAAAGCTGAGAAAAAACGTCTCAAAGACGGGCTGGAAGCCACCGACAAGCGTAAGCGCGTCTATGTTCTCGATTTTGATGGTGATATTCAGGCCAGTCAGGTTGAGCTGATGCGCCAGGAAATCACCGCGGTACTGACCATGGCAACCGCCGAAGACGAAGTGGTTGTCCGTCTGGAAAGTGGTGGCGGTATGGTGCATTCCTACGGACTGGGGGCCTCTCAGCTCAAGCGTATCCGTGATCACGGTATCCCGCTGACCGTATGTGTCGACAAAGTGGCCGCCAGTGGTGGTTATATGATGGCGTGTCTGGCCAATCGTATTGTTGCCGCACCGTTCGCCATTATCGGTTCTATTGGTGTGGTCGCTCAGCTGCCTAACTTTAATCGCTTGCTGAAAAAGCACGACGTTGATTATGAGCTGTTCACCGCCGGTGAATACAAGCGCACCGTCACCATGTTTGGCCATAACTCAGAGAAGGCTAAAGACAAGTTCCAGTCGGATCTGGAAGATACCCATGAACTGTTTAAAGACCATGTTAAACAAAGCCGTCCCGGTGTTGATATCGAAGCGGTTGCCACCGGCGATATCTGGTACGGACAGCAGGCATTGGATCATAGTCTGATTGATGAAGTTGGCACCAGCGACGATTATCTGGTCACCGCCTGTGCCAGCAGTGATGTGTACAGCGTGCGCTATGAGCACAAAAAATCCTTGCAGGAAAAACTGGGCCTGGCGGTGCAGAAAGGGGCTGAAGGCGCATTTACCCGCCTGCTGACCCTGCTCAATAAGCAACAGCAAACCAAAGGCTGAAGCCCCAAAAATAAGGAGTAACTATGACTTTTCTCGCATACCGGGTAGAAGAAACTGAACAAGGCATCCAGGCCGCATGGCAGACGCTGAATGACGATGATTTACCCGCCGGTGATGTGCTGATTGATGTGGCTTACTCCTCGGTCAATTATAAAGATGCGCTGTCCGCCAGTGGCAATAAAGGCGTTACCCGCGCCTATCCGCATACACCGGGGATTGATGTGGCCGGTACCGTATTAGCCAGCAATGATCCGCAGTTCAAAACCGGTGACGAAGTCGTCGTGTTCGGCTACGACCTGGGCATGAACACGGCCGGTGGTTTTGGCCAGCATGTGCGTGTGCCGGCCGGCTGGGTGCTACACAAGCCGCAAACGCTGAGCATGGCGCAGGCCATGGCCTGGGGTACCGCAGGTTTTACCGCAGCTCTGAGCCTGCAAAAACTGGAGCGTGCCGGTATCCGCCCTGATGCGGGACCTGTGGTTGTTACCGGTGCAACCGGAGGCGTGGGTTCGGTAGCGGTCGCGTTGCTGGCGAAGCAGGGCTACGAGGTCGTGGCGCTGTCCGGCAAGCCTGAGCAGGAAAATTTTCTGAAAGGTCTGGGAGCAAGCCGGGTGATCGGTCGTGATGAGGTCCTGGCATTGAAGGGTAAAGCGATGGCCAAGCCGTTATATCAGGCCGCTATCGACACCGTTGGCGGTGATCTGGTATCCGCCTTGATTCCGCAGATTCAACCGGAAGGCGCGGTAACCACCTGCGGCATGATTGCTGGCGTCAAGATCGAAGCCAGTGTCTTCCCGTTTATTCTGCGCGGCGTGAGCCTGCTGGGTGTGGATTCGGTCGAGATACCTCTGGCTGATAAGCAGGCGGTACTGAACAAAGTAGCCGATGCCTGGCAGCTGCCACAATTAGAGGGTATGACTACTGAAATTGGTCGCAGCGAGCTTCCTGCCGTGCTGGCGGCAATTCTGGCCGGTCAGGGGGTTGGCCGTTACCGGGTGAATTTACAGCGCGACTGATGCGTTTCAGTGTTGCTTGTTATTTGTACTATGTTGGTTAAGAAGCCCCGCAGCGCGGGGCTTTTTTATGTTCAGTGCTTTATATGCTGTCATTTTCTGGCAGTATGGCGCTTTTCTCTGTCGGAGCTGTAATGAGCCGTTCTCAACGCCTGTTGGATCTTATCCAGCTGCTGCGCAGCTATCGTTTTCCTGTGTCCGGCGCCGAGCTGGCGGAGCGGCTGGGAATATCGTTACGTACCCTTTACCGCGATATTGCCACGCTGCAGCAGCAGGGAGCGAACATTGAAGGCGAGGCCGGTGTTGGTTATATGCTCAAGCCCGGTTTTATGCTGCCGCCGCTGATGTTCAGTGAGGAGGAGCTGGAAGCGCTGGTACTGGGTATGCGTTGGGTGGCCGGGCGTACCGATACGCAGATGGCGGTGGCAGCGAGCAGTGCGCTGAGCCGGATTGCAGCCGTATTGCCGCAGGATCTGCGCGATTCACTGGATGCTAATGCACTGTTGGTCGGGCCTGCTACCCAACGTATGGAAGACCGTGTGGATGTTGCGACGCTGCGCCGGGCCATCCGCAGCGGACATAAGGTTAATATCGATTACTGCGATCAGAATGGTCAGGGCTCGCAACGGCTGATCTGGCCTTTTGCGCTGGGATATTTTGACCGCGTGCGGGTGTTGGTTGCCTGGTGTGAAATGCGCCAGGATTTCCGTCACTTTCGCACGGACCGGATTCTGGCACTGACACCGCTTGAAAAGCGCTACCCGCGCCGGCGTCAGCTGTTATTGGCGGAATGGCGTAAGGTGGTCGGTGTAAAAGCGCAAACCATTCACACTGCTGACAAAAACTGACAGCAAGCGACGATATTCTGTGCGGACTGGAGCCAGGCTCCGGATTATCGATAACACTCCGTACAGGAATATCCCGATGTTAAATCCCAATCTTGTTGTTTTTTATGTGAACGATGCCCGCCGCAGTGCGGAGTTTTATGCCGGTCTGCTCGACTGGGTAGCACTTGAGTCAACAGACTCTTTTGCTTTGTTTGCCCCGACTCCGGCCTTTCGGCTGGGTGTCTGGTCGCGCTATGACGTGCAGCCGAACGTCAGCGGCACACAACTTTCGGGTTGTGGTGAAGTCGCGATTCCGGTGGCCGATGCCGCTCAGGTAGATGCACTGTATGCCGATTGGTCTGCACGGCAGGTAGCCGTTGCTCAGGCTCCGGTTATGATGGACTTTGGTTATACCTTTACCGTACTGGACCCGGACGGCCATCGTTTACGTGTCTATGCGCCTGCCATGCGCAACTGAACCGAGATGCGGCGGCCATCGGGCGGGGCTTAATCCCGCCGCAGTTTATCGCTGACGGCAATGGGGTTTGGCAGGCTGAACACCACGATGTAGCTTGAAATGACAAAGGTCAGAATGGCCGTCGCCTGAATCAGCAATGAGCCCTGTTCGCTGAGCAGGGCGCTTTGCACGGCGACAAAGCCGATCAATAATGAAAACTCACTGATCTGACCGAGGCGCAGACCGACATCCCAGGCCAGTTCGCGCCGTTCGCTGAAGCGTCCCAGCAACAGACGGAAGCTGACCGGCTTAAGCACCAGAACCAGCAGCGCCAGCAGCATGGCGGGCAGGGCGACATCGGCCAGCAGTTGCAGATTGAAGCGCGCGCCCAGGGCAAAGAAAAACATTACCAGAAAGAAATCCCGCAACGGCTTCAGGCTGATAGCAATAAACTGCGCTATCGGACTGGTCGCAAGGGTAACGCCAGCGATAAAGGCCCCGATTTCGTGGGTTAAACCAACCAGTTTGGCACCTTCCGCCACGGCCAGGCACCAGCCGATGGCCAGAATAAACAGGTACTCGTGATAGCGGTCAAAACGCACAATCAGCGGCAGTAACACGCCTTTGACCAACAGGTAGCAAGCCACTGCCAGTAAGGGGAGCGCAATAAAGGGTTGCCATACCGGCATGCTGCTACCGCCTTCGAGCACGCCAAGCAGAATCAACACCAGAATGGCCAGCATGTCCTGAATCAGCAGCAGGCCGATCATCAGCTCACCAATATGTTTGTGATGCAGTACGGTGGTGGGCAGCAGCTTCAGACCAATGATGGTGCTGGAAAACATCATTGCCAGGCCAATGATAACGCTGTCCATGGTGCTGAAACCAAAAGCCTGTGTCAGAGCGAAACCTGCGGCAAAAAACACCAGCGAGCTGGCCAGTGCCACCAGCATGGCTTTACGCAACACGGCAAACAGCGCCGAGGGCTGCATATCGAGTCCGAGCAGAAACAACAGAAAAATAATGCCGATATCGGCCATGTCGGCCAGCTCATCCGGGTGTTCAATCCAGCCCATGCCAAACGGCCCGACAATGGCGCCAAGGGCGATATAAGCAATCAACAGCGGTTGGCGGGTGAACAGAGCAAAAGTCGCCAGCACCATGGCACCAGCAAAGACGAGGAAAAAGGAAAAGACGATATCTTGCGGCATAACAATCCCCGGAGGCCAGCTGGAGTGATTTGATTGGCCTGCTGAGAGCCTGCTTAGTCAAAACCTAAGAGTACGGCACGGTCGGGGGATGTGCCATGCCCCCGGCGCAGAATCTGACATTGTCAGCACTGCGTGGGGGCAGAAAGGACTAGCGGCGGCGGAACAGTGGACGCGGATCGTTCACGTCGTTCTGATAGCTCACCGTAAAGGTCGCAAAAGCGGCCAGCGCATCGTTCAGATCCTGATCGTCGCGCAGGGCAAAGCTGTTAAAGCCGCAGCGGTTCATAAAAAACAGCTGATCAATCAGAACATCACCGACAGAACGTAATTCGCCTTTAAAGCCATGACGCTCACGCAGCAGGCGGGCGGTGCTGTAACCCCGGCCATCACTGAATTTCGGAAAATTCACGGCAATCAGCACAAACTGACGGCAATCATCGCCGATCTGGTCGGCGGTTTCATCGCTGTTCAGCAGCAGGCCGATTTTACCGGCCTGTGCCAGCGGCAGCAGAGCGGCCGCGTTTTCCTGCCAGCGCTTGAGGCTGATGATGCCGTAATCCGCGATGATGGCGTCGTCTTCAATCAGGTGCCACTCGTCGTTGCTGACGAGCTGGCCTTGTTTAATGAGCTGGGCCATAGATCGCCTCCTTGAATGGGTCGTGACCGAGACGACGGTAGGTCTCGAGGAAGGTTTCACCTTCGTTGCGTTTGGCAACGTAGAAGTCGAGGATCTTGGCGATGATGTCAGGCATCTGATCGCGGGCGAAGGATGGCCCCAGGATTTTGCCCAGCGAGGTATTGTCGCCAGCGTTACCGCCGAGGGAGATCTGATAGAACTCTTCACCTTTCTTGTCGACACCCAGTACGCCGATATTGCCGACGTGGTGGTGACCACAGGCGTTCATGCAACCGGAAATGTTCAGATCGATTTCGCCCAGATCGTGCAGGTAGTCGAGATCGTCAAAGCGTGCCTGAATCGCTTCGGCCACCGGAATGGATTTGGCGTTGGCCAGGGCGCAGAAGTCGCCACCCGGGCAGCAGATCATATCGGTCAGCAGACCCAGTGTCGGTGTTGCCAGGCCCAGAGCCTTGGCTTCCTGCCACAGAGCAAACAACTGGCGCTGTTCAACATCAGCCAGTACCAGATTTTGCTGGTGAGTCGAACGGATTTCACCAAAGCTGTATTGGTCCGCCAGGGCGGCAATCTGATCCATCTGCTCTGCGGTCACATCACCCGGTGGTGTGCCTTTCTGTTTCAGTGTCAGGGCCACCACGGCATAGCCGGCTTGCTTGTGCGCCCGGACGTTGCGCTGCAACCAACGGGCAAAGGCGGCGTTTTCGGCGCGGGCTGAGGTCAGCTCGGCAGGTTCATCGCTCAGCGGCAAATAAGACGGATCAGTAAAGTGTTTCTTAACTCGATCCAGTTCAGCGCTGGTCAGCTTGCTGTCACCGCTCTTAATGCGTTGCCATTCGGCCTCGACCAGCTCTCGCATACGCTCAACACCCAGCGCTTTTACCAGAATCTTGATACGCGCTTTGTACTTGTTGTCACGACGACCGAACTGGTTGTACACGCGGATGATGGCATCGAGGTAGGTCAGCAGATCTTCTTCCGCCAGGAAACTGCAGATTTCTTCACCGATAATCGGCGTACGGCCGAGGCCGCCACCGACCAGAATACGGTAGCCAATCTGGCCTTCAGCATTGCGGATGATGTTCACGCCAATGTCGTGTACCTGAATCGCGGCACGGTCGGCACCGGGAACCGCATTCACAGCAATTTTGAACTTACGTGGCAGGAAGGCGAATTCCGGGTGGAAGGTAGACCACTGACGGATGATTTCGCAGTACGGGCGCGGATCAACGGTTTCTTCTGCAATCACCCCGGCGTATTCGTCGGTGGTGGTGTTGCGGATACAGTTACCGCTGGTCTGCACGGCGTGCATCTGCACTTCGGCCAGATCGGCCAGAATCTGCGGGCACTGCTCCAGTTTTGGCCAGTTAAACTGAACGTTCTGGCGTGTGGAGAAGTGGGCATAGCCTTTGTCGTATTCGCGTGCAACACGAGCCAGCGCGCGCATTTGAGCAGAATTCATCTGACCATAAGGCACGGCAACCCGCAGCATGGGTGCATAACGCTGCACGTAAATGCCGTTTTGCAGGCGCAGTGGCAGGAACTCGTCTTCGGCGATTTTGCCGGCGAGGTAGCGCTGCATTTGCCCCTGAAACTGGACAACGCGCTCATTCAGCAGTTGCTGATCGTACTCATCGTATACGTACATAAAAAACCGGTTGCTAACCTGTGGTTATTAGAGAAATCGTTATGGCGGCGAACGATAGCAGAGCTTGTATATTCTTAAAATTAATATTTATCTATATACAAATAACCGTTTGATCTAGATACGGCGGGGCACGGACTTCACTGTGCCGCCGCTTTCCGCTGCCTGATCAGTGGTTAAAACTGCCCGCGCGGGCTCCCTTCAGTGTTTGCTGCAATTGCTGAGGCATATCGGTAAATACGCCGTCTACGCCCGCCTGCAGCAGCCGTTGCGCCGTGTCGGCATCGTTTACGGTAAACACCAGCATATGGTAGCCAGCATCACGGATGGCACTTACCTGTGCGGCATCGAAAAACTCCTTGGCGAAATGCAGTCCGGCGCAATCGGCTTCTTCCAGCCGGTGTTGCCAGTCGGCCGGAATCGCTTCGACATTTAGCGCGCGGGTAATGTGCGGCATATGCCGGCGCGCAGACTGCAGTGCGTGGATGCTGAAGCTGCTGAGCAACAGTGGCTGCTCAAAGTGAACCTGCTGTAAGGCTTTATGAATGGCCCACACGGTTTCCGGCTCACGCCCGATGGTCGGTTTGATTTCCAGGTTCAGCCCAAGCTCCAGATGACTGGCCAGTGCCAGTAGCTCCGACAGGGTCAGAATCTGTTCGCCACGGAACTGATCACTGAACCAGCGGCCGACATCGAGCTGCTTCAGTTCCGCCAGGCGCTTCTGGATCACCAGCCCGTCGCCATCGGAGCAGCGCTTGAGATCGGCATCGTGGTGAATGACGGCAATGCCATCGGCCGAAATGGTGACATCAACCTCCACCCACTGTGCTCCCTGACGGGCCGCCAGTTCAATGGCTGCACGGGTATTTTCCGGCGCATGAGCGCTGGCGCCGCGGTGGGCAATCACCGGACTCATGTCTTCGTAAGCATCCGGGCTCGAAAAAGGAATCGTGGTTGGCATGGCAGGACTCAGTGTGATTGATCTGAAACGGGTTTAAATAGAAATATGAGCCCAGCGGCGTGAGCGCCAGATGAGGCCATAAATCAGCGACAACGTAATACGTTGTCCGCCCTGAAGCAACCAGATTCCCAGCAGACCAAAACCGGCGACCGGACCGATCAGAAACGCCAGTGGCAGCAGGATGCCCCATTGCATTAACAGGTTGATGTGCATCACCTGACGGCTGGCACCGGCCCCCAGCAAGGCTTGCGTCAGCACCATGGCCGTTACTTCAAACGCAATGTTGATGCCGGTAATGCGCAGTGGCCAGCGCCCCAGTTCGATCAGGTGCTGTTCCGGGGTAAATAAGCGCAGAACCAGATCGGGAAGCAGCCATAACGGCAGACCGAGCAGGGCCATCATCAGCATGGCGACCCGCACGACCTCCCAGCCCCAGCGGTAGGCGTCAGCGCGATCACCACGACCAAGGGCGTGACCGACCAGGCTGGTCGAGGCAATGCCGAGGCCAACGGCCGGCAGAATCAGCAACAGGCCAAGACTGATCAGAATATGACCAATGGCCTGCTCCTGAGTACCGACCTGGCCAATAATCCAGAACAGCACGCTCACCCCCAGGGCAAATAACGTTTGCTGGGCCGAGTTGGGCAGAGCCAGGCGCATCACGCTCAGTAACGTACTGCGCTGGGTGCGGTTGTGGCCATGGAAGCGCTGGCGATGGCGGGTAAAGGTTTGCCAGAAATACAGCGCGCTGCCAAAGAACAGGGCGATGGTGGTGCCAATGCCGGAGCCTACCGCGCCCAATCCTTGCCAGCTGCCGACACCAAAGATCAGCAGGTAACTGACGCCGACATTCACCAGGTGCATGATCAGCAGAGTCTGCAGATACGTCTTACCTTCGCCAATGCCATTCCAGAAGCCGCGAAACACGAAGTTCATACCGACCGCGACCGTCGCCAGAGTGCGCCATTCAAAATACGGTACGGCAATCTCCAGAACGTGCGGATCCGCGCTGAACAGCGGAATAACGTAAGGTGCGGCCAGAATAAACAGCAGGGTAAGCGGCAGGCTGATGGCGAGCGCCAGAAGCAGACCGGCAATTAATGGCTCAAACAAACGCTGATGTTCACCGGCACCAAAGCGCCTTGCCACCAATGCCTGCACACCGGCTGACAGTCCCATGACCATCGACACGGTAATAAAGGTGGCGTAGCCGCCGACGCCAACACCGGCCAGTGCGGCATCACCCAGGCGACCGACCATGGCGGCATCGACCAGATTGATCAGGCTCTGCGACAGCATACCGCCGATAATCGGTACGCCGATGGTGAGAATGCGCAGCAGCCGCTGCGGTTCAATCCGCAGCAGCCGACTGAACGGCAGCAGCCAGCTCACAACTCAGCGGTCGTAGCTGAGGTTGGGGGCCAGCCAGCGCTCCATCTGCTCCAGGTCCATCCCTTTACGGGCGGCAATATCAGTCACCTGATCTTTGTCGATTTTGCCCAAACCAAAGTATTTGGCATCCGGATGCGAGAAGTACCAGCCACTGACGGAGGCGGCCGGCGTCATGGCAAAGTTTTCGGTCAGGCTGACACCAGTGGCTGCCTCTGCATTGAGCAGGCGGAACAGGGTGGCTTTTTCGGTGTGGTCCGGGCAAGCCGGATAGCCCGGTGCCGGACGGGTGCCTTTGTAGCTTTCTTTAATCAGTTCGGCATTGCTCAGCTGCTCATCGCTGGCGTAGCCCCACAGATCCTTACGCACAATTTCATGCAGGCGCTCGGCAAAGGCTTCGGCCAGGCGGTCGGCCAGTGCTTTGATCAGGATGCTGTTGTAGTCGTCGTGGCTGGCTTCGTAATCGTTGGCCAGTTTTTCGGCTTCGATACCGGCAGTGACCACAAAAGCGCCCATGTAGTCATCGACAGTACCTTCCGGCGCGACAAAGTCAGCCAGCGAGTAGTTTGGCTGATCGTTTGGCTTATCCGTTTGCTGACGCAACTGATGCAGGACTGCCAGCTCCGCGCTGCGGTCTTCGTTGAACACGGCAATATCGTCAGCACCACGGCGCTGGGCTGGCCACAGGCCTACCACGCCACGGGCGTTAAAGAGTTTTTCATCGATGATGCGGGTCAGCATCGCCTGGGCATCTTTGAACAGAGCGGTGGCGGCTTCGCCAACCACTTCGTCTTCGAGGATGCGCGGGTACTTGCCGGCCAGTTCCCAGGACATAAAGAACGGTGTCCAGTCGATGTATTGGGCCAGATCGGCCAGATCAAAGTCTTCGTAAACGGTGATACCCAGCTTATTTGGCTTGGGTGGCTGGTAATTGTCCCAGTCACCCTGATAAGCATTGGCACAGGCTTTTTCGTAAGGCAGCAGTGCTTTGGCTTTACGGTTGGCATTGCGGATACGCACGGCTTCGTATTCATCGCGGCGCTCAGCAATGAATTCAGCCTTGGCGGCCGGGGTGACCAGTTTCTGCGCCACACCGACGGCACGCGAAGCATCGGCAACATAAACGGCGATGTCGTTTTTGTACTGCGGCTCAATTTTTACCGCGGTGTGCGCTTTTGAAGTGGTGGCACCACCGATCATTAATGGCAGTTGGAAGTCGAGACGCTGCATCTCGCGCGCCACGTGCACCATTTCATCCAATGATGGGGTGATCAGGCCGGACAGGCCGATGATGTCGACGTTCTCTTCCTTGGCAATCTTGAGGATTTTCTCCGCCGGTACCATTACGCCAAGGTCGATCACCTCGAAGTTATTACACTGCAGAACGACGCCGACGATGTTTTTGCCGATGTCGTGCACGTCGCCTTTAACGGTGGCCATCAGGATCTTGCCCTGGGTTTCTGATTTACCGTTTTTCTCCGCTTCGATGTACGGCAGCAGATAGGCGACCGCCTGTTTCATCACGCGCGCGCTTTTCACTACCTGCGGCAGGAACATTTTGCCCGAGCCGAACAGGTCGCCGACGACGTTCATGCCGTCCATTAAAGGGCCTTCGATCACTTCAATCGGGCGCGCGAAGCCTTTGCGGGCTTCTTCGGTGTCTTCTTCAACGTAAGCGTTGATGCCTTTGACCAGTGCGTGGGTCAGACGCTCACGTACCGGCAGGGTACGCCATTCTTCCGTTTCTTTTTCCTGCACGCTTCCGTCGCCGCGGTATTTTTCGGCGATTTCCAGCATGCGGTCGGTGCCATCGGCACGACGGTTAAGGACAACATCTTCAACGCGCTCTTTCAGTTCCGCCGGCAGGTCGTCGTATACCGCCAGCTGACCGGCGTTAACAATGCCCATGCTCATGCCATTCTGGATGGCGTGATAAAGGAATACCGAGTGGATTGCTTCACGTACCGGTTCGTTACCACGGAAAGAGAACGATACGTTGGAGACGCCGCCGGAGATCTTGGCGTGGGGCAGGTTGTTGGTGATGTACTTACAGCTGTTAATGAAGTCAACGGCGTAGTTGTTGTGTTCTTCGATACCGGTGGCGACGGCGAAGATGTTCGGGTCAAAGATGATGTCTTCTGGCGGGAAGCCGACTTTATCGACCAGTACGCGGTATGAGCGCTCACAGATTTCGTTTTTGCGCTGCTCGGTGTCGGCCTGGCCGTCTTCGTCAAAGGCCATGACCACTACGGCGGCACCATAACGCAGGCAGCGTTTGGCTTTGGCGATAAATTCTTCTTCGCCTTCTTTCAGACTGATGGAGTTGACCACGGCCTTGCCCTGAATGCATTTCAGACCGGCTTCGATAATTTCCCACTTGGAGGAGTCGACCATGATCGGCACCCGGGCAATGTCAGGCTCGGAGGCGATCAGATTGAGGTAGCGCACCATGGCTGCCTGGGAATCGAGCATCCCTTCGTCCATGTTGATGTCGATGATCTGCGCACCGTTTTCCACCTGCTGACGGGCAATTTCCAGCGCTTCGTCGTAATTTTCTTCAATAATCAGGCGCTTGAATTTGGCCGAGCCGGTGACGTTGGCGCGTTCGCCGACGTTTACAAACAGGCTGGTTTCATCAAAATTAAACGGCTCCAGCCCGGCCAGGCGACAGGCCGGCTTGATGGTCGGCAGGGCGCGTGGCGCGTGTTTGGCCACCGCTTTGGCGACCGCCTTAATGTGTGCAGGCGTGGTGCCACAGCAGCCGCCGACAATGTTCAGGAAGCCAGATGCGGCAAACTCTTCGACGATAACCGCCATTTCTGCCGCCGACTGATCGTATTCACCGAACTCGTTTGGCAGGCCAGCGTTCGGGTGAGCGGAGATAAAGGTGCTCACCTTTTTCGATAATTCTTCGACATGTGGGCGCAGTTCTTCGGCACCCAATGCACAGTTCAGACCGACCGACAGCGGGCGGGCGTGTGCAACGGAGTTCCAGAACGCTTCAGCAGTCTGGCCAGACAAAGTACGGCCGGAGGCGTCGGTGATGGTGCCGGAGATCATGATCGGCAGTTCTTCGCCACGTTGCTCAAACACTTCCTGCGCGGCAAAAATAGCGGCCTTGGCGTTCAGAGTGTCGAAGATGGTTTCAATCAGGATGAGATCGGCACCGCCGTCCATCAGGCCGTGGGTTGCCTCAACGTATTCTTCAACCAGTTTGTCAAAGCTGATGGCACGGTAGCCGGGGTCGTTAACGTCCGGTGAAATCGATGCTGTTTTGCTGGTCGGTCCCAGCACCCCGGCGACATAGCGTGGGATGCCGGTTTCGCGCTCGACCTCATCGGCCACGCGCCGGGCGAGGGCAGCCGCTTCACGGTTCAGCTCAGGCACCAGATCTTCCATCTGGTAGTCGGCCTGGGATACGCGGGTGGAGTTGAAAGTGTTGGTTTCAACAATGTCCGCACCGGCGAGATAATACTGCTTATGAATAGCAGCGATGATGTCGGGTTGAGTCAGTACCAGAAGATCGTTGTTGCCTTTAACATCTTGTGTGATGTCGGCAAAGCGGCTGCCACGGTAGTCTTTTTCTTCCAGCATGTGCGACTGAATCAGCGTGCCCATGCCGCCATCCAGAATATGGATGCGTTGCTTCAGGTTGTCTTTCAAGCTGGCGATGCGCTGCTGGCGGATAGCCGTAAGGGAAGAGGTAGTCTGACTCATAAATCTCTGATTTCTTAAACCGGAAAAATGGCGCGGGATTGTACCAGAGGTGGAAACGCTTGTCTTACCCAACCATTTTACTAGGGTATTTCGTCTGGCGGCCCAATTCGCTACAATGGCGGCACTTGATAGAGGTAGAGACTATGACAACCTACGTAACCATCACCCCGGATGCTGAAGATTATCTGGCTCAGTTGCTGGAAAAGCAAAACGTTGAGGGGATGGCTGTTCGTGTTTTTATTACCCAGCCCGGCACGAAATACGCTGAGACCTGTCTGGCGTACTGTCGTCCGGATGAAGTTCATGCCAGCGATGTGTTGCAGGGAATGGATAAGCTGCGCGTCTTTGTTGAGGCGATGAGCATCCCGTATCTGGAAGAATCTGTTATTGATTTCGCCAAAGACCGCATGGGGGGGCAGCTGACCATTAAAGCGCCGAATGCGAAAATGCCTAAGGTCACCTCTGACAGTCCGGTGGATGAGCGCATCAATTATCTGCTGTACACCGAAATCAATCCCGGCCTGGCGGCGCATGGCGGTGACGTCAGTTTGGTTGAACTGACCGATGATGGCGTGGCTGTACTGAAGTTTGGCGGTGGCTGCCAGGGTTGCAGCGCAGTCGATATGACACTGAAAGATGGCGTTGAAGCATCGTTAATTGCCAAAATTCCGGAAGTGAAAGCGGTGCGGGATGTAACCGACCACACCAAAGCTGACAATGCTTACTTCAAGTAAACGCTGAAGAACAGACACAAAAAAGCCAGCAGTTGCTGGCTTTTTTGTGTCTGCTAAGGCTCAGAGAAAAGAGTCGATGGTGGCTCCGATGCGGTAACTTTCATTGCCATTTTCTTCGACCCGGCAAATCGTTACCTGAGCTTCCAGTGGTGTGGTGTAGCCGCCGCCGCTGGATACCGTCAGGCGTCCGCTCAAGCCCATGGGGATGACTTCGCAGTGTTGCAATTGCACGCCGCTGCTGCTGAGGTCCAGACAGGTCAGGTCGTAGCTGCTGCCATCGCTGAGCGTCAGGGTGGCCGGAGCCGAGACCTGCATGCGGATGAAATTCCGTTTTTCTTGGTAGTTTCTCGCCAGACTGGACATGGTTTTTCTCCTTATTAGAGTCCTCCCGATGCTAGCGTGGTGACTAATTTTTGTACATTGAGAAAAATTCAGCATGCTCTGTGCCATAAGTGTCTTCCGCTAATAGTTTCACCCCCTTAAGCCCTGCCAAATCAAGGGTTTGTCTGCAATATATTTTGCGTCATTACAAAACCTGACTATCCGGAAGGGTTTTTGCCCGTTAGCGGAGATTTTAGGGATTGCAAGGGGGTGCAGATGACGTTAGTGTTCGCCCCAATTGAGCGTATGCTGGGAGTTACTGATGGCCGCGAGAGTGCTGGTCATTGACGATGATTCGACCGTCCGCGATAGCATGGTTGCCTTTTTAGATGACTATGATTATCAGGTGCTGTCGGCCGCCTGTGGCCGTGATGCTTTGCAGTTGTTGGCTGAGCACAGCGTCGACGCCGTTGTCTGTGACCTCAAAATGCCGGGTTTGAATGGCATTGAGTTGCTTGAACGACTGAAGCTTGAACAGCCATTGCTGCCGGTTATTGTCGTCTCTGGCGCCGGGGTTATGGACGATGTGGTGAAAGCATTGCGCCTCGGGGCTGACGATTATCTGGTTAAGCCCATCCTTGATATGGAAGTTCTGCACCATTCGCTGAGAAAATCGCTGCAGCGCGCCGAGCTTGAAGCTGACAATAACGCCTATCGCGAACATCTGGAAAAAACCAACACTGAGTTGAAACGCGGCCTTGATGAGCTGCGCAATGACCAGCAAGCCGGACGTCAGGCACAGCTGCGCATGCTGCCCGAACCGGTGCAGCTGGACGGGATTCAGTGTGATCACAAAATTATTCCCTCATTGATGCTCAGTGGCGATTTCCTCGATTATTTTGAGCTGGATGACAAACAGTTGGTGTTTTACATTGCCGACGTTTCCGGTCATGGCGCGTCATCGGCGTTTGTTACAGTACTGTTGAAAAATCTTACGTACCGTCTGCGCCGCAATCTGCAGCGTGGCTCAAGTGATGATCTGCTGCATCCATCTCAGGTGCTGGACCGCATTAATTCAGAGCTTTTGGCGTCGGAGCTGGAAAAACACCTGACGATGTTTTATGGCGTGATTGATACGGAAACCCTGATGCTGAAATACAGTGTGGGAGGGCATTTCCCGATGCCGGTATTGCTGCAGAATGGCTCGGCAGAGTATCTGACCGGCCGTGGCATGCCCGTCGGTATGTTCCGCGAAGCGGAATATCAGAACTATGAGCTGCAACTGCCAGAGCCGTTCAGTTTGTTGTTGTTTTCGGACGGAATACTGGAAATCATGGCGGAACCGACCTTGAATGATAAAGAAGCCTTGTTATTGAAGGTGGCGGCAAACAGTCGCGGTGATCTTCAGCAAATATGCGCAGAGCTGGGTATCGATGATTTACCCGAAGTTCCGGATGATATTGCTATGGTTGCCATTGGCCGGGGTGTGTTATGACATCAGGTAAAGTTCAGGTGGCCTTCTGTAAAGGCATTCATGTGATCCGTCTGATCGGCGATGTGCGTCTTAATCTGTGCTCGGCACTGGAGCATTATCTGGACGGCATACTGAACAACCCGGACTTCGATAATGTCTTGGTTGATTTGTCACTGGCGGAAGGGGTCGACAGTACGACGCTGGGTCAGATTGCTAAAATATCCATTATTTGCCGCGAACGTTTTGGCATCACCCCCACCATCTCCAGTCCCAATCCGGGCATCACCCGAATTCTGCTCAGCATGGGCTTTGATCAGGTCTTTCATATCATTAATGAACCCTTCTCCGATGAAGCGGATTTTCGTGAGTGGGCGGCGGATGCCGTGGATGAGGATAAAGCACGCGAGCAGGTTATTTCCGCTCATCGTGTGCTGATGAGCCTGAACGATAAAAATAAAGATGCATTCCGGGAGTTGGTTGATTCTCTTGAGTCAGACCGATTCCATTCTTAACAGCTGAAATTCATTCTGCGAAACCCAAGGGGGCTAAGTGGTCATCCAAAAGGCGGCCGTAATCGGCGGTGGCAGCTTTGGCACAGTAGTAGCCAATATTCTTGCCGACAATCACATTCATACCGTGCAGTGGATGCGCAACGATGACGTTGCACGCAGCATTAATGAACAACACTCCAATCCACAGTATTTACCCGATGTCAGCCTGAATCCGGCGCTGACCGCGACCACCGACTTGCTTGACGCTATTCGTGGGGCTGAGGTGATCTTTGTTTCGGTGCCCAGTAAGTCGGTGCGTGAAGTTGTATCGTCTTTTTCGGCCGAACTGACGCCGGAGCAAGCGCTGGTCAGCACCACCAAAGGCATCGAGCCGGATGGTTTTCTGCTGATGAGTCAGGTACTGGCGGAAATTTGTCCGGATAACCCGGTGGGGGTTCTCAGCGGACCGAATCTTGCAAAAGAAATTGCTAAGCGTGAACTGGCGGCAACCGTTATAGCCAGTGAAAACAGTGACTTACGACGTAATATTCAGGAAGCACTGAGCTGTCCGTATTTCCGCGTGTACGCCTCCAATGACCTCTATGGGGTTGAGCTGAGCGGTGCTCTGAAAAATATCTACGCCATCGTATCCGGTTTTGTTGCCGCGCTGGGGATGGGCGAAAATACCCGCAGTATGATTATTACCCGCTCACTGGCCGAGATGAGCCGTTTTGCCGTGGCGCTGGGTGCGAATCCGCTCACCTTTCTGGGCCTGGCCGGGGTGGGCGATCTGGTGGTTACCTGTACGTCGCCATTGAGCCGCAATTACCGGGTTGGTTACGCCATCGGTCAGGGCAAAAGTCTGGCAGAGGCTGTGGACGAACTGGGCGAAGTGGCAGAAGGTGTGAATACCTTGCGTTATGTCAGGGCAAAAGCGCAGGAATTAAGTATTTATATGCCCTTGGTGATGGGTGCCTATGAGGTGTTGTTCAATGGTGCCAATCCCAGGGTGGTTGCGCAGGGTCTGATGACCGGGGAACACGCCTCCGATGTGGAGTTTGCTTTACCCCGCTGTGACATATAAACGCGGCATGATGGTCGTTGCGCAATTTTATTCATGAGGTCAGAAATGAAAGATTTTAAAGAAAATGTCACATCCGACGCATTTTGGTTGAAAACGCTCTACATCGTCGGATTTTTCATCGTTTATCGGGTGCTGGATGTGCTGTTGCTGCTGATTACGCTGGTGCAGTGGGTATTCCGTTTGGTATCTGGCGAGCCTAATGCGTCATTGACCGAATTTGGCCAGGCGCTTGGCGAGTATGTGAAGCAAATTATTCACTACCTGTCTGGTGCCAGCGATGAAAAGCCTTTTCCGTTTCAGGACTGGCCGGACAGTAAAAACTGAAATAAGGCTTTTGCCGAGTGAAAATCTGTATTGTTCGTCATGGCTCTGCGGTCAGCGGAGCCGTTCAGGATCAGAATCGTGGTTTGACTGAGCGCGGAGAAGCTCAGGCGGTTGGGGCTGGCCACTGGCTGGCCCAGCAAGCGTTTAATAACCCCCGTATTCTGGCCAGCCCTTTTCTGCGTGCGCGGCAAACGGCGCAAGCGATCGCCGACAGCCTGACATTGCCGGTTGAAACCATGCCTCATCTGGTGCCGGACGGTGATGTTCAGCAATTGCTGAACGATCTGACTGCTCAGGAGCAGGATCTGATTCTGGTGTCGCACTTACCACTGGTCGGCCACCTGGCCGCCATGCTGGTTGATGGTCAGCTCTATGACCAGCCCTGGTCGCCAGCCGAGTGCTGGATTCTGCAGGGTGATCTGGCTGCTGCAGGCTGTATGAGTGTTGATGCCGTCTGGTATCCGGTGCTCGACGGCCTCTGATCAGCACCCCCGGCGGTTATATTGCGATAACGGCCGGATTCCCCCTTGTGTTGTTGCGGTCATCGCTTTAGCGTTGCGTTTTTTTATTGCGTCCGCTTATGAAAGACATTCTCCATTTTTCCCACGCTAATGGTTTTCCGGCCGGTACTTACCGGGTGTTATTTGAATCACTGTCTGCCCATTACGATGTACGCAGCATTGACCGTATTGGTCACAATCCGGACTATCCGGTCACCGATAACTGGCGTCATCTGGAATCAGAACTGATCCATTATTTTGAGCGACATTACAAGCAGCCCGTGATCGCTGTCGGTCATTCGCTGGGCGGTTTGCTCAGCCTGATGGTGGCGGTGAAACGTCCCGATCTGATTAAAGCCCTGATCATGCTCGATTCTCCGGCGCTGTCCCCTCTGGAGGCAAACGGTCTGCGACTGGTTAAGCGCTTGGGCATGGTCGACAAAGTCACCCCGGCAGGGCGGACGGAAGGACGGCGCAGCGAGTGGCCATCGACGGCGGAGGCCATGGATTATTTTCGCGGTAAATCGTTGCTGCGTTACTTCGACGAGCGTTGCCTTAAAGATTATGTGCAAAGCGGAACAGCGCCGACAGAAAACGGCGTGGCACTGCGCTTTGATCCGGAGATCGAAATGAAAATCTACCGCACCGTGCCGCATAATCTGCGTGTACGCTCTGGCCTCAGGGTTCCCGGTGCTGCGGTCGGTGGTGAGCATAGTAAAGTATTTCGCCGTCTGAATGGCGCTTATATGCAAAGCCGCCTGGGCATGAAAGTACGCTGGTTGCCGGGCAGTCATATGTTTCCGCTGGAACGTCCGGAACAGACAGCTGCGGTGATTCATCAGTTATTAGGAGAGCTATTGGCATGAAGTCCGTTGAGTGGCATTGCCGTTTCGGCACCCTGCAGGGATTGCAGTGGGGAGATGAGCGCTTGCCTAAAGTACTGGCCCTGCACGGCTGGCTTGATAATTCGGCGACGTTTTCCCGTCTGGCACCGCGGTTGCAGAATGTGTGTGTGATTGCGCCGGACTTACCGGGGCACGGCCATTCCGATTGGTTAGGCGAGGGCGGCGACTATGCCATCTGGTCGTCTATTGAACCGTTATACGACTTACTGGCGGTTGTCGATGCGCCTGTGCATGTACTGGGACACTCCATGGGCTCAGCGGTTGGTATGCTGCTGGCTGGCGCCTTTCCGGACAAAATTGCGTCCTATGTTGCACTGGATGCGCTGGGGCCGATGTCGACCCCAGCACCACAGGCACCGGAGCAGTTGGCCAAATCCGTGATCGCGCCGGCCAAAAACACGAACCCGCGTACCTATGACACACCAGAAGATGCTCTGACTGCCCGCGTTCGGCAAAACCCGGAGCTTAGTGCTGAATGTATCTGGCCGGTGGTCGAGCGCAATCTGCAGGCGCGGGAAGAAGGGGTTGGCTGGCGCACAGATTCACGCTTGCGCGCCACGTCGCGGGTTCGGCTGACTGAGCCGCAGATTGAAGCCTTTATGGCACGCATGACCATGCCGGCACTGGTGCTGTGTGCACAGCAAGGGCTGATTCCACGGAGCATGTTTGATATGCGGATGCCGCATCTGCCGCAAGGCGTGTTGGAAACGCTGCCCGGACATCACCATTTTCACCTGGAAGAAACGACGGTGTCTGCACTGGCCGAGCGTATTAACCGTTTCTGGAAGGATCTGATATGAAGAAAATCCAGGGGTTATGGTTCCTGACGTTGCTGGGTGGTTTTATCACCTGTCTGGCGCTGAGCTGGCTGCTGCAGGCCAAGCAGGATTACAGTTACGGATTCTGGTACGACTGGTATGACATTGGTGCTCATATTGAGCGCTTCGGGCCGCAAAACCGTTACATTGCGGGTCTGGAGTCGCTGGATAAAGCAGGGCATGTGCAGTTGTTTGATGCCATCAGTGTGGCGGTGCATCAACATGGACAAGGCCTGGCGGACATCCGTTTTGATCGGGCCGAGCAGTCGGTGGCGTTATTGCGTCAGGCGGAAATAACCCACTTGCAGGACGTGGCCAATCTGATTGATGTGCTTTACCGCACCTCGCTGGTGATTGCCTTAGCCACACTGTTACTGCTGGCGGGTTTGTTATGGCAGCGTACGGCACCACGCTGGAAACAGCAGTTATTCTGGTTGCTGGGTGTGCTTGCCGTAACGGCTGCCGGGGTGCTGGTCATTGGCCCGAAAGCGGTGTTTTACCAACTGCATGTGTGGATTTTCCCCGATAACCATCAGTGGTTTTTTTATTATCAGGAGTCGCTGATGAGTACGCTGATGAAAGCACCGGTGCTGTTTGGCGGCATTGCGTTGGCGATTATTGCTGGCGGGATGCTGTTTTTTACGCTGTTTGTACTGTTACTGCAGCGCATGATCCGGGCCCGATAGTGTGTTGGGCCTGAGGGGCGGTTTAATATTTCTGATATTAAACCGCCGGGCCTAAAGCCGAGCGGGTGCTAAATCAAAAAAAGCCTGAAGTCAGAAGGGAGTAGGACAGACAATCTGTAACGCTTCGCCTGTGCCCGGGTGGGTAAAATCCAGTTCACGCGCATGCAGCATCATGCGCGGCTGTTCTTTTGCGCTGTCGCCGGCATAAAACACATCACCAACAATCGGGTGGCCCAGATTCAGCATATGCAGACGCAGCTGATGAGAGCGTCCGGTTTTGGGGTACATTTCAACGCGGGTGGTTTCCGCATCCTGCGCCAGGCGCTTCCAGCGCGTCAGTGCATAGCGGCCGTTAACGTGGCTGATTTTCTGCAGTGGACGATTGGGCCAGTCGACACAAATGGGCAGATTTACACAGCCCCAGTTGCCTTTAAGTTGGCCAATCACCAGACTTTCATACACTTTACGGGTTTTCTGTTTTTCGAATTGCTGCTGCACATGGGTCAGTGCTGCTTTGTGGCGAGCGAAGACAATGATTCCGGAGGTGTCACGATCAAGGCGGTGAATGACATGCAGCTCGCCGAATTGTTCGGCCAGCAGTGAAAAAGCGGACTCCGGAATATAGCGACCGGGAACGCTCAGCAGGCCGGCGGGTTTGTTCAGAATGATGATGTCGTCATCGGCCAGAATGATATCAAGAGGGGTCATTGTGGGTAGTTGTGTTTTTTCAGCAAAGATTGGTAGGTACCGTCGGCTTTAATACGCTCAAGCCCGGTATTGAATGCCTGAATCAGGGTTTTGGCCCCGTCTGCAGAGCGCGCGATACTAACACGCAGGCCAAGGCTCGCCAAAGGCGTGGGGACGATTTGCAGGTGGTTGGCAATATGTTCCTTGCTGCTCAGCTCAATATCGGCCATCCAGGAGTCCACCAGTGCCAGGTCGAGTGATTTACCGGCCACTTCGCGGAACAGTTGTGAGCAGTAATCCAGCGTCTGCAACTGAAACAACGGCGCAATGCGGCTGAATTCGCGGCCATAATCGACGCCCTCGAAGATGCCCAGGCGATAGGCTTTATCGGTCAGCTGCTGTTGCAATTGTGCGGGGCTGTCGTAATCAAACGGGTCGTTTTCACGTTTGATAAATACGAGCGTATTTTCGAGGTAAGGGGCAGAGTAAATCTGTGTGGCGGATGGTTGTTCAGGCTGCCATGCGGCAATCTCGCCCTGCAGCTGGCCGGCACTGGTGTCTTCTTCAATCCGCAGGGCCGGAGCAAACACCAGTTCGACCTGATAACCGGCACGCGCGAAGGCCGTCGTAACGATGTCGGCGGCAAGGCCCGAACCCGGCAGGTTACTGCCCAGATACGGTCCCCATGCGCGTGCCCCCAGCTTTACTGTGGGTGCGGCGCTCTTGTATTCGTCTGCCAGTTTGGAGATGGCCTGCGCCAGCCCGTCCTGCTCAATGCTTAGGGAGACCTGATCGCGGAAGCTTTTGGTCAGACTGACGCCTTCAATAATAACGTCATAGACCTGCCAGCGGTTTTTACTCAGGTAGAGTTTGTAATCCACCCGGATTGGTGTGGCACCTACGCGCTGAATCTCACTTTTAACAATGGCCTGATTGCCTTCTTTGTTGAGGCGCGAATCTTCAAACAGAATATTTTGTCCATCAAAGGCGCGGAAGGCTCCGGCGTAGGTACGGATCACCTTTTCTTTAAAAGCGCTGGTAAACGTCTTCTGCTGTTCCATCGATGCCCGCTTCCAGTACTTGCCCAGTACCCGTTTGGCCATATAGACGTGGTCAACCACCGGCAGTAATAACTCATCTACCAGCTGTTCAACGTAGTTTTCCTGGGTTTGCACCAGCTCCCGATCACTCAACAGACGGTCGGTCATGGCTTTGGCTGTGGTTTCTACGGTGGTGCGCGGTGCATCGTCTGCGGCCTGAACGGTAAAACCGAACAGCATGCAAGCGATGAACAGCACAGGTTGCAGTGCGAATTTCATAGCATCCCCAAGTGTTGTTATTTATTGGTGAGTTTAGCGGTTGAGCCCGGTTAACGATAGATAAGGCTTCCCTTACAGAGAAACCTTGTCCCTTGTATCTGCACACAGTTCGTCCGCTTGGCTGCTCGTTTGACCCGGCCTCAGGCGCTTAATTCCGGCAGGTTGCGAATCAGCAGCGCTTTGCTCAGATCTTCTCCGCGGGTGCCCTGTGGGCGGGGGATTTTGACGACAAAGCCTGAACCTGGTGCGTCGTCGCGGGGCTTGTCGTTGTGGTCGGTAAGGTGACTGAGAGTGAAGTTGATGTTACCCGCCGGGGTCATCAGTTCCAGTGCGTCGCCGGTTTCGAAGCGGTTTTTAACATCAAGGGTCAGCTCTTTATCGTCGCTGGCAATTACCTCGGCAACAAATTGCTGGCGGGTGCTGAGTGAGCTGCCACGCTCATAATTCTGATACTCATCGTGTACATGGCGGCGGAAGAAACCTTCGGTGTAACCACGGTTGGACATGTTTTCCAGCGTGTCCATCAGGTTTTTATCGAAATGACGACCGGCTACGGCGTCGTCAATGGCTTTGCGGTAGGCCTGAGCGGTGCGGGCAACGTAGTAGTGTGATTTGGTGCGGCCTTCGATTTTCAGTGAGTGTACGCCCAGCTCCACCAGCTTTTCGATATGCTGGATGGCGCGCAGATCCTTTGAATTCATGATGTAAGTGCCATGCTCATCTTCGAAGGCCGGCATGTATTCGTTATCGCGGTTGCCTTCCTGCAGCAGGAAAATCTTATCAGATGGCTGACCAATCCCCAGCGTAGGGTCAAATTCGTTTACACCGGCCGGGATTACGTCACCGGACAGGGTTTCCTGCGCTTCGTGGGCGTCGTATTTCCAGCGACAGGCATTGGTGCAGGTGCCCTGATTCGGATCGCGGTGGTTCATATAGCCAGACAGCAGGCAGCGTCCGGAATAGGCAATACACAGTGCGCCGTGAACGAAGACTTCGATTTCCATTTCCGGGCAGCGGCGGCGGATCTCGGCAATTTCATCCAGCGACAGTTCGCGTGACAGGATGATGCGGCTCACGCCCTGGCGGCGCCAGAATTCAACCGAGGCATAGTTCACCACGTTGGCCTGTACCGACAGGTGAATCACCTGATCCGGCCAGCGATCTTTGACCATCATAATCAGGCCCGGATCGGACATGATCAGCGCATCGGGCTGCATGCCAATCACCGGTTCAATGTCACGCATATAGGTGTCGATTTTACTGTTGTGCGGCGCGATATTGCTGGCGACGTAAAACTGTTTGCCCAGTTCGTGGGCGCGACCAATGCCATAGGCGAGATTGTCGAGGGTGAAATCGTTGTTGCGTACGCGCAGGCTGTAACGTGGCTGGCCGGCGTAAACGGCATCGGCACCATAGGCAAAGGCGTATTCCATGTTGCGTACGGTGCCTGCGGGAGAGAGTAATTCTGGTGTCATAAAAGCAAATGCCCGGATAAAAAACCCGGGCATTATATCAGGCTGCAGAAAGCGGTCGCAGCCCGGGGAGGGGCAAAGGTGCCGTAAACTTGCGCTGTGTCTATTCGCTGGCCGGTGTTTCGCTGGTGTTAGCGCTTGGCTCAGTTGCCGTGTCGGTCTGTACTGCTTCCCCAGCCGCATCGGCGCTGCTGTTAATGGCGGCGGCGAGTGCTTCCGGGGTGTCGATAAATTCGTAACCAGTCACGGCAAATTCCTGCAGGCGGAACAGGGTGACGGCTGAATCCTCGCGTTCCCAGTCACTGGTGCGGCTGCCGACTTCATCGATCAGGATCTGATAAGGTGCTTTGCGCATCGCCGGGAAAGCAAACATGCGCGCGATAATACGCGGCATACCGCTGACATCGGCGACAAACAGGGCGTGATGTTCCGTCAGGTAGTTTTCATCCGCTTTTTTCAGCATGTCTTTCACCAGATCTTTGCCTGGCATGTCATGAGCAAAAATCACGAAACGGACATTCGATGATATTTTGATGGGCGTATCGTGCTGGTCGCGCAACCGCAGAGTTTCCATCGATGCCGGAGAGGCGCTGCTCAGTGCGCTGGCTGCCAGTGTTAATGTCAGCGTGAGCGTTTTAAATGCAACGGAAATCTTTCTCATAACAGTTCCTTGGTCCATGGTATGCGGTGGCACGGCCACCCTGTGTTGCTGTTTGGCCGGGACACAGCTGAATATTTCAGAGGTGCCCTGACTGACATCCTGCCTCAGTCTGCCAGCCCGAACAAGCTGACGTCGGCTTCTTTCAGCCACAGAAAAAAGGCTTTGGGCAGCGGGATGCGGCTACTGTCCGTCACCAGTCCCTGCCATTCGGATTGCAGGCTGCGCCAGTACTCGCGCAGGTCTGCGGTTTCGGCGCCTAATTCGTCCATTTCGTCGTAGATGCTGTTGAGGCTTTGGCGCAGCAGGTCGAGGTCATCGCATTCGGCATCAAACAGGGTTTCTGTGGCGCTGTACAGGGCTGCACAGCTGGCTTCCAGAATACGGTAAGACAGTGAGTCTTCTTCGTTCTGGGCCAGTCGCCATTCTGAAAATGCTTCGTGGAAACGCAGCAGGTTGGCCTCCGATTTCAGCTCGCCGCGCAAATAAGACAGCACTTTGCTCAGCAGCTTGCGGTAGGGCTCCGGGTCGCAGTCCTGCTGTTCACACCAGAAACTGATGTGCGGCAAGTTGATACTGGCAATGGCTGCGCACAGGCTGGCGCGCTGAATCGGAGTGGTTGTCACTGTGGTAATGCTCCTTCGGGACCGAAGTATTGGATGCTGAATAAAGCCGGCAGGGTCCAGTCGCTGCCGGCCGGCAGAACGGCATTTAAGCGTTCGATAAAGTCGTCCTGGTTGGTGTTGCGCACGAAACGTTGTTCGCCGCTGAGGTCGTTGGCAAAGAAGTCTTCCCAGTGGCCCAGAATAAAATGTTTGGCCCGGGTGTTTTTAACAATGGATTCAGGATAGTTATCGACCTGCGAGAAGGACGCCGGGCAGAGAACGGCAATGTCGATGTCTTTCTGATCATCCAGTGTGGGTACCAGGCCTAATGGTTCCTGGCTGGCCGAGTCCTGGTAAAAAATACGGTAAGCGGGCTGCTTGTTCTGGTCGAGAAAATCAATCAGGAACGCCAGTGTCTGGCCTTCTTTCCAGCCAAAGGCGTGCCACGGCAATGATTCCTGTGGCTCTTCATACGTGCCTTGCATGAATTTCATGCCCATAAAATGCGGCGCATGAAAGGACTCCAGCGCCATGATGCGAATGCGGCCGCTGTGGCTGTAAACCCATTCACCGGGTTTGCTGACGTTGCCCATCAAATCGTTCATCACATGAATCCGTTCTTTGGCAACGGCAGGCATCAGTGTATTGGCCATGGTGCGGGAGCCGTAGACGTCTGCTTTGGTCGCGTATTGATTCATGATGTAGGGCACGTCCATCAGATGGTCGTAATGAGCGTGGCCAACCAAAATCATTTCAGCGTCGGATACATCCGGCAGGTATTGATCGACCCGTTCTTTGTCTGTGCTGATGGGCATAAAAGGCCCGACCCGCATAAAGTGAGGATTGGTAAAGGACGGGGCGGTCAGCAGGGTGACACCATCATATTTGATCAGATGGCCGCCAACCCCCAGATACTGAATACTGAGAGGGTGTTGCATCCTGGCCGGTGCTGTTGCCGGGGCATCGTCATAGGTTGGGATATGCAGCTTCGTGGAGCAGCCGGAGATCAGGGCCAGAAGTACTGTCAGCAGCAGGTGAGGTCGTAGTCTGTTCATTATTGTTATATCAGGTCAGAGAATGTAAGGGCGCGATTGTAGCCTTGACGGCCGCAGGAGGTAAGGGGGAATTGAACTTCGTGTGCATCAGGGGATCGGATAGCCGCCGGACAGCGTGGAAGTTGGACTGCTGATGGCTTTCGGGTGGACTTGGCTAGTCGGATCACGCCATTGTTCTTGATCTGGCTTTTTGGGGCTTTTAAATGGCGATATCCCTAAATAAGGCCGCTTACGGAATAAATGAGCACTGGGTCACGTTATCGGTCGGATATTGATGGATATTGTATAAATCGAGGTTATCAGCAGATAAATACCGCTATATATTTGGCGCTAAGACATCAATATGAGCCGCGTAGGCGCAATTCATTACATGCTATTACGCAGTGGCATTTTTGTGGGCTTGGCATAAAAATCGATATGGGCTATTGTCTGTTTTGTGTACAGCTGGCAGGTGTATTGGCATGGCAAACGTATTATTGAAAGAAAAAGACGAAATATTAGTACGCGGTAATATTATTGAAATTACCCCGCTGGGTTTTCAGTGTGAATTGCAATTATCCGAAATGGACCGCTTACGTGATGACGCCGGTCGTTATAAAGATCTGGAGCTTGAACTGAGTGTCCGCAGTCATTCCGGTGATTGCACCATCAGTGGTCATGGCAGTGTGTATTCATTTCATCGTGCTTCGCAAAGCGTGTGCGTGGTAACGGTGCGTTTTGGTGAGTTGGAGCAAAATGCATATCGCCTGATATCGGAGCATTTATCACCGAATCCGGTATTTGATCTTGATCAGGCACGTTCGGCCCGTAAAAGTCGCATGGCCTGAGTTATTCGTCGAAATACACGCCTGCCCGGACAAGGATGTCCTGCTTTAAACGATTATCCCCCTCTGCAATATCCACCACGATGTTTACCCCTCGCTGATCATATTGACTGCTGATTAATACGCACCCGTAACGATCGATCAGATAACGGATATGAGCTTCTTCTGAAAAATCACAGAATATGGTTATACGCTCACGCCGGATAAGGTGTTCGCACTGATCATCGCTTAGCTGTGTTAATACTTCCTGAGCACTGCGGCTGTAAGCGCGCTGTAAGCCGCCAGTGCCAAGTTTGGTACCGCCGTAATAGCGGATAACCAGTAGGACGCAATTAACCAGGTCGTCGTGGCGCAGCTGCTTGAGAATGGGCATTCCTGCCGTACCGGACGGTTCGCCATCGTCAGAGTAGCCCTCTTGCAGCTGGCTGTTGCGTTCATCGTCAGTGTTGTCTGTGGTGTGCGCCTGTAAGCGGAAGGCCCAGCAGATATGGCTGGCTTTAGGATGTTGCAGCCACGCCAGGGCCAGCAGGTCACGGACTGATTGTTCGCAATCCACTGGAGCAATCCGGCTGATAAAGCGGCTGCGCTTTTCTTCGGTTTCAGTCTGCAGGCTGATTAACGGTTGCCGCATAGCGTCAGAGGTGACCTGGATTAACGCTTTTGGCAAAGGTACAGCGAGAAGCGGCTATCGGCCGACAGTACCTCAACGGTTTGGAACAATCGCCGTAACTTACCGGCATAAGGAAGATGGCGGTTGGCAATAACCAGCAAGTGTCCGCCACTGACGAGTGCTTTGGCACTTTGTTCAAACATCCGCTCGGCAATGTTAGTCAGCTGTTTGTGGCCATCATGAAAGGGCGGGTTGCAGACAATCCAGTCCTGCGTTTCATGGACGGCTGTCAGTATGTCGCCGTGGCGAACACTGACATCCAGCTGATTCTGCCGGGCATTATGTTGGGCGGAACGGACGGCGAGCCAGGAATCATCGGTCAGAGTAACATCCAGCTGCGGATGTGCCTGCTTCAGTGTCAGGCCGAGTAATCCATTGCCACAACCCAGATCGCACACCTTGCCACAGAAAGGCAGGTCGGTGTGTTCGAGTAACACACGACTGCCAATATCATGCTGCTGGCGGGAAAAAACACCGGGCAGGCCGGACAGGGTAAGGCCGCTGTCGGTTTGATAGCCGTTCCAGTGATCTTCGCTTACCGGCTTCGGCGTGAACGTCAGCTCCAGTAAGCGTGCCTTGCGCACCACCTGCTCCTGTCGATAGGTGGCGGCCTCCTTTTCCAGCCAGTTAAGCCAGCTGACCGGTATATGTTTGACCATGCCAGCCAGGAGGTAGCGCGTATCGGCCGGCAGGCGTTCGCGGCAACATTGCAGCCAGAATTTAAGCTGTTCCAGATTTTTCGGCAGCTTGATCAGAACCTGTCGGGTTGACGCCGGAATCTGTTCTTCGCTGAGAATGAGCTGACCGGCATCGAGTGCGAGCTGGTTACTCTGGTGGTTGCGGCGGGTCGCTTCGCAGGCGCAAGCGCTGTCGTGCCAGTTAATGACTGTAGTAGCCCGATTACTCAGGGCGCAGCTCAGTGCGCCGTGGCGGTCATTAATGGTCAGCGTATTTTGTGTGCTTGCGTGGCTGAGCAGATAATCATCGGCGGCATCCCAGGGCAGGGCGACATGCTCAGGGACGACAGGATGACAGGACAGAGTCAGCCCGGTTTTTTCCCAGACTGGCATCAGTAGAAGTTATCGAAATCTTTGCTGTCGAGCTGCTCAAGCAGGGTTTTGCTGCGTTCGGTCCGCTCTTCAGGTTGTTCCGTTGCCGTGTCACCTTTGGCTTTAACACGGGTGTCTTGCTTCTTGCCGTCTTGCTTTTGGGCGACTTCTTTCTTCTCGGCGTCTTTTTTTACCGCGCTGGCCGCCGGTTTGTCTGAGCTGACAGCAGGCTGGACAAGTGCTTGTTTGGCTTCAGGGTTTTCGAGCAGAAATTTTTCAAACACTGACAGCGTTTTGCGGCCTTTCAGTCGTTTGGTGTTTTGGCGGTCGCCACCGGCTTCGCGCTTCAGTTTGGAAATGCTGCCGGTTTTTACTTTGTGAATACGCTTAAGAGAGCGGTTTTTCTTGATGCGGGTCATCGGAATCATACTGCGAGGTGCATAGCCGGTCATTTTAGCGCAGGTGCTGTGGGCTTGTAATGCGGATTTACTTTTTTTGTGCAAGGCGTAAGGTGGCGCTCCGTTTGCCGCTGGCACTGTTTGTCCTGCGCTGGCCGGTCACTGGCTCAATTTCAACAGGATCGCTTATGTATTGGCCGTCGCTGCTGTTTACCCTGGAAACAACCCTCCCCATTTTTATTCTGGTACTGCTGGGTCTGGTGTTACGCCGACGGCGTATGATAGACGAGGCGTTTATCGCCACTTCATCCAGGCTGGTGTTCAATATCGCGCTGCCGGTACTGATGTTTATGGCGATAGCGCGTTCGCAACTGGATATTGCGCGTTACTCACCCCTGATTATTTTTGTGCTGCTGGCCGCTGTTCTGGCGGCGGGTTTGTCTGCCTTTTGGGCGCGCAGACTGGCGCTTTCTTCTGCACAGCGCGGTGCGTTTGTGCAGGCTTCCTTTCGCAGTAATCTGGGTATTATTGGCCTGGCGTTATGTCTGAATGCCTACGGGCGCGAGGGCGGTGTATTGGGGGCTCTGCTGCTGGCTGTTATTACGCCGCTTTATAATCTGATGGCGGTCTTTTTTCTGGCGCAACATCAACAGGTGCAATGGCTGGCTCAACTGCGCCTGGTTTTGTCGAACCCGTTAATTATTGCCATTGCCCTGGCCGTACCATTCAGTCTGTTTCACTGGGCACTGCCGGAAGTGGCGCTGCGGGTGGGGAATTCTCTGGCAGCGATGACCTTACCTTTGGCATTAATCGGTGTGGGTGGCTCTCTCAGCTTCAGCACTATGCGCCAGGGAAATGCAGCAGTGTTGCATATCGTTACACTAAAGTTACTGGTATTGCCTGTTATGATTGCTGTTGCGGCCTGGTGGTGCGGATTTCGCTCGGTCGAGCTGGGGGTTATCTGTCTGATGTTTGCCAGTCCAACGGCAGCGGCGGCTTTTGTTATGGCCAAGAGTATGGGGGCTGATGCGGAGTTAACGGCTAATGCCATTGCATTGACAACAATAGGCTCTGTGCTGACGGTCAGTGGATTTGTCTATGTCCTCAGTCTTTTGCCGCTGGTATAGTTGACGTTCAAGAACAATTCAAATTGCTTTGCCAAATAAAGGGAATCGCTGTCGGTGAGCTCAATGCCTGTAGATAAACGCTATCTGGTCTATCTGGCCTCAAATTCTCTGGGTCTGGATCTGGAACGTTATGAAGTACAAAGGCAGCTTGCCCGTCATGGTATGGTCAACGTCGGTTTTGCCTGCCGCGAAGATGCCGGCCCTTATGACTGGAATCTGGTTCGCGCGCAAATAGAAAGCGCTGACCTTTTTATTCTGTTGCTGGGCGATGATTATGGCCCTATGGCGCCGACGGGCATCAGTTATCTGCATCGTGAATTTGTACACGCCAAATCGTTAAATAAGCCGACGTTGGCGTTTATTAAAAATACCCTGCCAGAAAAAAACCTGACAGAAGATCAGCGTCGTCTTGCGGGCTTTCATCGGATTGTTGCACAGCAATCTGCTTATAAGCTTTGGCATCTGCGGGAAGAGCTTATGTCCCATGTGCGGGCCTCTTTATCCAGCTCGATGCTGACTCTGGGGCCAGGCTGGGTGCCTGCGGGTGTCAGCAAAACACCGGCCATGCCGATGGCGGCGGAAGCCAACAAAGAAACGGCAGAGCCTTTATCGGCACGCCAACGTCTTAATCTCAGCCGTCAGGTGGTGAATCTGCAGATTGCGGCCAAGGTTTATCAGGGTGGCAATCTTTCTCAGGAAGAAGTGCTTTTGCCAGTGCGTCTTGATCAGTTGTTGCAAGGGGCTATGCCATTGCTCAAAGCGGGGGCCAGTGAAGACCGCTTGCGCGCGCAGCTGGAAAGTGTGGTGGCGGGAACGGTGAAGTCGCAACTGCTGAAGCGCAATGCCCAGGCGCATGCGGTGGACGATATCCGCATCAGTCGTGGTCAGTTTCAGCAGGTATTAAAACAGTGGCAGGGCCTGGGTTTTGTTGCGGCCAGCGGGGAAGGTGTGCGCGCAGTGTGGAAGGCTCTGGCGGATGTGTCCAAAGCCTGACCGGCACGCAGTGATTTTATGGCTGACTGTTGAACTGGCCGAGTAACGAGTTACGCTGCTCCCATTCGCTTTTCATGCTGTCGCAAACGGTATTGCAGACATCAAAAATAAAGGGTGCGCCGATACTGAAATAGGCCATGTTGCCTTCCTGACGCCGGCGAACGAGTCCGTGTGTGCGCAGTGTCGACAGGTGCTTTGATACGTTGGGCTGTGATGCGCTGGTTGCTTCAACCAGTTCGCTCACGGATTTCTCCCCCCCCTGCAGCTGATGCAGAATTTTCAGGCGCATTGGGTCCGACAGAAGTCGGAAGCGCTGGGCTATCAGCTCCAGCATTTCATCTGACATTACTTCTTGCATATCGCTCTCTCCGGGGTTCGGAAGGATTTTAAATCAATTACGATACTGAAAATATAACTATGTAGTCATTCTGTGTAATGATTATTTCTATGGTTATTCTGTTTTGTTATTAGTTCTGCGCTCAGGGGCAGCAGGCAAAGAAATGTATTTTCCACGGTGCGATCATGCAAGCGGGTGCGACAATCGGTATACTGCGGCCAGTATTTATGGGGGCTTCTATGCGTAATCTTGTTGTTTTGCTGCTGGTATTACTGGCGGGTTGTTCGCAGCCAACGGACGAAATCATCCGTATCAGTGGTCCGACGATGGGCACTTCTTATCACATTCTTTGGGTTGGGCAGGACCCGGGCGTTGCTTCAGATGTACAGGCTCAGGTGGATCAGCGACTGGTCGAAATCAACCGCAGTATGTCGACGTATGACCCGGATTCTGAGTTATCGAAGTTAAATCAGGGTCGCTTGCCAGTGGCGGAAGACGGCTGGATTGCGGTGTCACAGGATCTCTTTGATGTGATCAATGATGCGACCGGTATTCATCGCAAGAGTCGTGGCCTGTTTGATGTTACGGTCGGCCCTTTGGTTAATCTCTGGGGTTTTGGGCCGACCCCAGCGGTTGACGAAGCACCCAGCGCGGAAGCCATTGCCCAAGCCCTTACTGAAATCGGTGCCGAAGCGATAGAGTTAAACCCCTCAATCTCTTCTGTACGATTGCAAAAGCCGTTGTACATTGATTTATCGGCCATTGCCAAAGGCTGGGCGGTGGATGAACTGGCCGATCTTCTGCGCCAGCGAGGGATTACCCACTTTATGATTGAAGTGGGTGGAGAGGTACGGACATCCGGTCAGAAGCCGGATGGAAAACTCTGGCGCATCGCTATTGAACGCCCTGGTGCGATACCGGGTGAACGGGGAGTCGAGCTGGTGATTGAGCCTGGCGAGTCGGCGGTGGCTACATCAGGTGATTACCGCAATTATTTCGAAGAAAATGGCGTGCGCTATTCTCATACCATTAATCCATTTACCGGGCGGCCGATTGTGCATCGTCTGGCATCGGTGACGGTCGTGAACGACTCTTCCGGCCTGGCGGATGGTTGGGCTACGGCCTTAAATGTGGCCGGTCCGGAAGTCGGTATGCAACTGGCTGAACAGGAAAACCTGGCTGTCTTTATGATTGTGCGTGACGATCAGGGGTTTCACGAATTGGCGTCCAGTCGCTTTCGCCAGCAATTTCCACATTACCAATCGGCCGAACACTGATTTTTCGAGGAACTGACTATGTTAACAATAATGATTGCATTCGCCGTGATGCTGATGATCGTGGCCGCTATGGCTGTTGGTGTGCTGCTGGGACGTAAGCCCATCAGTGGTTCCTGTGGCGGCATGAGCGCTATTGGTATGGATGGCGCGTGCGATGTTTGTGGTGGCGATAAAAATAAATGTGAAAAAGAAAGCAAGCAGGCGGCTGAGCAGTCATCTCAGGCTGACTTCTACGATGCGACTAAGCGCTAATCATGCGGAATAAGTATTTTAACCTACAATAACAGCTGTCTATGATGGCGGCTGCAGGCTGTTGAATACAGCTCTGCACACACTTTAACCGGTAGCGTAATACCGGAAATCCGACGGAATGATGGAGTAAACAGGCATGGCAGATTATCACTACGACGTCGTTGTTATTGGCGCAGGTCCCGCTGGGGAAGGTGCCGCAATGAACGCCGCCAAAAAAGGCAAGAAGGTGGCGGTCGTCGAGGATAAAAACATGGTCGGTGGGAATTGTACTCACTGGGGCACCATTCCTTCCAAAGCCTTGCGTCATGCGGTAAAGCAAATCATTCAGTTCAATACCAATCCAATGTTTCGTGAAATTGGTGAGCCGCGCTGGTTTTCATTTCCGCGCGTCCTGAAAAGTGCTGAACGGGTTATTGCTAAGCAGGTTAAGCTGCGTACCGAGTTTTATGGTCGCAACCGGATTACGGTTTACACCGGTATGGCGCAATTTGCTGATGCTAATACCATTGATGTTTATCATGGCAGTATGAGCAATACCCGCCTGCATGCAAAGGAAGTGGTGATCGCTACAGGATCGAGCCCATGGCGTCCGGATAATATTGATTTTACCCACCCGCGCATTTATGACTCGGACACCATTCTGCAACTCGAACACACTCCGCAAACCATTATTATTTATGGTGCCGGAGTTATTGGTTGTGAGTATGCATCTATTTTTTCCGGCCTGGGTGTCAAGGTTGATTTAATACACCCGGGTGACCGCCTGCTGAATTTCCTGGATGACGAAATTTCCGACGCGCTCAGTTATCACCTGCGCGATAAAGGCGCATTAATTCGTCATAACGAACAGTTTGATTCGGTTGAGGGGAATGATCGCTACGTTACGATGGTTATGGCCTCCGGCAAAAAAGTGAAAGCCGATGCATTCCTCTGGGCCGCCGGGCGCAGTGGTAATACCAAAGGTTTGGGGCTGGAAAATGTTGGCCTTAAGCCCAACAGTCGTGGCCAGATTGACGTTGATCGTGAGTACCGTACGGCCGTTGATAATATTTATGCCGTTGGCGATGTGATCGGCTGGCCGTCACTGGCATCTGCCGCTTACGATCAGGGGCGGGCAGCGGCGGCGATTATTGCCTCTCCGCAGGACTTCCGCTTTGTTGATTCAGTGCCGACCGGTATTTACACCATTCCGGAGATCAGCTCCGTTGGTAAAACCGAGCGTCAGCTAACGGAAGAAAAAATTCCTTATGAAGTTGGCCAGGCATTCTTTAAAAACCTGGCGCGGGCACAGATTACTGCGGAAGGTGTCGGCATGCTGAAGATCCTGTTTCATCGCCAGACACTGGAAATTCTGGGTATTCATTGCTTTGGTGATCAGGCAGCCGAAATTGTACACATTGGTCAGGCCATTATGAGCCAGAAAGGCGAAGGGAATTCACTGAAGTATTTTGTCAATACCACCTTTAACTATCCGACCATGGCGGAAGCTTATCGGGTGGCTGCGCTGAATGGCTTGAACCGCCTGTAAGCGCCAGGATGCATTGTCAGAGCAATAAAAAAGCCGCTTCAGCGGCTTTTTTATTGGCTTGCATTTATGCACGGTAGGTATGAATGCGCAGGCTGGGTAAAAATGGTTCGGCACTGATTTTTTGGTCGCCACGTTGTTGGCGCGTACGTCCAACCGGCGGCTCGGATGATATTTCATTAAATACCGGCAGCTGTGCGCTTTCACCCGGAATAAATAATGGCAGGGCAAGATTCATGGCTTTGCGTTTTATGGCCGATGCCGGATCAAAAACTAAATTGGCGCGGACAACCGGTGCCAGTGTCTGGATTTGTGCCAGTTGCAGGTGTTCTGATAAATGCGCCAGTTTTTTTAATTGCACCTGGATATGAGATTTTTCTTCACCCAGTTCCAGTAACATTTCCTGCGCTTGCGCAACGCTGATTTTTTTAATACTGCGTCCATTAACGTACCAGCTGAAACCAACCTTTTTCGGACAGAGTTCCAGCAACGGAATATGCCGGAAGCATTGTTTCAAATGCACGCGCTTAAGGCCGGCAAAGGTCAGTGATTCACGGAGTGAAGCATGGCGCTGCCCGAGCTGGGTGTAGTGCTGTTGCCAATCGTCAGTGATCAGCTCAGCGCGAGCTTGCTGTACCGCCTGGCGGAAGCGATCTTTTTGCTGATTAATGTCTTTAATGTGCTCGCATAAGTCAGCATTGGCCATGACCAGTCCATGACGGCTGCGGGTTTCCCGGCCGTCCTGGCCATCACGGTACCAGAGATCGCAAATAAGATCAGCCAGGAACTGGCGCTGAGTGGTGGCTTGCTGCTCAATCGTATTCAGCGGTATCCACAGCGCCGGTTGCTCTTGCAGCAACACTGTGCGCAGTTTTTCCAGCCGCTTGACCAGCTGATCAAACTCGGTTGTTAAGTCACTGATCACTGTGCGTTCCGGGCTTCCAGCTTGGCGCGGATAAATTCGCTGTGGGGAATGTAAAGCAGTTCGGCAATACGACGGATGATATGTTCTTCATATTTATCAAGGCCGTTGCTGCTGTATGCCACTTGCCACAATCCACGCATTAAACGGAATTTACCGGCTGCATCCAGTTGCTGATTAATTACCGCGGTAAATTGAAAAAGATCACTGGCTTTTTCAACGCGTTGCAGAGCATCGCGAAGCAGATCCGCAGACTCGGCGACGCTGAGTCCAAATAAATTTTGCAGAACCTGCGCCAACGCTTGTTCCTCTTGCGCATCGACCTCATGGTCGGCGCGCATCACTTCGGCCAGTAATGCCGCACAGGCAAGGTTGATGTGGTGAGGTTCAGGACGCTTAGTCTCGTCACGGAACAGGCTCAGCAGACGTTCTATCACAGCATTTGGCTCAGTCGTTGTTCGAGTAATTGTTGGTCGGCGGCAAAGCGGCGAATGCCATCGGCTAACTTTTCGGTAGCCATCGCATCTTCATTCATTGCCCAGCGGAATTGAGCTTCATTAACGCTGTGTTTGGCAATGTCAGATTGAGCCTTGCGGTCATCCAGCTGTTGCGGCAGTTCGTCTTGCGCGGCACTGAGTTCACTCAGCAGGTCAGGGCTGATGGTCAGCTTATCGCAACCGGCGAGTGCTTCTACTTCACCGATGTTGCGGAAGCTTGCACCCATAACGACGGTCTTGTAACCGTGTACTTTGTAGTGGTTGTAAATCTGGCTGACTGACATAACGCCGGGGTCTGCTTTGCCGCGGTAATCGCCGTCAGGCTTATTGGCTTTATGCCAATCGAGAATGCGGCCAACAAAAGGCGAGATGAGAGTGGCACCGGCTTCGGCGCAGGCCACGGCCTGGCTGAAGTTAAACAGCAGGGTCAGATTGCAGTGAATGCCTTCCTGCTCCAATGTGCGGGCCGCCTGAATGCCTTCCCAGGTGGAGGCAATTTTAATCAGAATGCGGTCACGGCCGATGCCGGCGTCGGCATACATCTGAATCAGCTTACGCGCTTTGGCGACAGTGGCGGCGCTGTCGAACGACAAGCGCGCATCCACTTCGGTTGAGACCAGACCCGGAATAATACTGAGAATTTCGCAGCCAATCGCCACCGCCAGCTTGTCGCAGGCATTAACGATCAGGCTGTCGCTGTTGTTAACCGTTTTGGCCCATTCCAGCGATTGCCGGATCAGTGCCTGATACGCTGGCAGCTCAGCGGCTTTGAGAATCAGTGACGGATTGGTGGTGGCATCCTGCGGTTTGTGCTGACGGATGGCATCAATATCACCGGTGTCGGCAACGACAACGGTCATGGCTCTCAGTGCGTCCAATTTGCTCATGGGGATAATCCAAAGTCTTTATTTAGCGGTAGCAGAGCCATTGTTGGGGCAGGCTTTGCTGAAGTTTGTACGAAGACTTAGTAGAGTGTCGCAATGGCAGGGGAAGGTCAATGCAGGCCGGCGCTTTCTCTGTTAAAAAATCATTTCAATACAAACACTTGGGGAATGCTTTATGAAAATTTTCTACACCGCAGCATTGTGGTTGTTAAGCATGGTTGCACTGGCGGGTGAGTCGGTCTGGATTGATGTGCGTACCGCAGATGAATTTAACGCGGGCCATGTGGGGGTTGCGCATCATATTCCCCATCAGCAAATTGCCGGAAATATTGGCAAGCTGAAGCTGGATAAAGAGGCTGATATCTATGTGTACTGTAAGTCTGGTCGTCGTGCCGGCATTGCCCGCGATGCGCTGCTGGAGCTTGGCTACACCCGTGTTACCAATGTTGGTGGTTTAGGCGATGCGTTACGCCTGAAAGCGGAGATGGACAAAAAAGTGAAGGCTGCAGACTAAGTACTAAGCCTCCGGCCACGGTAGTCTGCTTACTGAGGTCTGCTGGTTGTGGTTCCTTGTTGCGGTTCCTTATCGGCGCTGAGGATTAATAACCCATCAGCGCCAGTGCCTGCTCAAGCACTTCAACGCCGGAAGTACGCTTCGGTGCCTGCTCACTCAGGTGGCGACGGTACAGACGCGCGCCAGGCTGACCATTAAACAGACCAAGGGTATGGCGGCTGATATGGTGCAGTGTTGCGCCTTTGCTCAGTTGCTCTTCGATATAAGGGTAGAGGCTGCGCACGATGGCGGCTTTATCAATGACCGCTGGGCTTTCGCTGTGTTCTGACGCTGCGGCGTAATAGCGCTGATCCACTTCGGCCAGAACCGACGGGTTGTGGTAAGCCTCGCGCCCGAGCATCACACCATCAACATGGGGCATCAGTTCTGCAATTTGCTCGTGGGTGGTGATGCCGCCGTTGATCAGAATCTCCAGCTGCGGAAATTCCTGTTTTAAACGAAAGACGGTGTCGTATTTCAGCGGCGGTATCTCGCGGTTTTCCTTCGGTGACAGGCCCTGCAGAATGGCTTTACGCGCGTGCACAATAAAGGTCTCACAGCCGGCATCGGCGACGGTGCCGACGAAATCGCGCAGCTGCTCGTAGCTGTCCTGATCATCGATACCAATGCGGTGTTTGACCGTGACATCAATGCTGGTTGCATCTTTCATGGCCTTAACGCAGTCAGCCACCAGCTGCGGATGGGCCATCAGGCAGGCGCCAATCATATTGTTCTGCACCCGGTCGCTGGGACAGCCCACATTCAGGTTAACTTCGTCATAGCCCCATTCTTCGGCAAAGCGCGCGCACTGGCCAAGCGCTTCCGGATTGCTGCCGCCCAATTGCAGGGCAATGGGGTGTTCGCTGTCGTTATATTCCAGAAAACGCTCGCGGTTACCATGAATCAGCGCGCCAGTGGTGACCATTTCAGTGTACAGCACGGCGTGGCGTGTCAGTTGACGCCAGAAGTGACGGCAATGGCGATCGGACCATTCCATCATCGGGGCGGTGGTAAAGGTTCGGTCAATGTGTTTTCTGGTCATGGCTGGTGATCGTTGTCCGCAGGGTTTTGCAGCAGGGTGGTGCAGGCTTTCAGATAGCGGCTGCGGTTTATCAGCAGGTGCCAGCGTTTGCCGCCAACCTGACGCCACAGAATGGCTCCGCGGATACCGGCCAGCAGCAGGGCGCGTACGCGGTTTGCGGTGTGTGCATTCTGCAGATGGGTTGGATTGCCGGTCACATGAATGCGGAAGCTGAGATTACTCAGCGTTTGCTTGTACAGTCCGGCCAGCGCCGCCACGGTATTTTCGTGGCCGACGGAAAAATGATCTGCCTGACGTGATGCGCTTTGAATGCCATCCCCCAGTGCCGCCATCATGCCAGGCTTCTGGCGCAGCTTGCGTTCAAGGTGCAGCAGGCTCAGAGCATAACGGGTGACGTCGGGGTTAACCCCTTGCATGGATCGGTTCAGCATGGTGCCAAGATGATTCAGACCCACATTCAGATGGGTGTTTGGGTTGCCATAAACGTCGCTGAAGTTTTGCGGCGACTGAATAAACAAGGCGCGCAGTAACGGTTCTGATGAATCGTTGGCAATGTCACCGGTACGGGCCAGTTGTTCAACCAGTGCAGCGGCCTGAACTACGGCGGCGAGAGCGATGGTTTGTTCTTCGTTGCGGGAAAGCATCATTCATTGTCACCGGTCTGTTCAATAACACCGCCACCAAGGCAGGCCTCACCGAGATAAAACACCACGGACTGGCCCGGCGTAATAGCGCGCTGTGGGGTGTCAAACGTGATGCGGTATTGCTTGCCGTCACGCTCAATCAGGCAGGGCTGGTCTTCCTGGCGGTAGCGCACTTTGGCCGTGCAACGCAGGGGCAGTTCTGGTTCGTTATTGACCCAGAATACCTGCTCAGTGGTCAGCCAATCCTTAAACAGCAGAGGGTGGTTTTTACCCTGCACGGCAATCAGGACGTTCCGTTCGAGGTCTTTACCGGCAACAAACCAGGGTTCGTCCGGATAACCGGCCAGGCCGCCAATGCCTAAGCCCTGACGCTGCCCCAGAGTGTGATACATCAACCCCTGATGCTCGCCAATGTCTTCGCCTTTGTCGGTTTCGATGCGACCGGGTTGTGCCGGTAGATACTGCTTAAGGAAATCACTGAATCGGCGCTCGCCGATAAAGCAGATGCCGGTGGAGTCTTTCTTGCTGGCGGTGACCAGCCCTTGCTCTTCAGCAATGCAGCGGACTTCCGGCTTCTCCAGCTCACCCACCGGAAACAGGGTCTGACGGATTTCTGCGTCACCAACCGCATGCAGGAAGTAGCTCTGATCTTTATTGCCATCCAAACCTTTGAGCAGATAGGTCTGGCCATCCTTATCGAGACGGCGCACATAATGGCCGGTGGCGATCAGATCGGCTCCCAGCACTTTGGCGTAATCAAGAAAGGCTTTGAACTTGATTTCACGGTTACAAAGAATATCCGGATTAGGGGTGCGTCCGGCTTTGTATTCGTTGAGGAAGTATTCGAACACATTGTCCCAGTATTCTGCTGCAAAATTCGCCTGATGCAGCTTGATACCCAGGGTGTCACACACCTGTTGGGCGTCGGCCAGATCATCTTTGGCGGTGCAGTATTCTGTGCCGTCGTCTTCGTCCCAGTTCTTCATGAACAGACCTTCCACCTGATAGCCCTGTTCAAGCAGCAGATACGCGGATACAGAGGAGTCGACGCCACCGGACATGCCGACAATGACTTTGGTTTCAGAAGGCGTTTTCATGGTTAAGGGTGCTCTACAATAACGTCCAGAGGGTAACGCTTCCCGGCGAGATAATCCTCAATACAGGTCAGTACCATCGGGCTGCGAAGCTGAGTGCTTACGCGCAGCTCATCAATGGTCAGCCAGCGAGGGCCAATAATACCGTCATCCAGCACGGCACCGTCTACTGCATTCAAGGCTTTGGCAAACAGGCAATAACGGTGGTAAGTCACCTGGTTGGCCGGAGCCGTGTAAGTATACAGACCAACCAACCCTTCAGGCTCGACCAGCCAGCCGGTTTCTTCCAGCGTTTCACGACGGGCCGCGGCGACAATGGTTTCACCTTCTTCTATATGTCCGGCGGGTTGATTAATCACCTGCAGCCCAAGACTGATTTCCTCAACCATAAGGAAGCGGCCTTCGTGTTCGACGATGGTGGCGACAGTGGCATGTGGGGTCCAGCGCTCAGACATGAGACATCCTGACGAAAAAGGGGCGGCGAGTTTACCTGAAAGCGGGGGCTTTTCTCAAATTAACGCGGGCGACGTTTTTGTTTTAAACGGCGATCACCCGATGGGCGCGATTTGGCTGATGGGCTCTTCCTTTCTGTCGCCGCTGTCGGCATATGAAGGGTTTCACTTCGGTATTCACCCGGTTGCAGTCCATCTAACGACCAGGTGCCTATACGGACGCGTACCAGTCGCAGGGTTGGATGGCCGATATGGGCGGTCATTCTTCTTACCTGGCGGTTACGTCCTTCGCGGATACGGATCTCAAGCCAGCAGGTTTCATCGTTTACCCGATAACGGATCGGCGGATTGCGCGGCCACAATGCCGGCTCATCAATAATACAGACGATTGCCGGTCGGGTTGGGCCATCTTTAAGTGTTACGCCTTTGCGTAAAGTCTCCAGTGCAGATTCGTCCGGCGTCCCTTCGACCTGAACCCAGTAGGTTTTTTCCATTTTATGTTGTGGATCGGCAATACGGGCTTGAAGTTGACCATTATCGGTCAGCAGCAACAGGCCTTCGGAGTCGTAATCCAGGCGGCCGGCGGGGTAAACGCCGGGTAGGTCAATATGCGCCTTAAGCGTGCAGCGGCCTTCAGAGTCACTAAACTGAGAAAGGACGTTAAAAGGCTTGTTAAGAAGTATCAGGGTGGCCATGGCTTTGTCTGGTTGGTTCTGTAAGAAAACTACTTATTCTTTCGTCTAGCTTGCATTTTTTGTAGAAAAACTACAAATTACCGCCCCGGACTCTATGAGTCGCCGGAACTAATCCCCGGCACCGATGCGGTTGACTGTCCCAGCATAAGCAGGACAGATCCCGAACCGGAGGCTTTATTGTACAGGAAATGTGGTGGCCAAAAGCTACCTGCCTGTTAAGCCTCATGCGAAACAGCAATCAGCTACCATGCGATAGGAGTAATAATGTCCACCGATACCCCAAAGATCATTTATACAGAGACCGATGAAGCCCCGGCACTGGCGACGTACTCTCTGCTTCCGATCGTTAAGGCATTTACTCAGTCTGCTGGTATTGCTGTAGAAACCCGCGATATTTCACTGGCTGGCCGTATTCTTGCGGCATTTCCGGAATACCTGAGTGAAGATCAGCGTCAGTCTGATGATTTGGCCGAGCTGGGTGCGCTGGCGAATCGTCCTGAAGCGAACATCATCAAGCTGCCGAATATCAGTGCGTCTGTACCGCAGCTGATCGATGCGATCAAAGAACTGAAAGCCAAAGGCTTTAAGGTTCCACGTTACCTGGAAGAGCCTGAAACCGACGAAGAGAAAGAAGCCAAGCGTCGTTATGACAAAATTAAGGGCAGTGCCGTTAACCCGGTACTGCGCGAAGGTAACTCAGACCGTCGTGCACCTGCATCTGTTAAACAGTATGCGCGTAACAATCCACACAGCATGGGCGAATGGTCTGCGGATTCTAAAACCCATGTTGCTCACATGGATCATGGTGATTTTTACGGCAGTGAAAAATCGATCACGATGCCATCTGCAACCGATGCCCGTATTGAATTTACCGCCAGTAATGGTGAGAAAACGATTCTGAAAGCCAAGCTGCCATTGCTGGCAGATGAAGTGATTGACGCGTCCGTCATGAGCCGTAAAGCACTGCGTGAGTTTTTCGCCCGTGAATTTGAAGACGCGCGCCAGCAGGGGGTATTGCTGTCGGTGCATCTGAAAGCAACCATGATGAAAGTATCGGACCCGATCATTTTTGGGCATGCGGTATCGGTATTTTTCTCTGATGTGTTTGAAAAGTATGCCACCGTGTTCGATGAATTGGGCATTAATCCAAACAATGGTATGGCCGATCTGCTGTGGAAGTTGCGTCGCCTGCCGGATGATCAGCGTGCTGCTATTGAGGCCGATATTCAGGCCTGTTACAGCAAGCGTCCGCAGTTAGGCATGGTGAACTCAGATAAAGGCATTACCAACTTACACGTGCCAAATGACGTGATTGTGGATGCTTCTATGCCCGCGATGATTCGCGCCTCTGGCAAGTTCTGGGATAAAGAGGGCGGCCTGCAGGATACCAAAGCACTGATTCCTGATCGTTGCTATGCCGGTGTCTATCAGGAAACCATTAACTTCTGTAAGAAAAATGGTGCCTTCGATCCGCGCACAATGGGCAGCGTGCCTAACGTTGGCCTGATGGCACAGAAAGCTGAAGAGTACGGTTCACACGACAAGACCTTTGAAATTCCAGCCGATGGCAAAGTTCAGGTCGTGGACGCTGATGGTGCGGTATTGCTCGAACATACCGTTGAAGAGGGCGATATCTGGCGTATGTGTCAGGCCAAAGATGCACCGATTCAGGATTGGGTGAAGCTGGCGGTAACCCGTGCCCGCCTGAGCGATACTCCGGCTATTTTTTGGCTGGATAAAAATCGTGCCCACGATGCACAACTGATTGTTAAGGTCGAAAAGTACCTCGCGCAGCACGATACTGCTGGTCTTGATATCAGCATTATGACGCCGGAAGATGCAACCCGCGTAACGCTGCAGCGCCTGAAGGACGGAAAAGATACTATTTCTGTCACCGGGAACGTCCTGCGTGATTATCTGACAGACCTGTTCCCGATTATGGAGTTAGGTACCAGCGCGAAAATGCTGTCAATCGTACCGCTGATGGCGGGTGGTGGTCTGTTTGAAACCGGTGCTGGCGGTTCGGCACCTAAGCATGTTCAGCAGTTGCTGGAAGAAGACTTCTTACGCTGGGATTCGCTGGGCGAGTTTATGGCGTTGTCGGCGTCACTTGAGCATCTGGGCCATGCGACCAGCAATGATAAAGCGCATGTGCTGGCTGAAACTCTCGATCTGGCCACTGGGTTGGTGTTGGATAACAACAAATCGCCATCCCGCAAAGTGGGTGAGATTGATAACCGTGGCAGTCATTTTTACCTGGCGCTGTATTGGGCTCAGGCACTGGCTGCACAAGACAAAGATGCAGACCTGCAGAAGTGTTTTGCCCCGCTGGCTAAGACGTTAAGTGATAACGAAGCAGCGATCATGGCTGAATTATCAGCAGTGCAGGGCAATAAGGTGGAAATCGGCGGTTACTATCGTCCGGTGCCATCTCTGGCTGAAAAAGCCATGCGCCCAAGTGCAACATTGAATGCTGCTATTGATGGTCACTCCTGTTAAGGCGTGATAAGCATAAAAAAACCGCCGAAAGGCGGTTTTTTTATGCTTATTCTTTGGCGGTACTTTGCCGGAAGGTCAGGCGCCTTCTGCGCTAAGCGTCCTTTCATCAGAAGTTTCATTGTCGGCAGTGGCTAGGCTATCACTGTCCAGTGCGCGGATATTAATGGCGTGTGTGCCTTTATCGCTGGGCTTGGTATCGAACTGAACAGCCTGACCCGCTTTCAGTGTTCGGTAGCCATCCATCTGGATCGTAGAGTAATGCGCAAAAAGATCTTCGTTGCTGTCATCCGCCAGAATGAAGCCATACCCTTTTGCATTATTAAACCACTTTACCTTCCCTGTTTTCATTATTATGCCTCCCCTGCATGCCCTTCGACTGAAATAAGCTTTGGCTTACTACCCATGGCTGAATAACACACTAACCCCACAAAAACAGAGCGTCAAGCGTCCGGGAATGCACTTTGTTAGCTTCCGCACTTGTTATTGTCTGTGCCGCCCGCATTTAACAAATAACACCCCGTAAACGTCCCCGTGGTAGAGGTGTGGAGGGCAGAGCGTTATCATGCCTGCAAAATGCAACGATTCTATCAGGCTATGCACCACATCTTTGATTCTCAACTAAACTTACAAGCACAAGATCAGTATTCCGACGATAACGGTGGGGTGGCTGTTGAAACGGCTAAGCCGGCACTCAAAAAGCCCCCTATGTATTGTGTGGTTATGATGAATGATGACTACACACCCATGGAGTTTGTCGTTGAGGTGCTGCAGAGTTTTTTCAGTAAAACGCCTGAACAGGCGACACAGATAATGTTAACGGTTCATACCAAAGGCAGTGCAGTTTGCGCGGTATATACGAAAGATGTAGCGGAAACTAAAGCGGCAGTAGTGAATCAATATGCAAGAGATTGTCAGCATCCGTTGATGTGTGAAATTTCTCCGGCAGATGACTGAAGGTTAGGAGGCAATATGCTGAACCGAGAGTTAGAGCAAACACTGAATGATGCATTTAAGGATGCTCGCTCGAAACGTCATGAGTTTATGACGGTAGAACACTTGCTTCTGGCCTTGTTGGATAATGAGGCGGCGGCTTCTGTACTCGAAGCGTGCGGTGCAGACATCATCAAGCTGCGTAAAGAGTTGCAGGAATTTGTCGACTCTACGACGCCACTGATTCCGGAGCACGATGGTGAGCGCGAAACGCAGCCAACACTGGGATTCCAGCGCGTACTTCAGCGTGCGGTTTTTCATGTGCAATCATCCGGAAAATCTGAAGTAACAGGAGCTAACGTCCTGGTCGCGATATTCTCCGAACAGGAAAGCCAGGCTGTTTATTTCCTGAAGCAGCAAAATATTGCCCGCATTGATGTCGTGAATTACATCTCGCATGGCATATCCAAAGTGTCTGGCCCGGAAGAATCTTCTGATCATTTATCGGAAGGATCAGAAGATGAAGCTGACAACAGCAGTAAAAGTGCACTCGAAGGGTACGCAACCAACCTCAATCGTCTGGCTCGCGAAGGTAAAATCGACCCATTGATCGGTCGTGATTATGAAGTCAGTCGTCTGGTGCAAACACTGGCCCGTCGCCGTAAAAACAATCCGCTTTTGGTGGGTGATTCCGGTGTGGGCAAAACGGCTATTGTTGAAGGTCTGGCTAAACGTATTGTTGATCATGATGTGCCTGATGTAATTCAGGACGCTGTTGTTTACAGCCTGGATATGGGAGCACTGCTTGCCGGTACCAAATACCGTGGCGATTTTGAAAAACGTTTTAAAGCACTGCTGGCTGAGCTTAAGAAGCAGCCGCACGGTATTTTATTCATTGACGAGATTCACACGATCATCGGTGCGGGTGCTGCATCGGGTGGTGTGATGGATGCCAGTAATTTACTGAAGCCATTACTTAGCTCTGGTGAAATTCGTTGCGTAGGCTCTACGACATTTACAGAATTCCGTGGAATTTTTGAAAAAGACAGTGCACTGACCCGTCGCTTCCAGAAAATCGATGTTGCTCAGCCTTCGGTTGAAGATACCTATAAAATTCTGAAAGGGCTGAAGTCCCGCTTTGAAGAACATCACAATATCCGCTACACGGATAAAGCACTCAGAGCCGCCGCAGAATTGTCTGAGCGGTATATCACCGACCGCAATCTGCCGGATAAAGCGATCGATGTTATTGATGAAGTCGGTGCTCTGCAGCATTTATTGCCAGCCAATAAACGCAAAAAAGTGATTGGCGTAACCGAGATTGAGCAGGTAATTGCGGCGATTGCACGTATTCCGCCGAAAACAGTATCAGCTTCAGATAAAGAGCTTCTGTTTAAGTTGGAAGATAAATTGTCGATGGTGGTTTTTGGGCAGGACGAAGCTATCCAGACACTTTCTACGGCGATTAAAATGTCGCGTGCGGGTCTTAATTCCCCGCAAAAACCAATCGGTTCATTCCTGTTTTCCGGTCCTACCGGTGTGGGTAAAACCGAGGTCTCACGACAGCTTGCCAATGTGATGGGGATGGAATTAATTCGCTTTGATATGTCCGAATATATGGAGCGACACACCGTTTCCCGATTAATTGGTGCGCCTCCGGGTTATGTGGGTTATGACCAGGGCGGCCTGCTGACTGAGGCGATCAATAAAAATCCTCACTGTGTGTTGTTGCTGGATGAAATCGAGAAAGCGCATCCTGAAGTTTTTAATATTCTTCTGCAGGTCATGGATCATGGCACACTGACGGATAATAACGGACGCAAAACCGATTTTCGTAATGTCATTCTGATTATGACAACGAATGCCGGTGCCGAGCAGATGAGCCGTTCAAGTATTGGCTTTACCTTCCAGGATCACAGCACGGATGGAATGGAAGCGCTGAAAAAAACGTTCACTCCGGAATTCCGTAACCGGATTGACAGTATTATTCAGTTCTCGCCCCTGTCGCGCGATACCATTCTCCATGTTGTGGATAAATTCCTGGCAGAACTGCAGGGTCAGTTAGACGATAAGCGCGTACTGCTGAACGTCGATGATGACGCACGCCACTGGTTGGCTGAGCATGGTTATGATGAGCGTATGGGTGCTCGTCCGATGGGCCGTCTGGTGCAGGATAAAGTTAAGAAACCACTGGCCGAGAAGATTTTATTCGGCGAGCTTGCTCAGGGTGGGGAAGTGGATATTCTGGTTGAGGACGGAGAGTTGGTTCTTACAGTACCCGAGGAGGTGCCAGCCTGATTGCTGTCACCTGTCGGGCATGTTGGCATCAGCGTGCCCGGTAGGTGATACGACCTTTACTTAAATCGTAAGGTGTTAATTCTACTTTCACCTTGTCGCCTGTCAGAATGCGGATGTAATTCTTACGCATCTTTCCTGAAATATGAGCAGTCACAACGTGCCCGTTCTCCAGCTTTACCCGGAACATCGTATTTGGAAGCGTGTCGATTACTTCACCTTCCATTTCAATGTGATCATCTTTTGCCATTCGTCACCTGTTTAGACCTTGCACAACGCGGGCGCATTCTGCCTTAAATTTCAACAATAAGCAAAGCGCTATCCGTATATGGCGTCATTGGTGGTGGCGCTCAGTCATTCCAGAGAAGCCATTGACCGTTTTGGTAGGCCTCCAGCGGCATAAATTGGCGCTTGTAATTCATTTTTCGGCATCCGCTCACCAGATACCCCAGATAATTGAATGGCCGTTTATTCGCCAGGCAAAGTTGGCTGAGCCTCAGGATCATAAAGGTACCGAGCGATCGCTGCGGCCACTGATCGCTGTAAAAGCAATAAACGGCCGACAGTCCATCCTGCAGCTGATCAAAAACCATACAGGCCACCAGCTCGCCTTGCAGGCGCGCCGTCATCAAGCGTGTTGTGCCGAAATCGCTCACCAGAAAGTCGCGGTATTGACGGCGACTTGGCGGATACATATCACCATCGGCGTGCTGGGTGTTGATGTACTGCTCAAACAGGCGGTATAGCTCATCGCTGTCACTTGGCGCTTGTATCTGCAATTCAATGTCGGTGTTTTTATTGATGATGCGTCGCTGGCTGCGCGATGGCGTGAAGTCGGCGACCCGCAGGCGTACCGGAATGCAGGCGGAACAGCTCGGGCAGTCGGGCCGGTACAGTAATCGTCCGCTACGGCGGAAACCGTTCTGGCTCAGCAGTGTCAGAGTTTCATTGTCCAGCTCTGCGTGCGGGTCGACGTATAAACTGCGTGACTGCTGCTCTTCCAGATAGCTGCATGTATGGGTTTCGGGGGGCTGAAACAGCATAATTTTCTTCATGACAGCCAGCCTGGCAGTGTTAGCTGCAAAGTGTGTCCGGTTGCATCGCGCAGGGCTGATTCAAAGGCGGTTCTGTCCAGTTCAATCAAGCCGAACTGGCCAAGATGGTCAGTTTTCATCTGGCAATCAATCAGCCGGACGCCGGCGTTAAACAGCACCGGAGCGGCAGTTGCAAACGCCAGCTTTGATGCATTGCTGCGGCGTGAAAACATTGACTCTCCGAACACGGCGCTGCCGATGGTTAAGCCATAAAAACCGCCGCACAAATCGCCGTCGCTACTCCAGCACTCTACGCTGAATGCCCGCCCGGCACGCTGCAGGCGGCTGTAGCAGTCGATGATCTCATCGCTGATCCAGGTGCCGCTTTCATAATCACGCGGCTGAGCGCAGGCTTGAATGACGGCATCAAAAGCCATGTTGGTACTGATGTTTAATGTTTCCCGGCGCAGCAGCTTGCGCACGGTACGTGGCAGGTGAAAGCTTTCCGGTGTGATTACCGCGCGTGGGGCAGGGCTCCACCACAGCCGGGCCTCACTGGGATCGTTCCAGGGGAAGATGCCTTTGCGGTATGCGCTGTCTGCCCACAGGGGACTTACCTGGCCGCCAGCGGCCAGCAATCCGTTGGGCTCGGTCAGTGCTTTTGATGTGGCCGGAAATACCGGCGGCAGGACTTCATCTAGCCAATCAATCATGATAAACCCGTGGTAAACTTCGCCTCTGAATTAGGGTAACGGGAAGGGTATTTTGCCAAAGGATACGTCTGAAGCAGGTTTTCAGCCAGAGACAACACCGGATTCCGCCATTGTTGGCCGCTGGCAGCGTCGGCATGATGCTATTTTTTTGCTGCTGACACTGGTCAGTCTGTTGCTGCTGCTTGCCCTGTTTTCATATACCCCCAGCGATCTGGCCTGGTCGGCAGCCGGTGAAGGGGCGACCCATAATTCCGCTGGGCGTATTGGCGCGGTGATCGCTGATCTCTTGTTTCATGGGCTCGGCTATCTTGCATTTGCACTGCCGCTGCTGGTTATGACCAAACTGTGGCTGCTGTTTCGTAAAGCGCCGCGGCCAGGTGGCCGGGTCTGGATGCTACGTTCTGTCGGCATTGTTCTGTCCGTCAGCATGCTCTGTGCGCTGGCGGAAATGAGCATCTGGCATGGTGAAGGGCTGCCAGCTGGGTCTGGCGGCATTATCGGCAACGTGATCGTCAGTGGTTTTTTACCGTTGTTCAGCTTTACGGGCTCAGCGATCATTTTTACGGCCGGTCTGGCTTTGGGTCTGATGTTATTTCTGGAGTTCTCTTGGCTGCATTTATTTGATCGTTTGGGCGGTTGGTTGCTGAATCTTCGCCAACAGGCTGTGCAGCGGCGTGAAAATCGTCAGGCAGCAGCGGACGAAGCTGATACTCAGCCAATGCGCGATGCAGAAGATGAGCCGCAAGTGGCCGTTAAGGATGCGGCCAGAAAATCATCGGCTAAAAAAGCGTCATCCAGCGCGGATGAAAATAAAGCCGGACCGGAAGTCGCGGGTTTTGACCGGTTTTTCAGTCGCGTTGATAACGACCTGACCGCTGACACCGGAGCTGAAGAACCTTGGCTCAGTGATCTCGATGCCTTGACCGCAACCGCTGATGACTACGCCGATGCTCCTGCTGACAGCAGGTCTGCAGACAATTCCCGCGCAGCCTCTGTACGGCACAATCCGGCTGCAGAACAGCAGCCTCCTGTTTTGCAGGAAAAATTGCAGAAGAATACAGCGCAAAGCCCGAAAGCGGTGAGCGATATTCCGCCGTGGGAAGACGAGCCGTTAGCACAGAACGAACCGGTAATGTCCGCGCCTGCTGAAGCGATTATTCCGATTGAGCCTCTGGCGCGCAAAGAAAGCCGTCCCAGTGAGCGCGCCAAGCGCGACCTGCAGGGCACGCTGTTTAACAATGACCAGCCTCTGCCATCCATTGCTTTGCTGGATCCACCACGCAACGATCAGAAAAGTGGATTCTCACCTGAACGCCTGCAAGAAATGTCGAAATTACTGGTGCAGAAACTGGCCGATTTCGGCGTAAAAATCGAAGTGACTGCTGTGGCGCCGGGTCCGGTGATTACCCGTTTCGAAATTCAGCCCGCACCGGGTGTTAAGGCCAGTAAAATATCCAATCTTGCCCGCGATCTGGCGCGCTCTATGGCGATGATCAGTGTTCGTGTGGTGGAAGTTATTCCCGGCAAGTCGGTCATGGGGATTGAGGTTCCGAACGAAGACCGCGCGGTGGTGTCACTGTCTGAAGTGCTGTCATCAGAGGAATATGACCGTTCCAAATCGCCACTGACGCTGGCGCTTGGTCATGATATCGGTGGCAATCCGATCATTACCGACCTGGCGAAAATGCCTCACCTGCTAGTGGCTGGTACCACCGGCTCCGGTAAGTCGGTGGGGGTTAATGCCATGCTGCTGAGCTTGCTGTTCAAGTCGACACCTGATGATCTGCGCTTGATTCTGGTTGATCCTAAGATGCTTGAGCTTTCCGTGTATGAAGGCATTCCGCACTTACTCACACCGGTCATCACCGATATGAAAGAAGCTGCAAATGGCTTGCGTTGGTCTGTTGCCGAAATGGAGCGGCGCTACATGTTGATGGCCGCTATGGGTGTGCGCAATCTGGCCGGTTACAACAAGAAAGTCCGTGACGCGATCGAAGCCGGGCAGCCGCTCACGGATCCTTTATGGCAGATTGATAAATCCTTTGAGACCACGCCGCCAGTGCTTGAACCTCTGCCTTATATCGTGATCGTGATCGACGAATTTGCCGACATGATGATGATGGTCGGTAAAAAAGTTGAAGAGCTTATTGCGCGTATCGCCCAGAAAGCCAGGGCCGCGGGTATTCATATGATTCTGGCAACCCAGCGTCCGTCGGTGGATGTTATTACCGGCTTAATTAAAGCCAACGTTCCCACCCGAATCGCATTTCAGGTGTCATCGAAAATCGACTCGCGCACCATTCTTGATCAGGGCGGGGCCGAGCAGCTGCTCGGCCACGGCGACATGCTCTATATGCCACCGGGGAATGCCTTGCCGGAGCGGGTGCACGGCGCATTTGTGGACGATGATGAAGTACATCGACTGGTGGCGGAATGGAAGCTGCGTGGGGAGCCGAATTACATTGAAGAAATCACCAGCAGTGATGACGACGGCAATGGTGCATTTTCGCTTGAAGGCGGTGATGAAAAAGACGATCTGTATGATCAGGCCGTTGCCTTTGTGACCGAAAGCGGAAAATGCTCCATTTCCTCTGTGCAGCGCAAGCTGCGCATCGGATATAATCGCGCCGCCCGTCTGGTTGAAACCATGGAAGCCGCTGGCGTTGTCTCTTCGCCTGCGCATAATGGCTCCCGCGAAGTATTGGCCAGTGCGCCACCGAATTATTAATTGAGGTTTATTTTGAAGTACGCAAACGGAAAGGTAACAGGCGTGTGTTTATCCGTATTTTCCCGCAAATTCTTGCTGGCTTTTGCCGCTGCGCTGCTGGTTGGTATGTCGACTTATTCTCAGGCATCCAATAATGCCCTGGCGGATTTTCTGCTGCGCCTGAAACAACTGCAAAGTCTTGAATCGACGTTTGTGCAAACCACCCGCGATACGTCTGGTCGTATTCTGCAACAAATGAGTGGCAGCCTGACGGTGGCAAAGCCTGGCAAAATGCGCTGGCAGACGAATACTCCCTTTGAGCAGCTGGTCGTTTCTGATGGCAAACTGATCTGGATTTACGACATGGATCTGGAGCAGGTGACCATTCGCGATATGGATCAGCGCGTACAGGAGACACCGGCCTTGTTGTTGAGTGGCAGTGCCGTTGATGTTGAAAAAAGCTTTGTCGTTGAGCAGGAAGTGGCTGGCAGTGAAACCATTTTCCAGCTGGTGCCCAAAGATCCAAGCCAGCTGTTTGAATCTCTGGAATTTCATTATCAGGGAAAAAGCCTGAAACGCATGATGATTTTTGATGCGGCCGGTCAGGTGACTGAAATTATTTTCTCAGATGCCAGCATCAATAGCAGTGTTGATCCGGCAGCCTTTATTTTTGATGTACCGGAAGGCGTGGACGTAATCGACGGACGTCATGGCATCTGACCTGTTTGGCAGTACGCCGGCCTACGAACCTCTGGCTTCACGCTTACGTCCGCAGCGGCTGGAACATTACATCGGCCAGGAGCATGTTATCGGTCCGGGTACACCGTTGCGCAAGTCACTCGATGCCGGACAGCTGCATTCTGTTATTTTCTGGGGGCCGCCGGGGGTGGGTAAAACCACACTGGCACGCCTGATTGCCCAATATGTCGATGCCTCTTTCCTGGCTCTCAGTGCAGTCATGTCAGGCGTAAAAGAAATTCGCGAAGCGGTACAGCGGGCGCAACAAACCCGTGCCAGTGGCCGTAAAACGGTTCTGTTTATCGACGAGGTGCATCGCTTCAATAAATCACAGCAGGATGCTTTTCTGCCTTATGTTGAAGACGGCACTTTTATCTTTGTTGGCGCGACCACGGAAAATCCTTCGTTTGAATTAAATAATGCCTTGCTGTCCCGTGCTCAGGTTTATGTTTTAAAAAGCCTGAGCGCAGAGCAGTTGCAGCAGATTTTGCAACAGGGGATTGCGCAGCTTGATCCTGCGCCGCGAGCCAGTACAGAAGCGTTGCAGATGATCGCCGATGTCGCCGATGGTGATGCGCGACGTGCTTTGAATATGCTCGAATTCGCGTTGCAACTCAGCGGCGATGATGAACTCAGCGTGGCGGTTGTTAAAGAATTGCTGGGCAATCAGGCGCGGCGATTTGATAAAGGCGGCGAAGCTTTTTACGATCAGATTTCCGCACTGCATAAATCGGTGCGTGGCTCGGATCCGGATGCGGCGCTGTATTGGTTTGCCCGCATGCTGGATGGTGGCTGCGATCCGTTGTATATCGCCCGCCGGGTGGTGCGTATGGCCAGTGAAGATATTGGCAATGCCGATCCGCGCGCGCTGACACTCTGTGTCAATGCCTGGGATGTGCAGGAACGCCTCGGTTCGCCGGAAGGTGAGCTGGCCATCGCCCAGGCGGTTACGTATCTGGCCTGTGCGCCTAAAAGTAATGCCGTGTATAAGGCCTTTAATAAAGTGCGGGCGATGATCGCCTCACAACCCAGTTACGAAGTGCCGCTGCATCTGCGAAATGCACCGACCAAATTGATGAAACAGCTCGATTACGGTGCGGAATACCGCTATGCCCATGACGAGCCGGATGCCTTTGCCGCAGGCGAGAATTACTTTCCGCCGGAGATTAAAGATACCCGGCTTTATGCGCCGGTTAATCGCGGCCTGGAAAGTAAAATCCGGCAGAAACTGGAACATTTGCAACAACAGAATCAACAGTCGGTTCTGCAGCGTTATCCGCAGTCCGGGGCAGGAGAAAACGAATGACTTACCTCTGGATTGGTATTGGTGGCGCTCTGGGCGCGATCTCCCGTTATCTGGTTGCAACTGCGGTGTTCCGCTGGCTGGACAAGCCCTTTCCCTATGGCACCTTAACAGTGAACCTGCTAGGCTCCTTCGCCATTGGCATGGCCTATGTATGGCTGGTAGAACAGCAGTGGGGAGGCGATTATCACAAGCAATTGGCGATGATTGGCTTTCTCGGCGCCTTTACCACCTTCTCTACGTTTTCATTAGAAAGTATTGCACTGTTGCAGCAGGAGCGCTGGCTGGCGATGGCCGGCTATGTCGGCTTCAGTGTTACAGGCTGTCTGTTGGCGACTGCCGCAGGCATGTGGTTATCTAAATCCTTGGTATAAGAAACAATGCTGGACGTTAAGTTTATTCGCGACAATCTGGATCAGGTGAAAGCAGCCCTGGCCAAGAAAGGCTTTATGTTTGATGAAGCCGAATTCACCCGCCTGGACGATGCGCGCAAAGCCGCGCTGACCAGCGCTCAATCCCTGCAGGCTGAGAAGAAAAAAGCGTCCAAACAAATTGGCGCTTTAATCGGTCAGGGAATGTCACCGGAAGATGCCAAAGCCCAGGTTATGGGCAGTATTGATTCTGACATCGGCGAAGCGGAACACGCTGCCAAGCAGGCAGAACACAGCCTGCGTGAGCTGCTGATGAGCATTCCGAACGTGCCGCATAACGAAGTACCGTTCGGCGCTGACGAGAGCGATAACATTGAAGTGCTGAGCTGGGGCGAACCCGTTGCTTTCAGCTTTGCCGCTAAAGACCACGTGGATCTGGGCGAGCCGTTGGGACTGAGTTTTGACGACGGCGCACTGGTTGCAGGTTCGCGTTTTGTGGCCATGAGTGGTGCGATGGCGCGCCTGCATCGAGCTATCACGCAGTTTATGCTCGATACGCACAGTGAAGAGCATGGCTACGAAGAAACTTACGTCCCGTACCTGGTGAATCGCCAGGCCCTGGAAGGTACCGGTCAGCTGCCAAAATTCGAAGAAGACCTGTTCAAAGTGCCCGGAGAAAAAGATTTTTATCTGATCCCGACGGCCGAAGTACCGGTCACCAATTTGCTGCGTGACAGTGTAACCGACAAGACTTTACCCATTAAAAAAGTGGCGCATACCCCGTGTTTCCGCAGTGAAGCCGGCAGCTATGGTCGCGACACCCGCGGTATGATTCGCCAGCATCAGTTCGATAAAGTCGAACTGGTGCAGTTTGTCCGCCCACAGGATTCTGATGCCGCGCTGGAAGAACTCACCGGGCACGCAGAAGCCATTCTGCAGAAGCTGAATCTGCCATATCGCAAAGTCATCCTGTGTGGTGGTGATCTTGGCTTCTCTGCGGCCAAAACCTACGATCTGGAAGTCTGGCTGCCGGGGCAGCAGAAATACCGTGAAATCTCTTCCTGCAGCACCTTCGGTGATTATCAGGCGCGTCGTATGCAAGCCCGCTGGCGTAACCCGGAAACCGGTAAACCTGAGCTGCTGCATACCCTTAATGGCTCTGGTCTGGCCGTTGGCCGCACTATGGTCGCGGTATTGGAAAATTATCAGCAGGAAGACGGCGGTATTGTCGTGCCTGAAGCGCTGCGCCCTTATATGCGCGGCCTGGAAGTTATTCGCGCATGATGAACCTGCCCCTGGTGCTGCGGGGCAATGTACGGCCTTTTGTTCTTGTGGGTGGCGGCCAGGTCGCTGCCCGTAAGTTGCTGGCTTTGCTTAAAGCCGGTGCTCAGGTTTATCTCATTGCACCCACGCTGCACGTTGATATCGTCGCCTGTCAGAGCCATCCTCTTCTTCGTATTGAATTGCGTCCGGCCACAGCGGAAGAGTCTTTTACGGCAGGAGCCTTCGTGGTTCTGGCAACGGATGATTCGGCATTGAATGCGCAGCTTGCTGTTAATGCCCGCCAGTCGGGTTGTTTTGTCTGCCGCTGTGACGACACCGAAGATAATGATTTTATTTTTCCGGCGGTAATTGATCGTTCGCCGCTGCTCGTGAGCGTTTCTACCAGTGGTGCTTCTCCGGCGCTGACCCGTCATGTACGTCAGCGCCTGGAGGCATTTCTGCCACAGGAATATCGCGATCTCGGGGCCTTTGCTGAGCGCCTGCGTGAACAGGTAAAACAGCAGCTTACTGCACCATTACGTGCCGGATTCTGGCGGCGCTGGATTGGCAGTCTGGCACCGGAGCTGATTCTGGCTCGTCAGGCTGAGCGTGCTCAGGCGGTCACCGATGCGTTACTGGCCGGGAATACGATTCAATCTGGTGAAGTGTATCTGGTTGGCGCAGGCCCCGGTGATCCGGATTTGCTGACGTTTCGTGCGCTGAGGTTGATTCAGAGTGCCGATATCGTGTTCTACGATCGTCTGGTGAATCCGCTGATTCTTGATCTGATTCATCCGGATGCTGAACGCTTTTACGTAGGGAAAGCAAAAAGTGATCATTCGGTACCACAGGAAGGTATTAATCAGCTGCTGGTCAATGCCGCCCGAGCGGGCAAAAAGGTCTTACGCCTGAAGGGCGGTGATCCGTTTATTTTTGGTCGCGGCGGTGAAGAAATTGAAGAGCTGGCGGCCGCTGGCATGCCGTTTCAGGTGGTGCCGGGCATTACTGCCGCCAGTGGTTGTGCGGCCTACGCCGGTATTCCGCTGACGCATCGCGATCATGCGCAAAGCGTGCGCTTTGTTACCGGTCATTTAAAAAATGGCACCTGCGATCTGCCCTGGCAGGAACTGGTGCATCCGGGGCAGACTCTGGTTATCTATATGGGGCTGACGGGCTTGCCGCATATTTGTGAACAGCTGATTGCTGCTGGTATGGATACGGAGACGCCGGTGGCCTTGGTGGAGAAAGGAACGTTGCCGGATCAGCGCGTGCACGTCAGTACGCTGAACGATATGCCGGACTACATTGCCGGACGTTCCATTCAGGCACCCACACTGACGATCGTCGGTTCGGTGGTCAGTCTGCACGAACAATTAAAGTGGCGCTAAGCCCCGCACAGTGAATGCTATGCGGTTGTTTTCCTGCATAAATCTGCCGTTTTCGTTAAGCGGCAGACTTTAAAATATGCACTATGCTTGGACTAATGGTTGTAACTACTGGGTCTGAGTAATGAGTCTTCTTAATTCTTTGAGTATTAAAACTAAAATTCTGTCGCTGGCTGGCGTGGCGGTTATTGGTTTTATCGTCAGTATTTTGGTGAATACCAATATGAATACGGCGAACTCCGAGCGGCTGCAAACCATTCAGAAAACATTCTTCCCCGTGGTCGAAATCTCCAAGGCCAACCTCGTACGCTTATCCCGTCTTGAAGAGTTATTCTCTACTGCCGTCAGTACCGGTGAAATGGACTTTGTTAATGCCGCCGAGAAAGTCAGAAAAGAAGTAACGGACGCTTTGGCAAAGCTTGAAACCATCTGGCCTGAGCGTGCCGGCGAAGTGCAGCTCACCCGCGATGCGTTTAACGCTTACTTTACCGCAGCTAAAAAGCTCTCTGCAGGCATGATTGATGGCACCCTTGAACCATCGGCGATGTCTTCATCGATCAATACGATGAATAAGGCGCTTGTTGCAGCACGCAAGCTCATGCAGCAGTACAGTGAGGATGGACTGCAGGCTTTTAATGACACCGTAGCGAAATCAAATGAAGCAGCACAGAACGCGTTGTCTATCGGTCTGGTGGTGACGCTCGTCACGCTGGTGTTTCTGGCGTTCGTTGCCTGGAGTACCAGTAATTCTATTAACACCGCCGTTAACAGTTTGCTGATGTCGTTAAAGGATATCGCCTCCGGTGAGGGCGATCTGACACAACGCATCAGCAAATCTTCCAATGATGAAATCGGTGAGGTAGTGGACTGGTTCAATCAATTCATCGATAAGCTGCACAGCAGTATTGGTGAGGTGGTGGCGACCACCAGACCGCTGAGTGGCGTATCCAATGATCTGGGAAGTCTCACCTCAGAAACGTCCCAAATCACTGAGCAGCAAAACCGGGCGACCGAAGAAGTCTCTTTTGTCGTCGATGAAATGGTTGCAAGTGTTAAGGATGTTTCGACCAATGCCAGTTCTGCGGCCCAGGCGGCACGTGAAGCCGATCAGGCAGCGAAAGAAGGCCGCACGATCGTGAATGATACGGTAAAAAGTATTAATGCTCTGGCCGGAGAAGTTGAGCGGGCCAGCGAGGTTATCCGCAAACTGGAAGCCGATACGGCAAACGTAGGCAGCATTCTGGATGTGATTAAAGGTATCGCCGAACAGACCAATCTGCTGGCACTGAATGCAGCCATTGAAGCGGCCCGGGCGGGTGAGCAGGGACGTGGCTTTGCCGTGGTAGCCGATGAGGTTCGTACACTCGCTTCGCGCACTCAGGATTCGACTCAGGAAATTCAGGCGGTTATTGAAGAACTGCAATCAGCCGCGCGTTCCGCGGTTGATGTTATGAGCTCCAGTAAAGATCGCGCAAAAACCAGTGTCAGTCAGGCCGCCAAAACGGACGAAAGCCTGCAGGCCATTACCAGCAAGGTCGAATCGATTACCGCCATGAATAGCCAGATAGCCTCGGCAACGGATCGGCAGGAACAGGCTGCGCACAGCATCAAAGACAACGTTATGGGTATTAAAGATACATCGGCCACAGCCATGGCCAGCATGCAAAAAGTCGCCGCGGCCAGTCGCTCGCTGACTGAAATCGCGCATACCCTGCAACGTATTACCGGACAGTTTAAGGTTTAATGTCCGAATTGATTGGCAATAAAAAGCCGGCATCTATTGCCGGCTTTTTTATTTTTCATCAGAACTGCGTAGGGAAAAGCTTCGGCTATTTGAGTTCTGTTGTCAGCGGGAGTCTGCTGTTCCAGGCCTCGGAGCAACGCTGCAGTGATGCTTCAATATCGTTGTTTTTTTCAATTGCACAGAGAGCCAGCGCTGCGGTATGAACGATGGCAGCAGTGGCGTACGTATTTTGTGTCGCACCGCTCCAGATCTGTTCCAGCCAGTGAATGCTGATTTCCTGAGGTTTGTCGTCAATATGAGAAGCCAGCTTTGGAATACGAATTTCACCGGCTATACCATTGAGCAATGTCCGGACGATGCAGTCCCGTTCGGGATTCACTTCGAATTCGCCCCCTTCACCTTTGATGACCACTGCATCTGTTTGGTTAAGTCTGGCGGCATCGATATGGGTGAAGGCGTAGTTCGGATGAAATACGCCCTGAACGCTGGGAATTCCAGGCGGAGCAATGGTTTTCATCACGGTGTTAATGGGGGAGCGCACGCCTAAAATGGATTTTAACGACAGCCAGCGTTGCAGTTGCGGATTAAGTACTGCACAGGGCAGGTACAATAAAGGGCTGCTCGCCGACAAGGAGTTCAGGTCGGCCATGGTGGTGGCAATCGGTACATTAAAATGAGCAAACACCTCGGCTGAATAAAGCCGGCCGGCGGTATGGGATTCTGTACCGTGAAAAAGAATGCGATATCCCATCTGGGTGAGCAGTAACGCCGACAGGAAGCACCAGAAAGGCTGTCGGCGTTTGCCTGCATAGCTGGGCCAAATCAGATCTGCTGCAATGTCAGCGGGCCATAGCTCATTAATGGCTGCCGCGAAGCCCGCCAACTCCTCCGGACTCTCTTCTTTAACCCGCATCAGCATAAAAATAGCGCCCAGCTGTTCGGGCTCGTAATCACCGGCGAGCATTGTGCGCATGGTAAACAGGGCTTCCTCATGGGTCATGCTGCGGCTGGCGTTTTTACCCCGGGCCAGAATGCGAACGTAGTCAGTCAGCGTATGTTGTGACGTCACAGGCAATTCTCCGGGCGGGGTAATCCGGCAATTTTGGCGGCAATTTTGGCCGGACTGCCGGGGAATAAAGTCAGCAGATAGATGCTGCCGGATTTTTCAGCTCCTAGTGTTTGTTTCAGATGCTTTGCCAGCGGACGCATTGCGGGGGCGAGATCAAACTGTTGGTAAAAGTCGCGTAACGCCCAGATGATTTCCCAATGCTCCGGCGTGAGCAATAGGCCTTCGCGTCGTGCCAGCTCAGCTGCGACGTCCTCAGACCAGTCGTCCAGATTCTGCAGAAAACCGTCATTGTCGAGTTGTAAATCGTTCATCGGTTACGGCTTCCAGCTCAGTGTGCGGGGATGGCTAAGGCACAGCTCGACCCACTTTTTATCATCTATGGCGATCGCACCGATATTGTCCTGCAGGCTATCCGCCAGGCCGCGTTGTCGGGCATCGGTTGTACGGAAGTAGCAGCGGTTTTGGTGACTCCAGTTATTGCTGGTCAGCAGCTGCAGGGCATACGCGCCGTCACCAATAAAGACCAGACTGTCTGCCGGGGCCAGCATGCGTTCAAGTTGCTTCAGTGCGGTGGTTTGGCTGGTCAATACCAGATGCAGGGTCATATTAAAAACTCAGGCAGTGTTGGGCATTGTTCAGCAATTCAGGCACGTCGCTGGCGCTGACCGGTGTGGCGAGATTGCTCAGCAATGACGGCTGAAGATTGAGCGTCTGTAAATCGTCTTCGATATAGCAGAGTGCATCGCAGTCGTACATTGGCAGGGCACTGATGTATTTGGCTGGTGACTTACCACCGGCTTTGCGCGGCTCTTGTGCCTTCAGTAACCAGAATATGCCGGCTCCCTGAAAGATCAGGCTGACCTTATGTTCAAAGGCAGCCAGCGCCATTGCCATCTCTAAAGCCTCAGGGTCGGCGCCGGGCGCGCTGCGGATAATGATGCAAACAGTGCTCATAATGCCTCAGAAATCAATGATGCGATCGGAGTCGAGAGTGGCTTCAGCCATCTCGCCCAGACCGGCCAGTTCAAACCCTGCAGCCAGCGTGCTGGCCGGCAGGTTATAGCGCTGTTGCTCGGCATTATCGGTTACTCCGCGACGTAATGCGTTGGCAATACAAACCTGAAGCGGGAAACCATACTCGGTGGCCAAAGATTGCCATTGCTGACTGACCGCGGATTGTCCCTGAGCAGGGTTTTGCGTACTCAGAGCGGCAAACACTGCATCTTGATAAAAAAAGACGCGCTGTAGCTTGTGTCCCTGAGCCAGCAGACTGCGGGCAAAATCCTGCGCCAGAATATGAGATGCCCCGGAAAAAGGACTCTGTGTCAGAAGTAGTGAAAAAGTGGCCATAGCGTCGATCCGGAAAGGTTGATGCTATGGTAATCGGCTGCGCCGCTAATGCAAAGTCGGCGACGCGTTTCCCGCTATCGTGTTGATTTATAAAAAAAAGTATTGACCCGAAATTCTAGTTAAGTATTATACGCGCACTGTTTGGAGGGATGGCTGAGCGGTTAAAAGCACCGGTCTTGAAAACCGGCATAGGTTAATCCCTATCTAGGGTTCGAATCCCTATCCCTCCGCCAAACACTAAAAAGCCAGCGCTTGCGCTGGCTTTTTTTATATCTGGGATTTGCTCAGGAGTGAATGGCCTGAATCAGCAGGTAAATGCTGCAACCGGCCACCAAAGTAATGGCCAGCCATTCGGCTTGATAAATTCTGGTCAGTAACACCGGTGAGACCGATACATCGTCCTGATGTGAGGTAGGGCGCTTAATTAACATGAGGGCATTCCACGGCTGTTATCTGCAGTAAGAATGGCCCAGGTTGAATGTCGGTGATGTTGTAGTTGTGTGCGTATTCTGTTTCGCTGAGTAATCGCAGCAGGGTGTATCTTTACTGTGTGCGCATCATTTCGCCGATAAACTCAGATACCGAGCGCCCCAGAGCATTCAGGTTGTACCCACCTTCCAGAATGGCCACCCACGGGATATTGCGTGACTGTGCATAATCCTGAATCCAGCGGCCGATCCAGCGGTAATCATCGTCCAGCAGACAAAGCTCGGCCATCGGGTCGTCACGGTGGGCATCAAAGCCGGCAGAAACAATAATGACTTCAGGTGCAAAACCGCGCAGGGCAGGCGCCCATAATTCTTCGACCTTGCTGCGGAACTCCTCACTGCCTGCGCCAGCATTCAGGTGAACATTGATCAGATTACTGTACTTATCGACCTGATAATGAGAGTAGGGGTAAAAGGGATGCTGAAAACTTGAACAGATTAAAAAACGCGGGTCGTTTTTAAGAATATCGACCGTGCCATTTCCCTGGTGTGCGTCAAAATCCAGAATCGCAACACGCTGTGCATGGTGGGCTTCGGCGGCGCGCAAAGCGGTAATAGCAACGTTGTTAAAAAAACAGAAGCCCATGCTTTTGCGATGTTCGGCATGATGGCCGGGCGGGCGCACGGAAACAAACGCGTTGTCATATTTGCCGCTCATAATGTCATCCAGTGCGAGTGTACTGGTGCCGACGGAATAGAGAGCTGCGTCAAGGCTGCCGGAGGACATTGGTGTATCCTCGTCGACATAAATATGACCCTGTTTGGGCTGAATCAACTGCAATTGCTCGAAATAGCCAGGGCTGTGGGCGCGTAAAATATCGGGCTTGTGCGCGGTTTGGCCATCGACGATGGTCAGTTGATCCCACAGTCCGCGCGACTTGAGCTGTTGTTCGATCGCCAGAATCCGCATGGCATGCTCCGGATGTTCGTCACCGGTGTCATGCTCGAAATGCTGCTGGAAGGAGTAGTAGGCAGTGGTCATATAAGGTAGTTTTTGTCTTTTTGTTTGCCCAGTGTATATAGGGCCTGTGTCTACGCCAACTAAACTTAAGGATCATTCCTTATGGGAACCCGCTCTCTCGAGTTATTTTTTCAACCAAAATCCATTGCTGTCATCGGTGCATCTGAGCGGGTAGGCAGTCTTGGCGGCGCGATTGTGCGCAATCTGGTCAATGGCGAATACCCCGGTGTCATCATCCCGGTGAACTCGCGGGGCTATAAAGAAGTGTATGGCATCCCGGCGCTGGCGCGCATTGGCCAGCTGGAGGGGGCGGTTGATCTGGCCATTATTTGTACGCCGGCGGAAAGCGTACCGAAAATTATCAAGCAGCTTCACAGTAAGAATGTCGGCGCGGCAATGCTGTTAACGGGCGGTATTGCCCGTACCCGTTCCTGGCAGTTCCGTCCGTCTTCGGATCGCCTGAATCAGGTTATCCAGCAGACCCGCATGCGCATACTCGGCCCGGATTGCCTGGGCATGGTGATTCCCGGACGCAAACTGAACGCCAGCTTCCTGCATGTACCTGTTCGCAGCGGCCATATTGCTTATGTCGGCCAGTCGGGAACGTTGGCCTCGGGCGTCATGGATTGGGCTTTCAGCCGCAATATTGGCTTTTCTCATGTGCTTACTCTGGGCAAGAGCCAGGATGTGACGCTGCCAGACCTGATCGACTATATCGTGCAGGAACCGCAGGTGCGTACGCTGCTGATTCAGCTGGATGAAATCGGCTCCGGCAAAGCACTCATTCGTGCATTGCGTGCGGCTTCGCGGCACAAGCTGGTGCTGGCGGTTAAGAGTAATCGCTTCCAGGAAAATCCTTTAAACCGTATTGCCAGCCCGAAAGGTTTGCGTTCCCGTGATGCGTTGGTGGATGAGACTCTGGCCCGTGCCGGTGTATTGCGCGTATCGGCGACCGATGAGTTGTTCGACTGCGTGGATGCGCTGAGTCGTCGCCGCGAAAGTTTTGGTCCGCGACTGGCCATCATTGCCAATGGCCGTGGCCCGGCCATTCTGGCGATGGATCGCCTGTTGCACGATAAGGGGCGACTGGCGACTTTGTCAGAAGACACCCGCACCCATTTGCGCAGCCTGCTGCCGGAATACGTTAAAACTGATAATCCGGTACTGCTCAATCCGGAATTAAAGCCACAGCAATTGGCGGCTGTCGCCAATACGCTGCTGCGTGACCGGCAGGTCGATGCGCTGCTGGTTATTTACATTCCGAGCCTGGGATCAGACCCGCTGGCCAATGCCGAAACCCTGGTGAAAATTGCTCAGAACAGCAACAAAAGTGTGCTCACCAGCTGGATGGGTGAGTATTCGGTAGAAACGGCGCGTGAATGTTTTGATCAGCACGGCATTCCAACCTTCGATACCCCGGACAATGCGATCAAGTCCTACATGTATATGGTGCAGCATCAGCGCACCCAGGATTTGTTGCGCGAGACACCGGAGAGCCTGGAAATTCCGATTTCCTCGGTACATACCGAAGTCGATAAAGCCATTCTGGCGGTCCATCGTCCGGGGGATTATCTGCTGCCGGGGCAGGTCTGGGATCTGCTGAATGCTTATGGCTTCTCCTGCGCAGAAAACCGCTACCGCTCTTCCTTGTCAGAATTACTGGCGGTGGCGGAAGAGGTGAAAGGCCCCTGGGTGTTGCGCGTTCATCACCGCGACTACCTCTATCCTTTTGCTTATGGCAACAATCCGCGTGAGCGTCTGCGTTCGGTCGCGCGCGAGCTGAAGACCATTGAAGATGTCACGAACGCCGCAGAAGATCTGGAAAGCAAAATTGCGGTCGCCTTCCCCAATAGCCCGGTTCTGGGTTACACCCTGCAGACCATGCACCGGGCGCTGGATAACCTGCAGTTTTCATTCGGGATTGGTCGTGATGCTGAAATCGGCCCGTATCTGTTCTTTGGGGGTGGTGGTTCAACAGCGGACATTCTGGTGGATCGCCAGGTTGCCTTGCCGCCGCTGAATGCCAACCTGGCGGAAAAACTGATTAAACGCAGTCATTTCTATGAAGTGCTGAATGAACGTTCTGATAATATAGAGCGCGAACTGGTCACACTGGAGCGCTGGCTGGTTGCGCTGTCGCACATGGCGTTAAACCACCCCTGGATGGCCGGTCTGGAGGTGAATGCCATACGTCGTCAGGTTGGGCGTTACATGATCATCGGCGTTGCCGGAGAGGTCGGTCATGCCGCCAAAAGTGCGATTATGCCGTACCCGAAAGAACTGGAAAGCCATTACGAAAGCCGCAATGGCCATGCTTATGATGTGCGGCCTATCCGTGCCGAAGATGAGCCGGCCCTTGAGCGTTTTTATCAGCGCTTAAGCCCGGAGTCTCTGCGTCTGCGTTTCTTTTCGGCGCGCCGCCAGTTTGATCACCGTGAGCTGGCGCGTTTCACCCAGATCGATTATGACCGCGAAATGGCCTTTGTTGCATTGCGCGAAGGCGAGTTGTATGGCGTTGTGCGGGTGTATCTTGATGCGGATGACGTAGCGGCTGAATTCTCGGTCATCATCGATGATAACTGCCGCGGAGAAGGGCTGGGGCTGCGCCTGATGCAGGGCATTATTGGCTACCTCACAGATCGTGGCGTATTGCAGATTTTTGGTACGGTGCTGCCGCATAATGGCGGCATGCTGAAACTGGCCGAGCGCCTTGGCTTCAGTGCGCACCACAATATGGATGAAGGCGTGGTGGAGGTGGGTAAAAATCTTAACCCGCTGAAGTACGCCTGGCAGAGAAAACGAATGTACCCTCTGTGAACGGTTTGTTATATTCGCGCAAATAACAACGACAGTGCCATGAAGCACTGCAACGCTGAGACTGTAAGTAATAACGGGGTGGGCCCTTGATTAAAGTGCTGGTTGTCGATGACCATGAGCTGGTTCGCTCAGGTATTTCTCGTCTGCTGACAGACGCAAAGGGAATTGAAGTAGTCGGTGAAGCAGCAAGTGGTGAGGAGGCCGTTCAGTTTGCTAAAGAACACTCACCGGACATTATTCTTATGGATATCCGTATGCCGGGTATCGGCGGGCTGGAAGCAACCCGTAAAATCACGCGCCACAACCCGGATGTTCAGGTCATTGCGGTGACCGCCTGTGACGATAATCCGTATGCAACGCGCCTTTTGCAGGCCGGAGCAGCAGGTTATATCACCAAAGGAGCGGATGCTGACGAAATGGTGCGCGCCATTATGAAAGTGAAAAGCGGGCAGAAGTACATCAGTCCGGAGATTGCTCAGCGTATGGCGCTGAAACCGTTTCAGCAGGATCAGACATCCCCTTTTGATGATCTCTCTGAGCGGGAAATGCAGATCACGTTAATGATTGTCGGCTGTCAGAAAGTGGCCGAGATCAGTGAAAAACTGTTCCTCAGCCCGAAAACGGTGAACAGCTACCGCTACCGCATCTTCGAAAAGCTCGAAATAGACAGCGATGTGGAACTGACGCTGCTGGCGATGCGCCACGGTTTGGTGGATCCTGCGGCGACCGCCTGATGGCAGAATTCGATGTCAGTGCATTTCTGCAGACCCTGACCCAGCGGGCCGGGGTTTATCGCATGTTTGCCGCCGATGATGAATTGCTCTACGTCGGCAAAGCCAAAAATCTTAAAAACCGTGTATCCAGTTACTTCCGTGCCCGTGGCTTAAACAGCAAAACGGTCGCTCTGGTCAGTCGTATTGACCACATTGAAGTGACGGTGACCGCCAGTGAAGCAGAAGCGTTGCTGCTTGAGCAGACGCTGATCAAACAACACCGGCCGCAATACAATATTCTGCTGAAAGACGATAAGTCTTATCCGTTTATTCATCTGTCAGAGCATGATTACCCGCTGCTCGCGTACCGGCGTGGCAAAAAACGCCGCGATGGCCGTCTGTTTGGCCCGTATCCGAATGCTGGCGCGGCGCGCGATACGCTGAATTATCTGCAGCGGCTGTTTTTGCTGCGCTCCTGTGAAGACAGTTATTTCAATCACCGCAGCCGCCCTTGTCTGCAGTATGAAATCAAACGCTGTTCTGCCCCTTGCGTGAACAAAATCAGCCAGCAGGATTACCAGCAAAGCGTGCGTCAGGCGACGCTGTTTCTGCAGGGTAAAAGCCAGCAATTATTGCAGGAGCTGCAAAGTCAGATGATGGCGGCGTCTGAGGCGCTTAATTTTGAGCAGGCCGCCGCATTGCGTGATCAGATTGAGCTGCTGCGCCAGACGCAGGAAAAACAGTTTGTTGACTCGGGGCAGGGCGAGGCCGATGCGTGGGCGATTGTTGAATGGCAGAATGTGCTGTGTATTCATCGTCTGGCCTTTCGTCAGGGGCGTCTGGTGGCGAGTAAAAATTACTATCCGGATAATCCGGCGGGTGAAAGTAATGAGCAGCTGCTGCTCGATTTTGTCAGTCAGTTTTATCTTGCTGATCATGCGCTGGAAGGCATTCCCCGCGATCTGATATTGGACGTCGGTGATGATGATGTTGAAGCGTTGCTGGAAGCGCTGCGTCTGCATCGGCAGGCGAAGGTTTACCACAGCCGTGGCAGTCGTGGTCATAACCGCAAATGGCTGCATATGGCCAGCGAGAATGCCCGCACCGGTGCGCAGACAAAAATATCCGGCCATCAGGCCGCGCTGAATAAACTCAGTCAGGTTGCACAATTGCTGAATCTGGCCGAGCCGCCTAAACGCATCGAGTGTTTTGATATCAGTCATGCACAAGGCGAGGCAACCTACGCCTCCTGCGTGGTGTATGGCGAAGAAGGCTTAATGAAACAGCGCTACCGGCGTTTTTCGATTAAAGGCGTGGTTGCCGGTGATGATTATGCGGCGCTGGAGCAGGCGGTTACCCGTCATCTGACGCGTCTTAAAGAACAGGATGATTTGCCTGGCCTGCTGTTGATCGACGGCGGAAAAGGCCAGATTGGCCGTATTCGCGAGGTTTTGCACACGCTGCAACTGAACACTTTGCCTGCTTTTGGTATCTCGAAAGGAGAAACCCGTAAGTCAGGCTGGGAATTCTTGTGGGAAGCCGGGGCGACGCAACCTATAATGCCTGACGCTCATCATGAAGGATTCCGCCTGTTACAGTGGGTTCGTGATGAGGCTCACCGGTTTGCCATCACCGGACACCGTAAGGCCAGGGCGAAATCGCGCAGCCAGTCGGATGTGGACTCTCTGGCGGGCGTGGGTCCCAAGCGTCGGCGTGAATTACTGCTGCACTTTGGCAGTCTGAAGAATATGCGCAGTGCACCGCGCGAAGAGTTGGAAAAGGTTCCAGGCATAAGTAAAAAACTTGCCGAACAGATCTTTATACAATTACACGGCGAGTAACGGAGAATATATTTTAATGAATTTGCCCAACATACTGACCCTGAGCCGCATCCTGATGATTCCGCTGATGGTCATCAGTTTTTATTGGTTCGGGCAGGATGGCAAAGTTGGTGCCGCTATCCTGTTTGCTTTGGCGGCTGTGACCGACTGGTTTGATGGCTATCTGGCGCGCAGGCTGAATCAAACAACCCCGCTGGGGGCTTTTCTCGATCCGGTAGCCGATAAATTGATCGTCGCCGTTGCCCTGGTGCTGTTGGTCGAAAGTTTTTCCAGTATGTGGCTGACTATTCCGGCCTCCATCATTGTCGGTCGTGAAATTGTCATCTCGGCGCTGCGCGAGTGGATGGCCGAGCTGGGTAAGCGCGCCAACATTGCCGTCAGTTATGTCGGCAAAGTAAAAACAGCCTTACAAATGGCGTCGATTACCATACTCATGGCGTCGGAAGGGCACCAGCTTCTTGTGCAGGCAGGATATATCACGCTTTACCTGGCTGCGGTTCTGACCATCTGGTCGATGCTGGTGTATTTGCGTGCGGCCTGGCCGGAACTGCGTGCGAAGGCGTAATTTAGTCTAAGTGCTTAAAAAGTAAGAAAAAACACTTGACTCTCAGGCTGCTCCATTTAAAATGCGCAGCACTTAAAGCGGGAATAGCTCAGTTGGTAGAGCACAACCTTGCCAAGGTTGGGGTCGCGAGTTCGAGTCTCGTTTCCCGCTCCAAATTTTCATTTAGTAATGAATCTCGGCGCGATAGCAAAATGGTTATGCTGCGGATTGCAAATCCGCCGATGCCGGTTCGATTCCGGCTCGCGCCTCCAAATTCGGTGATGCCGACATTCGCCGAGCTGCGTGGCAAGATGCCCCGGTGGTGAAATTGGTAGACACAAGGGATTTAAAATCCCTCGGCCTATGGCTGTGCCGGTTCGACTCCGGCCCGGGGCACCATTTCTAGCATTCGCAGTACCTCCTCTCTCTTTCAAAATAATCGATGTGTTCTGCGGCTGCAGCTTCAGGGATAATCCCTCATACTCCGTTTAATTCCGGCAGAGATACCGATTATGTTCAATTACATCGAACCCGTATTCCGCCCGCCCAGTGAGGCGCGCTCGCTTATTCTTCAGGTCACTAACGGCTGTTCGTGGAATCAATGCACGTTCTGCGATATGTACACTCAGCCGCAAAAAAAATTCCGCGCTCGCGACGAAGATGACGTATTGAATGAAATTCGTCAGGCTGCAGCGCTGGGCCCGCGTTTTGAAAAAGTCTTTCTGGCCGATGGTGATGCCATGGTGCTGCCGGTGCGTCGCCTCACTAATATTCTGCTGGCCATTAAAGAACATCTGCCCTGGGTTAAGCGGGTGGGGGCTTATTGCCTGCCGCGCAATATTCGCAAAAAGTCAGCAGAAGAGCTTACAGAGTTGCGCAAGCTTGGCTTGGGTATTCTTTATGTGGGCGCAGAAAGCGGCGATGACGAAGTACTGGGCTTTATTAAAAAAGGCGAAACCTGGCAGAGCACACTCGATGCGTTGTTAAAAATAAAACAGGCCGGAATACAGTCATCGGTGATGATTCTGAATGGCATGGGTGGGGTTGCCTACAGTGAGCAGCACGCGCGCCATTCGGCGCTGTTAATGAATGAGGCACAGCCTGAGTTTTTGTCTACGTTAATTGTCAGCTACCCACTGGGGGATCAGCGGGTTGTCGACGGATTTAATGGCAACTATCAATTGCCGGGTCAGCATGATTTGTTTGTTGAACTGCATACGCTGATCTCTCATCTGGAATTAAGTAATACCGTTTTCCGCAGTGATCATGCGTCCAATTATTTACCATTAAAAGGGACGCTTGGGCAGGATAAACACGCCATTCTGGCTCAGCTTGAAACGGCGATTGATAATCCGCAGCGCATACGTCTGCGTCAGGAATGGCAAAGGGGATTATGATGAATATCAGTTCGCTTGAGCAGCAGCTGGGTCTTGATCATGAAAATCAGCATCCGCCCGTTGACCAGTGGCACCCGGAATTGTCCGGCGATATGGATATGGTTATCCGTCGCGACGGTTCCTGGTGGCACGAAGGCGTGCAGATAAAACGTGAAAAACTGGTGCGTTTATTTGCCAGTATTCTGCGCAAAGAAGGTGATGAGTATTTTCTTCTGACGCCGGTCGAAAAATGGCGAATCCGGGTTGAAGACCGACCACTATTGATTGTGATGATTGAATGTGTCGATAACAATATCCGCGCGATTACCAATACTGGCGATGTCGTTACGGTCGGGCAAAAGCACCCCTTATTAATGAGTGAGCTGGATGGTGTTATGGTGCCGGAGATAAATATCCGGGCTGATCTCTATGCACGTTTTTCCCGTAATGCGTTTTACGATCTTAGTGAAATGGCCCGGGAAGAAAAGGATGGGCGCTTTTTTGTTAATAGTGGTGGTGGTCAATATTTTTTGTCCTGAAATAAAAAAACATCTCTGAAAATAAGACCTGCGTGCAGGTCTTACGCATTCCGGAACATTTGTTTTAATGGTTAATTCTGAATATTTACCTGCTTTTGTTTTTTAGCTTGAACCCTGAATAGCTGCTCCTTACATTGCCGCCAATCCAACAATAACAAACACCATGGACGGCTATGCGCTACGTTTTTTCTCTTTGTTTTTTATCCCCATGCTTTGCTCTTGCGGCGTTGGATCCGGTTAGTGATGCTCAATTAGCGGATATTTCCGGACAGAGTGGTATTACCATTATTACATCTGCACGGCTCACCATTGGTCAGATTGAGTATCGCGATGAAGGGCGGCTGCAGATCAATCAGGTGGTACTGGGTGGTGCCAACAGAAGCCGTTATTTTGGTAAGGACTGGGGTTACAGTTCACGCTCAGGTGATCGCCTTGATGGTACGATGATGACGATCGATGTCCTTCCTGATGGTGACCTTGTTTTATCTGCTTTTGTTGATCCGGGGCTGGGTGGAGGGGTGATTGATTTTGGTTTGTCGACTGGCCAGATTGCTCTGTCTGCGGCGGACGATGCGCACCGCGCTACGCTGATTAATTCTGTTGATATTGCTGGTCTGGCGACGCAGTACCGGATGAAAGTGGATGCGCAGACAACGGACATCCAGATTCAGGCAGCACTGGGAATTGCTGATATGAATATTGATGCAGCGCCGCTGGGGGTTCGTGTTAATAATCTGATTCTGGCCAATCATACCTATTTTGAATCGCTGGAGGATTGGGGGTCGTCTGCCTTATCTCTTTCGGATGTGCAGCTGCCAATAGGGATTAATCTTCATGCCAGTGATCTTGGGCTTGATATCCGTCTGGTGAGGTTTTTTGCGGATATGAATATCGGTAGTATTGAATTAGCACAGGAAAGCATTGGCAGTGTGGCGGTTGATGATCTGAATCTCGGTGGATTAAATATGCGTATCAGTGGGCATTTGTAAGATACCGCAGGCTGAGTAAAAGACGTGAAAACAAAAAAGGAGCCAAGAGGCTCCTTTTTTGTATGCAAGCAGGGCTTACATGTTCGGATAGTTCGGACCGCCAGCACCTTCCGGGGTTACCCAGGTGATGTTCTGCGACGGATCTTTAATATCACAGGTTTTGCAGTGAACACAGTTTTGCGAGTTGATCTGGAAGCGCTTGCCGTTCTCGTCTTCCACAATCTCGTACACGCCGGCGGGGCAGTAGCGCTGCGCTGGCTCATCCCACTTCGGCAGGTTGACGCTCAATGGAATCGAGGCGTCTTTCAGCTTCAGGTGGCATGGCTGATCTTCGGCGTGGTTTACATTGCTGATAAAAACAGAGTCCAGCCGGCTAAAGCTCAGCTTGCCGTCTGGTTTCGGGTAATCGATCTGCGGGCTCTTGGCTGCGGGTTTCAGTTCAGTGTGATCGGGTGTGGTGTCATGCAGGGTGAATGGCACTGGCAGAATGTTCTGATCGATAAAATTAAAGGCTGCGCCGCCAAATACTCCGAATTTATGCATGGCCGGGGCGAAGTTACGGCTGCGCTGCAGTTCCTGGTAAGCCCAGGATGCTTCAAAAGTCGTGGTGAATTCAGTGATTTCATCATGCACGCGCCCGCTGCTTAAGGCGTTAACGATTTCTTCAGCAGCGATCATGCCGCTTTTCATTCCGGTATGAACGCCTTTTATCTTGGCAAAATTCAGCGTGCCGGCGTCGCAACCTATCAGCAAGCCACCGGGGAATGTCATTTTTGGCAGACAATTAATCCCGCCTTTTGCTGCCGCTCTGGCGCCATATGAAACCCGCTTGCCTCCCTGTAAGTATTGCTTTAACACCGGGTGGTGTTTCAGGCGCTGAAATTCATTAAACGGGCTCAGATGTGGATTGCTGTATGACAAATCGGTAAACAGCCCGACCACCGCCTGATTGTTTTCAGTGTGGTATAAAAAAAATCCGCCGGCAGTGGATGATCCCATTAAGGGCCATCCAGTACCGTGCAGCACTAAACCCTCCTGGTGTTTGGCAGGGTCGATATCCCAGAGTTCTTTAATGCCAAGTGAAAAGTGCTGTGGATCCTTGCCTTCATCCAGTTTGAATTCGGCCATCAGGCGCTTGCCCAGGTGACCGCGGCAGCCTTCAGAAAATACGGTGTACTTGGCGCGCAGTTCCATACCCGGAACGTATTCATCCTTTGGTTGACCATTATGGCTAACACCCATATCGCCGGTAATTATGCCTTTAATGACACCATCTTCGAGGATGTATTCTGCGGCGGTAAAACCCGGATAAATTTCTACGCCGAGTTCCTCAGCCTGTTCGGCCAGCCAGCGGCAAAGGCTGCCGAGCGAGATGATATAATTCCCCTGATTATGCATGGTTCGCGGTATGGCCCAATGCGGTGCTTTAATGCTTCTTTTTTGTGTTGTCAGAAAATAAATATCATCGTGTTTTACAGCGACATTGAGCGGGGCTCCCCGTGCTTTCCAGTCAGGAAAAAGTTCTTTCAGTGCGCGGTCTTCGATTACGGCACCAGACAGAATGTGGGCACCGATTTCCGAGCCTTTTTCTACCAGGCAAACGGAAATATCCTGTCCGGCAGCAGAGGCTGATTGTTTAATACGGCATGCGGCTGACAGCCCGGCTGGGCCGCCACCAACGATTACCACGTCGTATTCCATTGTTTCTTTTGTCATTGCGTTTTTCCTTCGAGGCTTCACCTGCTTGTAATGGTCAGAGTAAGCAAAGCGCTGCGGTTTGTTATCACCCCTGGGGGTGATAACCGCTATCTGGCGGGGGTGAAATTACGGTGATCTGTCGTCCTGACTGAGGAGCTTGTGCAATACTTCGGTTCGGTTTTCCACGCCGATTTTTCCGTACAGGTTGCGGATGTGTACCTTCAGTGTGTTGAGTGAGATGTGCAGCTGGCGGGCGATTTCTTTATTGGAGTAGCCCTGGCTTACCAGCTCCAGGACCTGCTGTTCGCGCGAGGTCAGCAGAGCTTCAAATGCCTGTTGGGATAATGTCCGGCTCGGCGTTTGCGGCATATGCTGATGTACAGAGTGCTCCTGCGGAAAATGCGCCAGCCAGCCAGGTAGCAGGGTATTGATTTCATCATCCCCGGCAAGTAACTGCAGCAACAGTGTCTCTGCTTTATCCCAGTCCCGGAGTTGTAGTCTTTGCTCCAGCGCCTCCTGCAGATAGCCATTTTGCTCGAACCAGAGAGCGGCTGTATTGTACCCCTGCTGCCGAAAATCTGCGTTTAGTCCGTTAAAGTGTTGTAACAGGAAGCGGCGGAACAGATCGTGATAGCGAAACCATACGCCGTGATTATCCAGAGGTAACAGAAACAGATTGTGGCGATCGAGGTGGTTGATCACACTCAGGCTGTCATTACGTTCGGTCAATGCATTGCACAGGCCAGCGGTGAAGCGTGGTACGGCTGCGCTTAGCAGTAAAAAGTTCTGGATGTCGAGGCGCTGTTGTGAAAACACTTCATCAAACAGGTAGTCTGCAATGTTGCGTTGCAGCGATGGTGTGGGCAGCTGGGAGTTGCCATTACTCTCAGTGTGGTGGTTTTCGACGGCAGGGGCTGGCGTGGTGTCGGCTTTCTGCAATGACAGCCCGATCAGCTGCAGGCCGGCAATCCAACCTTCCGTTTCCTGGAAGTAAAGCTGACTCTGATTGTTGTCGATCTGCAGGCTCATTGTCTGTTGCAGAAAGCGGTTGCTGTCTTCTGCAGAGAAGCGCAACTGGTATTGATCAATCTCGACCAGCTGATTGCTGGCGCGCCGCTTGGCCAGTGCCAGATCAGGCGCGCTGCGTGAGGTGATAATAATGCGCAGTGACGGTGGCAGATGATTAAGAAAGCTGTTGAATTGCCCGCTCAGCTCTGGTGTTGCAACCAGATGGTAATCATCCAAAACCAGCGTCATTGCATCACGTGGTGAGGATGGGCTGATAGCGTCCAGCTCATTGAGCAGCGCAATAAGGGCATTTTCCAGTGCGTGTTCGTTTTGATTGTCTCTCAGTAGCTGCAGAGAGTGCTCGCCACAGCCGGGTAATGCCTGATTAATAGCGGTAATAAAGTAGCGCCAGAAAATCCCCGGAGCTGCCTGTGTTTCGTCAAGTGCAAGCCATGAAAAGGTATGCGGAGAATGGTGCAGCCACTGGCTGATCAGTGTGGTTTTGCCATAGCCTGCAGGGGCTGAAATCACAACCAGCTGGCCGCCCTCGCTGCTGTTCAGGATTTGCAGCAGAGGCTCGCGCTGTACAATATTTTTTCTCAGTGGCGGAATGTAGAAACGGGTTTTCAGCAGCATGGTGATTTCTTATTGTCGAAAAAAAAGCGGGCAAGGCCCGCTTTCTTTTGTGAACAGCTTACATGTTCGGATAGTTCGGACCGCCAGCACCTTCCGGAGTTACCCAGGTGATGTTCTGCGACGGATCTTTAATATCACAGGTTTTGCAGTGAACACAGTTTTGCGAGTTGATCTGGAAGCGCTTGCCGTTCTCGTCTTCCACAATCTCGTACACACCGGCAGGGCAGTAGCGCTGCGCTGGCTCATCCCACTTAGGCAGGTTAACGCTCAGTGGAATGGAGGCGTCTGTCAGCTTCAGGTGGCACGGCTGATCTTCGGCGTGGTTTACGTTGCCGATGAAAACTGAGTCCAGCTTGGCGAACGAAATTTTGCCATCCGGTTTCGGATAGTTGATTTTCGCGCATTCTGCTGCAGGTTTCAGGGTTGCATAATCCGGAGTGGTGTCATGCAGAGTGAACGGCAGTGGGAAGATATTTTGGTCAATGTAGTTAACCGCACCGCCCAGGAAGGTGCCGAATTTGTGCATTGCCGGGCCGAAGTTACGGCTGCGGTGCAGTTCCTGGTGAGCCCATGAGGCTTCAAAGGCTGCTGTAAACTCGGTCACTTCGTCGTTGGCACGGCCAGCCTGAATGGCTTTGAACAGCTCTTCAGCTGCAACCAGCCCGCTCTTCATGGCGGTGTGAGTGCCTTTGATCTTGGCAAAGTTCAGGGTGCCGGCATCACAGCCAACAACCAGGCCGCCTTTAAAGGTCATTTTTGGCAGGCAGTTCAGGCCGCCTTTGGTGATTGCGCGGGCACCATAAGATACACGCTTGCCGCCTTCCAGATACTGCTTGATCACCGGGTGGTGCTTCATGCGCTGGAATTCATCAAACGGACTGACGTGCGGGTTGCTGTAAGACAGGTCAGTGATCAGACCTACAACAACCTGATTGTTTTCAGCATGATACAGGAAGAAGCCGCCGGAAGAGTCGGACTCGCTCAGAGGCCAGCCAGCGCCGTGCAGCACCAGACCTTCTTCGTGTTTTGCAGGGTCAATATCCCACAGTTCTTTGATGCCGATACCGTAATGCTGCGGGTCTTTGCCTTCGTCCAGTTTGAACTCAGCAATCAGTTGTTTACCCAGGTGGCCACGACAGCCTTCAGCAAATACGGTGTATTTGGCACGCAGCTCCATGCCAGGCACATATTCGTCTTTTGGCTGGCCGTCATGACCCACGCCCATGTCGCCGGTCACGATACCTTTAATAGCACCGTCTTCAACAATGTATTCAGCGGCAGTAAAGCCCGGGTAGATTTCTACGCCCAGGTTTTCAGCCTGTTCGCCCAGCCAGCGGGATACGTTGCCCAGCGATACGATGTAGTTGCCATCGTTATGCATTGGCTTCGGAATCATCCAGTGTGGGGTTTTGATGGACTTTTCGTTGCTGGTCAGGAAGTAAACTTCATCACCTTTAACCGGTACGTTGAGCGGTGCGCCCATTTCTTTCCAGTCAGGGAACAATTCAGTCAGGGCACGGTCTTCAATCACCGCACCAGACAGGATATGAGCGCCAACTTCGGAACCTTTCTCAACCAGACAAACAGACAGTTCCTGTCCGGCCGCTTCGGCTAATTGCTTGATACGACATGCGGTTGACAGGCCGGCAGGGCCGCCGCCAACGATCACGACATCGTATTCCATTACTTCACGTTGCATATTGATCTCCTCGAAATGAGCTGGGAGCTACTGAGCTATCACGGACTCTGGTACACATTGAATCAATTGTGCCCGGCGATTGTTTTGCCATGCCAGGCGGGCCACGTAACACTGCCTGCCTGAGAGTCAAAATGGCCGCCATTATACGTTGGGTTAAGCACTAGGCAACTGATTTGACAGGAAAATAGCCTGAATGCCCCGGTGTTTGTGGGCTTCGGTGATGCTACTATTGACGCTCACGGCAAACATCCGAATAATGTTGCGCGCTGGAAAGGGCTCCTGATATGACTGTGTCATCCTGTCGGCGTGGTAATTTTGCCCTTTATTCATCCACCAAGTTAAATACGAGGAATCTATGAAGGTTCTTGTCGCTGTTAAACGCGTAATCGATTACAACGTAAAGGTTCGCGTCAAGCCAGATAACTCAGATGTAGATCTGACCAACGTTAAAATGGCTATGAACCCATTCTGTGAAATCGCAGTGGAAGAAGCGGTACGCCTGAAAGAAAAAGGCGTCGCTACTGAAGTGGTTGTAGTTTCTATTGGCCCTAAAGTGGCTCAGGAACAGATCCGTACAGCTCTGGCTCTGGGTGCCGATCGTGGCATTCTGATCGAGACTGAAGAAAAGCTCGAGTCTCTGACCGTTGCCAAGCTGCTGAAAGCCGTTGTTGAAAAAGAACAGCCTCAGCTGGTTTTGCTGGGCAAGCAAACCATCGACAGCGACAATAATCAGACCGGCCAAATGCTGGGTGCACTGACCAATATGGCTCAGGGTACTTTCGCTTCTGAAGTGGCTGTTGATGGCGACAAAGTTAACGTGACCCGTGAAATCGACGGTGGTCTGCGTACTGTTGCCCTGAAGTTGCCAGCCATCGTGACGACCGACCTGCGTCTGAACGAGCCTCGTTACGCTTCATTGCCAAACATCATGAAAGCCAAGCGCAAGCCTCTGGATGTAACAACGCCTGCAGATCTGGGTGTGGCCATGGCCTCAACTCTGTCTCTGGTGAAGGTTACACCACCGGCCGAGCGTCAGGCGGGCATTAAAGTCGGCAGCGTAGAAGAGCTGGTCGAAAAACTGAAGAACGAAGCCAAAGTGCTGTAAGAGAGGATTGTGTAATGGCTATTTTAGTAATCGCAGAGCACGATAACGCTACTCTGAAAGGCGCGACCCTGAACGTAGTAACCGCCGCTGCCGCTATCGGTGGTGACGTGAACGTTCTGGTTGCGGGCAGCAACTGTGGTGCCGTGGCGGAAGCCGCTGCCAAAATCGCTGGTGTAAGCAAAGTTCTGGTTGCAGACAATGCAGCTTATGAATATCAGCTGGCTGAAAACATGGGTGAGCTGGTTGCTGAGCTGGGTAAAGACTACAGCCACATCCTGGCTGCAGCGACCACAACCGGTAAAGACTTCCTGCCACGTGCAGCTGCTCTGCTGGATGTAAACATGCTGTCTGAAGTGACTGCTGTTGTTGATGCAGATACTTTCTCCCGTCCTATCTACGCGGGTAACGCCATCGCGACCGTTAAGTCTTCTGACAGCATCAAAGTGATGACTGTTCGTGGTACTGCGTTCGACGCCGCGGCTGCTGAAGGCGGTTCTGCTGCTGTTGAAGCCACGGCTGTAGTTAAAGACGCTGGTTTGTCTGCTTTCGTCGGCGAAGAACTGGCTAAGTCTGACCGTCCTGAACTGACCGGCGCCAAGATCGTTGTATCGGGTGGTCGTGGCATGCAGAACGGCGACAACTTCGAGATGCTGTACAAAGTGGCCGATAAAATCGGTGCTGCTGTTGGTGCATCCCGTGCAGCGGTTGACGCTGGTTTCGTACCTAACGATATGCAGGTTGGTCAGACCGGCAAAATCGTTGCTCCGGATCTGTACATTGCGGTTGGTATTTCCGGCGCAATCCAGCATCTGGCAGGTATGAAAGACTCTAAAGTCATTGTTGCTATCAACAAAGACGAAGAAGCTCCAATCTTCCAGGTGGCTGATTACGGCCTGGTTGCAGACCTGTTTGATGCAGTGCCTGCACTGGAAAATGCTCTGTAATATCAGTAGCTTAGAAAAACCCGGCCAAGGCCGGGTTTTTTATGTCATTGAGTTGTCATTTTTCCGTAATAAGGTAACGTACTGTCGGTTTACGAAGTTACAAATAAGGAAATAGCCTTGAATATTACGGTAGTAGGGACGGGTTACGTTGGACTGGTAACCGGCGCGTGTTTTGCCGAAATGGGCAACAGCGTTACCTGCGTAGATACAGATGAATCCAAGGTTCATCAGCTTATGGATGGCAATATCCCGATTTACGAACCTGGCCTGGAAGCCATCGTGCGGGAAAACAATAAGGCTGGACGACTGTTGTTCAACACGTCTTTGCCACAGGCGATGCAGCAATCCGCGCTGTACTTTATCGCTGTAGGTACTCCGCCCGGCGAGAACGGCTCGGCGGATCTGACGTATGTCCTGAATGTGGCGCGTGAAATTGGCCGTAACCTGCAGGATTACGCCATTATCGTGAATAAATCGACCGTGCCAGTCGGCACTGCCTGTAAAGTACGTGCCGCTATTCAGTCTGAGCTGGACGCCCGTGGCGTTGAGATCGAATTTGATGTGGTATCCAACCCCGAATTCCTGAAGGAGGGCGCTGCCATTGATGATTTTATGCGCCCTGACCGCATTATTATTGGCGTGGATTCTGAACGCGCCCGCGAAAAAATGGCCGACCTCTACCACAGTTTTTCCCGTAATCATGACAAACTGATGTTTATGGGCATCCGCGATGCAGAGCTGACCAAATATGCCGCCAACGCCATGCTGGCGACCAAAATCTCCTTTATGAACGAAGTCGCCAACCTCGCTGAACGCATGGGTGTCGACATCGAAAACGTGCGTAAAGGCATCGGCTCTGACAGCCGTATCGGTTATTCCTTTATTTATCCGGGCTGCGGCTACGGTGGCTCCTGCTTTCCGAAAGACGTGCAGGCGTTGATTCATATGGGTGACGAATTCAGTTTCGACACCAGCATTCTGCGTGCGGTAGAAGAGCGCAATCAGGCACAAAAACAGCGGTTATTTGAAAAGCTGGAACAGCGTTTTGGCCCTGATATGTCAGGGCGCGTCGTTGGCGTTTGGGGGTTGGCGTTCAAGCCCGGCACCGACGATATGCGCGAAGCCAGCTCCATCAGCCTGATTAATCGCCTCGTCGCCGCTGGTGCCACCGTGCGCGCCTACGATCCAATTGCCATGGACGAGGCGCGCCGCTGGTTTGCTCCGGAGTTATTCGAGCGCGGACAAATTGTGTTTTGTGATCATCAATACGATGCGCTGGCCGACGCCGATGCCATGGTATTGGTCACCGAATGGAAGCCGTTTCGCCAGCCAGACTTCAATGCCATGAAAAAGCTGTTGAAGCACCCCATTATTATCGACGGCCGGAACCAGTACGATCCTTATGCGCTCAAAGCGCAGGGCTTTGACTATGCCGGTATCGGTCGCGACTTAGGCTAATTATGACAGCAGTAATTTCAGAACATCCGACAACCGTACCTGCCGAAGCGGCTGCGGGACAACATCAGGCAACCAGCCTCGCTACCCGCATTCCATTTGGCTTTGCCAAGCGATTTGGCGTGGTGGTCGAAGGAGGCCATGATCAGCTGGTGCTTATCCATAAAGAAGGTATCAGTGTCGATGTCATTATGGAGGTGCAGCGCTTTCTCGCAGCGCCGTTCCGTCTGGAAGCTGTTAGCAAAGAAGAATTTGATCGCCGCCTTGGGCTGGCTTATCAGAGTGACTCCTCTGAAACCATGGAAATGGTGGAAGGTCTGGGTGACGAAATGGACCTCGCCAGCCTGGCCGACTCCGTTCCGGAAACCGAAGATCTGCTGGAGCAGGAAGGCGATGCACCGATCATTCGCCTGATCAACGCCTTACTGACCGAAGCCGTAAAAGAAAACGCCTCCGATATTCACGTTGAAACCTATGAAAAACGCCTCGTGGTGCGCTTCCGGGTGGATGGCGTGCTGCGCGAAGTGGTACAGCCCAAGCGCGCACTGTCAGCGCTGCTGATTTCCCGTATCAAGGTTATGGCCAAGCTGGATATTGCTGAAAAACGCGTCCCTCAGGATGGCCGTATCGCCTTGCGCATTGGTGGCCGAGAGGTGGATGTGCGGGTGTCGACCATGCCATCAAGCTTTGGCGAGCGGGTGGTGATGCGTCTGCTGGACAAACAGGCCGGGCGTCTTAGCTTGTCCCAGCTGGGCATGGCTGATCGTGACCTGCGCACCATGCGCAATATCATCAGCAAACCTCACGGTATTATTCTGGTCACCGGCCCGACCGGTTCCGGTAAAACCACCACGCTTTACGGTGCACTGAGCGATCTGAATGACACCAGTCGTAACATCCTGACCGTCGAAGATCCGATCGAGTACAGCCTGCCGGGCATTGGTCAGACTCAGGTCAACACCAAGGTCGAGATGACCTTCGCTAAGGGGCTGCGCGCCATCCTGCGTCAGGACCCGGACGTGGTGATGATTGGTGAGATCCGTGACCTTGAAACGGTAGAAATCGCCATTCAGGCCTCATTAACCGGTCACCTTGTGCTTTCCACGCTGCACACCAATACCGCGATCGGTGCCGTAACCCGTCTGCAGGATATGGGCGTTGAGCCGTTTCTGCTGTCGTCCAGTCTGATTGGCGTGATCGCCCAGCGCCTGGTGCGGGTATTGTGCAATGACTGCAAAATTGAAGCGATCGCCGATGCCAGCGAGTGCGAGCTGCTGGGCGTCGATGCCGCCAACCCACCGACCATTTACCACGCTAAAGGGTGTGATAAGTGCAATCAGCTGGGTTATCGCGGGCGTCAGGGTATCTACGAAATCATCGAAGTCGATGAGGCCATGAAAACCCTGATTCACGACCGTTCCGGCGAGCAGGCGATGGAAAAACACGCGCGCACGTTAGGGCCAAGCATCCGTCAGGATGGCATCCGCAAAGTGTTGGGTGGCAGCACCACCATTGAAGAGCTGCTGCGGGTGGCGAAAGGGTAACCATGGCAGCATTTGAATATCAGGCCATCGACGGCCGCGGTAAGCAGCAGAAGGGCGTATTGGAAGCCGACAGCGCCCGTCAGGTACGGCAACAGCTGCGCGATAAAGGCTGGACGCCACTGGCCGTTGAACAGACCGCACAAAAGCAGAAAAAAGACAGCCTGTTTGAGCGTCAGCCAAGCCTTTCAGTACCTGAGCTGGCGCTCATTACCCGCCAGCTGGCAACGCTGATTCAGGCCGGCCTGCCCATTGATGAGTCATTGCGTGCCTTGTCAGAGCAAACCGGCAAACAGCGCATTAAGGCCATGATTCTGGCCATTCGTGCCAAAGTGCTTGAAGGTTATACGCTGGCCAAAGCGCTGGCGGAATACCCCAAAGCCTTCCCGCATCTGTATCGTTCAACCGTCAGCGCCGGTGAGCATGCCGGTCATCTGGATGGCGTGCTTAATCGTCTGGCGGACTACACCGAAGCGCGCCAGGCGGCCGACCAGAAGATCAAACTGGCGGCCATGTATCCGGTCATCCTGACCATCGTTGCCATCGGAATTGTGGTGGGTCTGCTCACTTACGTTGTGCCGGATATCGTTGATGTGTTTGTGAAAAACGGTCAGGAATTACCGGGGCTGACGCAGTTTATGCTGGATCTCAGTCATTTTATTACTGCCTGGGGCCTGTATACGCTGATCGCCATTGTGGTCGGCCTGATTGCCTTTGGCCGGGCGCTGAAAAGTCCGGCATTCCGCAGCCGTTATCACCACTTTCTGCTGCAGGTTCCCGGCTTGCGTGGCTTCGTTAAAGACGCCAATACCGCACGCTTTGGCAGCACGCTGGCGATTCTGACCACCAGCGGCGTGCCGTTAGTGGATGCCATGCGCATTGCCAGCCAGGTGATCACCAATCTGCCGATTCAGCAGTCGCTGACTCGCGCCACCGTCACCGTCAGTGAAGGTGGCAGTCTGAACAAAGCACTGGCTGAAACCGGGTATTTCCCACCCATCATGCTGCATATGATTGCCAGTGGGGAAAACAGTGGTGAGCTGGACAGCATGCTGGCCCGTACCGCGCAGCAACAGGAAACCTCGCTGGAGAATACCGTATCCGCGCTGGTGAAAATTTTTGAGCCCGTCATGTTGCTGGTGATGGGTGGTATTGTGGCAACAATTGTCGCGGCAATTATGTTGCCGATTCTTGAATTACAAAAAATGGTTCAGTAGGAGAACGGAATGAAATCGATGCGTAATGCGAACCGCCAACAGGGTTTTACATTGCTGGAAGTGATGGTGGTGTTGGCCATTATTGGCGGCATTATGGCGCTGGTCGCGACCAATATTATTGGCTCAGCCAGTGATGCCCGGGTTAAAACCACCAAGAGCCAGATCAAACTGATCGAAAATGCCCTCGATTTGTACAAGCTGGACAACTACACCTACCCGACCACGGAGCAGGGTCTGGAAGCACTGGTTAAAAAGCCAAGCAGCTCGCCGGAACCTAAAAACTACAAGTCCGGTGGCTACCTGAAAGGCAATAACGTGCCAACGGATTCCTGGGGTAACGAATTCCTCTACTTCCTCGATAAAGGCCAGTACGAGATCGTCTCTCTGGGCGCCGATGGCCAGGAAGGCGGCGAAGAAGAAGGTGCAGATATCAGCAGTCTGGATCACTGATGCATAAACAACTTCAGCGGGGATTTACCCTGCTGGAGGTGATGGTGGTGCTGGCCATTATTGGTGGCCTGCTCGCCATGGCAACCCTCAGCAGTGGTGATCGTCAGGCGCAGGATCAGACCACGCAATTTGCCCATCATCTCAGCGCTTTGTTTGCAGCCTATCGGCAAGAGGCGGTATTTCAGAATATCGATCTCGGCGTTGCTATGGACGAACAAACCCTGCAATTGCTGAGCTTTCAGGATGTTAACAGTCAAGAGTTCAGCGCCAACAAAACCCGCGAGGAGCTGGATAAACTCAGCAAAAACCCCTGGCAGCCATACAGTGGCAGTCTGAAATCTCAGCTTGAAGCGCCAGAGCATGTGTTTATTGCACTGACCGTTGAGGGCCAGCAAGTCGATTTTGACAGCCTGCTGGACGAAGACGATGGGGCAAAGCCTGCGCTGATGTTTCTCTCCTCCGACGAATACACGCCATACCAGCTGACCCTGACCCATGACAGCGATGACCATTTTCAGGTGATGATTCATGGCGATGGCTTTGGCGCGCCGCTGATCAAGGTAGAGACCTATGAAGATTAAGCGCGCTCAGCGTGGTTTTACCCTGATCGAAGTGATGATTGCACTGACCGTCTTTGTCGCCATTGCTGCCACCATGAGTGAAACCGCCAGCCAGAGCGTGGGCAGTCTGTTGCACCTGCAGGATAAAACCCTGGCCTCGTTTGTGGCCGAAAACCGCATGGTGGATTTACGCCTGAATGGCCTGCCACCTATTGGCGAGAATAATGATCAGGTGGATATGGCCGACCGCGAATGGAAGGTGTTCACCAAAGTTGAAAAGACTGAGTTTCCGGACACCCACCGGGTGACGGTATCGGTAGCGGATATGCAGCACAAAGACAGTAACCTGATCACGTTGATCAGCATTATGAGTAAGTACTGATGCGGGCATCACCAGTAATGAAGGGCTTTACCCTGCTCGAGGTGCTGATCGCGGTTTCCATTACTGCCATGATCGGTGTTGCCTCGACGCAATTACTAAGCAATGTCATCGACTCCAAGCAGGCCAGCGAAGTGCGTTCGGAGCAGCTGGTCAGCCTGCAGCGCTTTAATATGGTGGTCAGTCGTGATATCGAACAACTGATTAATCGCAGTATTCGTGATGAATACGGCGATAAGCAGGCTTCTTTGCTGCTCGACAGTGGCGACTTCCCGATAGAATTTACCCGTGCCGGCTGGCGCAACTCTCCGGTCAGCCGTGATCCGCGCGCCGAGTTACAGCGTGTGGCTTATCGCCTTGAACCGATCGACAGCGACGTCTGCGAGCCCGCTCTGCAGCGCCTGCAGTCCTGGGGAGTAACCGAGCCGCAATACGATTGCCTGGTACGTTACTTCTGGTCCGTACTTGATCGCGCCAGCGACTCGGTACCACAGCCGCAGGTGGTGCTGGAGCAGGCAGAGCGACTGGAAATTGATCTGTTGGTGCAGCGTGAGCGTAAGGCCAGTGACAATCAGCAGGCCGAAGTCAGCGGACGCGACTGGTACACCGCCTGGCCGGCGCTGCAAAGCAGTGGCAGCGAAGAAGAGCGGCCGCTGGCGATCCGCTGGCGGCTGACCTTACCCGCGCTGGGTGATATCGAGCGCCAGTGGTTATTGGCGTGGGGGCCGGAATCATGAGGCGCGCCAGCGGAGTCCGTCAGCGCGGTCTGGCACTGATTACGGTGCTGCTGATTTTTGCCATCGTCTCCATGCTGGCGGTGGCGATGATCGATCGCCAGTCCACCGATGTGCAGCGCAGCGGCACCATGCTCGCTTTACAGCAGGCACGTTCGTATGTGTTTGGTGCCGAGCAGGCGGTAAAAACCGGTCTGTATCTTGACTGGAAAAACGACAAAGAAATCGACCATCTGAACGAAGAATGGGCGCAGGAACGAACCTTTCCGCTGTCGCCGGGGTTGGCCAGAATCAGTATTGCTGACGCCATGGGGCGCTTTAATCTTAATAGCCTGAGTGTGGCGGCCAGCAATAAAGCGACGCAAAAGATCCGCTTCACCAATCTGCTGAATATGCTCGGCCTCGACATTGCACTTGCCGACACGCTGTCGCGCTGGATGGATGAAACCAGTCAGGATGATGACCGTTACCAGAGCATGGAACCGCCATATAAGGCTGCTTATCAGGGCTGCAAGCACTCATCCGAGCTGCTGTTGCTGGAAGGGATGGACATGGTGAGTTTCCGCAAACTTGAGCCTTATGTCGCTTGTCTGCCCATCACTGCACAGCTGAACGTGAATACCGCCAGTGCCATGGTGCTGGCCTCACTGGATGCCGGGTTGTCGCTGGCAGATGGCGAGGCCATTTTCAGCGCCCGTGGTGATAAAGGTTTTAAAACGGTCGATGATTTCTGGAGCCTGAGCCAAATTGAGCCGTTCACCAGAAATAATGACAACAACGGAAACACCAATACGCCGGTCAGCGATGCGCCAGTGACAAAGGCGCGCTGGGATAAGACCGACTTCAGTGTAAAATCCGAATACTTTGAGATATTCATCCGGGTTGAACTGGGCGACCGTATCGCTACCGGAGAAGCATTAATCAAACGCGATAACAACGACGGTCGTATGACCACGCTGTATCGCGACTATTCCCGCCGTGAAGCAAAGCGGGAACCCGAATCCACCCAACCTGGCATGACGCAATAAGGTGTAATGCATGGAAACCGCTAAGGCCATAAAAACCATCAAAGTACAGTGGAACGCGATCAGCGGCCGCTGGACGGTAACGGCGTTTGATCAGACGGCCACTGAATCATCGCCGGTCGTGCATTCGCTGGCCAATTGGGCCGAGACGCAGGCCGACCTGACCCCGGTTCGTCTGGTTCTGTCAGCCTGCAACTATGCCACTCATTGGGTGTCTTTACCGGGCGTCAGCAACCGGCACCTTGCCCGGGCATTGCCTTATGCACTGGAAGAAGGCCTGATCGATGATCTGGCTGATTACCTGATCATTCCGGCGGGCACTGAAGGAAAAAAAGTGCGCGCCTATGTGGTCGGTAATGACCTGATCGAACGCCTGCTGGAAGAGTGTGAACTGCATCATCTGCAGGTACGCGAGCTGATTCCGGAAACTCAGTTGCTGCCCGACCAGGGCGCGGTGATGCAACGCCAGAATGGCGGCTGGGCCATCCGCATTCCCGGTGTCTTTGAAGGCTGGGTAATCGACAGCGCGCTGACGCCGGTGCTGGAATCGCTGTTTGATCATGAGTCTGCCGAGCAGGGCGCACATCAGGTCACTGGCCTGAAGATCATGGCGGCACAACTGGATCAGGCGCAGTTACTGAAAACCACATTGGAAAGCAGCTTTGCCGGTATCTTCACCGACATTGAATTGCTCGCCACTGACGGTGTACAGCAGCGTAATCAACGTTTACAGGGCAAACTGACCAATCTGCTGACCGGCCGCTTTCAGGTGCGCGAAGTGGTCGAAGATCGCCCGCCGGTGTGGTGGCGCGGCCTGGCGGCGGTTGCAGCGGTATGGGTGGTGACCGCCACGCTTTATCTGTTTATTGATAACTACACCCTGAAGCAGCAGTCACGACAGGTTCAGGCAGAAGCCATCAGTCTTTATAAAAGTCTGTTCCCCGGTGAGCGCATCCGTTCACTGGATCGCCAGATTAAAGCCAAGCTGGACGGTGACGGTGATGCTGACGGCGCCGGATTCATCGGCACAACCAGCGTGCTGGCGCGGGTGTATGCCGCCCAGGGGCTGCAAAAGCAGGTGCAGTTAATGTCATTACGCTTCAATGACCGACTGCAGGAATTAGTGGTTGAGGTGCGTGCCAGCAATCTGAATGAACTGCAAACACTGCGCTCGGCGCTGGAAAAAGAAGGGCTGGTCGCAGAAGTAGCGTCGGCCACCAACGACAAAGACGGTGTTAAAGGCCGCATCAAAATCGGAGGTTCTGCATGAACGAGCGTCTTCAGTTAATGCAGGGACAATTACAGGCTCAGCTGCAAAGCAATAAAACCGTGCAGGCTGCTCAGCACTGGTACCAGTCTCTGCCAACCCGTGACCGTCTGGTGGTGAAGGGCATTAGCGCGCTGCTGGTGCTGGCGTTGGTTTTTGTCACCATCTACGCCCCATTAATACGCAGCCAGAAAGCGGCGGCGCTTAGCCTGGAAAAGAACCTGGCAACCTATAATCTGCTGGCTGAAAATGCCCACCGCTTTGGTGGTGTGTCGTCAGTCGCGACCGCCGATGCGCCGATTCTGGCTACCGTCACCCAGCAAGCGAAAAAGGCCGGCATCGTACTCAGTCGTTACGAACAGGATGGTAAAGGACTGCGCGTCTGGGTTGAAAAAGCCGCGTTTGACGATGCCATCTCCTGGCTGGAAGGGATGCAGGCAAGACACGGCATCCGTGTAAGTCAGATCACGATCGATCGCACCGACCGCTCAGGTCTGGTCGACATCCGCGCCACGCTGACTCCCTGAGTCGGCGGGCCTGCAACCAGAACGGGCAAGGGGAATATGATGAGTTACGATTTTGAGTTGTTGGTGATTGGTGCCGGTTCCGGTGGGGTGCGTGCATCGCGCATGGCGGCCGCCCGCGGGGTAAAAGTCGCCGTGGTTGAAAACCGCTACCTCGGTGGTACCTGTGTCAACGTCGGCTGCGTGCCGAAAAAAATCTTTGTTTACGCTTCGGAATACGCGGAGAAGTTTGAAGAGGCCCGGGGGTTTGGCGTGAACGGCCAGCTTGAGTCGTTTGATTGGCCAACACTTCGCGACAATAAAACGAATGAAATCAAACGCTTGAATGGGATATATAGCAATCTCCTTGAAAATTCAGGCGTTGAAATCCTGCATGGCACCGCCAGCATACTGGACCCGCATCGGGTCAAAGTCGGTGATCAGGAATTCACCGCCGAACGCATTCTGGTGGCTACCGGTGGCTGGCCTTTTAAACCCGATGTTCCCGGTGCGGAGCTGGCCATTACCTCGAACGAAGCCTTCTACCTGGATGAATTTCCCAAGCGCGTCGTTGTTGTCGGCGGCGGCTACATTGCGGTGGAGTTTGCCGGAATCTTTAATGGCCTTGGGGCCGAAACCCATCTGCTGTATCGCGGCGAGCAGGTACTGCGCGGTTTTGACGAAGGCGTGCGCAGCTTTGCTGCCAGCCAGATCGTGCACAAAGGGGTGCGCATTCATACCAAAACCGATATCCGCCGCATTGAGCAGCTGGCGGACGGCAGTTTGCGTTGCCAGCTGAACAATGGCGATGCGCTTGATGCTGATTGTGTCATGTACGCCACTGGCCGCAAGCCGCTGACCCAAGGGTTAAACCTCGAAGCGCAGGGCGTTGAGCTGCGTGGCGATGGCAGCATTGTGGTGGATCATTTCTTCCGCACCGCAGCCCCCAGTATTTATGCTTTGGGCGATGTGATTGGCACCCCGGCGCTGACTCCGGTTGCATTGGCGCAGGCGATGAAACTGGTAGCCCACTGGTACGATGGCGACAACGAGCCGATGAGTTACGACAACATCCCGACGGCGGTTTTCTGCCAGCCCAATATTGCCACCGTCGGCCTCAGCGAAGAAGAAGCTCAGGAGCGCTTTGGTGATGATGTGCGCATCTTCGAGTCGGACTTCCGGCCGATGCGTCACACTATGTCTGGTCTGCCGGAGCGTACGTTTATGAAGTTAATTGTACGCGCCAGCAGTGATCAGGTGGTGGGAGCGCACATGGTCGGTGCAGAAGCGGGTGAGATTATTCAGGGAATTGCTGTCGCCATCAAAGCCGGGGCAACCAAGGCGATGTTCGACAGTACTATTGGTATCCATCCGACCGCGGCTGAGGAGTTTGTCACCCTGCGGTCGCCGCGCAGCTGAGAGGCGCTCTCAGGACGAAACGCGGGCATAAAAAAGCCGGTACTGGAAACAGTACCGGCTTTTTTGTCGCAGCGACTCCCGACTCAGCCGCAGAACACCAGACGCACACTGTCCAGTGCCAGCTGCGATTGGGCAATGGCATCGAGCACCGCATCACGCTCGCGCTTAACCTCCGCGACTAACAAGGGCGGAATGTTCGGGTTCTGTTCGCTCAGCGCACTCAAGCGCTCAAGGCGGGCAGCAAAGGCTTCCGCGGCTTTGTTGCTGGCGCGCTCAACCATTTTGCTCAGCTGGGCATTACCCATCTTTTCCAGTTTGTTGATCAGCGGCTGCACGGATTCCGCTTTCTGCTCAACCAGTCCGCGTGCGGTGCCGCGTTTTAGCGGTAAAACGAAGGCGGGTAATTCACCATCGTTTACCTTTAATTCACCGGCCGGCGTCATCATCAGATGCATGGCGTTCGGTGGCAGATAGCGCTCAACCGCCAGTGCCTTCGGTGCCGGGCAGCGGGCAACAAACTGCAGTTCGATAAAACAATCGCCGGTACGGAAGTCGTGATCTTCGATGTAACCGGCGCTGGCATTCCCTGCCGGGCCACTGGTGATGAGTTCCAGTGCCTGATCCACAAACGGATGCTCCCAGCTTAAAAACTGCACGTCATCACGGGCAAGGGCGATATCTCGGTGTGTGGTGGCCATAAAACCATCTTCCGGCAGGTACGGCATATCCGGCACCAGCATATGGTCGCCGGGGGCGATGGTGATGCAATCGCCACCCAGATCAATCAGTTCCAGACCAAAGGCATCAGCGAACAACTCAAGGAAATCGTTCAGTTCGGCTTCGTCTTCGATGTGGGTGATGGTCATCTCTTTCGCCAGGCGACGTGCACGCTGCGGATGGCAGGAATGCAGTTCCAGCAGGCGGTCGCGGCCTTCTTCCAGGCTGGCCAGCAGTTCATCACGTTCAGCGGCCAGTTGGCGGGTCAGTTCATCCAGACCTTCGCCGGAAATGATGGCGTGTTCAATGGCTTCGCGGTGTTTTTCCAGCAGCGGCTGCGCAGCAGGATTCGGACGACTGAACAGGTCAATACCGGCGTGCAGCAATTGCGCCCAGCGGCCACTGATGTGATTGCTGAAAGCCGGGATGTAGATTTTGATGTCTTGCGCCTGACCGATACGATCCAGACGACCGATGCGCTGCTCAATCAAATCGCAATTGAACGGCAGGTCGAACAGGGCCAGATGGTGAGCAAACTGGAAGTTACGGCCTTCGGAGCCAATTTCAGAACACAACAGAATGCGTGCGCCTTGCTCGTGGTCGGCAAAGTAGGCCGCCGCCCGGTCACGTTCAACCAGGTCCATGTGTTCATGGAAAACGGCTACCTGAATGCCGCAGGTTTCCCACAGCCAGGCTTCCAGATCGAGAACGGTTTGCGCCGCATGGCAGATCAGGACGATCTTGTCTTTACCAGTGCTGGCCAGAATGTTCAGCAGCCAGTCGGTGCGGGCATCGTCATCACACCAGCCGGTAACACCCATTTCAGGATGCAGATCAGCCAGAGTGCGCGTCAGATCATCACTTTGCGGTGCTGGCAGGGCGGTCAGCTGTGGCAGGCGCTGCGGGAAGCCGCTGACGCCATGACGGGTGTTACGGTACAGCGCACGGCCAGGGCCGTGACGGTCAATCAGGGTTTCCAGCAGGCGATTACGCTGCTCGGCAACCGTGATGTCAGCGCTGGCATGATCGGGCAGCAGGCGTGCCAGAGTGGCTCGTTGTTCGTCGTTCAGGCTGTCGCTGCCGGCCAGTGCGGCGGCAAGATCGGCCACTGGCTGATAGGCTTGCTGTTCACTCAGGAACTGCTCCAGGGACGGGTAGCGCTCTGGGTCCAGCAGGCGCAGACGGGCGTAATGCCCCTGCACACCCAGCTGTTCCGGCGTGGCCGTCAGCAGCAGCAGGCCAGCTACTTCGCGGGACAGGTTTTCAACCAGCGCGTAGGCATCGTCAAAACCGTCTTCGCTCCACTGCAGATGGTGCGCTTCATCGACGACCAGCATGTCCCAGTCGGATGCGCGGATCTGCGGCGCGATGGTGTCATGGGTAGCCAGTGACAACGGGCAGAGGAATAACTGGCCGCTGGCGAAAATATCGTCGTCGCCGTCTTCCAGCATGTCTTTGCTGACCAGAGAGAAACGCAGGTTAAAGCGACGGATCATTTCCACCAGCCACTGATGCAGCAGGTGGTCGGGCACCAGAATCAGTGCGCGCTGGATGCGTTGTTGCAGCAATAAACGGTGCAGAATCAGACCGGCTTCAATGGTTTTCCCCAGGCCCACTTCGTCCGCCAGCAGTACACGCGGAATAGAATCCTGAGTGACCTGTTCGGCAATGTACAGCTGGTGCGGCAGTAAGCTTGTACGTCCGCCCAGTAAGCCGTAGAACGGACGCTGACGCAGTTTGCTCAGCTGTTGCAATGCCATCTGGCGCAGTTCGTACAGGTTGTTGTTATCAATCTGACCGGAGAACAAACGGTCGGTCGGCTGATTCAGCTGAATCTGGCCGCTGAGGTGGATCTCGGAAATTTCGCGCTCGCCGTCGCTGTAAAATACGATACCGTCGATATCGGTTACATCGACCACGGTCATGGTGCTGCCATCCTGTAACGGCAGCAGATCATCTTCTTTGAATATGACACGGGTAAGCGGGGCGTTCTGGCGCGAATAACTGCGCACATCATCGATGGCCGGGAAATAAATAGTAACGACCCGGAAGTCGACATTTTGCACAAGACCGAGGCCCAGATCGGTTTCGGCCTCACTGATCCAACGCTGACCCACTGTATACATATAAGCTTAACCTGCAGATATTTTGACGTGACAAACAGAATCCGGCAGCCGTATGTCCGCCGGTAAAAACAGGCGCGCAGTCTAGCGCAAGGGGGCTTTAAATCCCACCGGCAATGGCGTCTTGTGGGCGTATTCAGGCCATTTTTGCCTCAGAATAGCGGATTACATTGTTACTGACTGATGGCTGACGCACCTGCACGGTTGCCCGATCTTTGCTTATGCCGCTAATATCCTCTGCCTGATTCTGGCGGTAGCGGCCAGCAAGTGCTGCACGCTCAGGAAGACAGACCAAAAAAAACAGGGCACAGATCAATTCATACCGGACACAACACAAACAGGAAGTTAACTATGGGCAAAACCCTGGCACTGATTATCGGCTTGCCGGTGATCGCAATAGGGGCCGCTGCTGGCTACGTCACTTACCAGAATGTCGAACGCTATGACGCACTCTCGCAGCAATCGTTACAGCAGCTTAATCAGGCATTGATGCCGCAGGGTATATCGGTTCGGCTGGAAGAGGTGGAGCGGGGGTTTTTAGGTGCCAACCGCGAAGAGCTCTATCATTTCCGCCTGCTGGGAGAAGAGCCCACCGATCTGTTCAGTATTCGCCAGCACGTCAGCATTGAACCGTATCGGGCTTCCGGTACCTTTGTTGTCGATAGTCAGCTTGGCTTGGCTGGCGTGCTGTTGCAACAGTTGCCGGAGCTGGCTGCGGGACAGCAGGGCGAATGGTGGCTGAAGGGTAATGAAGAACGAATTTACGCACGCTACCAAACCGGTGCCGTGAATATGCCACTGCCGGATGGCAGTACGTTATCGGTTGCCCCTCTGATTCTGCAGACTGAAACCGCTACCGATGCTGCAGCAAAAGGCAAGGCAACACTCAGTATGGCCAGTGCCAGCCTGACAGGCAGCGCCCAGGGGGATGCCCGGCTGAATCGATTTGAACTGGACATCGCCAGTCATCTGCGCAATGGCTCACCATTCATTGATAAAGCCAGCTACCGCATTGGCGATCTGAGCGTCAGCAGTCCACAGCTGAAGGTGAAGCTGCAGGGACTGGTCAGCGAGCAGGCTGCTCTGGTGGATCGTGGTGTGTTGGCATCACTGACAACGCTCAAGGTTAGTAACCTGAGGGTCAGCTCTGCGGATAAAGACCTGAGTGTGGATACCAGCCGCCTGTCTCTCTATCTGGACGGCATCAACTGGCAGGCCTATCAGCAGCTGCTCGTAAATGCTCAGAACTCAACAGATGAAGCCGCGGCTACTTCTGAGCTGCTGAAGGGTGCCGGCAATGTGTTGGCATCCGGTGCCAGCGTGACACTGGAAACACTGGAAACCGCCTTTATCTTCAATGATCTTAGTCCCGCCGGTATGGGGGCCAGTGGCGATATCAAACTGCATGGCAAAGTGATAATGGCCGCCGGAGATGCGGCTTCGCTGCAGCAGGACTTCCGCACACGCCTGAATGGCGAGCTGCAGGTTAATCTCAGTCGCAGCCTGATGCAGAGCCCGCTGGCCGAGCACTTTGTCAGTTTACTGGATGCGGGCATGCTTGAAGATCAGGACGGACGCCTGACCAGTCGCCTGATATTGAATCAGGGAGAGCTGAGCGCGAACGGTATTTCTGTCGGGTTTTGATGCCCGGACAGTCAGAGTAACCGCACAGTCTGAGTAAGCACCGCCGGAGCTGAGCCATCAGCTCCGGCTTTTTTGTGCCTGTAATATGGCGCGCCTAAGGAGGTGCGCCATGTCAGAGCAAGCAGACAAAAGGCAGGAAATGATCAGGCCTGGTGCTGTGCTCACAGGACATGTTGTATTCATCGGGTAAAGCTCTCCTGCAGAAAAGACAACTCTCACAGAGTGGAAAGAGCCCAAAGATCAGGCATTTTCGTGGACAAAAGCCCCGGTAAAGCAGGGTGAGAAAAAGGAAGGGATATGAGCTATGCGCGGAGAGTGATGCTCAGAGACAAAGTCTTTAGTAGCTCAGCATCTTTTATATTTCCGATAATTGATATTATCGGAATAAGAGGATATCCATAGAATTCCTGTACATTCCTAACAAAAATCGACTGCCGAACAAAAATCTTCATTTGCGTCTTTTATGAATGATCTTCTCGCTGCGTATGATTCGGATGCCAGCTTAATCTTACCTAATCCAACTTTGGTTCAGTTCAATTCACCTCAGCGCGACTGCAACTCAACAAATACTTCTACTGATACCTCAGCAAAATTCTCACAGGGTCAGATTGATCCTGCCGGCACTGATTCTGCTGTGATCCTGCTGTTGACGCTTCGGAGTTTTCCCTGGGGATATCTTCTGGTGTGTTGCTGCTGATCGTGGTTACAGTCCCGCGCTTTTATGTGGTGATACTGGCAGTTTGGCGTATTGTACGGCCGGATCTGTGAGTGCTGCGCTGTTTCATAAGTGCTGTCACGCCGCAACTGGCGAGCAAATGCCCATTTCAGCGCGAGATGCGTATTCACCGATAAAATAACTAATTAAAACAATACTCTATAATTGTTTCTTTTCAAAAAGCCTTAAGAATTTCAGGCATTCTGCGTACAGCTGTTCTGGGCATTGGTCGGGCTCTGCTCGCGCAAAATCCCAGGCCCGATGTTTGGGCGCCTGCCTGTTGCGGGTTCGGTGAAATCCAGAGTTTGAGCCATGAAACCTTGCAATATCGAACTGTGGATAACACTATCTTTGGAGTTATTCTGGGTGCTATCAGAACCCGTGAAACTCCAGGTCAGAGCTTTAGACAGGCAGGCATTCTTGTGTCATATTTCCGATAATTATTACGCGTTACAGCCCATCCGGAAAATACACGGTTTATATGTCCAAGCCCTCCATCACATCCAGCCTCAGTCAGCCCCCAATGCCGCTGATCGACCAACTCGACTATCTGGGTAACCCTCTTAGCAGTGCCCGACAAGTCCTGACTCAACACCCGGACCTGCAACGCATAGACGGCACCTTTGAGGATCTGGTACACACCTTCAGTTTTCTGGTGAGCTATAACGGCAGCACCGCCACCTTTAACAGCTATCGCCGTGAAGTTGAGCGCTTGTTGCAGTGGTGTTGGTTGGTACGCGGCTGCGGCCTGGGTGAACTTAAACGGCAGGATCTGGAAACCTATATCCACTTCTGCCAGTCGCCACCCAAAGCCTGGATTGGCAGTAAACAGGTAGCGCGCTTTAAGAATTGTCTGGGTGAGCGCACTGCCAATCCGGATTGGCGACCCTTTGTGAACCAGGCCATCAAGGCCGATCCGCAGTCGCGCACAGCGTTTTCGCTGTCGCAAAAAAGCCTGCAGGCGCTGTTTGCGGTGCTGTCCACCTACTTCAACTACTTGCTGCAGGAAGACTACCTGCGCATCAATCCGGTGGCGCTGATTCGCCAGAAGAGCAAGTTTTTGCAGCGCCATGCTTATCAGGAACCGGTGCGGCGACTGTCGAATTTACAGTGGGATTTTATCCTGGAAACCGTCGAGCAGCTGGCCAGGGAGCGGCCGACCGAGCATGAGCGTTCGCTGTTTGTCATGCGCCTGCTGTTTGGGATGTATCTGCGGATTTCAGAACTGGTGGCCGATGAGCGCTCAACCCCGGTGATGGGGGATTTTCATACCGATGCCGATGGCAACTGGTGGCTCAGGGTTGTCGGTAAAGGCAACAAGGCACGACTGGTGACGGTATCCGACGATATGCTCGCCGCCCTGCGCCGTTATCGTGAACACCTCAACCTGCCCCGCCTGCCCTATGTTGGCGAACAAACGCCGCTGGTGCAGCGTTTAAAAGGCCGCGGCCCGGTCACCAGTACCCGGCAGATCCGTTATCTGGTGCAGTCGTGCTTCGATCAGGCCTTTGAACGTATGCGCAGCCAGGGTCTGGAAGATGAAGCCCAGGAGCTACGGGTAGCCACCGTGCACTGGTTGCGCCACACCGGCATTTCCGAGGACGTAAAATTCCGCCCAAAGGAGCACGTTAAAGAAGACGCCGGCCATGCCAGCATGGCCACCACTGACCGTTACATCGATACTGAACTGCGTGAGCGACACGCGAGTGCGCGCCATAAAAAACTGAAGCCGGAGCTTTAAAGCTCCGGCTTCATCGTTTTAGCGGCTGGCTATATGCCGCGCCGAACCTGGCCGAAAAATAAACAGACCGCTGCCAAGCGGCTGTGTCAGTGCATATACTGCCCGCCATTGGCAGAGATGTTGGCACCGGTCACGAAGCCGGCTTTATCTTCTGCCAGAAAGCTGACCACCCGGGCGATGTCTTCCGGCTCACCAAAGCGGCCGACCGGTATGCCCTTGCGGATTTCTTCGCGGATTTCTTCTGGTACATCCATGATCATACTGGTGGCGATATAGCCCGGCGATACCGTGTTGACGGTAATACCTTTGCTGGCCACTTCCTGCGCAACGGCCTTGGTAAAGCCGTACATGCCCGCCTTCGCAGCGGAATAGTTGGCCTGACCAAACTGACCTTTTTCACCGTTAATGGAAGAGATATTGACGATGCGGCCCCACTTCTTCTCCAGCATGTCGTTAATCACCAGACGGGTCATGTAGAACACCGAGGTCAGGTTGGTTTCGATAACATCATGCCAGTACTCCGGCGACATTTTGCGCAGCGTGGTGTCGCGGGTAATGCCGCCATTATTAATCAGTACGTCGATGGTACCGAAATCCTTGCGAATGCCCTCAATACAGGCTTCGCAGGAAGCGAAGTCGCGAATATTGCCGTACGCCAGGGCGATGTCATAACCCTCTTCTTTCAGCTTATCCTGCCAGGTCTGCGCTTTGTCATGGTTGCCGCCGTGGTAATAACCGGCTACCACCTGATAGCCATCGTCATGCAGCTGCTTGCAGATCGCGGTGCCAATGCCGCCGGTTCCGCCGGTTACCAGTGCAATTCGTTTTGTCATGTCCTACTCCTTCAGTTCCATGGTGAAATTCAATACAGATGAAATTCAATAACAGGTGCGATGCAGTAACAGAGAGTGCTCAGCGAATATGACACTACGATGACCCTGCACTGTATAGCAGCACAGCCAGTATGCGGCTCATGCTTTGGACTTAGCCTGAGGTTGCGCAAACCAGCCTAAATCCATACTGGCCCGCCATGCGGATGCCCTGTAAGCAGAAGTAGGGTATAATTCGCGCCCCAAATTTTACTTCCCCCGCCTCCTTATGAAGTTCGTTATCAAGCTGTTCCCGGAAATCACTATTAAATCCACCAGTGTGCGCAAGCAGATGACCAAAATTCTGCGCCAGAACCTGCAGAATATATTCAGACGCCACGCCATCTCGGTGGATGTGCAGAACCGCTGGGACAGCCTGATTGTACTGGTGAACCGTGATGACGATGCCGCGCGCCGTCAGACCATTCAGATTCTGTCGCACACACCCGGTATTGCCGCAGCCCTGGAAGTGACCGAATTCACCTTTACCACACTGGACGAAGCCTACCAGCGGGTGCGCGATTCATATCGCGAACGCGTGGCCGGCAAGACCTTTTGCGTACGGATTAAGCGTGCCGGGCAGCACGACTTCACCTCCCATCAGGCGGAGATCTATATGGGCGGCGGCTTCCTGAAAGAAACCGAGGCCCTGCGCGTCAGCCTGCACAATCCGGAAGTGGTGGTGTTGGCCGAGCTGCGTAATGACAAGGTTCAGGTGGTGCAGCAAACCATTAAAGGTCTGGGCGGCTATCCGCTGGGCAGTCAGGGCGAAGTACTGAGCCTTATTTCCGGTGGCTTTGATTCCACTGTGGCCAGCTACCTGATGACCCGTCGCGGCCTGAAAACCCACTTCTGCTTCTTTAACCTTGGCGGCAGTGCGCACGAAATTGGCGTAAAACAGGTGTCCCACTACCTGTGGAGCACCTTTGGTGAAAGCCATCGGGTAAAGTTTGTTACCGTGCCATTCGAGAATGTGGTTACTGAAATCCTGACCAATGTCGATACCGGACAAATGGGCGTGGTACTGAAACGCATGATGCTGCGCGCCGCCTCCCGCGTCGCAGAAAGCCTGAATACTCCGGCCCTGGTTACTGGCGAGGCCGTGGCCCAGGTGGCCAGTCAGACCATCACCAACCTGGCCGTGATTGACGAAGTGGCCGACCGTATGGTGCTGCGGCCGCTCGCCGCGATGGATAAACAAGACATCATCGACACGGCACGCCGCATCGGTACCGAAATGTTCGCCGCCACCATGCCGGAATACTGCGGGGTTATATCCGTTAACCCGACCACCGTGGGCGATCGCAGCAAAGTGGATGTGGCTGAAGCCAAGTTCAACTTTGATGTGCTGGAACAGGCATTGGCCGAAGCCAGCTATCAGCGCATCGACGATGTACTGAGTGGTGCGGAAAGCGGGCTGGAAAACGTCGATATCATTACCACGCCAGGCCTGAATGACGTAATCATCGATATCCGTCATCCGTCTGAAGCCGCCGACGCGCCGCTGACGCTGACCAATAACAGCGTGCTGGCCATCCCGTTCTACGATCTCGATAATCGAGCCAATGAACTGACCAAACAGCAGCCGGATACCCGCTTCCTGCTCTATTGCCAGAAAGGCACCATGAGTAAAATTCATGCCCATCACCTGATGAGCGAGCAGCGCGGTAACTTTGCGGTGTTTATGGAGCCGGGATTTGTTAAGCCAGTCTATAAGGCGGAAGCCAGCGACAGCAGCGAAGACTAAAGCTCTGCTGTGTGCATAAAAAAAGGCCGGAGTGGCTGTCGATACTTAACAGTTGCTCCGGCTTTTTTATGGCCAGCATTTCACCTTTCACACCCTGCGATTTACAGGCCAGCACTGACCTCAAAGCGATAGCCGGTGCCCGGCGCTTCAATAAAACCACTGTCGATATAATCCGCGTCCAGCACATTGGTTGCCGCCAGACCCCAGCTCCAGCCGTTGTTCTGTTGCTTTAAACCCAGATCCCAGATGCGATAGCCATTCTGGTCATAGCGGTCCTCAAACTTATACAGCGACGTGGCCGTCAGGCCCGGCAACAGTTCGTAGGCCAGTGACAGAATCAGCTGATGCTCCAGCTGGGACTTACTGTAGCGGGCCTTCTCATATTGATTGGTAAAGTCCTGAATCAGGCGGGTATAGCTCAGACTGGCTTTCTGCAGACCACTTGCCGCCAGCAGGCCGGTGGCATCGAGCTCTGCATCAAAGCCTTTGGTGTCAATCGCGTCGATATTGCGTGCGGTGTAGTAATTAATGGCCGGATCGGCGACTTCGGCCGCTGTCTGGGTGTAATCAATGGCATCGCTGGTATTGCGTTTAAAGACCGCCAGGCGGGTTTGCAGGCCCGCCAGATTCAGTCGCGCACCTAGTTCAGCGCTGCTGGTCTCTTCTGCTTTAAGGTCGGCGTTACCCTGATTTCCAGTGTTGGTCACGGGGTTGATCTGGTAAAGATACAGATCATTCATGGTCGGCACACGCACGCTTTTACCGGCGTTCAGATACAGTTGCTGACCGGCCGCCAGCGGCAGGGTCAGGCCCAGCACCGGTAAGGTATAGCTGTCGCCGCCATCATAATCGAGATACGACAGACTACCCGCCAGCTGCACGGCGCCAAAGTCGAACTGACCAAACGCAAAGGCGCTGCCGTATTCGCGCTCATGGCGGTCACCCAGTGTCGACGTGCTTTCAATGTCTTCCTGATTAAACTCGTAGCCCAGCGCCAGTGATTCATTCAGACGAAAACGCAGACGGCTCTGCCAGGCATTGGTCTGATGCACAGAAGGAGCGTAGGTCAGGTAGAAAAACTCGTCGTCGTGCTGACGCCAGTTAACAGCGACATCGACACTGCGGCCACCGGAGTAACGTTGCTCATGAGTCAAATAGGCATGGCGCTGAATGGTGTTCTCATTGGCGCGCTTATCGGCACCCGCGTAAAAGCCCTGCGCACCAAAACCCTTATCCAGATAACCCAGGCCAGCCACCGTGGTGTGGGCATCATTCTGATGCACTAAACGGTAGTTACCCTGCTGACTGATGTAGTCCAGATCGGCGCCTTTGATATAGGTGTCCGACTCCTGCTGGCTGACCGCTGCAAAGTGGCTCCAGTTGCCCTGGGTTTTGGCCAGACTCAGCAGTCCTCGGGCGTAATCTTTGCTGCCGGCTTCAGCTTTTAACAGCGCGCTGCGGCCATTTTCAGAGTCCACCTGCTTGCGGGTAACCAGATTGATCACCCCGGCATTACCGTTCGGGCCATACTGTCCGGCGCCCGGGCCGCGGACGATTTCAATGCGCTCAATGTCTTCCAGAGTAACCGGCAGATCAAAATTATGATGGCCGGTTTGCGGATCATTCATGCGCACGCCATCAACCAGAATCAGCGTCTGCTCATAAGCCGCACCACGAATGCCCAGATCCACCTGGGTACCGCCACTGCCGCGCTGACGCACATCCAGCCCACTCACCCACTCCAGTGCATCGGCCAGATTACTGATCGGCAGTATCTGTAAATCAGCGCGGTCAATGACTTCAACGGCAAAGGCCTGCTCAGCAATGTTCTGACTGAACAGCTGGCCGGTCACGCGCTGGGCGTCAAGCTCTACGCTGTCTGTTGCTGCCTGAGCCTGACTGGCAAATGCCTGAGCAATCAGGGCCGTCAGAATGGCTGGTTTAAACGGTGTGCGGTTCATGATGACCTCATGGGTTGCGATGGCCGGACAGGCCGGTGAAAAATTATGCCGCCCAGTGTAGTGATTTTGTCTGATCACCCAACCTGTGTCGCTGCTGAAGGTTTGCACCTGGGCGTTTTTTGTCCAGCAGTAACAGAATGCAGGCAGCGCCTGACCTGATGGTCTGGCGCTGCTATGATACGGCCTCCGTTTTTTACATCTTTATCGTCACTTCGAATTATGATTTCAGGCTACTGTTTCAGGATGGGTTTATGACCACGATTATCAGCTTCAACATTAATGGCGTACGCGCCCGCCCCCACCAACTGGAAGCCATTCGCGACCAGCTTGACCCGGATATTCTCGGCCTGCAGGAAACCAAAGTTCAGGATGCTGAATTTCCACTGGCGGATATTCAGGCGCTGGGATTTCATGTTGAGTTTTTTGGCCAGAAGGGCCATTACGGTGTGGCGTTGTTAAGCAAAACTGCACCGGTCTTTGTACAGAAAGGCTGGCCCTGGGATGACGCCGAAGCGCAGAAACGCATTATCCACGCGCGCTACGAAATAAACGGCAAAGTCTGGGATGTCCTGAATGGCTACTTCCCGCAGGGTGAAAGCCGCGATCACAAAACCAAATTCCCGGCCAAAGAAAAATTCTACGCCGACCTGCAGCGTTATCTGGATGAAAACTTCACCCCGGCCGACCGGGTGATTGTGATGGGCGACATGAATATTTCACCGGAAGATACCGACATCGGCATCGGCGAACCGAACCGTAAGCGCTGGCTGAAAACCGGTAAATGCAGCTTCCTGCCGGAAGAGCGCGAATGGTATCAGCGCTTGCTGGGCTGGGGCTTGCAGGATACCTATCGCAAACATTACCCGGCCAGCAACGATACGTTCAGCTGGTTTGATTACCGCTCCAAAGGTTTTGATGACGAACCCAAGCGCGGACTGCGTATCGACCATATCCTGGTGACGCCAGCGGTCTATGAAGAATGCACCGCCGCCGGTGTCAGTTACGATATTCGTGGATTGGAAAAACCCTCAGACCATGCACCGATCTGGGCGACCTTTTCCTGAGGAGGCTTTGCCTCGGGTAATAAAAACGGCGCTTTATGCGCCGTTTTTTATTTAAATCCGCATGACCAAGATTAGCCCGGATACTGCTCCAGCGCATCCAGGTATTCCAGCCATACCCGAGCATTGGCTGCAACGTCGGCCAGTGTCAGCGCTTGCTGAAAATAACGCCGGGCGGTCGTGTAGTCGTTCAGTTCGTAAGCACAGCTGCCAGCCAGCATGAGCGCCCGCGGTTTATCCCGTTCGGACAGGCCTTTTTTCAGCGCGGCTTCAGCATCGGTCAGGGCTGTTTGGTATTGGGCATTTTGCTGCTGCATTTGCGCTGCGCGATACAGCAGGCTGCCATCATCCATAAATGTGCTGGCTTCGCGCATAGCCGCAACAGCCTTATCGCGCTCGCGCCCCTGCTGCCAGGCCGCGGCCAGTACCCGCCAATTGCGCTCGCTTAATTCGACACTCTGATCCTGTAAGTGCGCCTGTAAAATGCGTCCGGCGCGCTCGGGAATGTTTTCGCTGATTAACAGCTGCACCAGCAGCAGAATACTGTCGGGTTTTGTCAGATAGTCTGCGGCATACCCCAACTCCAGCGTACGCAACGCCAGCGCAGGTTGCTCCAATAGCTGATAAACCGCAGCCTGCTGCTGCCAGTAATCTTCTTTGCCAGGATTGATACGCAGCAAGTCATCGAGGACTGCGGCGGTTTTCGCATACGATTTTTGCTGATAATGACCGGCCATCAGCATCTGCAGCCAATTTTCTTTCGGTTGGTCGCCGCGACTGCGTGCCCGCTCAATACCACGGATCAGCCAGGGAACGGACGCTGCGTAGTTTTTTTCCAGCTGATACGCCGATGCCAGCGTAATAAAGCTCAACGGCTGAATCCAATCGACTGGCTTGTCGTCAGTGCCGCGTTTTTTGTCGCTGTTCTTGTCTTTTTCCAGTGACAGAATGTTATTCAGACGCGGCTCAAGCTCGGCAATAGCTGCGTTATTATTCTCAGCAGCCAGATGCAATTGGGCAATGGTGGTCGACAGTGCGGATTCCTGCGCCGGAGCCAGTACATTTAACGCCAGCGCCTTGCTGTACCAGAGCATGGCTTCTTTGTTTTTTTCCTGCAGCAGATTCAGCTGACCATGCAACTGGTAGGTCAGTGCCAGGCCGAAGCCTGGGTTTAAATCGTCTTCCAGTTCCAGTAAGGCTTCTTCGGCTTCGCGGTATTGCTGCGCCGCCAGTTGTTCCTGGATGGCATTAAGTTCTTCGTAAGTCGACGGCGACAGGCTGTTGTTCGCCGCCCAGGTCAGCGAGGTCAGCGTGCTTAGCAGCAGTGCAATAAGAAAACGCATCAGGAACTACCCAATTTAAATTCGATGGTCTGAGTTGCCTGCTGTGCAACCGGGCGGCCATCGGCCATTTTTGGCTTGAACTTGTATTTGTACAGTGCGCGAATGGCTTCACGTTCAAACACGCCGCGCGGTTCCGCTTCGATAATTTCCACATCGTCGACGGTGCCTTCCGGGTTGATCGACAAACGAGCAACCACATAGCCTTCGATTTTCTGCCGCACCGCTTTTTGCGGATACACCGCATTCATCCGCACCAGCGGGATAACGTCGGTGTCGCCAAAGCCCATACCGACCACGGCATCACCCAGCAATGAGCTTTGTGCCAGCGATAAATCAGGATTTACGTCCGGCATATTAAAAGGCAGTTGTTGCATTGGTGTATTTTGCTCAGCCACCGATTCTTTCGGCAGTTGTGGCTTTTTCGGCTTCGGCGGCTCCTGCTTTCGGCGTTCTTTCAGCTGGGTTTTGCTTTCCTGTTTTAAGCGCACAAAGTCGATGTAGGTGTTGTCGCGATGATCGCGCTTCAATTCACCCGGACCAGACACCATCTGGTGCATCGCCCAGAACAATCCGAGACTGACGCCGCAGGCCAGCAATAAGGCTATGGCCAGACGTGGCATCAGTTAGCGGCCTCTGCAGAAATGGAGATATTGCTGATGCCGGCCAGGCGCACCTGATCCATCACCTTCACCAGCAGGCCGGTCGGCGAGTACTCGTCAGCCTGAATGATCACGGCCCCTTCGGGATTTTCTGCTTTCATGCGTTCAATATTCGGGCGTACCGCGCGCACATCAATGGCGCGGCGGTCGATCCAGATTTCACCATTGGCGCGAATGGCGACCAGAATATTACTGCCCTTTTTCTCTTCCGCCGTTTGTGCGCTGGGACGGCTGACGGTTACACCGCTTTCTTTTACAAAAGAGGTCGTAACAATAAAAAAGATCAGCATGATAAAGACGATATCCAGCATCGGGGTGATGTCGATATCGTTGCCATCGGCTTCACTATCGGTGTGACGACGTGCCATAACTAATAATCCGTATAATTCAGTCGGTCGGTAGCCATTCGGCGAGCTGATGCACGCCGCGCTCACTTAAACGTTTAAACCGGGTGCGAAAGTACAAGCCGGTCAGAGCCACGACCAATCCGGCCATGGTCGGAATGGTTGCCTGAGAAATGCCCGATGCCATTGCCCGCGCATTACCGGTACCGGTGACGGCCAGCACATCAAACACGCTGACCATGCCGGTTACCGTGCCCAGCAAACCCATTAACGGGCAGATGGCGATCAGAATACCGACCAGTGATAAATATTGCTGTGTCGCTTGTTTTTGCTGACTGAGCCAGGCCGTTCGGATTTTGCGTGCCGTCCAGCTCTGGTGTTCGCTGCGCTGTGCCCAGCGCTCAGCCAGCGCCCGGTTAAGACGCGGCAGTTCGCGGTAGAAAAACCACAAGCGCTCAATGATCAGGCTCCAGAGCAGTACGCACAGCACCAGTATGCCGTAGAGTACCGGCCCGCCCTGGGCCATAAAATCCAGCAGCCACTGCATCTCAGTTGCCTTTTGGGTTCTGGCTGGAGCGGTTTTCCAGCGCCTGCGCAATCAGTCCGGCGGACTGTTCATCCAGCAGCTGAATCAGGGCTTTACTGCGTGATGCCACCCAGTTGTGTGCCAGCAGCAGAGGGATTGCAGCCAGCAGGCCCAGCACCGTCGTGATCAGTGCCTGGGAAATACCGGAAGCCATCAGCTTAGGATCGCCGGTGCCAAAGTTGGTGATTGCCTGGAACGTTGCGATCATGCCGGTCACCGTCCCCAGCAGACCCAGTAACGGGGCAATGCCGGCAAACAGTTTGATAATGGTCTGTCCACGTTCCAGTGCCGGCAGCTCGCGCAGAACCGCCTCATCCATTTTGGCTTCCAGCACATCCACATCCAGTGGCTGCGGCAGATCACGATAACTGGCCAGCACACGCCCCAGCGGGTTATCCCCGGATACAGTGTCGATGTTGTCCAGTTGCTGGCGCACTTTGCGTCCGATGCTGCCCAGTACCAGCAAACGCCAGCCGGATAATGCCAGACCAATCAGCCCAAGGCCGATAATGATGTAACCCACCAGAGCACCCTGCTGCACCCGCTCCAGCAAGTCCGGGCTTTCCAGTGACAGGTTCAGCAAAGCACCGCGGCTTGGGTCGAGGGCAAACGGCGCGACCGTGGCGTTTGCATTCAGCCAATCAGGAATCATGCCTGCCGCACCAGGTTGGCGACCCAGCATCTGCAGCTGTTTCAGTTCGGCGTCATAAGCCAGATAGCCACTGTCATCCACGGCATTGAATACGCCAAGACGGGTCACGTTGCGCGTCTGTGGCTTGCCATCGGCACCAATCACAACGCTCTCGAACGATGACACGGCACCGTTAATAGTCATCTCTTGCTGCAGGCTGAACCATAACGCTTCCAGTTCGGCGATATTGGGCAGTTCTTTGGCTTCAGCCAGTTTGTTCAGATCGGCTTTGCGCTCAGGAATTTCTACCGAGGTCAGGCTGTCGGCCAGTACGGTGTTCAGATCGTTGGCTACCTGACGCACTACGCCGAACATTTCACCCAGATTGCCCACCCGCAAACGCAACTCTTCTTCGCGTTCGGTCAGGGCCTGCTCGTTATTGTCGAAGCGTTCTTTAAGCGAGTCGGCCAGTTGCTGTTCACGCTTAAGGGCTGCGCGAGCATCGCTCAGCATGCGCTTCTGGGTATTCAGGTCGCTGAGGAATCTGGCCTCACGGGCCTTGTTCTGAGCGGCTTCTTCACGGCTGTATGTGCCGATCTGATTCAGCAGCTTGGCTAATGGGTCGGCCGCCGGAGTGGCAGGTGCAGCAGTGCCTTCCGCTAACACGCTGGCGCTGAAAGTGATCCCAAATAACACAGGGAGAGCAGCCGAGGACAGTAAACGCATCATTGTTGCGCCCCCTTCTGTTGAGCGGTGGGTATTGTCGTTACAGACTTAAGAGAGGCCTGAGTGGGTAATGGCAGCACCATCAGCTCCGGCGCAGCAATCTGCTGGGCCACTTTTAACGCTTTGCGCAGGTCTCGCATGTAGCCGTCATCCAGCGCCAGCCATTGGCTTTCACCCTTGTGCCAGAGCCAGGCATGCTGACCATCATTGCTGATGCGATACAGGGCCAGGCGGCCAACGCGCAGGAAGTCGTAGGAAATGCTATCCATCTGGCCACGATAGGCTTCGATGTTGCGGCCGTAATCCACTTCCACCTGATACGCTTCGAGCACGCGGCGGAATTTTTCCGACACGGTGACATCGGCACGGGTCAGTAAGTCTTTCAGCAACGCGATACGGGCGCTGCGCTCCTGCGGCAGAAACGGTGTATCCAGCGCCACAAACTGTTCCAGTGAATCAAGCATGCGGCTCATCAGCGGCAGAATGCCACGCTCAGTGCGCTCAATTTCGGTGATCTGACGCGCCAGCGATTCCAGTTCTTTGTCCTGGTTATACACAATGGCGGCCATCTGGCGGTTGTAGAGGCTCAGTTGCTCAGTTTCGGCACGTAACTGGCGATATTCAGTCAGTAACTGCTGAGTCTGATCATCCAGTTTTTCAACATTCTGCTGGCTGCTGCGGCCGCTTTGGTCGGTGGCGCTGATCTGCCCCTGGGCGCTGGTTAAATTATCAGCCTGGACGCTCAATGTGCTGCTTAACAGCAAGGCGGCGATGGTGTGCGGAGTTTTCATGACCGGTCGTTGTCCCTGTCAATGTGAAGTGGTATCTCGTGGGGAAAGAGTCTAACGGCGTTGTATTAACGTTAACTGAATGCCACTAAACGAGTTGAAGCAAAAAGCCGGCTGCATTATGCCGCCGGCTTGGCAATCAATCAATAATCATTCGCAATTAAACCAAGATTGCTGGCCAGCTTATCGCTGCCGCGGGGGGCAATAACGGCTTTACTGCCTGGCTGATTGCGCAGGTACTGCTCCGCCACGCGCTGTACATCGTGCCATTGGGTGGCCAGTACCCGTTCACGGAACTGCTGTCGCAGCGCTTTGCTGCGTCCGCTTTTGTCCTGATGAAAGCTCTGCTTGGCTTCGCCTGCCGGTGATCCCGGACGATCCATGCCGCCGATCAGGCCCAGTACCGATTGTTCAATCAGGTCATCCCCACTCTTGCGCGCCAGCAACCAGTCAATGGAGGCGGCGAAGTCTACGAACGTGCCTTCCACCCGTGGGTCGCGGTAGGAATAGAATTTAAAGCAGGCCAGTGCCGAATCCTGTGTCGCCCCGGCACCGTAGGCACCACCGCGCTCACGGATGGCGGTATGCAGGAAGGCATTACGCAGCAGCCCGGCCATAACCGCCAGCGGTGCAGCATCGGCGTGATCCATGGTGACGGTGGGCAACGCCCAGGCGCAGAAATTCACCTGCGAATCGACCATCCAGTAAGTAGCGGTTTTTGGCATATCCCAGCTCAGCGCTGATGCCGGTGCAGTGGCCTGTGGCGTCCAGCAACTCTGCAGACTGGCCAGGTGCGCTGCTGCGCCCTGTTCGTCATGCACCAGCAAAGCCTGTTGTGGCTGGGCAATCTGCTGATAAATATCCTGCAGCGCGTCAGAAAGGAAACCCGCGCCTTCTTTCTGTGCTCGCTGCAGGCGTTCTTTCAGGCGTTTTACCTGCGGCAGACCGCCGAGTCCATTGGAGACATTCGCCGTGCGGTTCAGTGGTGCCGCCGCCAGAGACATGGCCAGGCCATGGCCGCTGCCGGTAATGCCCTGCTCACGGCGGGATTTGGCCTGCGTCAGCAGATCCAGCAGGCGGGTCTCTTCGGTAAAAGTGGGGGCCTGCCAGGTTTCCTGCATCAAAGCGCTGAATTCATCGGCTTTAGCGGTCAGTGCCTTGCCGCTCATCACCAGATAGCCTTCCAGCTGATTGGTGTCATCCACCTTGCCTTTCAGGCTGGCGTAGGCTGAAAGGCTGCCTACTACTGCAGTCTGCTTCTGCTGCTGGTACAGGTAATCGTTGCCACCGGCACCGACCTCACTCCAGGCCTGGGTGAAGAATGGCACCCAGCTCAGCTGCTCGGCACTGAAAGCCGGCAGGTCCGCCAGTAACTGCTGATAGATCAGGCCGTTGGTGCCAGCCACGTATTCCGTTGCTGGCAGTCCGTCCTGATGTTGCTGACTTGGCGCCACGTAACTGACTTGCGGGCGCACGTCAGCCAGTGTCACCTGCGGCAGCAGACCCGGATCATCTTCCTGCTCCTGACGTTCTTTTAAAGCCTGCGCCTGATCCAGAATGGCCTGAGTCTGCTCGGCGCTCAGATTGGCTTTGATTTCGGCCAGACGTTGTTCTTCCAGGCGTTTCATTTCATCGTTCATGCCACTGTCCGGACGCAGGGTAAAGCGCACCCGATGGCGGTTGTTCAGCAACAGACGCTGCACCGCCTCCTGCATAAAGCCTGGCTGGCTGGCTTTACTGCGCAGCCGTTCCAGTGCCGGATCAAGGTTCAGCAAGGCGGCCGGATCGCCGTAATGGGTTGCCGCAGGTAATGAATTGAAGATAAGTTGCAGGCCATACGGGTAGTGATCACCACCGATTTCACGCTGATGCAGTTCCAGCTGATGCAGCGCGGCATCGATCATGCTTTGCTCCACGCCGTTATCGGCCACCGCCTGCAGGGTGTCGAGAATCAGCTGCTCGGTTGCTTCGGCATGTTCCGGTTCGCTGCCTTCGATGCCGCACATAAAACTCATTTCGCGGTTGGAATCTTCCAGCCCGCACAGCGGTGACGGTGAGCCGCCCAGATCGGTTTCTTCCAGCGCGCGGCGCAGTGGTGAGGCGCTGTTGTCGAGCAGCACCTGACTGACCAGATGGGCTTCCAGCTGGGCATCCAGATCGGTGGATTCCCCCAGCAGCCAGCCCAGTACGTGGTGGGTCTGGGCGCTCAGGTCTTCGCTGTCGATGCCATAGCATTGCTCAACTGCCAGAGGCGCGGCGTAGCGTTTCTCCGGCTCCACGCGCCATTGTTTATCCTGACGTTCAAAGCGGCTCAATGCCTGGCTTTCAAGGGTGTCGTGCAGTTCGCTCACATCCATGTTGCCGAAGGTCATAAAGATGGCGTTGGATGGGTGATAATGGGTTTTATAGAAGCTGACCAGTTGCTCATAGGTCAGGTCGGTGATTTCCGCCGGCTCACCACCGCTGTTGTAGTGGTAGGTTGTGGTCGGAAACAGATAACTGCTGATGCCCTGCCACAACTGGCTGACGGTGGACGACATCGCGCCTTTCATTTCGTTGAACACCACGCCTTTGTATTCCAGTGGCGAATCAGCATTGCCCTCTTCGCTGAATTCAATGCGATGGCCTTCCTGGGCAAAATCCAGCTCATGCAGACGCGAGAAAAACACCGCATCCAGATATACGTCGAGCAGGTTTTTGAAGTCTTTATCGTTCTGGGACGCAAAGGGGTATGCGGTCCAGTCGCTGCTGGTCATGGCATTCATAAAGGTATTCAGCGAGCGGCGCGTCATCATAAAAAAAGGATCGCGTACCGGGTACTTCTCGCTGCCGCACAGTGCGGTATGTTCCAGAATGTGCGCCACCCCGGTGGAATCGTGAGGCATGGTACGCAGGGCGACCATAAAGGCTTTTTCATCGTAGTCGGTAGCCAGATGATAATGCACCGCGCCGGTGGCGATGTGCTCATAGTGAAGAATATCGATATTCAGCGATTCAACGCGCGTGCTGCCGAGGTGACGAAAAGCGTTTGATGATGACATACAGCTCTCTGTTATCCTGATGTGTAAACTCAGGTATGTTATCAGTTGTCTGACAGGCACAGAACCTCAGTCGCGCAAAGTGCTTGCACCAGCCTGTTCTTTCTGTGCACTAATCAGCCAGCATGCCGACCACAAACCGCAGGAGCCTTATGAATACCGAACCGCGCTGGGACGATGAATTCCCGGTCAACCACGAGTGCCTGTATCTGAATCACGCCGCCGTTGCGCCCTGGCCGGAACGCGCGCGGATTGCTGTCAGCGATTTTGCCGCCGAAAACACCGCCCTCGGCGCCAGTCGCTATCCGCACTGGAGCGCAATGGAGGCTGGCCTTAAGCGCAACCTTGAGACATTAATTGATGCCCCGAAGGGCTCTGTCGCGCTGGTGAAAAATACGTCCGAAGCATTATCGTTCGTGGCGAATGGCATCGACTGGCAGCCGGGCGACGTGGTAGTGATCAGCGATCAGGAATTTCCATCCAATCGCATCGCCTGGGAAGCGCTGGCGTGCAAAGGCGTCAAGGTTATTGCCGTTGCTTTGCCCTGGGATGACCCGGAATCCCTGTTGCTGGAAGCCCTGGCGCAGAAACCACGATTGTTGTCGATCAGCGCCATTCAATATGCCACGGGGCTAACGCTGGATCTGGTCCGGTTGGGCGAAGCCTGTCGGGCGGCGGGCACCCTTTTCTGTGTTGATGCCATTCAGGCGGTGGGCGCCCTGCCGTTTTCGGTTCAGGCGATTCAGGCCGATTTCGCTATGGCCGACGGCCACAAGTGGTTACTTGGCCCGGAAGGTCTGGGGTTTTTCTATGTCCGCCCGCAGGTGATGGATCAGTTGACGCTGTCAGAGTACGGTTGGCACATGGTGGAAGACATGGGCAATTACGATCGGAAAGACTGGCAACCGGCAGCCGATGCGCGTCGTTTTGAATGCGGCAGCCCCAATATGCTGGCAGCATCGGCATTGAAAGCCAGTACTGATCTGCTATTGGAAGTGGGTATGGATCAGGTAGCTACCCGCGTGGTAACTAACGTGCTGTATCTGAAAGAATTGCTGGACGACAAAGGTGCCACCTTTATCAACCCACTGCTGCATCAGCGTCCGTCCGGCATTCTGACTTTCCATTTTATGGGGAAAGACAGCGCACAGCTGTACAAACTGCTGATGCAGGCAGGTGTCATCTGTGCCAATCGTGGTGGCGGCATCCGCTTCTCACCGCATTTTCACACCACTCAGGAAGTGATGGAAGACGCCGTAGATGCCGTGGAGTGCCTGATCGAAGCGCTCTGAATACAAAGATGACAGGCACAAAAAAGAGCGCCTGAGCGCTCTTTTTGTGCCTGCCGAATGGCTATATCGGCCATCTGGCTACATCGTATGGGTAATGCGATCCGACTTCAGGGCACCGGCCAGGTAGGTTTCGATCTTGTCGCGAGCCATGCTTTCGTCGCCGGTAAACTGCACGCCAATACCGGCGACTTTGTTGCCTTGTGCACCTTTCGGCGTTACCCAAATGACTTTGCCAGCCACCGGGATTTTCTCGGCTTCATCCATCAGCTTCAGCAGCATGAAGACTTCATCGCCTAACTGATACTGTTTGTTGGTCGGAATAAACAAACCGCCTTCTTTGATAAACGGCATATAGGCGGCGTAAAGAACCGATTTATCTTTAATGGTCAGCGACAAAATGCCGCTGCGGGCACCTAAATTGGCGGTCATGCATGCTCCCCGCGATGACTGTCCTGAACGATCTGCTGCCAATCCAGCAACAGGGATTCAAGCAGCAACTGCTTATTATAGTTACCGCCACCGGACAGCAACTGCCCGAGTACGGCCTGAACTTTATGCTGCAAGGTTATCAGCTTTGCCGGATTCAGGGTAGCGCACGGCAGCAACTGAAAAACCTGATCGGTAAACACCAGTTGCTGCGCGCTGATACCCAGTTTCGCCTTCAGACAGTCCGACAAAATTGAATAAAACCAGGAGGTTACATCCTGAAACTCAAGCTTATTCCAGCCTTCTGCAGCGGCTTGTAGTGGAATCTGGCCCAAGCTCCACTGGCGCAGCAGATCAAACCAGCGCTGCTGCTGGGTGCTTTGCTCGCGCGTCAGCCAATCCAGTGCTTTTAACGGTGCCTGATGATTCATGCGCAACGCCGGCTCTGCCACGTCAGCGGCAAAACCCTGCTGCTGCAGCCAGCTCAGCGCTTCAGACTGTCCCGGCGGACTGAGCTGCAGGCGCTGACAGCGACTGCGGATGGTTGGCAGCACCGAGCCGAAACGCTCGGTTTCTAACAACAAAAAGCTTTCACCGGCCGGTTCTTCCAGAGTCTTCAGCAGTGCGTTGGCGGCGTTGGTGTTCATCACTTCAACCGGACGCAGGCTGACCACCTGACAGCGACTGATCTGCGGTGTCTGGGCGAGGAAGTTATTGATTTTACGAATGGCATCAATGCGGATCTGGCGACTGCCGTCTTCCGGCTGGCACAGCATAAAGTCCGGATGACTGCCGGCTGCCCAAAGCTGGCAGCTGTGGCATGCGCCACAGGGTTCGGCTTCATCGCGCAGGCATAACAGCCATTGCGCGGCATGCAAAGCCAGTTGATGCTTGCCGATGCCTTCAAGGCCCGTCAGCAATAGCGCATGGGGCAGCCCGCTGCTTTGCTGGCGGCGCACCAGTTCATGCCATACGTCCTGATGCCAGGGTTGCACGCTCATGAATCAGCTCCGGGTAACAGCGTTAGCAAAACCTGTTCGATCTGCTGCTGCACCGCCGTTAATGGTTGTGCGGCATCAATACGGCGGAAGCGTTCATGCTGAGTGGTCAGCCAGTCAAAGCCCTGCTGTACGCGCTCAAAGAAATCCAGCTGCTCCTGCTCAAAACGATCAACCGCTTCGCCGGCCTGGTCAGCACGGCCACGGGCGCGCCCCATACCCACGGCGAGTGGCGCTTCCAGCAGCAAGGTGCAGTCCGGTTCCAGCCCCTGCTGTACCAGTGCTTTCAGCTGTTCAATTTGTGCCAGTGGCAGCTGGCGACCAAAACCCTGATAAGCAATGGTGGAGTCGGTAAAACGATCACACAGTACCCAGGCACCGCGCGCCAGCGCCGGTTGAATGAGCGCCTGCAGATGCTGAGCACGGGCTGCAAACACCAGCAGCAGCTCAGTCAGGGGTTGCATGGTTTCAGCGTGATGGGCTTTTAACAGCCGCTCACGGATGGTTTCGGCGATTTCAGTACCGCCCGGCTCACGGGTAACGACGACTTCAATGCCACGGGCGCGCAGCCACTCAGCACAGAAGGCGATATTGGTGGATTTACCCACCCCTTCTCCGCCTTCAAAGGTAATAAACAAGCCTGGTTGCGGCTTTGTCATACGGGATGTTCCTGCTCAGGATTCTGGCGCAGCGGCTTCTGCCGGCGCCGATCGGTAATCTTTTTTGCGACGGAAAATCTGATATTTCCGCACTGCTTTGTTGTGCTCTTCCAGCGTTGCCGAGAATTGATGGCTGCCGTCGCCGCGGGCCACAAAGTACAATTCATCGCCTGCGGCCGGATTCAGCGCCGCATCCAGTGCGGCCCGGCCCGCCAGTGCAATGGGTGTTGGTGGCAGGCCTTTCTGGCGGTAGGTATTGTACGGATTTGTCCGGTCCTGCAGATGTTTTTTACGCAAATTGCCGTCAAATTGTGGGCCCAGACCATAAATAACCGTTGGATCGGTCTCCAGACGCATGTTTTTCTGCATCCTGCGTACGAATACACCCGCAATCACCGGGCGCTCGGCAATGACCCCGGTTTCTTTTTCCACGATGGAAGCCATGATCAGGGCCTCGTAAGGACTGTGGTACGGCAGGTCGGCAGCGCGTTGCTCCCAGGCCTCCGCCAATTGCCCGCGCATGCGCTGGTAAGCCTGACGAAGAACCGACGACACCCCTTCGCCACTGTGATAAACGTAAGTGTCGGGGTACAACCAGCCTTCAGGGTTCCCTTGCAGGCCGAGCACCTCCGCCACCCGCTCCGGCGTTAGTGGGGTCAGATCCTGGGTCAGACGCGGCGCCTGTGCCAGAGCCGTGAGAGCATCCCGTAACTGCAGCCCTTCAATCAGGCTGACGCGATACGTCACCGGGCTTGCGGTTGCGAGAAATGACAACAATTCACCGCCGCTCAGTTCTGGCGGAATTTCGTACTCGCCAACCCGCAACACCCGCTCCTGCCCGGTCAGGCGTGCCTGAATGCGCAACAGCAGCGCCGAAGGCAGCCAGCCATCGGCCTGCCAGCGTCGGCTCAGACTACTGATGGTATCGCCACTGACCACTTCAATGCGCACCGGTTGCTCGTTATTGGTCGGCAGTTGCCAGATGGCCAGCAACGTGGCGCTGAGTAATAAAAAGGTAAGGGAGGACAAAGCCAGCAGGCGTTTGCTCAGACTCATGCGTAAAGATTCTCCAGATCCTGCTGCAGCGCGGCAATCTGCTGTTGCGCTGACGAATGTTCGAATGCCTGCCCGTTAATCTGGGCGGCGCTGATAATGCCCTGCAGGCTATTGCAAAAAAACACAGCGTCCGCTGCCAGCAGGCGCACCCGGTCAATCGTGGTGACCGTAACATTGTACTGACTCAACAGCCAACGCCGGACGACGCCATTAACGCCGCTGCCGCTCAGGTCGGGGGTGATTAACCGGCCCTGCTCCAGCAGAAACAGATTACTCATGCAGCCTTCAATAACCTGTCCTGCGGTATCCAGCATGACCGCTTCCTGCCAGTCAGATTCAAAGCGTTGACGGGCCAGCACCTGCTCCAGCCGGTTGAGGTGCTTAAATCCGGCCAGTGCGGGCTGAATCGCCAGTGCAATATCACTGAAGCCGGCGGTTAAGCCTTGTGGCAAGCGGTGACAGGCCCAGTCCTGTGGCACAAAAGGTTGCCATTGAATCAGCAGTTCAGGCGTGGCCGGTGGCGCATAACCACGTGGGCCACAGCCACGGGTAACGATCAGTTTTCCAGCTTGCAGTGGAGAGTCTGACGCAGCGTCCGGCCGCTGCGCCAGGGTCTGCTCTATTTGCTTCAGACTGTCGATGGGGAAGTTCAGTGCACACAAGCCCTGCAGTAAACGCTGTCGGTGGTATTTCCACAGCGGAATATGGCCACCGGGCGCAAAGCGGATGGTCTCAAACAGACCATCGCCGTACTGTAAGCCGCGATCGGTTGATGGCCAGTGGGTTTGCCACTGACCATCAACCAAGGCGTAAGCGCGGGCAGACTCAGGCATCGTAACGGCGAAATAACAAGCTGCCGTTGGTTCCGCCAAAGCCAAAGGAGTTGGAGATGGCGGCGCGGATGGGCATGTTGCGCGCTTTATGCGGCACATAGTCCAGATCACAGCCGTCAGCAGGATTGTCGAGGTTGATGGTCGGGGGGGCGATGCCGTCACGTACGGCCAATACCGTAATCAGTGCTTCCAGCGCACCGGCAGCACCGAGCAGATGCCCGGTCATGGACTTGGTGGAAGAGACCGCCACCTGAGCAGCATGACTGCCAAACAGATCTTTAATGGCCTGAGTCTCCGCGATGTCGCCAACCAGGGTCGAGGTGCCATGGGCATTGATGTAATCAATATCCTGCGGCTGCAGACCGGCATCGTTGATGGCGTTGGCCATTGCCATGCGCGCGCCTTCGCCATTTTCCGGTGGACTGGTGATGTGATGGGCGTCATCACTCATGCCAAGGCCACTGAGTTCGGCATAGATAGTAGCGCCACGGGCTTGCGCGTGTTCGAGCGATTCCAGTACCAATACTGCTGCGCCATCACCGAGCACAAAACCATCGCGGTCTTTATCCCATGGGCGACTGGCTTTTTGCGGCTCGTCATTGCGGGTACTCATTGCGCGCGCAGCGGCAAAACCGGCGACACCAAGAGGCGACGATGCCATCTCGGACCCGCCGGCAATCATGACATCGGCATCGCCATAGGCAATGGTGCGCGCCGCATAGCCGATATTGTGCGTGCCCGTTGTGCAGGCGGTGGTGATGGCAAAATTAGGCCCGCGCAACTTATGGCGGATGGCGATATTGCCCGAGGCCATGTTGATCACGGCTGCGGGTACCAGAAAAGGTGACACGCGGCGCGGGCCGCTGTTCTGCAGTTGCTGATAATTCTGCTCTATTGTGGTGATACCACCAATGCCTGAGCCAACCGCTACGCCGACGCGATCACGATTTAACGTTTCAGGAAACCCGGCATCGGTAATGGCCTGCTCGGCGGCCACCATGGCGTACTGCAGAAACAAATCCATTTTGCGCGCGTCTTTTTCACTCATGACGCAGGTTACGTCAAAGTCTTTCACCGCGCCGCCAATACGGGTGGCGTAGCCCTCGGTATCAAAATGCTCAATCAGGCCAATACCACTGACGCCCGCGCAGACTGCACGCCAGGTGTCTGCCACGTTCAGACCGAGCGGATTGACGCTGCCCAACCCTGTTATTACTACACGTCGCTTCGTCATATTCCGTCTTTCATCCCTATCGTCGCAAATACGGTGCAAATATGGTCACAAAACAGGCATAAAAAAAGCCGCGTCAGAAGAGGCGGCTTTCAGACTCGCAAATCTTACAGATTGGCGATGATGTAGTCGATGGCTTCCTGGACGGTGGTCAGCTTCTCAGCATCTTCGTCCGGAATTTCGGTTTCGAACTCTTCTTCAAGAGCCATTACCAGCTCTACAGTATCCAGAGAATCCGCGCCCAGATCATCAACGAAAGAGGACGAAGCCTTAACGTCTTCTTCTTTAACGCCCAGTTGTTCACATACGATTTTCTTTACGCGTTCTTCAATGTTGCTCATGGTTTTTTCCTACCGTTTCAAGTTTCCTGGTGGTCTTAATGACCTCAGCCCATGTTCATGCCGCCATTCACATGAATGGTCTGGCCTGTAATGTATTTCGCGTCGTTTCCGGCCAGAAAAGCAACCGCACCTGCGATTTCTTCTACCTGTCCGAAGCGCTTGCCTGGAATGGTGGCTAGGATCGCCTCTTTTTGCGTTTCAGGCAAGATTTCCGTCATATCTGTTTGAATAAATCCCGGCGCGACACAATTCACCGTGATATTCCGGCTGGCAATTTCCTGCGCCAGAGAGCGGCTGAAACCTTCCAGGCCCGCTTTCGCGGCGGCGTAGTTTGCCTGCCCGCCATTACCGGTCGTGCCGATAATGGAACTGATATTAATAATGGCGCCAGCCTTCTGCTTCAGCATCGGCTTAACCATGGATTTGCACACGCGAAATACGCCGGTGAGGTTGGTGTTGATCACCTCATCCCACTCGTCATCTGACATGCGCAGAAACAGGTTGTCGCGCGTGATTCCGGCATTATTCACCACAACCCGTGGCGTGCCGTAAGTCTGCAGAAAATCTTTCAGGGCGCCGTCTGTTTGCGCCGCGTCGGCAATGTTCAGTACCAGTGCATCGTTATCGCCGTCGATCTGCTTAAGCGCTTCACGAACCGAAGCGGCTCCGGATTCGCTGGTGGCCGTGCCGATAACCCGGTAGCCATCACGTGCCAGACGCTCTGCAATCGCACGGCCAATACCGCGGGAAGCGCCGGTCACCAGGGCGAGTAATTTTTCACTCATATTCAGGATCCTTGAATAAAGGCAATGGTTGCCTGTAAGGAAGTGGCATCCCCCGTATTATGGGTTGCCAGGGTTTTATCGATGCGTTTATTCAGGCCGCTGAGCACTTTGCCCGGACCGAATTCAATCGCATTATCGGCGCGTCCGCGACAGGCTTGCACGGCACCGGTCCAGTTAACCGGGCTGTACAACTGCGCCAGCAGGCGCGATGGAATTTCTGCCAGAGTTGCCACCGCATTATCAACGTTGTGATACACCGGGAATGCCGGTGCACGAAAGGAAACCGCATTCAGTGCTTCGCCAAATTCTTCGGCTGCGGCTTTCATCAGGCTGGAATGAAACGGACCGCTGACCGCCAATGGCAGTGCACGCTTGGCGCCTGCAGCCTTGGCCAGCTCAATGGCTTTTTCCACGCCACTCATGGCACCGGCAATAACGATCTGGCCAGGTGCATTAAAATTCGCCGGCTCAACCACACCGGCAGCAGAGGCTTCAGCACACACGGCGCGGATCTGATCTTCTTCCAGACCCAGTATGGCGGCCATACCACCCTGTCCCGCCGGTACAGCCGCTTCCATCAGTTCACCACGCTTTTTCACCAGACGCACGGCATCGGCGAAGTCGATGGCATCAGCCGCAACCAGTGCGGAATATTCACCCAGAGAGTGTCCGGCACCCGCTACAACATTCAGCGCCGGACAGGCTTCCTTCAGTACACGCCATAAAGCAACGCTGGCCGTCAGTAATGCTGGCTGAGTGTTATAGGTCTGATTCAGTGTTTCTGCCGGACCGTCCTGACACATAGCCCAGAGATCAAGATGGATGGATTCAGACGCTTCTGCAAAGGTGCTCTGAATCTGAGGATATTCGGCCGCCAGATCCGCCAGCATACCAACCTGCTGCGCGCCCTGACCGGGGAAGAATGCAATTACATCGGTCATCACTTGCCCTGTATTCACGGTAAAAATCACTGTTGTACGAATTCTGAATAACGTTTCTGAATACGCGCTATCAATTGCGTTCCAACATCAGTGCCGAAAGCCGGACACATAATATGGAGAGCAATTGTTACAATAAATAGTTAACAATGCACAATATTATTGAATCAGATTCACCGGTCAGTGATTTTGCAGACGATTAAGCTCCGCCAGCAGGCGGGGTTTGTCGAAACGCTCGACTTTTTGCAGCAGGTATTCCAATGCGTGACGATAAGCGCGTTCATTGGATTTGCCGTGGGTTTTGACCACCACGCCATCCAGACCCAGCAGCAAAGCGCCACCATGACGGGCCGGTGATATGCGCCGCTCGATACGGGCAATCGCCGGCGCCCAAAGGAATGACAGCCAGCGCAAAAACCAGGTATTGCGAAATTCACTGTGCAGCTGCTCACTCAGCCATTCAGACAATCCTTCGCTGGCTTTCAGGGCGATATTACCAGCAAAGCCGTCGGTAATCAGAACATCCAGCTCGCCACGATAGAGATCGTCGCCTTCATAAAAGCCAACATAGTAATCCGGCATGATGCGTTGCAGCTGCTCCGCGGCCTGACGGACATTATCAGTCCCCTTGGTCGACTCACGCCCCACATTCAGCAAGCCAAGGCGTGGCGCCGCAGCGCACTGAACTTTGCTCCAGGCGGCACCAATGCAGGCAAACTGCACTAACTGATCGGCACTGACACCCAAATTGGCACCCAGATCAAGCATAAGCAGTGGTTTTTGGCGGGTAGGCAGAAGCGTAGCCAATGCCGGACGATCCATGCCGGGCAGCGTACCCAGTAAGTGCCGGGCAAGCACCATTAATGCCCCGGTATTGCCGACAGAAAGAATACCCTGCGCCCGCCCTTGCTGATGCTCACGCAAGACTGCCGCCATGGTGGACTTTAATCCCTGGCGCAACATTTGCGCGGGCTTGTCCTGCATGGATATCTGGGTTTCACAAGGAAGAATGCGTACCCGCGATTTGCGGGAAGCAAAGAACGACTCCGCTTCGTCAGCGAAGTCCTGAGTCACCGCCACAATCAGATGAACATCCGGGCGCGACTTAAGGAATTTTTTGCAGGCCTGAAACGCAACGCGGGGACCTAAGTCCCCGCCCATTACATCTACCGCAACGGTAAACATATTAGTTGTTGCCAGTCTCCACGACTTTTTTGCCACGGTAGAAACCGTCAGCGCTTACGTGGTGACGACGGTGAGTTTCACCGGTAGTCGGATCGGTAGACAGTGCCACTGCTGCAGTGTCCAGAGCATCGTGTGAACGACGCATACCACGTTTGGAACGAGTTACTTTGTTTTGCTGAACCGCCATTTTAGGCTCCTAACTATTCGCTATTTCTGTTTGAGCTTAGCTAAAACGTCAAACGGATTGGGTCGTTTGTCGTCTGAATCTGTTGTTTCCGGCTTTGACCCAGGTTGCTTAAACTGACAATCGCCTTCCGGGTGTGTTGGAAACATGGGCAGTGCTAACAGCACTTCATCTTCCATCACAGACCACAGATCCAGTTGACCATTTTCATCAACTTCGACCGGCTCAAACCGTTTCGGTAATTGCTTGGCCTGATCATCATCAAATACAAGTCCCAGCTGAAAGCTGCTTTCTACGGGAATGGTGACATTCCCAAGACAGCGCTGACAGATCATGACAACACTTGTATTACAGCTACCCTGCAGTAACCGGTGCTTTTCCTGATCACGCTCAAAACGAATTTCGCAATGAACAGGAGCAACGCAGTCTTCGACTGCCTCACTAAGCCTGGTTAGCTGTTTGCTGTCGATATCCGCATTAAATTGCTGACTGACCGTCACCAATTTAATCGCATCAACACGCTTGGGAAGCTGAGCCTCTGCCATAGTGCGCGACATCATAGGTACGCAAAGCTCCTCTGTCAAAATTATTTAACGCAGACTCAGTGTCTGCTCAGTCAGCAGCGTAGCGAAGCCACGCCCCATGCTTGCGCCAAAACGCTTAACCAGTTCATCCCATGGGCTTGGCTGGTAAGTGAAGTTCACCAACTCTTCTGTATTGAGCTTGTCGCGGGCAATCTGGCTACTGGATGCCAGGCCGTCAATCAGACCCAGATCAAGGGCTTGTTCGCCCGACCACACCAGTCCGGAAAACAAATTCGGATCTTCCTTCAGGCGATCACCGCGTCCTTTTTTAACCTGTTCAATGAACTGGTTATGGGTAACCTTCAGAACGCTCTGCCAGAAGGCTTTCTCTTCAGCATTTTCCGGCAGGAACGGATCAAGGAAGCCTTTGTGCTCACCCGACGTATACTGGCGACGCTCGATGCCGAATTTATCCATCGCTTTAACAAAACCAAAACCAGAACCCACAACGCCGATGGAGCCGACAAGGCTCGCTTTGTCGGCATAGATTTCATCCGCTGCCGCTGCGATGTAGTACGCACCGGAGGCGCCCAGATCCATAATGACCGCATAAACCGGGAAGTCAGGACGGATTTCTTTCAGGCGCTTAATTTCGTCATAAACATAACCCGCCTGAACCGGGCTGCCACCAGGGCTATTGATGCGCAGAATAACTCCCAGAGCCTTCTCATCATCAAAAGCATCACGCAGCGCACCGATCAGTGCATCTGCACTGGCATCCTGATCAGCCGCAATCACACCGTTCACTTCGATCACAGCCGCGTAATTATCTTCCGGCAGCATGTCTGCGCCATGCTCACCCGGCATGCGCAGCAACCAGACAATGGCAAACAGGTAAATAAAGGTGAGCGATTTAAAAAAGATCCCCCAGCGACGGGCGCGCTTCTGCTCGCCCTGCATATCCATAAGAACCTTCTCGATCAGCTTCCATTCTTTGCTGTTGTCTTCCGGGCGCGCAGGCTGCGAAGTCAGCGGTGAACCCTGATTGATATTTTCGTTATCCATTAATACGTATCCAGTCGTTAAGTTCGTGAATGCTATGGCAGATGGTCAGCGGACCACAAGCCAGCAATACATCATCATCATGAGCACCATGCCCCATCGCCACCGATGCCATGCCTGCAGCATTGGCCATATCGAGATCATACGTGGTATCACCCACCATCAGTGCTTCATCTGGCGCAACATTTAGTTCGCTGAGCAATTCTTTTAGCATCAGCGGGTGCGGCTTGGAGCGGGTTTCATCGGCGCAACGGGTTGCGGCAAAGCGATGACCAATTTTCAGGTCGCGCAACATCCGGTCCAATCCGCGACGACTTTTACCCGTCGCGACCGCCAGCAAATAGCCCTGCTCAACAAGACCCGCCAAAAACTCCGGAGTTCCGGGGAAAAATCCCATCGCCACCTGGCTGTCGGCGACAAAGTAGCGTGCGTACACCTGAGTCATGGCTTGCAGCTGAGGTTCATCAATAACAGGCCAGACGGTGCGCAACGCTTCCGGTAAGCCAAGGCCGATAATATTCTGCACGGCGGCATCCGCAACCTTTGGCAAGCCCACCTCAGCCGCCGCCTGCTGCATGCTGTCAACAATGCGCTGGGTGGAATCGACCAGTGTGCCGTCCCAATCAAAAATAATCAGTTTAAAGCGCAAATTCACACCCCGCCTTCTTTAACATGCTGCTGAATTCTTTGTCTGGCAATGCACTGACCTGTAATCGCTCGCCGGTATCCGGATGGCGGAACGACAACTGCCAGGCATGCAAAAACAAGCGTTTAACCCCTTGCCGCTTATCAATTTCCTGCTGCGAACGATCGCAGTACTTCACATCCCCGGCAATGCTGCAGCCCTGATATTGGCAATGCACGCGAATCTGGTGAGTCCGGCCGGTAATGGGCTCGGCTTCTATTAAGGAGTAATTAGCCCCCTGAGCTTTCAGTGCGGTTTTGGTCAGAGAGGTCTTCCCTTCCGGACTGACCATTACCATACGCTCACCCGACTGACGTTCGAAGCGCAGCAAGGGCTCGCGCACTTCCGTGATGGAGGCCGGCCACTGACCATGCACCATGGCCAGATACTTTTTACTGATGCCCGACTTATTCGCCAGCATGCGCTGCAGGGCGGTCAGAACCGAGCGTTTCTTGGCAATCATGATAACGCCAGAGGTGTCGCGATCGAGACGATGAACCAGCTCCAGAAAACGATGATCCGGGCGCATTTTACGCAGCGCTTCAATAAGCCCCAGGCTGACTCCACTGCCGCCATGCACAGCCAGCCCATGAGGCTTGTTAACCACCAGAAGACCGTCATCTTCATGCAGAATGGCATTCTGCAGAATATCCTGCAGCAGCGGCGACACCTCCGGTGTCTCATCACGTTCGGCGATGCGCAATGGCGGCACACGTACCACGTCGCCAACGGCCAGTCGCGTATCCGCTTTCACTCTTCCTTTATTTACCCGCACTTCGCCTTTGCGGATGATGCGATACACCAGCGTTTTAGGGACGCCCTTCAGAACAGAAATAAGAAAATTATCGATACGCTGACCATCATTATCGGCGGTCACCGTCAGCAGCGATACTTTACCGGTATCGATTTCGTGATTTGACATAAATTCAGAGCAGCTCAGGCGGCGGATTTATTTGTGGTATGGCATTTGCGGGGCGCAACCAATGTTGCTATATTCGCCCACGGCCCTGGTCGGCACAGAGAAAGCGTACAACCCAGCCGACGATCAAGATCAGCCGAAAGGCCAGGCCAAGCCGATTAAGCGGCAGAGTATAAGGAAGAAGACATACTGTTAAAACTCTTCCTGACGAATAATTACGGCGAGCGCAGGCCCATGGCCGCCCGCCCAGTGAGATAAACCACGCAGCGACCTGCGGGCAATCTCGCATTATCAAATTATGGACAGTGTTGGTGCACGACAAACCAGAGGCACCACTGCTAGACAGGTCAGGCGACCCGAAAACGGCGCTGACAACTGCTGCAAAGCACCCATAAATATTTTGGTAGTGGCCGGAATGATCCGGCATTGCCAGCCGGTACGTTGCCAGAACGAGCTTAACGTACAGCATGAAAAGAATGCTTATCAATGCAACTCAACCCGAAGAGTTGCGTGTTGCCCTAGTAGATGGCCAGAAACTCTACGATCTGGATATTGAGTCAGGCTCCCGCGAGCAAAAGAAATCCAATGTCTATAAAGGTAAGATCACCCGCATCGAACCCAGCCTGGAAGCGGCTTTTGTCGACTTCGGCGCTGAGCGTCACGGCTTCCTGCCACTGAAAGAAATCGCCCGCGAATACTTTGTTAAAGACCCAGGTTCAGGCCGCATCAACATCAAAGATGTTCTGCGCGAAGGCCAGGAAGTTATCATTCAGGTCGACAAAGAAGAACGCGGCAACAAAGGCGCAGCCCTGACCACTCAGGTATCCCTGGCTGGCCGTTATCTGGTATTGATGCCGAATAACCCACGTGCCGGCGGCATCTCCCGTCGCATCGAAGGCGATGAGCGCACCGAACTGCGCGAAGCCATGAAAGGCGTGACCGTACCGGACAAAATGGGCGTTATCGTCCGTACCGCGGGCATTGGTCGCAGCGCCGAAGAACTGCAGGCTGACCTTAACTATCTGGTTCACCTGTGGGACGCCATCAAGCGCGCCTCCGATGAACGCCCTGCTCCGTGCCTGCTGCTGCAGGAAAGCAACGTCATCATTCGCGCCATTCGCGATTACCTGCGCCAGGACGTCGGTGAAGTACTGATTGATACCGATGCCGCCTATGAAGAAGCCCTTGGCTTTGTGCAACAGGTGATGCCGCACTATCAGAACAAATTCAAACGCTACACCGACGCTGTGCCACTGTTTAATCGCTATCAGATTGAAAGCCAGATCGAATCGGCGTTCCAGCGTGAAGTGAAACTGCCGTCCGGTGGCTCGATTGTTATTGATCCGACAGAAGCCTTGGTCTCCATCGACATTAACTCGGCACGCGCCACCAAAGGTGCCGACATCGAAGAAACCGCGCTGAACACCAACGTTGAAGCCGCCGACGAGATTGCCCGCCAGTTACGTCTGCGCGACATGGGTGGTCTGGTGGTGATCGACTTTATCGACATGCTGTCCAGTAAAAATCAGCGCGAAGTTGAAACCCGCCTGAAGAAAGCACTGGAAGTGGATCGCGCGCGCGTCCAGGTTGGCCGTATTTCACGTTTCGGCCTTATGGAAATGTCGCGTCAGCGTCTGCGTCCATCCCTGGAAGAAACCAGCGGCCACGTGTGCCCACGCTGTAATGGTACTGGTGTTGTGCGTGATATTCAGTCCACGGGCCTGTCTATCCTGCGCCTGATCGAAGAAGAAGCCGCCAAGGAAAACACCGGACAAATCCGTGCCATCGTGCCGGTGTCGGTCGCCACCTTCCTGCTGAACGAGAAGCGCACCCTGATTGCTGGTATCGAAGCGCGTCATGGCAGCAAAGTGGTGGTTCTGCCGAACCCGAATATGGAAACACCGCATTACGAAGTACTGCGCCTGCGTCCGGATGACAGCCTGATCGGCGAAGTCAGCTACGAACATAAAATGGAAGAGGAAGAGACTGAATACGGCCTCGACCTGACCATTCGTGAAAGCACTAAAGTGCAGCAAGCGGCAGTAAAAGCCGGTGCTCACAGCGCGCCAGTCAGCACACCGGTTGCGGTAGCAGAAACGACGGTTGCAGCATCGGCCAGCAAAGGTCTGTGGGGCAAAATTGGCAGCGCCCTGTCCGCCCTGTTTGACGGTGGCGAGAAACAGGAAGAAAAACCTGCGCCGAAGCAAGCACGCGAGAATGGCAGCGGCCGTAACGAGCGTAACGATCGCAGTCGCAACAATGACCGCAGCCGTAACAACGACCGTAACCGCAATGATCGCAGCCGCAATCGCAATGATCGTAATCGTGACGACCGCAATGACGGCGATAACGAACGCGGTAATCGCAACGAAGCCCGTAACGACAGCCGCAGCGAAGGTCGTAACGACAATCGTGCAGAGCGTTCCGGCCGCAACCGCAACGACAATCGCAGCGAACGCCCTGCCCGTAACCGCAACGAAAACCGCGACAACGAGCGTAGCGACAACCGCGCCGAGCGCCAGGAAGCCGAGGCCAGCAATGAGCCACGCGCGCCGCGCCGTGATCGCAGCGGCAACCGTGCACCGCGTGCCGAGCGCAGCGAAGCCCGTGTTGAGCGCAGTGATAAAGTCGAACTGCCGGAAAATGCAGCAGCCAGCGAAGCTGGTGACAATGCAGCGCGCAGCGACGCTCGCCCTGAAGGTCGTCGTCGTCGCAGCCGCAATGATCGCAGCGAACGTCAGGCTGATCGCACGGCAAACACCAGTGATGAAGAAAACAGCAATGTAGTAACTGCTGAAGAATCTCCTGATGTGACTGACAATACGACGGATAACAGCAACGACAACAGCGCTGACAATGGCAACGATGAGAATGGTGAGAAAACCACCCGCCGCTCACGCAACAGCCGTCGTCGCAACCGCAATCGTGACGAACGTCCGGCGAAAAGCAACAACGCCGCAGCCGACAACGACACGACTGAGAATACGGCTGACAACGTAACGGCAGAAGCCGCCGATGGTACTGACGCAGCAACGACAACCGTTGAAAACACGGACGCTACTCACGCTGCAAGTCACTCAGAAACACCGGTTTCGGAAGTGCCTGAAGTTGCTATCGCCGAGGTCGCTACTGCTGAAGCCAGCTCCGACGAAACAGGCAATGCGGAAGCAGACAACACGAAAGCAGACAGCGCGGAAGCCAAACCTGAAGCCGTAGCGAGTGCGCAAGCAGCAGAGCCAGCAAGTGACGCGGTTTCTGAAGAGCAGGCAGTAGCATCGGCCGAGCAGGAGTCAGACAAGCAGGAAAAAGCTCAGACGCGCCGCAAGGCCCGTCAGCAAGCCAGCGAGAAGTCTGCTGCAGCAAAGAAAGCCGCCAAACAGGCGGCCGCTGAAGCGCAAGCCGAAGCTGCTGCTAAAGAACCTGTTGAGGCACCTGCTGCTGAAGCCGTCGTTATTGAAAACGCCGCCGCAGAAGACAACGCTGATGCCGAAGTGACAACGTCTCAGGAAGAAGTCGCTACTGCCACTCAGGGTAATGATCGTGCATCACGTCGTGGACGTCGCCGCACTCCGGGTGGACGCGCTCCCAATGACCCGCGCAACCGTCGCAATACCGGCAACGAGCAAGCAACTGAACAAGCTGCAACGGAAAATAACGCTTCTGCTACCATAGAAACCGTGACCTCTCCTGCTCAGGCTGAGACCGTAGCGGCTGAAGCTGCCAGCGACAGCGATACACCAAACAAGTAATACGGACGGCGTGCGCCGACACCTATTACTGACCTGAAAACCGCCTCCGGGCGGTTTTTTTATGCCCGCAACACCATCGCCATTACTGACTGGAGAGACAGTTATCAGTAATATGCGCACTTTCGGCCGCTATTATTTTCGCAAGGACGACCCATGCCCAACGCTCCCATCCTCTCCCGAACGCCATCAGCACTGATCCCTCTCGCCCTGCTGCTGTTATTGCTGAGCAGCGCAATGTACAGCCAGTCAGCCACAGCGGCAGCCATGACGGTCGTCCGGGAATACACCTACAACGCCAGCGAAAATGACTCCAAAGTGTCGGCGCGCAAAGCTGCATTACAACAGTTGCAATCATTATTAATTGAGGAAGTCGGCGTGCAGGTGCAATCCAGCTTCAGTAATACTGAAACACTGGATAAAGAAGAATTCAGCCGCACCGTACAGGCCAACTACCAGACCTTTGCTCAGGCGCTGACCAAAACCAAAATTCTTGAAGAAAAATGGGATGGCGAAAGCTTTTATCTGAAAGCCGAAATTGAAGTTGATCCTGATGGGTTGAGCTCTCAGATTGCCACCATTGTTCATGGCGGCGGTAAAAACCCCTGCGACGCCATGCGCGAGCAGGTAAAAATCTCACTACAGAAAGCCCCAAGCCCGGATAAAAATGCCGAGCTGGTCGCGTTTGCGTTAAAAGCGCCTTTCGATAACGACTGCAATGACTGGCAATATAACGTACTCTACTCCCTGACCCAGAGCCGCCACCCCGCTGCCGATTACCGGGATTATCTGTTTGTGCAACTGGCGCAGATCGCACCACATAACCTGGCTGGATATCTTCCGGGCATCGTAAAGTACGCCATCATTAAAGATAACGGCATCACCCCGACCGAATGGGAAGCCATGCTCAGCAGCCTGCAGCGTCTGCCGGAAGACCGCCTGCAACTTCTGCTGTCAGCGTTATCTAATTACAGCGATAAGTCACCCGATGATACACGCAGCGGCAAGCCCAGCTATCAGCCGCAGACGGCACTGCAACTGAAAAATCAATTACAGTCACTGATTCAGGCAGCAGGTAAAGGAAAAGTCGGCAGCCCCGCCCTGAGCGCCGGAGAACTGACCGCACGCATTATTAAAGCTACGGCTTATCGCCAGCCGGCTATCGGCGCTGAATTATTTCAGCAATACAGCGGCGAGCTGCCGGACATTAATGACGTGGTTAAACCCATTACCGAGTTTTATAAAAACCAGCTGAAGGACGGCAGCGAGCTGGAACTGGCCATCAACAGTTTTAACCTGCTGCTGGAAAAGCTGAACGAGCAAAAAGACATCCTCAACGACAACAGTGCCAAGCAGCTCTATTATCTGCTGACAACACTGGAACGTAACGCTGAAGAAAATCAGCAGCAGGCTGCACTCATCGAGAATATGCTCGGCCGCTATCCGAAGTTATTTGCCCAGATAATCAAAGGCCAGCGCATTAATGAGGTGCAGAAGAACCTCTGGTTTATCCGTTATAACCTGCCGGATTCTGACGCCTGTACGCCGAGAGAATGTGCTGACCGGTTATTCAGTGACGGCAATGCCATGGAACTGAATGCCTATGGCGAATATCTGGTGGCTTACGGAGCGCGCGCTGCGGCTGCAGAAGACCTCGTGATCCGTAAACTGGAACGTGTGCGCGTACAGGCCAGCGGCCCTTACCGCACCACGATGAAACGTCATCTGATCACCGTACTGGGGAACATCCGCACCCAGGATTTACGCGCGCAGGAATTATTAATAGAGAGTCTCGGCGATCTGGATCATAAAATCCCGGAAGAGGCACAAAACGCCCTGATTAAATTAGGCAGAGGTGTACAGGAAAAGATGATGGCGATGATTTCAACTTATGAGCCACTGGTGCAGCGCCGCATGGTTGAAACTTTAGGGAAAATGCAGCCGGATACTGACATTGTGAATTTTCTTAAGCGCGTCCCACAGAACGATCAATATATGCGCTTTGCTGTTGAAGATGCTCTGCGCGATCAGCAGCGGGCGCTCTGACGGCGAATGTATAAAATAAAAAACCGGCCGCTGGCCGGTTTTTTTATAGCAGCAACATCAGCTATTAATCAGAAAGTATCGGCCGGAATACGAACATTACCTTCCATAATCACCCGCGCACTACGGCTCATAACAGCCTTGGTTGCCGTCCATTCGCCATCAACCAGCGCTGCCGCCGCACCGACCCGCAGGGTACCGGACGGATGACCAAAGGTCACGGCGTCACGTTCAGTACCACCGGCTGCCAGATTCACCAGCGTACCAGGTACTGCCGCCGCCGTTGCAATGGCCACCGACGCTGTCCCCATCATCGCATGGTGTAATTTCCCCATGGATAACGCACGTACGCAGACATCGATATCGGCTGCAGAAATCTGTTTGCCACTGGATGCTTCGTAATCCGTTGCTGGTGCCACGAAAGCAATTTTCGGCGTGTGCTGGCGCGCAACCGCTTCGGAAATATCGGCAATCAAGCCCATTTTTACCGCACCGTAAGCACGCATGGTTTCAAATTTCGCCAGTGCATCGGCATCGGAATTAATGTCTTTCTGCAGCTCGGTGCCTTTGTAACCAATATCCGCGGCATTGACGAAAATGGTCGGAATACCGGAATTAATCATGGTTGCTTTAAAGGTACCAATACCCGGAACTTCGAGATCATCGACGACATTACCGGTCGGAAACATAGAGCCTTCGCCGTCGGCCGGGTCCATAAATTCGATCACCACTTCCGCTGCCGGAAAGGTTACGCCGTCGAGCTCAAAATCGCCGGTTTCCTGCACTTCACCATCAGTGATCGGTACATGGGCGATAATGGTTTTCTGGATGTTTTTCTGCCAGATGCGCACCACGCAAATACCGTTGTGCGGAATACGATCAGCGGCGACCAGACCTTTAGAAATGGCAAAGGCCCCAACGGCGGCGGTTAAATTGCCGCAGTTACCTGACCAGTCCACAAAAGGCTTATTAATCGACACCTGGCCGAATAAATAATCCACATCGTGATCCAGCTGTTCGCTTTTCGCCAGAATAACGGTTTTGGAAGTGCTGGATGTTGCACCGCCCATACCATCGATCTGCTGACCGTAAGGATCAGGGCTGCCAATAACGCGCAACAGAATGTTGTCGCGTGCTTCGCCCGACACCTGAGCCGCTCCAGGTAAATCGGTCAGGCTGAAAAATACACCTTTCGATGTACCGCCACGCATATAAGTCGCGGGAATTTTAATTTGTTTGGACATAATTATTTCTCTTTCAGGACGCTACTGAAAACGTCGATGCCCTTAAAAGAAAGGTGGGCAGTGCCCACCCTACTTTGGATTTTTTAAAACGCCGCAAAACTGTATTTTGCGGCGTTTCGGAAGCGTTAACGAGGCAACCAGCTTCGTTATTCGCCCTGCAGGAAGTCCTGAGCGAACTTCTGCAATACCCCACCGGCACTGTACACATCCACTTCCGCGGCGGTGTCCAGACGACAGGTCATCGGTACTTCAACCACTTCACCCTCTTTACGGGTAATCACCAGCGTCAGATCACAACGCGGGCTCAGATCACCTTTCACGTCGTAGGTCTCAGTACCATCCAGGCCCAGAGTCTTACGCGTGGTGCCAGCCTTGAATTCCAGCGGCAGTACGCCCATACCGATCAGGTTGGTACGGTGAATACGCTCGAAGCCTTCGGCAGCAATCGCCTCAACACCCGCCAGACGCACGCCTTTGGCGGCCCAGTCACGGGAAGATCCCTGACCATAATCGGCACCGGCCACGATAATCAGCGGCTGCTTGCGGTTCATGTAGGTTTCAATCGCTTCCCACATACGCATCACCTTGCCTTCCGGCTCAACGCGCGCCAGAGAACCCTGCTTAACATTGCCGTTTTCATCCAGCACCATTTCATTCAGCAGTTTCGGGTTGGCGAAGGTTGCACGCTGGGCCGTCAGGTGGTCACCACGGTGGGTTGCGTAAGAGTTAAAGTCCTCTTCCGGCAGACCCATTTTGTGCAGATATTCGCCCGCTGCACTGTCCATCATGATGGCGTTGGATGGCGACAGGTGGTCGGTGGTGATGTTGTCCGGCAGCACGGCCAGAGGACGCATACCTTTCAGCGTACGTTCACCGGCCAGTGCGCCTTCCCAGTAAGGTGGACGACGGATATAGGTACTCATCGGACGCCAGTCATACAGCGGGCTGATGGCCTTCTCTTTGGCGCCCAGATCAAACATCGGGATGTAGATCTGACGGAACTGCTCCGGCTTCACGCTTTCTTTAACGATGGCGTCGATTTCTTCATCCGACGGCCAGATATCCTTCAGGCGGATTTCTTTACCATCAACGACCGCAAGCACATCCTTTTCGATATCAAAACGAATGGTACCGGCAATGGCGTAAGCAACGACCAGTGGCGGCGATGCCAGGAATGCCTGCTTGGCGTACGGGTGAATACGGCCATCGAAGTTGCGGTTACCGGACAGCACCGCCGTGGCATACAGATCACGGTCGATGATTTCCTGCTGAATCACAGGGTCCAGCGCACCGGACATACCGTTACAGGTGGTGCAGGCGAAAGCCACAATGCCGAAGCCCAGCTTTTCCAGCTCTGGCAGCAGGCCGGAGTCTTTCAGGTACAGCTCGGCGACTTTGGAGCCAGGTGCAAAGGAAGACTTAACCCATGGCTTGCGGATCAGGCCCAGTTCGTTGGCTTTTTTCGCCAGCAGACCGGCGGCGACCACGTTGCGCGGGTTAGAGGTGTTGGTACAGGAAGTGATGGCGGCGATGATGACCGCTCCATCCGGCATCAGACCTTCGGCTTCCTGCGCTTTGGCGGCATCCAGATTACCGGCAATGCCTTTAGCGGCCAGGTCAGCCGTTGATACACGGGCATGCGGGTTAGACGGGCCAGCCATATTACGGCCAACACTCGACAGATCGAAGCTCAGCACGCGCTCGTATTGTGCGGTTTTCAGTGCATCCGCCCACAGACCCGTTTCTTTAGCGAACTGCTCAACCAGAGCGACCTGCTCCGGCTCACGGCCAGTCAGCTTCAGGTAGTCGATGGTTTGTTCGTCGATGTAGAACATCGCGGCGGTGGCACCGTATTCCGGTGTCATATTGGAAATGGTGGCCCGGTCACCGATGGTCAGGCTGGATGCACCTTCACCGAAGAATTCCACATAAGCACCGACCACGCGTTCTTTACGCAAAAACTCGGTCAGCTCCAGCACAATATCGGTGGCGGTAATGCCAGGCTGACGCTTACCGGTTAATTCAACCCCGACAATGTCCGGCAGACGCATCATGGATGGCAGGCCGAGCATTACGGTTTCGGCTTCCAGACCGCCCACACCAACAGAAATAACACCCAGCGCATCGACGTGCGGGGTGTGGGAGTCGGTACCGACACAGGTATCCGGATAGGCTACGCCATTACGGGCCTGCACTACCGGGGACATTTTCTCCAGGTTGATCTGGTGCATGATGCCGTTACCAGCCGGAATCACATCGACGTTGTCGAATGCGGTTTTGGTCCAGTTAATAAAGTGGAAACGGTCTTCGTTACGGCGCTCTTCGATCTCGCGGTTTTTGGCGAAGGCATCCGGATCAAAACCGCCGCATTCAACCGCCAGCGAGTGGTCAACGATCAGCTGAGTCTGCACCACCGGATTGACTTTGGACGGATCTCCGCCCTTTTCAGCGATGGCATCACGCAGACCGGCCAGATCGACCAGCGCGGTCTGACCGAGAATGTCATGACACACAACACGCGCCGGATACCAAGGAAAATCCAGATCGCGTTTGCGCTCGATCAGCTGCGTCAGGGCATCGGTCAGCAGTTCAGGCTCACAGCGGCGCACCAGCTGTTCAGCCAGGATGCGGGAGGTGTACGGCAGGCCGTCGTAGCTGCCGGGCTTAATGGCATCGACCGCGGCACGGGTATCAAAATACTCCAGTGCAGTGCCGGCCAATTGTTTACGGAATTCGGTGTTCATGGGGTGTTCTCTCAAAAAAGCCGAACTGCCCGCAGGCAGTTCATACCAGGGCCTGTCGACACTAATTAAACAGGCCTGTTATTGGTTAAAAATTTCTCAGGCAAGGCGCTGAGAGTGTTGCCTAACGGGTTAAGCGAACGAACAGCAACGCAAGATGAGGGATTTTTAGCCATAACCCTTCGGGCTGAGGCCAGTTTTCCCCATTAACGTCGTCGCTCGTCATTCATTTAGCCCGCTAATATCACTCCTCTCTCCTCGTTCTGAGAAAAACTGGTTCTCAGCAGGCCTGATTCACTTAGTGTCGACAGGCCCTCGATTCTTAACGCTGGGAAATCGCCGGAACCGGACGGAACTCTTCACCGGTATATTCCGCGCTTGGGCGGATAATGCGGTTGTCGGCGCGCTGTTCCATCACGTGCGCTGCCCAGCCGGTCAGGCGGGAGCAGACGAAAATCGGGGTGAACAGCTTGGTCGGAATACCCATGTAGTTGTAGGCCGAGGCGTGGAAGAAATCGGCATTACAGAACAGTTTCTTCTCGCGCCACATAACGGCTTCACAACGTACGGAAATGTCGTACAGCGAGGTATCGCCGTTCGCATTGGCCAGCTTTTCAGACCATTCTTTAATCACAGCGTTACGCGGATCGGATTCAGAGTAAATCGCGTGGCCAAAGCCCATGATTTTTTCTTTACGCTCCAGCATGCCCATCAGCTTTTGCTCGGCATCTTCCGGGTCGTTCATGCCTTCAATCAGTTCCATCGCCGCTTCGTTGGCGCCGCCGTGCAGCGGGCCACGCAGGGAACCAATAGCGCCGGTTACACAGGAGTGCATATCACTCAGCGTGGAAGCACAGACACGGGCGGTAAAGGTGGAGGCGTTAAATTCGTGCTCGGCATACAGCGTTAATGACGCGTGCATTACCTGCGTGTGCAGCTCGGAGGGCTTTTCGCCATGCAGGGTCCACAGAAACTGCTCAGCGATAGAATCGGCAGCGGTTTCAACCTCGATACGTTTGCCATTGTTATGGCTGAAGTTGTACCAGTAGTTGATCATGCCCGGGAACAGCGCCAGCATGCGGTCAGTCGCATCCTGCTGCTGGTCAAAGCTTTCTTCGGTTTCCAGGTTGCCCAACATCGAGCAACCGGTACGCATCACGTCCATCGGGTGCGCTGAAGCCGGAATACGTTCCAGTACTTCTTTTAACGCCTGCGGCAGAGCGCGCATGGATTTCAGTTTGGCTTTGTAGGCGTCCAGCTCAGCCTGATTCGGCAGTTCGCCTTTCAGAATCAGATACGCCACTTCTTCAAATTCACATTGCGCGGCCAGATCTTTAACGTCATAGCCACGATAAGTCAGACCAGAACCGGATTTACCCACGGTCGACAGTGCGGTCTTGCCCGCTACCTGACCACGCAGGCCGGCGCCACTGAGTTGTTTTGCTGCTGCCATTGCTTTCTCCTGTCAGAACGGTCGGTGAAGTCAGGAACGCTTTTAAAAACAACAACCTACAACTATAAGTTCTGCTTTTTTATCAGCTGTGATTGACCCTGATGACCCCGCGGACGCTCTCTTTTTAGTGAAAATTGTAAAGTTATCGGTTTGCGTTAAAGCGCGCTGGCTTTATTTGTTTTTACCTTCCGCAAACAATGCATCAAGCTTCTGCTCAAAATCGTGGTAGTTCAGGTAGTCGTACAGTTCCATGCGGGTCTGCATGATGTCGACAACCTTGCGCTGATCGCCTTCAGCCAGAATGCTTTTATACACGGTTTCGGCGGCTTTGTTCATCGCGCGGAACGCACTCAGCGGATACAGCACCATCGCCGCACCCCACTCGCCCAGCTGTTCGCGGTTCCACAATTCGGTCTGGCCAAATTCGGTGATGTTCGCCAGCAGTGGTACATCCAGTGCTGCAGAGAACTTGCGGTAATCTTCTTCTGTTTTGATCGCTTCTGCGAAAATACCATCAGCACCAGCGGCTACACAGGCCTGCGCACGCTCGATGGCGGCATCCAGTCCTTCCTGCGCAAACGCATCGGTACGGGCCATGATAAAGAAGCTTTCGTCGTTACGGGCATCGACACAGGCTTTGATGCGGTCAACCATTTCGGCCTGAGAGACGATTTCTTTGTTCGGACGGTGGCCGCAGCGCTTCTGCATGACCTGATCTTCGATGTGTACCGCTGCGGCACCGGCTTTTTCCATTTGCTGGATGGTGCGGGTGATATTGAATGCACCGCCCCAGCCGGTATCGATATCAACCAGCAACGGCAGGCCGCTGGCTGAGGTGATACGACGCACGTCTTCCACGACATCGTTCAGCGAGGTCATACCCAGATCCGGCAGACCGTAAGAGGCGTTCGCCACGCCGCCACCGGACAGATAAATGGCCTGATGACCAATGCGCTCGGCCATCATCGCCGCGTAGGCGTTAATGGTGCCGACAATTTGCAGCGGTTTGTTATCCGCCAGTGCTTTACGGAATTTCTGACCTGGAGTCATGGATGACCCTCCTCTTCAGCTAATCGATTTTCCAGATTGGTCAGCGATGCCTGGATATGACGTCGCATCAGTAATTCAGCCAGCTCGGCATCACGCGCCGAGATAGCTTCAACAATTCGTTGGTGTTCCTGCAGGGCCTGCAGCGGACGCTTGGCGCTGGTACTGGTCTGATAGCGGTACATACGCACGATGTGATACAGCTCGCCGCACAGCATCTGGTGCAGACGGTGATTCTTACTGCCTTTGATGATGCGGTAATGAAAGTCGAGATCACCGGCCTTCTGGTAATAGGCCTGCCCCTGCTCGGCGGCAATGGAAGCTTCGTGTTCCTGCAGCAGACCATACAGCTCGTGAATTTCATCATCGCTCATACGCAGTGCCGCCAGACGGCAGGCCATGCTTTCCAGTTCAAGGCGAACTTCGTAGATATCCCGCAGTTCAGCCAGGCTCAGCGATACCACCCGGGCACCGGCATGGGGAATGCGCACCACCAGATGGCGGGCTTCCAGCCTCTGAATGGCTTCACGCATGGGGGCGCGGCTGCCGCCGTAACGCTCAACCAGTGTCTGCTCGGATAATTTGCTGCCCGGACGCAGCTCGCCCCGCACAATGGCGGTGGTGAGTTCCGAGAAAACCTTATCGGCCAGGGTTTGGTTGTCGCTCATTGGCTTTGTCTACAATATTCTTTAAGTGAGGCTAGGTTACGCCGTTCATATCATATTTCAAGCGTATTTAGACTAAGATTGTATACAATCCACAGTCTGAGCCAGAAAACCGCTGACGCTGACAACAACAGCTCTGGGATATGACCCATGTTTAGGCTAACCTCGGCGCAGATTTTCAGGCGCATCGTCAGAATACAGCTCAGGAACGCCCCGTGACCGCCCAGATACCCGTCATCACGCCCCATACAAATCGCCAGCGCATCGCCATTATAGGCTCTGGTATTGCCGGTCTGAGTGCCGCCTGGTTACTGAGTCGTGATCATGACGTTACCCTCTATGAGCGCGCCGAAAAACCGGGCATGGGTATCTACAGTGTCGACATCCCCTGGGCGGATAAAAGCACATCCATTGATATTCCCTTGCGGGTATTTACCCCGGCCTATTATCCCAGCCTGATGCGCCTCTACCGCGACGCTGGCGTACATACCGAAACCACCAATCATGCGGCGGCTTATGCCGACGCCGATAACCGCCTGTTTTTTCATTATGGCAATCTGCAGCTAGGGCGCCTCAGCCTGAGCTTTCCCAAACTGTTGAATGGCACGCTGCTGAAGCAGCACCTGCATACATTCCGCCGCCTGCAACAACACAAAAACAGCACCGCTCTGCAACAGCAACGTTTTGGCGACTTTTTGCTGCAGCACAACCTGCACAGCGACTACAGCCGCCAGATATTGCTGCCGGCACTGGCAACCGTCTGCACCTGTGACTATGACGATGTATTAGCGTATCCGGCAGACATTCTGGTGAACTATTTGACTTGCGGCGTGATGAAAGATGGCCTGATGCGCGCCAGCGGGGGCGTCGATGAGGTGGTTGCGCAACTGCTGGAATCTGCCGTTACCTTGCGTACTGCCACGGCTGTCGAGCGTATTGAAGAGCACCAACACAGCGTCAGCGTATTCAGTGCGGGCCAGCAAGACAGCTTTGACCGCGTAGTGATTGCCACCCAGCCCCACCATGCCCGCCAGATACTCAGCACGCTGCCTGCCGCCCGCCAGCGCTGTCAGCAGCTTGAACAGATTCCGGTAGTGGAATCGCGCATGCAGCTGCACACCGATCAATCCCTGTTGCCCGCCAGCCGGGTGCCGCTGGCGCCGGTCAGTTATTTCTTGCCCGGTGACGAGAACCGCCCGGAAGCCACCGTCGATCTGGCCAAAGCCATTGGTCATCTGCGCAACGGCCCGGCCATTCTGCAGGTGTGGAACCCGCTGCGTGCGGCCAATCCGCAAAGTGTGCTCGCCGATGTTACTTTCAGCCGGCCACTGGTGACTCTGCACAGCCGGCAGGCGGTACGCGAGCTGCGCCGCCAGGATGCCAGTCAACGTATTCTGCTGACCGGTTCCTACCTGTGTGATGGCATTCCGCTGCTCGACGGCGCCGTTGAAAGCTCGCTGCGCGTAGCTCACCTGATTGGCAGCTCGCGCGCCTGGTAGCTGGCCACAGCAATTGCCAAAAACAAAAAAAGCCGGCGTGATGCCGGCTTTCTTGTTCGCTCTCCGGTGCGCAGAGACAGCCTTATTCCGGCATGCTCAGCGTCTTACTCTGGCATGCTCAACGCCTGAGGAGACACGATAATGCCGTTGTTGTCGGCATACACAAAGTGACCCGGTACAAATTCAACACCACCGAATTTAACGGTAACGTTCACATCACCCAGACCGCGTTTGTCGGTTTTCAGCGGGTGAGTCGCCAGCGCCTGCACGCCCAGATCGGTCTGCATGATCACGTCGACATCACGGATGCAACCGTAAACGATGATGCCTTCCCAACCGTTTTTCGCCGCTTTTTCTGCCAGCATATCGCCCAGCAGCGCGTGACGCATGGAGGCGCCGCCGTCCACAACCATCACTTTGCCTTTACCGTCGGTATCAACCAGCTCTTTCACTTTGGAGTTATCTTCAAAGCATTTAACGGTGACGATTTCGCCACCGAAGGAATCATTGCCGCCGTAGTTGTTGAACATTGGCTCAACCACCTGAATCAGTTCAGGGTAGGCATCGCACAGGTCCGGAGTTACGTACTGAGTCATTTCTTTGTCCTTACTTGTGATGGAGGATAATAAAATTCTGTTGTCTGCCAGAGCCAGCTCAGGCTGCGGCCAGACGCTTAATATCGCGCACGCGATAGCGCGTAACGGATGATTCCTGATCCAAACCAGACGCCGCCGCAGAACCAGCCGCCGCCGCAACCATCGCACGGGCAATGCGTTCTCCAGGCAGCGCCTGCACATTGCCAAGCAGCGGCAGGCGTAATATCCAACCGCTCAGGTGTTCTGCCAGACGAAACTCTGCACGCTCGCCGATCAGCACAGAAGGCTGCCACAGATGCAGGCTCGGAAAGCCCAATTGCTCCAGCGCCTGTTCCATATCGCCTTTGACGCGATTGTAAAAAAATGGCGAACGGCTGTTGGCGCCCAGCGCACTGACCACCGATACCAGCTCAGCGCCCTGCTGTTTGGCCCAGGCCGCACAATCCACAACCAGCTGATAATCCACCTGACGCAACCCGGCTTTACCGGCTTTGGCCTGAGTCGTCCCCAGCGCGCAGAACATCAGATCAACGGCCTGTTGACTGGCAAACAGTTCGTCATAAGTCAGCACCTGAAGGCGCTCGTCCGCCGCCAGTTGCGGATATGCAGAGCACCATTGCTTTGACTGACGCACTGGCAACAATATATGCCCGGCCCAATCCGTCAGCAGCAGATTGTCCAGCAAGGCACGGCCAATCAGCCCGGTGCCGCCCGTCAGCAACAGGCGTCGTGTGTTCATTTCAGGCGTCAACCTGCTGGCCAAGCTTGCTGAGCCAGCCACTGATCCGTGGCCACACCTCAGTGGCAGCTTCTTTGCTCACCACCATATCAACATGACCGTAATCGCGACTGAAACCCTCAGACTTACCCAGCAGAACGCTGTCTTTTTGTACCCCGCCATACAGCGAGGCAAAACGCAGACAGGCTTTCGCCGGATCGGATTTATCCGCGGCGGCGGCCAGCGCAAGCAAAGGCAGCCCGGTGCCTTGCTTCCAGGCGGGCAATAATTTCAGCTTTTCGCTGCGGATTTGCCAACGGCCAAACAGACTGTGGCGCGCCAGGTATTCGTTCACCAAACCGGCCGGTTCATTCTCCGGGCCGATACCCAGCTTACGGCCATCCAGCTCGGCTTTGCTTTTAACCAACAGGCGCAGCACCAGACTGGTCAACGGCAGCCACAAATACCAGGGACGACGCACAATCTGTGTGCCCAGCAGCACCATGGCGCTGGCGTTGTCACCGTTCAGGCGTCCGGCCGCGACACTGCTGGAAATAATGACACCACCGAGCGAATGGCCAATCCATACCGGTTTATATCCGCTCTGCTCCTGCACAAAATCGTTCACCGCAGGAATATCGCTGAGCACATAACGTTCCAGGGTGTTGCGCACATAGTCCTGATTACGCGGTGACAGGCCATGGCCACGCTGCTCCATCAGCCAGACATCGAAACCCTGTTCCAGCAGATAGCGCGCCAGTCCCTGCCCCTTATCAGACAGCCAGAAACCACGATTGGTAAAACTGCCATGTAACAGCACGAGGGGCTGACCTTTGCGCGCAGAACGTGAACGCAGGCCAAGATGCGAAACCGCGATCTGGACGCTGCGGTCCGGATCGCGGTTATGTTTTACCAGATAGACGTCTTCGGTAAGATCGCCCAGAACATCCGCTCTGAGCAGGCTTACCGGAAATAATTCACTGCTGCTTTTCATTCAGGAATTTTTGTCCGCCAGGAAGAACCAGGTATCCATGACCGAATCCGGGTTAAGCGATACACTGTCGATACCGTGCTCCATCAGCCACTTGGCAAAATCCGGATGGTCCGACGGGCCCTGACCACAGATGCCAATGTACTTACCGGCTTTTTTACAGGCATTAATAGCATTTTCCAGCAACGCCAGAATGGCTTCGTTACGCTCATCGAACAGATGGGCAATGATGCCTGAATCACGATCCAGCCCCAGCGTCAGCTGAGTCAGGTCGTTGGAGCCGACAGAGAAGCCATCAAAAAACTCAAGGAACTGTTCCGCCAGAATGGCATTGGCTGGCAGCTCGCACATCATGATCAGTTTCAGATCATTCTCGCCGCGCTTCAGACCATTTTCTTCCAGCAGGTTAACGACCTGCTCGGCTTCGCCCACGGTGCGCACGAAGGGCACCATGATCTCGACGTTGGTAAAGCCCATTTCGTTACGGACTTTTTTCATCGCCCGGCATTCAAGCTCAAAGCAGTCGCGGAAATTTTTTGAGATATAGCGGGAGGCGCCACGGAAGCCCAGCATCGGGTTTTCTTCTTCCGGCTCATATAAACGCCCGCCAATCAGGTTGGCGTATTCGTTGGATTTGAAGTCGGACAGACGCACGATCACGCGTTTAGGCCAGAAAGCCGCCGCCAGGGTAGAAATACCTTCGACCAGCTTTTCCACGTAGAACTCTACCGGGCCGGCATAACCGGAAATGCGGCGCTCAACGGTCGGCTTTACTTCTTCCGGCAAATTGTCGAAATTCAGCAGCGCTTTGGGGTGCACACCGATCATGCGGTTAATAATAAATTCGAGACGTGCCAGACCGACACCGGCGTTCGGCAGGCCCTGAAAATCAAACGCCCGATCCGGATTGCCGACGTTCATCATGATTTTGAATGGTAAATCCGGCATCTGATCAACGCTGTTGGTACGGATATCAAAATCCAGTGCGCCTTCGTAAACAAATCCGGTGTCACCTTCGGCACAGGATACCGTTACGTCCTGACCATCCTGCAACTTAGAGGTGGCATCCTCACAACCAACCACCGCCGGGATGCCCAGTTCACGCGCAATGATCGCAGCGTGACAGGTACGGCCACCACGGTTGGTCACGATAGCCGCCGAGCGTTTCATGACCGGTTCCCAATCCGGGTCGGTCATATCGGCAACCAGTACATCGCCTTCCTGCACCTGATCCATCTGATCGATGCTTTTAATGACGCGCACTTTACCTTTGCCAATGCGGTGACCAATGGAGCGACCTTCAACCAGCACATTGCCGGTTTCTTTTAACAGGTAGCGTTCCATGACATTTTTGCTGGCACGACTTTTTACGGTTTCCGGACGCGCCTGGACGATATACAGCTGCTGGTCGTCACCGTCTTTAGCCCATTCGATATCCATTGGGCGGCCGTAATGTTTTTCAATAATCATCGCCTGACGGGCCAGATTTTCGATTTCCGCATCATTGATGGAAAACACCTGACGCAGTTCGCGATCAACCCGCTGGGTTTCTACCGATTTACCAACAGCCGCTTCTTTGTTGTAAACCATTTTAATGGCTTTGGCACCGAGGTTGCGGCGCAGAATGGCCGGGCGGCCAGCCGTCAGATTGTTCTTATGAACGTAGAATTCATCCGGGTTTACAGCCCCCTGAACCACGGTTTCGCCCAGGCCGTAAGACGACGTTACGAACACGACCTGATCAAAACCAGACTCGGTATCCAGCGTAAACATCACGCCACTGGAGGCGGTTTCTGAACGCACCATGCGCTGTATACCGGCAGACAGTGCCACTTTATGGTGGTCAAAGCCCTGATGGTCACGGTAGGCAATTGCACGGTCATTAAATAAAGAAGCGAACACGTCACGGATCGCATGCAGAACGTTATCAATACCGACGATATTCAGGTGAGTTTCCTGTTGGCCGGCGAATGACGCATCGGGTAAATCTTCAGCGGTGGCGGAAGAACGTACAGCAACGGCCATGGACTCATTGCCTTCCTGTAGTTTGGCAAACGCGGTACGGACATCGGCTTCCAATTGCGGCGGCAGCGGCGCTTCCAGAATCCAGTTGCGGATTTTGGCGCCGGTTTCGGTCAGTGCACGGATATCATCAACATTCAGATGATCCAGCGCTTCCTGAATGCGGACATCCAGACCTTCATGGCTTAAGAATTCACGGTAGGCGTCGGCGGTGGTGGCGAAACCGTTGGGCACGGACACTCCGGCGCTGGTCAGGTTGCTGATCATTTCCCCGAGCGAGGCGTTCTTTCCGCCAACCCGCTCAACATCGCCCATGGATACCTGATCAAACCAGAGTACGTAATCTGTCAACGTCTTTCTCCTGTAATGTCCAACGCCTGTGCACTGTTCTCGCCACACAGGGCATAATCACCTAAAATCGCCTGATGCGGCGAATGGCTGCGTAATACTAAGGGCAGAGGGAACAAATTTCCACATGAAGCGAACCGCCTACTTTATCTCCGACGGCACAGGCATCACCGCCGAAACGCTGGGTAACAGCCTGCTGGCTCAATTTGAAGCGATTGAATTTGAGCGCATTACCCTACCCTACATTGACTCGATCGAAAAAGCCGAGAAGGCCGTTGCCAAAATTAATCTGGCCGCAGAAAGCAGTGGCGCGCCAGCCATTGTGTTCGACACCATCGTCGACAAAAAAATACGCACCATTATTGATTCCGCCAACGCTCTTAAGGTTGATATTTTCGCTGCGTTTCTGGCGCCACTGGAAGCCGAACTGAAGGTTGAGTCGTCTTACAGTGTGGGAAAATCGCACTCATCAACCACCAGTACCAGCTATCTGGCACGCATTGATGCCGTCAACTTTGCGCTGGATAACGACGATGGTGCCCGCACCCGACAATACGCCGAAGCCGATATTATTCTGGTGGGCGTATCGCGCTCCGGCAAAACGCCAACCTGCCTGTACCTGGCGATGCAGTTTGGTATTAAAGCGGCAAATTATCCGCTGACAGAAGAAGACATGGCCGATCTTAAGGTGCCCGCGAGCCTGCAACAGCACCGTCATAAATTGTTTGGCCTGACCATCGACCCGGACCGACTGGCCGCCATCCGCAACGAACGCCGCGCCAACAGCCGTTATGCATCTCTGAAGCAGTGTTATCACGAGATTGATGAAGTTGAGATGCTGTATCAGCGTGAGCAGATTCCGTTCCTGAGCACCACTGACCGCTCAATTGAAGAAATATCGACGCGCATTATGGCTGAGACCGGCCTGCAGCGTCGCCTGCAGAGCTGAAGAAGGCCTGGCGTCGTCAGCCTTGCTGGCGACGCTCATTCATCACCTTGGCAATGGAACGTGGCTTGGTAAACACCAGACTGTGATCCGCATTCGCTACCACATGGCATTGCCAGTCGGCACTTTGCTCGGCCAGTAAACGATGACGCCCCAGCATGGTGGCGTGACTCAATCCACCGACAAAACTGACCCCTGGCCAGGGCGCTATCCAGCTGGCATAGGTTGAACATTCATCAAGCAAAACCTGACTGACCGCCCTTAACGCCTGCGCAAACCCAACACTGTTCTCCTGAAGGCGGGCAATGGTTAAGCGATCCACTTTTTCATTCCGTACCCGCTGTGGCGACACCGACTCGAGAAAATCTAAATACGCATCGGCATCCTGCGGATTGTGCTCAACCCGGTCTGCTACGGTCAGATAATCATCCGCCTTCTGCTGAGTTTTGTGGCAATCGGCGGAAAACAACATCGCTGGTTCCAGTAAAAAACACAAACCCCGTGCGCCAAATTGCTGCAGGTAACGCACAGCAACCATACCGCCGAATGAATAGCCGGCAATATCAAATTCTGTCCAATCGAGGGCCTCACACAGCTCGTGAATCTGGGCAACATAATCGCTCAGCCGTGGAGCGGTCTGGGCAAAAAATGCTGAACGCCCCATTCCGGCAAAATCCGGAATTAAAATCTCATCCCACTCACTGAGATAATTAGCGATGTACGTCCAGGTAACCTCACCCGGAACACCAGCGCCATGCAGCAGCAACAAACGCCGTGAGGCGGATACTTCGTGTAACGATGGGTACTGAAGCAACAAAGCATGCTGCTGACAGCTTGCCGTGCGGCAATTAATCTGATGTTTTTCCATAAACCCATTCTACCTGCAACGAAACGGAGGCGGGTGCGGATTGCGGAAAATAAATAATGAAAGCAGAGACATCGGCATCAAGAATATTGATCAGGCTTTCCTGATAAGCACTTGAACGCCAGGTCGATAAATAGCTCTGGGTAATTAGCTGCGGGATAAAATACAGCGGCTGCAATTGCTTATCTAAAGCGATTAAGGCTACCGGGGCCGGCCCCTGAAGGCCGTCATTATCGCGCAGATGTAATGTCAGCCTGCGCGGCTCTGGCGGTGATTTTTCCGACGATCTTTCCGACAACACAAGGGAGGACTCAGGCAAACGAAAATACCACGCTGCCTTGTCACCAGAACGTGTTTTAAACGGCACCGACAGCTGTACCTGCGAAAACAGTACCGACTTATATTCAGGAATAGTGTCTTTGAAAAAATGTTGGTAGCGCACACAACAGCCCGAATCGCGAATATTCGCCGCCACGCGCAATGGCGGCAGCAATGAGTGATCCGCCGACTGCAACTGCGAAAGCTCTTCAACTTCGATATTCAGCTGAGGGATTTCCTGGCTCTGCAAGCGCCCCTGGGCATCAATCCAGGTAAAGAATGGCGGATTATCTTCTTTATCTTTGGCCAGTTTTTTCTGGAATTCTTCTTCTGTTAAGAAATCATCCGCCTGCTGTTCGGCTGCAGGGGTTACCGGGGGTTTACTTGTCTCGGAAGCGGGCTTAACGGTGTTATGGATGCGACCCTGCTCATCCACCCAGGTGAAATACTCCTGCTCGGCCCTGACAGAAAATGCCAGAGCCAAACAGAGTACGATCAGAATTTGGTACGGAAGCTGATACCCGCTGCACCGATGGTCAGCTTGGTGTCTACATCCAGACCCGGATAAGGGTTGGTTACGGTACATGTCAGACAGTTACGGTTAATGGCATCACTGGAGTTAGGATATTCGCCGGTCGACTCAGCATTCTGAGGGTCGGCGAGAATGGTTTCTTTAGACTGCATGAAACTCAGTGATAAATCCACCACCGTATCCATGTCCCACTGGTAGCCCATACCCACACTATAAAGTTTGGCGAAGCCCAATGGAGCCTGAATGCTGCGTGCATCATCGGGAATAGAACTCTTACGTGGCTCATAGCCCAGGCGAAGTTTTACCCGCGAATTCAGGTCATACTGCATACCGAAGCCGAAACTCCACACACTTTTGTAATTCAGCGGCTGGCGTAAAGACGTATCGGTTACCAATGTTGGCGCAAGGGTTTTCGCCGTACTGAGAAAGCTCACCTGACGGTCAAATTCGAATTCAAGCGCATCCCATTTATCATAATCGGTCCAGCCTGCATCCATGTTTAACTGGTATTTGTCCAGAAAGCGGAATTTAACACCGGTTTGAAAATGCTGCGGATACGTCAGCTCAGTCGACACATGACCACTTTCTTTTTTCACACCGGTTGGCAGCGAGAAAATGGCTCCGCCAATGGCACCAATAATGGATGAACGAAAGGTGCGGAAGAAATCAGCAAACTCATCGGTGTACTCCAGGTCGTAAGTCCCTTTCAGATGAGATACTGCTTCACTCTGATAGCCAACACCGAAGGCGAACCAATCGGCAGGTTCCCATAAAAAGCCAAGGTTGAATGACGGTGACAGGCTTTCTTCGGTCACAATCTTCAGCGTGCCAACATCTTCATAAGGCCCGACCTTACCACCACACAGTGTAATCAATGGTGCCAGAGGATCATTACCCGTTGGATTACCATTATCATCGAAACATCCAAAAGCCGTCTGTAACTGCTCAAGCACACCAATCAGAACACTCGGCGCCCGAAGATCCTGCACGACAGCAACGGCCTGATGAGAAAACAAGAAGCTGGCACCTACCGAAAACTCATCCGTGACTTTATAGCCAAATGAAGGCGACAAATACGTAAAGCGCTGCAAAGCAACCTGCTTTGCCTGATAACGGCCCGGGTCGTTATCGTCTTTGGCAAAGCCCGCTGCCATTGGCGCATAAACGGCATTGGCAAAGGTAAAGCGCGAACCCGGCGGTTGAATAGAAACGCCACCGGTTGGCAGTGTCAGCACTGGCAAGGTCATCGGCATCAGACCAATACCCGGAATATAGGCCGCTGCCGTAGCATGACTTTCAGCGGTGCCATCACTGCCCAAAATAGGATCTTTGCTGACATCCAGCAAACCAGCATCGTCGGCATTATAATCATCCGGCAAGCTGAATTTTGCCTCCGACGAGAGCAAAATATTCATCAGCTGAATCTGAATCTGCCGCCCTTCAAGCTTGGTAAGACCCGCAGGGTTAAAATGAATATCCATAATCCCAACCGGGTCTGCTGTAACAGCATTACCCAGCGACATGGCCTTGGTATCCAGAAACAGGTTTTGAGCCAACTGTGCGCTGGCCAACCCTGGCACCAGAAAAATGAATAGGAAAAGAATGCGCATAATGCTTCGCCGAAACCCTGTTATTTTTATCGTTATAAAAGCCATAGCTCATTAGCTACCGGACGAAGGTTTTACACCCTCAATGTCGATCGGTAACGATAATCCAAGGATGATGTCGGGAGATAATTCCGTCATACCAAAACCAACGTTGATATTGGCAATGGTTTTAGGTGAAACACGTACACCCAGGGCAAAGTTCATAATGCCGCTCATCTGGCTGCCAGAAATAGAGCTCTGTGTCTCACCGGTACTCGGCGTGTACAACTGGAAGCGCGTACGATCGTTAAATGAGCCCTGAAAAGAAGCACTCAATGACACGTCATAAGAAAGCGAGTACGCAAACCCCATAGAGAACGACAGGCTGTTGCCAGGATGAACTTCTTCCAGAATGGAACTGCCACGCACCTGATTCAGACCTTTTTCCGGCACATTATAGCCGTAGCTACCGGACCCAAACAGCACAACCGGATCAAGTACTTTAGACACACTCAGGCCGCCACTCAGACTATAAGTACCAGAGCCGGTCGACAGATTCTTATCCAGATCAATTTCATAAGGGCTGTCGCCGGTTTTCAGCTTCAGCGAGCCAAATACGGTCTGGCTCATTTGCCCCGGAACATATTCATAAGGCTGCCAGCGCACCGAGCCACTGATATCGCCGAGGCCGTAAGCCGTAAGCTCATCTTCGGTTTCAAACTTGGCAACCAATGGCAATCGGGCACTCAATGTCAGGTTGTTGAATAAACCATAATCGAAGGTGAATGCGTTGGTAAACGTATGACTGGCAACCGGTGACACATCCGCATTACGGATGGTCGATGAGCCCGTGGGTTCATTATTACTGTCAAGGTTGGGTTCAATAACCAAGTCGATACGCTGATCACCGTAGTAACTGTAATCAACGTTGTAATTTAATGCCACGCCACCCCGCTTCAGCAGAGAGTAGTTTTTCTCGGCTGCCTCAAACACTTCTTCCAGTGCTTTTTCGGTATCGGCGTCATTGTCCTGTTTGGTCAGCGCTTCACGGGCTTTTGACAGATCCTGAGCCTGATCAGCGTGAACAGTAGCTCCCCATGCAAACAGCAGCGGCAGCGAGATCAGCGTGGTTCGAATAAACATGAATTTTCCTTAAATCCCGTATCGTTATTATTTTCTTCTGAAGCGCAGTTCTTTAACCAGGCTCTCATTAGGATTATCGGTGACCCTGACGTTGAATTCATCGGAATTCACACCATCAGCAGCATCTTCCAATTTAACTTCGTACAGCAAATTCCCATCTTCGTTGCGTATCGCCTTACCATTTGCATCCAGCTGCGGCACAAACGACGATTTAGCATTATTGCTCAGTGAGGCAATTTTATTACCGATGGCATCTTCATACTTCATGGCCATTAAAGGGAATTCTTTAAAGCTGTTTTCCGCGATAATAAAGTCCGATACGTAGCGCATGTCTTCTTCACGCAATTCCAGACCGCTGGCCGGCTTGTGACCGTTAGGGAAAACAATGAACAAAACATTATTGTCCCAGACCTCCAGAAAACGACTGAGGGTAAAACTGATATTACCCAACGCAGGATCAGCCAGATATACACGGTTTTCATAGACCGCACGAATAACCACAAAATGCTTAAAGCCGGCGTATTCAATCGGCGCAATGGCCGGGTGATCCAGCTCCAGCAAGTCCTTGGCTTCTGCTTTAAAACCACCGGAGGGATGCCCCAGTGCAGTCACCAGTCGCTTCATATCCAGCAAAGAAAAACCACGGCGCTGAACAATCCGCTCTGTTTCGCCAAAACGTAACAGACCTTCCATCACCTGACGCTCCTGGAAATTACGTCCCAGATAAAAGTCGAGCAAGGTGGTCAGTGCAGCCGAGCCGCAGGAGTAGTCGTACGCCTGGCGGACAACATTATTGAATTTTTTAACGGAGAGGGGTTCAACGTTAACCAGCTGATCATATTGATAAGGCTCGTTCACGGCCACGCGAACAAAGGCATCACCCTGCTGACGGTCGTTCACAATGGCCAGCTCGTGGACCATGGCAAACCCAATAATGGAACCTAGAAGAATGATAAACACAGATGATGGCCCGAGGCCCCTCCGACTTATTACTTTTTATTGTTATGGTGAGTCGAAGCTCATGTTACATAAAATCACACAAACGACCAACACAAAAAGTGTCAATTTCGTTTCTTTTACGGCCTTTTTGCACCTTTGAAACATAAAAAACCCGCCAAGGCGGGTTTTATCTCAGTCTATATTTTTTTCAATGACCATAAATACGCTGAGTCATTCCACTAAGATCAATACCGCTCACTTTGATTGCACCCAGCGAAGCTCCACCAACCTCCACCGCGGCAACATCAAGAGTCCCATCAAAGCGACCAATATTAATATAAACGCCGCCGCCATTAGCCGCATCACCACCTTTAGCCCAGATCGTCTGCTCAATTACAGCCTTACTGCCAACACCTGTCGCGCCATACAGCTTAAGACCGCGAACCTTTACCGCCGCACCATTGGCCAGACCGCCAGCCAGGCCAGCGGCACCAACAACAGCATTCGCATCATCAACACCCTGCTGAGCACCTGTTACAACACCTCCGGCAAGAATGACATCAGACGCTGCCGAATTAACAGCTGCCGCATCCGACGAATAGGCTGAGGATGCAATATCAATAACAGCATTCCCAGCATCACGAATTTCCTGAACCGACCCGTCAGCGGCAAATGCAACAGTAAAGCCATTGGCTGCAACTGCATTTTGCAATGTCGTCTGAGTAGAACCTAAAAGAGCCTGCACACTCCCCAGATTCATCTGAGCGGTAACAAGCTGACCCTGAGCCTGAGTCAAATCCGACTGCGCCGCGGCAGAAAACTGACCAATACTCTGCCCACCCAAATTAATACCCGCACGATCAGCGGCCTGTAGTGCGGTATAGCCGAAAAGACCCATATCAAAATTGGTGATTTCAAGCGAGCCAGACGAACGAATAGCGACAGACCCGGAACGCGCAGCCACAGGCAAATCCGCAATTAATGCAGCATTGCCCACTGTCTCGGCCATATTAATAATCGTGGTACTTCCAACACCCAGGTCAACTGCCAGTGCAATGTCATTCACCAGCTCCGCAACCTCACCAGCCGCACTCTTCAGTGCAACAGCGCTAAACTTTCCATCAGCATCAGCCGCAGTATCACCTACCAACAGCTGAACGCCTGCAACCTCGCCATGAGCAATAATTAAATTACCACTGGAATCTACATCGATGGTTTGAGTCAGATTATTTACATCACTGATCTGAATATTCTGAAGAATTACAGACCCTTCATCCTGGTATTCCACTTCGCCCACTGAAACACCCGAAGAATCAATATCAATTTCAATAGTGACACCAGCCTGCCCGGTAACACCAGACATCTGCTGATCAGTCAGTTCCTGCATTGCAGCGGCATAAACATGAAAAGGTAAACATAAAGATACAACCGCGAGGGCTAATTTATTTCTGAGCATCCTTACTTCCATTTATTGTTAAATTTATAAGGCAGATATTAAAAAAATAAATTTACAAAAGAAAGACAAAACGATAACAAGGCATAAAAAAACCCGCCGAAGCGGGTTTCTTTATTACAGCAACCTAAGCAGAACTTAGTGACCGTAAATACGCTGAGTCATACCAGCCAGGTTGATATCGGAAACTTTAACAGAACCGATTGAAGCGCCACCCATGCTGATTCCGGCGATATCCAGAGTACCAGCGATTTCACCCATCTGAATGTAAACGCCACCACCTTGAGCCACACTACCACCTTTAGCCCAGATCACCTGTTCCATAGTAGCTGCAGTACCAGCACCACCCGTACCGTAGAACTTCAGCCCAGAAACCTGAACCGCAGAGCCATTTGCCAATGAATCAGCAGTAGCTTGCTCAGCACCATCAATAACGCCGTTACCATTACCACCGTAAGCAGCATCATCAGCCCGAGTCTCTGCCTGCTGCACAGTATAACCAAAGGCACCAACATTCATGTCTGTAATCTCGATAGATGATTTAGACAGAATGGCAACGGAGCCTGAATTAGCGCCAGTCGGCAGAGAAGTACGGTTAAAAATAGCATTGCCGCCAAAACCACCGACATCAGTAAAGTCAACAGTATTGGTTCCTGCCGCAAGGTTCATAATTGCAGTTTTCGAGGCGCCCAGATTAACAGTCATATCCAGATTATTCACAAGCTCACTGGTCTCACCAGCATCGCTACGCAAAGCAACAGCACTGAACTGACCGGTAGTGTCAGCAGCAGTATCACCCAGAGCAATCTCCATACCTGTGACGCCAGTCATGCCAATAAGCAGGTTACCCTTAGCATCAACATCGATAGTTTGTGTCAGACCATTAACGTTATTAACAGTCAGGTTTTGCAGGGAAACAGAACCTTCATCGGTGTATTCAATTTCACCAACGGAGATACCTGAACCACCGATTTCAATTTCGATAGTCACACCAGCCTGACCGGTGGTTGCAGACATAGTAGCGTCATCCAGAGCAACCATTTCCGCCTGAGCAGAGAATGATGCTGCTGCAATAGCCGCGGCGAGAGAAGCTTTCTTAAGGAATTTCATGTGCACACTCCTGATTATTTTTCTTAGGTTTCCGGGCATTTTCCGTGCCCTATCACCGATTTCATACCGCCGGACTGTTACAGCCGCATCCGGTACAACCTCTGTGAATTTTTTTAAATTGGTTTCTGATTACAGTTTTCTTTATTCTTATTTCTGTTCAGGCAATTCGTAACTGCCCGGAGAATTGTTGAACAATCTATTATGGGGGTTTGGTGTTGTCCACCTCTTTTTTACAATTAATTACACGCGTTCACTCAACTACCTAACACCGTACTCACACTTTCTGCTAAAAGACCTGACATTTTTCAATAAAATCAAAGACTTAATAGCAAAATACACCCCTGAAAACTGGCACGAAATGACACATCAAAAACTCCCCTTTTCAGCACTGGACACCTTCCTTTCGGGCCATTTATTGGATAATCCAATACTGATGTTTTCCGGGGAAAACAGCGTGGGCCAGCTGACCAATATGGCGCACGAAGCCCAGCCCAGCACAACCCCTAACGGCAGTGCGGTGCTGGCTTATTCGCCAAAAGGCTATCTGAGCGCCTGTTGCCGCACAGAACTGGATCAGGTCCGCCAAACCATCCGCGAGTCGGCACGTATGTCGATAACCTGTGAAAGCCATGGACCGACGACTGCCAACCCGGAACCACCCTTTTGCAGCGGCTGGGCGGGTTTTATGAGTTACGATGCCGGAAAAACCCTGCAAGGACTGACTCCCAGTACAGCAGCACAGAATTCCGCCGGAGCACCACTGGCCGAGTTCTTTTATTACCCGCTGAGCCTGTATCTTGATTTTGCGGACAACAGTTGCACGCTACAAAACCCACAGCGCCTGCCGGAGGCCGTTACTACGGCATTTATAGCACGTTTAGAAAATGCCATTACGGCTTACAAAACGGCCACCACATTGACAGCAGAAATGACAAAACCACGTCAGTGGCAGTGCGCCTGGAGTAAAGAGCAATATCAGCAGGCCTTTACTAAAACCCGCCATTATCTGGCCGCTGGTGATTGTTATCAGGTGAACCTGGCGATGCCCTTTCATTGTGCCGACGACCTGAGGTCGATCAGTCCTGCGCCATTACTGCAAGCATTCAACGCCCCATTCTCGGCTTATCTGAAAACGCCGGCACAAACACTGTTCAGCGTCAGCCCTGAGCGCTTTATCCGTATTGATGGTGACCGTATCGAAACCCGGCCGATCAAAGGCACTATTGCCCGTGGAGAAACAGCAGAAACCGACGAAAGCAACCGCCAGTGGCTGGCCGACAGCGCAAAAAATCGTGCCGAAAATCTGATGATTGTTGATTTACTGCGTAACGATCTGAGCCGCAGCGCCGAGCCCTTCTCGGTACAGGTCACCAAGCTGTTTGATATTGAAAGCCACGCCAATGTGCACCATATGGTCAGCACTATCGTCGCAACCAGACGCTCCGATCAGCATGCGGTGGATGTGATCTTTGACGCCCTGCCCGGTGGCTCAATCACGGGCGCACCCAAGCGTCGGGCGATGGAAGTTATTGATGAACTGGAGTATCAGCCACGCGGGGCTTATTGCGGCGTTCTGGGATATTTTGACGACGCCGGACATGCTGACTTCAACATTCTGATCCGTACCATTGCGGCAGCAGAACAAGGCGCTACCTGCTGGGGTGGCGGCGGTATTGTGATGGATTCAACCTGGGAAGATGAGTGGCAGGAGATTCACAGTAAAGTCGGGCGCATTCTCAGCACCCCGCTCTGAATAAGCACCCCTTTCGGGAAAAGACGCAAATCCCATACAAAAATGCCGGCGATTGCCGGCATTGTTGTTTTTACTGCTTCTTAGCGTTTTCTGTTCAGAGAGTCAGATCACGGTTACTGGCCTTAATGAATTCCTTCTTCAGGTCTTCATAGGTGTGTACGGCCGGGAATTGCGGGAACTCATCAATCACATTCTGAGGCGCATGGAACAGAATGCCCGCATCGGCTTCCGCCAGCATGGTGGTGTCATTGTAAGAGTCGCCAGCAGCAATGGTACGGTAATAAATGGTTTGCAGCGCGCGGATCGACTGACGCTTAGGATCAGCCTGGCGCAGCTTGTAGTCGACCACTCGGCCGCTTTCATCGGTGATCAGACGGTGGCAGAACAGTGTCGGAAAGCCCAGCTGGCGCATCAGCGGCTGAGAGAACTCATAGAAAGTATCCGACAGAATGATGACCTGAAAGCGCTCACGCAACCAGTCAACAAACTCCGCAGCGCCTTCAAGCGGCTTCAGGGTGGCAATCACTTCTTGAATATCCTGAATTTTCAGGTTGTGCTCGTCCAGAATACGCAGGCGTTGCTTCATCAGCACATCGTAATCGGGGATATCGCGCGTGGTTGCCTTCAGCTCTTCGATACCGGTTTTTTGGGCAAACTCAATCCAGATTTCCGGAACCAGTACACCCTCAAGATCAAGACACGCGATTTCCATGAATACTCCACAATTAGACAGAAGACTGTTATCGGCGCGTACTCTAGCCATATGCATGCCGCTTGACAACATCCCTGCCACTTAGTCTTGTGCTGGCGGTATAATAATATTCTTTTTTATTATTATTTGAGCTAAAAATGCCGTGCTAACCTTCCCGGCAAACGATGTAAGGCGTCAGTCCGACACTCGTGCAAGGACCCATAAAAAACGCCGACAACCCGCAACCGATCAGGCCACAAACATGACCCAGGATTTTATCGCTCTGAATGAGCAGTTTGCCGACAAACGCCCGAAAGATCTGATTCGCCACGCCCTTGAGCATCACGACGCCATCGCTGTATCGTTCAGCGGCGCGGAAGACGTTGTGCTGATCGACATGGCGGTAAAAATCAAACCCGATGTTGAAATCTTTACCCTCGACACCGGTCGGTTACATGCTGAAACCTACGAATTTATCGAGGCGGTACGCAAGCATTACAACATCCGCATCGACATCCGCACCCCAGAGCAGGCTGCCCTGCAAGACTTTGTGCGTGAAAAAGGTCTGTTCAGTTTTTTCGAAGACGGCCATCAGGAGTGCTGCGGCGTGCGTAAAATTGCCCCTTTAAAAGCCAAGCTGGCGACACTCGATGCCTGGATCACCGGCCAGCGCCGCGATCAGAGCCCGGGCACACGCAGCGATGTGCAATTAATTGAGGCGGATGGAGCGTTCCGGGGCCGCAGCGGTGAGCTGACCAAGTACAATCCGCTGGCGTTATGGAGTTCAGCTCAGGTCTGGGAATACATCAAGGTATTCGATGTGCCTTACAACACGCTGCATGCACAGGGCTTTGTCAGTATCGGCTGCCAGCCTTGCACCCGCGCCACGCTGCCCAATCAGCACGAGCGTGAAGGTCGCTGGTGGTGGGAAGGCGCGGGCCACAAAGAGTGCGGCCTGCACGCCGGCAATATCATCAGTAAAGGCTGATGCCGGCAGAACCATAAAAAAGCCGCTCACTGAGCGGCTTTTTTATGCGCCAACACCGGTATCAATGCTGCGGTAAGGTTACGCCGGCAAACAGCTCTTCAATTTCCTGTTTGTTATGACACTGAGCAGCACGCTCAACCAGATCCCGCGTCAGATGCGGCGCAAAGGCGGCAATAAAATCAAACATGTACCCACGCAGGAAGGTGCCTTTGCGGAAACCGATCTTCGTGACGCTGGAAGCAAACAGATGGCTGGCATCCAGCGCAACCAGATCATCATCCAGATCTTTGTCGAGCGCCATACTGGCCACAATGCCCACCCCAACGCCTAAGCGTACATAGGTTTTGATAACATCCGAATCGGCCGCAGTAAAGGCAATGCGAGGCGTCAGGCCACGGCTTTTGAACGCATCATCAAGCTTGGAACGACCGGTAAACCCGAAGACATAGGTCACCAATGGATAAGCCGCCACCTGCTCCAGCGTAGGCCTTGGGTGCTGTGCCAGAGGATGCGTGCGTGGCACGAGAATGCTGCGATTCCAGCGGTAGCACGGCATCATAATCAGGTCACCGAACAGCTCCATGGCCTCCGTGGCGATGGCAAAATCAGTGGTGCCATTGGCGGCCATTTCTGCAATCTGCATCGGCGTTCCCTGATGCATGTGCAAAGATACATCCGGGTACTGCAGCATGAATTTTTCAATAACGCCCGGCAGCGCATAACGCGCCTGGGTATGCGTTGTTGCAATCGACAGGCTGCCTTTGGCCTCATCGCTGAATTCCTGCGCGACCTGTTTGATGCTTTCCACTTTGCGCAGAATTTCACCAGCAACCTGCAAAATCGCTTCACCTGCAGGCGTGATGCGCGTCAGATGTTTACCGCTGCGGGCAAAGATTTCGACCCCCAACTCATCCTCCAGCAAGCGGATCTGCTTACTGATGCCCGGCTGCGAGGTATAAAGTACCTGGGCTGTAGCCGACACGTTGAGATCGTGGTGTGCCACCTCCCAGATGTATCGCAATTGCTGCAATTTCATAATTCCTCCCTGCCCAACCTCAGTATTTGTTATAAAAATATAAACAAATATTCTTTTCCAGAATAGATGCCACCCTCTACATTAGCATCAATCGCCTCTCTTAGAGCCTCCTGTACTACTTTAGACCATATTTCATGGATATTTTGTTATATATAGCAGCTGGCGCTGGCGTTGGCTTGATTGTTGGCATGACCGGTATTGGCGGGGGCGCTCTGATGACGCCCCTGTTGCTGTTATTTGGCTTTCCACCCCAGGTCGCGGTCGGAACGGACCTGATGTATGCCGGCATCACCAAAGCAGGCGGTGCCTGGAGTCATCATCGCCAGAACCATGTGCGCTGGGCGCTGGTTAAGCTGCTCGCGCTGGGCAGTATTCCCAGTGCCCTGCTAACCGGTTTACTGCTGGAACACCTGTTCAAACACCCCGATAATTATGCCCATCTGCTGCGTAACGCTCTTGGCATCATGTTGCTGCTGACGGCGGTGGTGATTTTGCTGCGTAAACAGATTCAACATTGGGCCAGCAAGGCCAGCTCGCGCAATTGGGCCAGATGGCGTCCACAGGCAACGTTTATTATGGGCGTTTTTCTGGGCGTTTTCGTTACCCTGTCTTCTGTCGGTGCGGGAGCAATCGGCACCGCCATTCTGATGCTGCTGTACCCGGCTCTGCGCTCGACTCACATCGTCGGTACCGATATCGCTCATGCCGTCCCGCTGACGCTTTGTGCCGGTTTCATTCATATGTACCTGGGCAATGTTGACTTTGCTTTGCTTGGCGCTCTTCTGATCGGCTCTCTGCCTGCGATTCATGTCGGCAGCCACCTGAGCCGTAAAATGCCGGACGAGCTGTTAAAACCTGTTCTTGCCAGTCTGCTGCTGATGCTGGGGGCCAAGTACGCCTTTTTCTGAGCGGCAAGTAAATTATTGCAACCGTTTATGTCTTATCGGATTTTTCACCTGACATTCCCCTGTTGCGGCACCGCGGCCGCAAATACGGTCTAGTCTTAATGAAAAATACGGAGGGATAAATGTGAGCACATCGGAAAAACTATCACTGGAAAAAGTTGCTGAAATTCTTGAACTTAAAGCCGTCACGGTGAAACGTTACGCTCGCGAAGGCCTGCTTGATGGCGAAGAGCATCAGGGCAACTGGGTGTTTGAATCCGAAAAAGTGATGAAATTTAAGGAACTGCAAAGCAAACTACGCTGAGCCAATAGCCCGCGTTACACAAACAGATCCGCTGTCATACCGGCAGCGGGGTTTTTCACTAAACGGCCTCCCGGCCAATCCGCCATACTTCCCTGCCAAAACCTGACGATCTCTCGTGCAAATTCCGGACAATTCCGATTGCCGGCGGTATGCACAAAAAAATACGGCGAGCGCCCCTCACTCAGCCATTGCCGAATCTTCTGTCGCCATTGCTCCAGATAGCGCTGATTGTGCAGCCAGTCGGAATGGCCGATAAAGCGCACCACCGGATGATTCGCAGTCGCCAGCGGATGAACCGGCAGTCGCGGTTTTTTACCGCGCGCATGAATCACCGCGTCGTCCATTGAGCCATCCTGAAACAAACCCCGGCTGTCAAAGATAACGCGGTTAACATTCTGCCTGTTCAGCTCCTGTAACAGAGCAACCTCGTGCTGATCCTTAAGAAAAAAGCCCGGATGACGGCACTCAACCGCCAAAGGCAGATTCACCAACGACTGCAGCATGTCCAGCGTCTTAAATAATTCTGCACTGCGTTCAGGCGCAAACGACGCGGGCAATTGCAGCATTAAAACGCCAATGCGTTCACGTAAAGGCGCGATAAAATCACAGAGCTGGCGACCGTCATGCAGTAATTGCCGGGGAATGTCGGCGGCATGGCTGATGCTTTTCGGCACTTTGAAACAAAAGCGGAAATGCTCAGGCACCTGATGACACCAATGGCGTGCGCGTTCGACAGTCGGCAAACCATAAAAGGTAGTATTACCTTCAACCGAACTGAAGACCTGCGAATATTCACTCAGTGCATCTGCAGCATCGCAGCGGGCATTCAGCAGAGTGCCTTTCCAGCCGGACATAAACCACATAGGCAGGCCGAGATACAATTGCGCGGAAATGCGTGCATCTGTGAGCGGGAATGGATGTGCAAGCGGGTTATCATTTGTCATAATCGGACATCATTGTAACAGAATTACATTCGCCCACATTCGCCCACAATCAGGAAGCAGAATGACTGACAATCGCGTAGAAGATCTCAATATTGAGTCGATTGTTCCGCTGATTACTCCGGAACAACTGAAAACCGACATGCCCAGCAGCGAAGCCGCTGTTGCCAGCGTACAAAATGGCCGTCAGGTCGTGCGCGATATTCTCGATCGCAAAGACCACCGTATTTTCATTGTGGTTGGCCCCTGCTCCATTCATGACGTAGATGCGGCCAAAGAATACGCGGCCCGTCTGCGCGATCTGGCCGAAGAAGTCAGCGACACGCTGTATCTGGTGATGCGTGTGTATTTTGAAAAACCCCGCACCACCGTCGGCTGGAAAGGTCTGATTAACGACCCGTACATGAACGATACGTTTAAAATTCAGGACGGTCTGCACATTGCCCGCCGCCTGCTGATTGATCTGGCTGAGTTTGGCCTGCCTTTATCGACTGAGGCACTGGATCCTATTTCTCCGCAGTACCTGCAGGATCTGATCACTTGGTCAGCCATTGGCGCACGCACCACCGAATCCCAGACTCACCGTGAAATGGCGTCCGGCCTGTCTTCTGCGGTTGGCTTTAAAAACGGCACGGATGGCAGCCTGACCGTTGCGACCAATGCCCTGATGTCGGTTGCTAACCCGCACCGCTTCCTCGGTATTGATCAGGGCGGCAAAGTATCCATCGTCTCAACCAAAGGCAACCCATACGGCCATGTAGTATTACGCGGTGGCGGCGGCAAGCCAAACTACGATTCTGTGAACATCTCTCTGGCGGAACAGGCGCTGGCGAAATCCGACTTGGCACAGAACATCATGGTTGATTGCAGCCACGAGAACTCCAACAAAAACCCAGCGCTGCAACCACTGGTAATGGATAACGTAACCAACCAGATTCTGGAAGGTAATAAGTCCATTATCGGCCTGATGGTTGAATCAAACCTCAAGCATGGCCGCCAGAACATTCCAGCCAATCTGGATGATCTGGAATACGGTTTATCGGTAACCGATGGTTGCATCAGCTGGGAAGAAACAGAAGATGCCATCCGCAGCATGCGCAACAAGCTGAAAGATGTACTGCCTAAGCGCAACAGCTAGCCGCTACGGTTAAGCACACATAAAAAAACCCGCTGCGGCGGGTTTTTTTATGGCTGTTGCTGGCACCGTTTATTGATCCCAGTCATCGCCCCTATCTTCTTCGTCATCAAAATCATCGAAATCGTCAAAGTCATCACCGAACTCATCCTGCACCACGCCATCGTTGATCAGATATTCCCGGCGCTGCAGGTAGAAGCTGCGAATAAAGGTATAACGATCACCGGAGATCAACCCCTCAGAGGCAATTAAGTCCGCACGCAGGTCAACTCCACGTACCGTATAAAGCCCGACTTCCTGCGCATAGTTGTTACCAATACCGGTGTAGCCAAGATCGCTTTGGTAATCAATCAACAGACCAGTACCATCGCGCAGAGTGCTCGGCCCAAGAAACGGCAGCATCAGGTAGGGCCCACTGCCAACGCCCCAGTAACCTAATGTCTGACCAAAGTCCTCGTCATGTTTCGGTAAACCAATATGGCTGGCCACATCAAAAATACCGAAAAAGCCGACGGTGGAATTAATAAGGAAACGGGCGGTATCTGACAGCGCCTGTCCCATTTTCAGCTGGCCAATATCATTGACGATAACCAAAACATCGCCAAGATTAGAGAAAAAGTGGGTGACCGACTGATCTACCGGTTCAGGGGTTATGTACTGGTAACCCTGAGCCATTGGCTTGGCGATGTATTTATCCAGATTTTCATTAAACGCAAACATCGAGCGGTTAAAGCCCTCCCAGGGATCAGGATCCTTGGTCTCGGCAGCCCAGCTTAATGAAGATGCAAGGCATAAGAGGAGCAACCATGCTGCACGCATTTTGAATTCTCTGCTGTGATTTTCGCGTTATTAAAACAGCTCAGCACCGATAAAAACAGACCCATACATGCCTCTTACGCAACACTCGCGGAACACTCTATTGCGCCCGGTAACGCTGCTCAATCCAGTAATCAACACTGAACCAACGACCGCCTCCCTGGAAGAACAACACCAGCAACATCAACAGATAGGTAACACCCCACTCAATACCATTATTGGATACCACAAAACTGTAACGTCCATCGGCCGTAAGCCAGGCGTAATTACCGTACTCCTGCAGAATTTCACGGGCCCGTTCCAGGCGTGTGATCGCCTCCGCCGTGGCGGCAGTAGCGCCCGGAGAATTCAGGTCCGCAACCGCCTGCCAGCCATGATCCCAGTGCACGGTAAAGATGGCGACCAGCATGGTAACGATCAATGGCAACGCTATGTAGCGGGTACCCAGTCCCAGCAGCAACAGAACCGCCCCACCCACCTCTGCAGCGGTTGCCAGAAACGCCATCAGCCAGGGAAATGGCAAGCCCAAACCCCACTCGCCGTTACCAAACCATTCAACCACATTATCGAAGCCCGCCACCTTATTCATACCGGCAACCCAAAAAACCGCCGCAAGATACAGACGCAGACTCAGAGGTGCTAAAAAATCCAGGGCGCGGGTTGAATTAAAGCGATCATGCTGTGCATCGAGAAAACCGACAAATGACATAAAACCATCCTCAGATTAATTCTGTTTTTCGGCCTGTGGGATCACACCGGCGATCAACCCTTGCTCTGACCATTGAGCAAGAATGGCCATTCCGCCATTCAGCGCCGCCGCAGTACACTCAATACCGGCCTGTTGCAGTAAATGGCAAACCGCATCATGGCCGTTTAATCTCTGTTCTTTCAGCAACGCCAGCAGTTGCAGGGTAAAAGGATTGGTCTCAATAAAACGGACCACATCGTCCTGTGTACGGTAAACAATCAGCGCGGTCGGTTTGGGCTCCGGCTGTTTATTCTGCAACGATATTTCATGCACCGGATATTGATAAAGGAACCCTTCGGCGATATTCAGCAACGGCATAACCACCGCCAGATCGTTTTCCGAGGCTGGCGTTTGTACGGCATTTTGCCTTGGCTGCGCGTCCTCTTCAGCGATATCAACGGCTAATTCAAGCCATTCGTAATGGGCCAGATCGTACAGGTACAGCGGGTCATCATGGCCGGGCTGATACTGTGTTTCGAGAAAGGTTAAAAATTCGCGTGGAATTTCCAGAAAATACGGACTCTGAGCACGATAATGGGCCAGAAAATCGCGGCTAAGCTCACGCCAGCGCGCCTCGCCCAATATTTCTGCGCATACCGGAAACGTCGTATCGAGGAAGCCTTTAACGTTATTAAAAAAAAGTTCGCGATAAACCGCCAGACGCTGCTCATTCAACGCGGCCGGAGCAGGCATAACGTCAGGATTACGCAGATGCGCCGCCAGCTGTGTCTGCAATTCAAGATGATTGGCAGTATCAGAGGCTGACATAAGAGGCTCCGGCCTGCGCGGCATGATTCAGCGTCTCGGCCTGATAGCTGCGAATCATATCGAGCTCGGCGAGCAGCTCTGCAACCGCAGGGAAATTAAAATCCCGTTCCAGCAACGTGGGCAGTACGCCATGACACTGATAAGCATGCTGCAATAATTGCCAGACATCGGCTTTAACCGCATCGCCATGGGTGTCCACCAACAGGTCCACAGCCTCATCATAATGACCGGCAATATGCAGATAACGAATACGTTCGGTCGGCATGGCACGGATATAATCCAATGCATCCTGACCATGATTAATGCTGTTTATATAAACATTATTAACATCCAGCAGCAGGTCGCAGTCGGCTTTATTTAACACGGTGCGCACAAAATCCTGTTCAGACATTTCTTTGCCGGGCTCGGCATAGGTCGAGACATTTTCAATAATCAGGCGCTGCCCAAGAATATCCTGCACCCGCATAATGCGCTCTGCGACATAATCCGCGGCAGCTTCGGTCATAGGAATGGGCATCAGATCGTATAAATGACCGTCATCACTGCAGTAGCTCAGATGCTCGCTGTAGGCCTTAATACCATGCTCCTGCATAAAGGCTTTAACCGAGCGAACCAGCGTTTCATCCAGAGGCGCCGGACTGCCTAACGATAACGACAAGCCATGGCAGAGGAAATCGTAGCGCTCGGTAAACTGCCGCAATTGTTTACCAAAGCGGCCGCCAATACCGATCCAGTTTTCAGGGGCAATTTCCATAAAATCAATCGCCGAATCCGGCACATCTGCCAGCGGGCTCATCAGAGCCCGCCGCAAACCCAACCCGGCTCCGGAAACGAAGTGGGAGGTTGTTTTCATACTTACTTGCTACCGCCGCACTTGCCTTCGCCGCACTTACCTTCGGCTTTGGTTTTTTCAGCGCCGCATTTGCCTTCGCCGCACTTACCTTCGGCTTTGGTTTTT
>NZ_JAOANI010000019.1:375200-527256 GCF_025318105.1 Thalassolituus pacificus
ACATTTGCCTTCGCCGCACTTACCTTCGGCTTTGGTTTTTTCGCCACCACACTTGCCTTCACCACATTTACCTTCATGGTTAGCAGCCAGTTTATAACCAGACTGCAGTTCAGCCGACGCAAATGGATTTTCAGCAGCGGAGGCGGCTGGTGCCTGAGACAGTGCGGCAATAAAGGCAGTGCCGAGTACAGCAGCAACGGGTTTCATTGTTTTCTTAGCCATGAGGTAGTCCTGTTCATTAGTTTTTAGCTTCAGGGGCAGGCCTCGCAATTGAATCACCGAGGCTGACACATTAGTGACCGGAAAAGGGGCTGAATTCAACCCTTTTCCGGTGCACATAACCTTAGTCGCAGGACCTGCAGGGTTCTTACAGGCAATCAGAAAAATTTTGAGCACCTCTGAATACTTCAGTGCCCGCTTCGGGGCTTGCAGGAAAATGATTCAGAGCTGCCCTAGATATCGCGGATTTCCAGCCAGCGCTTCTGCAGGCGCTTCATCGATACCGGCTCGCGCGTGCCTAACGGCTGCGCAAACAGCGATACCCGCCACTCCTCCAGTAACCAGCCAAATTCCTGCAATTGCGGATAATCGGCTATATCAATGCGGGCCAACAGCTCCTGATACGGCGTTGCCAGCGCTTCATATTCAATCATCGACTGACGATCGCGCGGCAAGTTACCCTGCAATTTATCAATACGATATTCCATGGCGCGCAGATAGCGGCTGTAGCTTTGCAATTGCACCCAGGGCGTACGGCTCATAAAACCGGATGCCAGTAAACGCTGAAGGTGCGCTTTAACATCGCTGTAAGCCATCGCCCGGTCGAGGCTGACCGCCCCGCCAACCTGTTTCAGAATGCCATGACGTAATTGCAGCCATTCGATGTATTGCGCCAGCAGACGTTCACCATGAGCAACCAGCTCAGCGCGACGCTCAAGGCGCGCTTTGTACTCAGATTCGCTGTATGGCAAGGCTTCATCCAAGGGGACAAACACCTGGATAAACGCAGCTTCAAGCAGATCGTTGGCAATGTCAGCCTGATTACCCAATCCTTTTGCCAGCAACCAACGGCTGGCCATGGTTTTCTGGATGTGCGCTTTGAGCATGCGTTCCTGTTCCGGCAATGCGTTGCGGATCAGGCGGCTGACGCCGGTGCGGTGCGCACGGCGGGCATCATTGGCATTGGATTCAACGGTTAATTCCAGCTGCTGGCCTGTCAGGCGCAAACACGGAAAAGCACGCACCGGCAAACCATTCACCTCCGTCTGGATAGATTCAGGTAAATCGGCAAAATCCCACTGACGTATATCACTGCGCTGATAATCCTGATGCGTCAGCGTTAATACCTGCTGCTGACTGGCATCGCTCAACTGTGCTTTAAGGGCCGCCAGATCACGGCCCTGAGCCAACAGTTTTCCGTCAGACATCACCCGAATGTTCATGCGTAAATAAGGAGCTAATTCGATATCCAGTAACTGTGACAACTCCAGCGGCGGGCGCTGGGTTTTATTCAGAAAGTTCAGTAATTGCAGATATAAACCACCCTGCCCGGCATCCGCCTGACGCAGAAACGCTTCCACCGTATTGGGTACCGGGACAAAGTTTTTACGCACCACTTTCGGCAGGCCTTTAATTAACTGCGCCGTTTTTTCGGCAATGAAACCGGGAACCAGCCATTCAACCTGCACGTCCGGAACCTGCTGCAACATTGCTACCGGCACACTGAGGCTGACGCCGTCATCTTCTGTTCCCGGCGCAAAGGTATAACTCAGCGGAAAAGCCATACCTTGCCATTCGAGTTCACCCGGAAAGTCGCGTGCTCCGATGCCGGCAGCTTCCGCGCTGAGTAATTGTTCGCGGGTAAATTCGAGCGCTTTTTTCTCGGTGGCTGATGCTTTTTCATACCAACGCTCAAGATGACGTACGGATGGAATATCCACCGGCAAGCGCTGACGATAAAACTCGGCCTGCCAGGCATCATCGATCACCAGATCGCGGCGCCGGGATTTTTCTTCATATTCGGTAACTTCTTTTAACAGCGCAATATTGTTGCGGTAAAACGGCAGTTTGCTGCGCAACTGCTGCTCGACCAGGCCTTCCTGAATAAAGACTTCGCGCGCTTCCTGTGGATGCGTTAACGCATAATTAACCCGCTTACGCGGATTGACGATCAAGCCATACAGCGTGCTTTGCTCAAATGCTGTTACCTGTCCACGCTGGGCATTCCAATGCGGTTCAAAGTATTGATATTTCAGCAGCGGCTGGCCAATCACTTCAATCCATTGCGGTTCAATACGTGCCACGGTACGCGCATACAATTTACTGGTTTCTACCAGTTCTGCGGTCATCATCCATTTCGGCTTTTTCTTGTATTGTCCGGATGCCGGAAAAATAAATAACTTACGGTTGCGGGCGCCCAGATATTCCTGACCTTCCGATTTAAAACCAATCTGACTGAGCATCCCCGCCAGCAGCGCTTTATGCACCGCCTCGTAGCTGGCCGGCTCTGTATTTTCTTTTAATTCCAGTTCTTTGCACAAAACATGCAACTGGCGGTGGGTGTCGCGCCATTCGCGCATACGCATAAAAGACAGAAAGTGTTTACTGCACCACTTACGCAACTGCGCCTGAGACATTTCCTGGCGCTGCTCTTCATAGGCGAACCATAAATTGACCAGACTGAGAAAATCCGACTCTTCATGCATCCACAAGCGGTGTTTTTCATCGGCGGCCTGTTGCTTCTCTGGCGGACGCTCACGCGGGTCCTGCACCGTTAAAGCGGCCGCAATAATCGATACTTCACGCAATGATTGTTGTTGTTTTGCTTCCAACAGCATTCGGCCAATACGCGGATCGACTGGCAGGCGCGCCATCTGCCGCCCTAATGCGGTCATGTTGCCCTGAGCATCAACGGCTTCGAGTTCCTGCAGCAGGTTAAAACCGTCTTTAATGAAGCGCTCGTCCGGCGCATCAATAAAAGGGAAATCCTGCAGGCGCCCTAATTTCAGATGCAGCATCTGCAAAATAACCGCCGCCAGATTCGTGCGCTGAATTTCCGGATCGGTAAATTCTGCGCGGGCCAGAAAATCGGCTTCTTCATACAGTCGGATGCAAATACCCGGCGAAGTACGGCCACAACGCCCGGCACGCTGATTGGCACTGGCCTGAGAAATCGCCTCGACCGGTAAACGCTGTACCTTACTGCGGTAGCTGTAGCGGCTGATGCGGGCCACACCGGAATCAATCACATAGCGAATGCCAGGTACCGTCAGAGAGGTTTCTGCAACGTTGGTAGCCAGCACCACCCGCCGGCCACCGTGCGGTTTAAAGATTTTCTGCTGATCCGCACCGCTTAAACGTGCATAAAGCGGCAGAATTTCAGTGGACGGTAATTGCGCACGGCGTAAATATTCGGCACATTCGCGAATTTCCCGCTCACCGGGCATAAAAATAAGCACATCACCGTGCTGTCCGGATTTTTTATCTTCATCGCGCAACTCAGCCAGAGCTTCGGCCACCCCTTCAAATAAGGTGCGGTCATCGGCATCTTCTTCATCACGCAGCAGCGAGCGATAACGGACCTCCACCGGAAACGTACGGCCAGACACTTCAATGACCGGTGCGGGCTGTCCCTGGGCATCGGCAAAATGCGCAGAAAAACGTTCAACGTCGATGGTGGCCGACGTAATGATTACTTTAAGATCCGGTCGCTGCGGCAGTAATTGCTTTAAATAGCCCAGCAGGAAATCAATGTTCAGACTGCGTTCGTGAGCTTCGTCGATGATGATGACGTCGTATTCATTCAGAAAACGGTCATGCTGGGTTTGCGCCAGCAAAATACCGTCGGTCATCAGCTTTACCCGACTTGCATCGACGCTTTGATCGGTAAAACGCACCTGATAACCAACTTCCTGCCCCAGCTCGCAACCCAGCTCTTCGGCAATCCGCTGAGCAACTGCCCGCGCCGCCAGACGGCGCGGTTGGGTATGAGCTATTCGTCCCTGACGGCCATAGCCGGCGTCCAGACATATTTTGGGCAGCTGTGTCGTTTTACCAGAGCCGGTTTCACCAGCCACCACCACCACCTGATGATTGCGCAGTGCGGCAAGAATATCGTCGCGCTTACCACTGACCGGTAATTCTTCCGGGTACGCAATGCGTATCGGCTGTGAACGCAGAGCCACAATCTGCTGACTGCGCTGAATGCGCTGTAACAGTTTTTCCAGTTGCGACTGAGCCGCAGGATGATCCAGCGGGCGCTTTTTCAATTGCTGTACGCTGCGGCGTAAACCGTGCTGATCTTTCAGCAGACACTGGTCGATGGCTTGATACAGGGCTGCCCAGCCGGCAGTAAAAGCGTCGGCGCTCACGCGGATCTCCATGTTTGATTGTGACGGCATTTTATCGCATTCAGCGATCAATGCCTGTCCGTTTTCAGCAACCTTTTTCAGCCACCAATAAAAACGCCCCGTATCCGAAAATACAGGGCGTTTCCTAGGGCCGGCTTATTGCTGTTGCCAGGCCCCGGCAACCAGGCAAATCAGTTTTGCTTGGCCAGCTCCGCATCACGCAGCTCACGACGCAGTATTTTGCCAACGTTGGTTTTTGGCAATTCATCGCGGAATTCAATGTGACGAGGCACTTTATAAGCGGTCAGACGTTCGCGACACCAGTCTTTAACTTCCGCTGCAGTGAGGTTCTCGTTTTTGGAAACGATAAACACTTTAACCGCTTCTGAGCTTTTCGGATCAGGAATACCGATAGCCGCCGCTTCAACGATATCCGGGTGAGATACCAGCGCATCTTCAACTTCGTTCGGATAAACGTTAAAGCCAGATACGATGATCATGTCTTTTTTACGGTCAACGATCTTCATGTAACCGTCATCCGTAATAACAGCTACGTCACCGGTTTTCAGCCAACCGTCTTCAGTAATGGTTTCAGCGGTCGCTTCCGGACGCTGCCAGTAACCCTTCATAACCTGCGGACCTTTAACACACAGTTCGCCGGCCTCACCGATGGCCAGTTCATTGCCTTCATCATCAATGACTTTACAGGCAGTGCTGGCAACCGGCATACCAATGGTGCCCAGTTTCACGAAGCCTGGCGGGTTAAACGAAACCACGGGGGAGGTTTCAGTCATGCCGAAGCCTTCTGCAATTTCACAACCGGTCACGCTTTTCCACTGGTCAGCCGCATCTTTGGTTAATGCCATACCACCGGAGATGGTCAGTTTCAGCTTGCTGAAATTCAGCGCACGGAAAGCTTCCTGACCACACAGAGCAACGAACAATGTATTAAGACCCACAAAGCCACTGAACTCAGAAGACTGCAGGGTTTTGATAAAGCCTGGAATATCGCGTGGATTAGGAATCAGTATCGAATGGTTACCGGTTTCCAGCATCACCATGCAGTGCACGGTAAAGGCATAGATATGGTACAGAGGCAGTGGTGCAATAACGGTTTCTTTGCCTTCTTCCAGCACCATGCTGAACAGGCCGTGGCACTGCATCATATTCGACATCAGGTTGCGGTGGGTCAGCATCGCACCCTTCGCCACACCGGTTGTACCGCCGGTGTATTGCAGAACAACCACATCATTACGGTCAACTTTGACTGCGCTGAAGCTTTTGCCTGCACCGATTTTCAGAGCACTGCGCAGTGCAACCGCACCCGGAATATTAAAGGCCGGAACTTCTTTTTTAACATGCTTTAGAACAGTGTTAATCAATACGCGTTTGATCGTACCGTGCATATCGCCCACGTTGGTGACGATAACGTGCTTGATGCCGGTGTTCGGCAGCACCTTCTCGGCTTTGTCAGCCATATTGGCCAAAACAACCAGAGCCTTGGCACCGGAGTCATTAAACTGATGCTCCATTTCGCGTTCGGTGTACAGCGGGTTGGTATTAACCACCACCATACCGGCACGCATAGCACCAAAAACCACAATCGGATATTGCAGAATATTCGGTAATTGAACCGCAATACGGTCACCAACCTGCAGGCTGGTTTCGTTTTGCAGGTAAGCGGCGAAAGCAGCACTCTGCTTATTCAGTTCGGCATAGGTCAGGGTCTGGCCCAGACAGGTAAAAGCCGGGCGATCGGCAAAACGTTCTACGAAACCGTTAAAGATTTCGACTAATGATTCGTGCTTATCCGGGTCTATCGAACCCGGATAGGCCTCCGGATAACGCTCCTGGAAAAATTGCTCGTTCATACCGCCTCCTGATAACCCTGAATTATCGTTATATGCAGGGTTTTGTGAAATTTTGAATTGCCCGGATTCCGGCTCCCCAGTAGAAATTCCGGCCAAAAAAGCAGCCGGAGTTTACCTGTTTTCTCACATGGCGGCAAAAGTCGCTCTCCGGCTATTTACAATTCGACACATAACGGAGAAGGTAACAGCGCCACCCGGCACGGCTGGCACCCCTTCGACAGCACAGCGATCAAATAATGAACAAAATAACTATCTCTGCCGCCGATCATTCCACCTTCGAAGCGCGCCTGTGGCCACAGACCTCACCGGTTGCCACGATTCATCTGATGCACGGCATGGCCGAGCATTGTGACCGTTACATCCCATTGGCCGAATTTCTTCATCAGGCCGGCTATCAGGTGGTGACTCATAATCACCGTGGCCACGGTGAACGCCGCCCCCGCGGTCATTACGCCGATGCCAATGCCGCCGGCATGGGCGGCTGGGAATTACTGATGGACGATATTCTGCGGGTTCAGCAGGCTACCTGCGGTGATGAACCACGCATTCTGCTTGGTCACTCCATGGGTTCCTTTATTGCTCAGGGCTTTGCCATTCGCCATGGCGACCTGCTATCCGGTCTGATTTTGTCAGGCTCCAACCATCAGTCCTCTGCCCTGTTTCATCTTGGGCGCAGCGTCGCCAGCCTGCTGAAACTGCGCCAGGGGCAGCAGCACCTCTCCGGGGTTATGGATGCGCTGTCATTCGGAGCGTTTAATAAAGCCTTTCGCCCCAATCGCACCGACTTTGACTGGCTCAGCCGTGATCACCAACAAGTAGATCGCTATCTGGCCGATGCAGCCTGCGGGCATCTGTGCAGCCTGCAGTTGTGGACCGATTTATTCAGCGGACTGATTGAAATCGGCAAAGCCAATAATCTGCGCAAAATTCCGGCTCATTTACCTATCTATCTTTTCGGCGGTGATCGCGACCCGGTTGGTCAGATGGGTAAAGGCGTACCGGCCTTAAAAGCGTTTTTAGAAAAGACAGGTCATGACAATGTCACCCTGCGAATGTACCCTGAGGGTCGGCATGAAATGCTGAACGAAACCAATGCCTCTGAAGTCTTTCAGGACACACTGAACTGGCTGAAATCGTTATCGCTGTAGTTCAGGCTTTTTGAAACTTATTTCGTTGTAACTATTCGGGAACTGTATGGAAACAATTACCAATCGACCATTTGCTGAAATCGCTGTCGGAGACAGCTGCCAACGCAAGCATACCGTCAGCCGTCAGGATCTGATCCTGTTCGCAACGGTATCCGGCGACCACAATCCGGTACACCTGGACGCAGAATACGCGGCGACCACGCCATTTAAGGGGCAGATTGCCCATGGCATGTTTACCGGTGCATTAATTTCTGCGGCACTGGCGATGGATTTGCCTGGCCCTGGCACCGTTTATCTGGGGCAGAGTTTATCCTTCCGTAAGCCGGTAATGATCGGCGACGAATTACTGGTTGAGCTGACAGTGAGCAGCAAACACGACAGCAAGCCCATCGTTACGCTGGAATGCAGCGTCAGCAACCAGCACGGCAAGGTTGTCGCGAGCGGCGAAGCCACGGTAATGGCGCCAACCGAAAAGATGACAATCAATGCTCCGAAGTTGCCTGAAATCCACATCGGCGACTGAATCTGCTCTGACAGTAATCCGGAATATACAAACCGGGAAAATAAAAAAGGCCGCTGTCGCGGCCTTTTTTATTTTTGCTTTATCAGTAAAGCGATGCCGTTTAAGGCATAAAGCGGATCGGAAATTCAACCGCCGTTACATCGATGTTCGATCGTTTTTCGAACTGCATCTGACGACACTTCATTTCCAGACGTTTATGTAAACCGGCATCGTTCAACTCACTTTTAAACACCGAGCAGGAAGAAACCGAACCATCCGGCTGCACATCCATTTTCAGCGTAACAGAACCAGCCAGTGCCGGATTCTTACGCAGAGCACTGCGATACAAGCGGTCAAACTGCACCTTGTACTGCTCGAATACCAAACGCAATTCTTCTTGCGAACGGGTCGTTGCTGCAGCACTTGCCTCTTCCTGTTCCGCGGTCATTTCCACCGCCGTCACCTGGCGATCGCTGAGGTTTTCACCGACCGTCGCATTGGTTAACGAAGCGACATCAACACCGCCGGAAGTCCGGGTCGCCGCATTGCGGTCAACCACAGTACCCACATTGGTCGCTTTATTACCGGCATTGCTCAGGCCTTTGCTTGAGGTATTCAATGCAGCAATCGGCACCTGATTGCGGATATTGTTCAGCGCTGACAAGGCATCGTTACCAAAATTTTTCTTGGCCGTTTCTTTGGCTTGCTCACGCTTTTCCTTCGTTGCTTCTACCTTCGGCTTGGGCTTGGGTTTCGGCTCAGGCTTGGGCTTCGGCGGCTCCGGTTTTGGTTCAGGCTTGGGCTCCGGTTTGGGTTCGGGCTTAGGCTCTGGCTTCTTTTCTTCCACTTTAGGTGGCACTGGTTTTGGCTTGGGTTTTTCAAGCTTTTTACGCTCAATAACCTTGGCCAGCTGTGGCGGCAGCTTCTCCAGATCTTTACGGTCTTTTTCCGGCAGATCAATGGATGGAATCACCACCCCCAGCACCATAACAACGGCCAGCAAAACAATCAGTATCGGCAAAAAACGTTGTCGATCCCCATTGTCGGTCCACGGCAGTTGTGGTGCGCGCGAATAAACAGTCATCAGGCACCTCCCTTAGCGGGTGGTTTCTGATTTACAGCCAGCGAAATATTATTAAATTCCGCCTTTGCACAGGTATTCATAACCTTTTTCAGCAGCGCATAGGGAATATCCTTGTCACCCATAATGGTGACCGGCCTGCCCTGTTCTTTTTGTTCTGCTGAGAGCGGTGAACGCGCAGCCAGATAATCCAGTTCTTTTTTCAGCTCAGCAATTTCTTCACCGCTGATTTTACTGGCGGCCGCCGTACTGATGACAGCACGCCCCTGAACCAGAATATCGTCTTTGCTGACCAGCACCGTAATATTTTCATTGGGTTTGTTATCTGCCAATGAAGCGGGCAATTGAATGGCATCGCTGCTCTGCACTTCCACTTCGGATTGATTCACCATCAGGAAGAAAACCAGAATGGTAAAAATATCCATCAGTGCCGTCAGATTCAGACCGCTCTTGTTGGCATTACGCTTATGATTACGCTGCATGCGCTTGGCACGACGTGACATTTTCATGGCGTCACCTCCGTACCCGGTGCATCACCCAGAGAAATTTCCGGAAATAACGTGGCATCAACCAGGGATGCGGCAATAACCGCCGGATAAATGCGTACGCTGTCCATCACCGTAATTAACGTCTGGTAATCGATATCGGCTTCCGATAACAGGCTGATGTCTTTTTTGTCTTCAAAGCCAGGATTCTTTTTGATATCCACGAGCGCAGAAGACAGACCACTGTAATCGTAATTTCCGTCTTTTTTCGGCAGAGTCGCAAGCGATTCAGATTTCTCCTGATAAGTTCGGGTGATTTCAAACCCTTGCTTACTGACAATCACTTCGAGCGAAACATCCTCAGGATTCACAGCCCCCGGCTGATCTCCCAATGGCAACTTAAGATCAAGTACGGCCAGCTGTGAGAACACCATGTTCATCAACAGTACTGGGACCAGTACGATCATCAGATTCATAAAGGATGTAACGTTGAGCTCCGCCTCTTCTTGTATTCGTCTTTGGCGTCTCATCAGAAATTACATCTCAGTTGCTGTTTGCTGGAGTTTGACCTGGCTTACGCTCAGTGATGATGTTGAGGAACTTCACCCCGGCCATCTCGATGCTGTCGACAATTTCATTGGTTTTGGATTGCAGAAAGCTGTGCAGCAGAATTAACGGAATAGCGGCCATCAGGCCAAATGCGGTGGTGTTCATCGCGACCGAAATACTCTGCGACAACAGCGCGGCTTTTTCCGCAGGTGCCGCGTTAGCAACGGCGGTAAAGGCGGCGATCAGACCCATAATGGTACCCAGAAGCCCCATCAGGGTGGCGATATTGGCCAGAGTCGCAACGTATTGTGTACGTTTTTCCAGCTGTGGAATGGCTTCCATTAAGCCTTCTTCCAGCGCGTATTCAATTTCTTCACGACGCTGACTGCCAGGAATCCGGGCAATGGCGGCAGAGAAAATATCACCGATTTTTGTTTCAGAACTGGTGGCATAACTCAGGGCACCGCGCAGATCGCGTTTTTGCAGCATTGGCAGCAGCTCTTCGAAGGCACGACGATTGCTGGATTTTTCTTTCATCAGTACCAGTAAACGCTCAAAAGCAATGGCCAAACCAATCGCCATGATGATGGCGATCGGGTACATAAAAGTACCGCCTTCCTGAAAAAAACGTACGATGGTATCCATAGTTACTTCCCCTGGTTTTTAGTTTCTTAATTGTTATTGGCCGGTCTTACGCCGCGACCTGTTCGGGGCCAGGGCCTGTTAACACTAATTAAACAGGCCCTGGCCCATTACTGACGATTTAACCATTAAACCGCACAGCAAAAAACGTTGTTTATTACACGATGTATCACACAATGGATTGACGACTGACTTAACCATTGATTGCATTCACGGTAACGCAGAACCCTCACTCAGCTGGCGGATCCGTTCCTGATTCGGTTCTTTCGGTGCATAACGTTCTGCGTAACGCATTTCGCGGCGAAAACTGTCCCGGTCAATGCCCTGCAACCATTGTTCGCGGTAGCTGTTAATCGGCTGATATAAACGCCCGGTTCCCGGTGGTGGACGCCACGGTGTTACGTACATTACGTTCGGTTCTTCACTGTTACCCTGGATCGATATACCTTTAAGACGCACCACGTTATCAGCAACAACCTGGGCGCTTAACAACAACAGCAACAGCGTACAGAAGAACGATTTAGTCATGAGCCTTCTCCTGCGACCTGCTCGGTACTGCGGCGCTCAAGGTCAGCAATCCAGATCGCCAGGGTGGCATCGGGTTCACTCATCATGCTCTGCGCCCGCTGATACTGCTCCAGCGCTTTTGCCAGATCGTGTAAATATAAGTCATACAATATGCCCAGGTTGTAGCGCACCTCAGCATCGGCCGGGTCACATTGCACGGCCGTCTGATAGCTGCTTTCAGCCGCGCTGAATTGCCCCAGTTCGCGCTGCACCAGGCCCAATATTTTATAAGCCGGGCAAAAATCCTGCTTTAGACTGACGGCCTTATTCAGGCTGTCTAAACCTTCGGAAAATTGTTCAAGACGATATTGCGCCAGTGCCAGATTGGTCCAGCAACCAGGAAATTCGCTGTATTGTTCAGTCAGACTCTGCCAGTGAGTTTCGGCGGCTTCGAATTCTTCATCCTGCAGTAATTCAAGCCCTGCGTTATAAGCCTCAATTAATTCCGGCGGCAACGGCTTTTCCTGCTGGGCAGAATCCACCACTTCCGGTTTTGCCCCCAACAGGCTGCAACCCTGCAAGCCAATCTGCAATACAACCAGCAGTAACAGGCTAGCGAATCTGATCAACATAACTCAGCGCCTTTTCATTTTTATTGTACTGGCCTGGCATTAATACGCCCAACGACCGATAACTCTTTTTAATCCATTCATCATACAAACCGTCATAGGTGCGATTAGCATTGGTCTGGTGAATTTCAATGGCCGCTTCATCCAGCGGAAACACCTGCTCTTCCAGCAGAAACTGATACTCTTCCAGCTCCAGCTCATCCATACCCGCCGGACGCTCCGACTCCATCAGCGCTTTACTGAGCTGCGCATACAGCTGACCAATGCGATAGGTCGCTGAGGTGGTAAATTCCAGAACACCAATCTGTACCGATTGGGTATAGCGTTTCAACGCGGCCTGCATCACGGCATTTTTGCGCGTCACACTTTTATCCAGAGGCAGTGTAATAGCGATTTTTTCGTATTTAGCCCGTTCAAATTCGCCCAGTTCGTAAGCAGCACTGGCAGCCAGATAACGTGAACGATCCGTCTGATCTTTACCGGCTTTATTGTGCAGGGTTATCACCTTATCCAGCCAGAAACGGCGTTTTTCTTCGTCGTTCTGTGCAGCATAAATTTCGTTCAGTTTAAAGTGCGCTTCGACGGCCGCATCAAAAGGTTTTTTATAGCTGTGTGCGTAACGTTTATACATCACCAGCGCGTTATCCAGATCGCCGCCTTTTTCAAAGTATTCCGCAGACTGATAACAGGCGATACGCTGTTGCTCAGGGTCTTTTCCGTCGTTCCAGATACGTTGCAATTCAAAAGCCGCTTTACGCCACTCACCTTTATCTTCATAAGCGACGATGAGTTTGCTGGGAATATCGGCGGTCAATTTATGCTGCGGATACTGTTCACGGAAATGCAGCAGGACCTCAATTGCCTGATCATAATCCTTCATCTGCATTAATAACGTCGCGGCATCGTACTCGGCGATAATACGGGTATTACTTTCCGGAATAACCGTTGCAAGGCGGCGCCAGTGGCCAACAGCGGCAACCAGATCACCCTGCTCTTTTGCTTGCTCGCCCTGTTTATAAACGGTTGCGGCGACTTTATCGCGCAGTTCACGCCGGGTTTTCTTATCCAGTTTGCTGTAAGTCAGGGCTTTGCCCAGCGCTTCTTCAGACTCGGCAAACAGGCCTTGCTCAAAGCTGGCATGTCCGCGTACCAGAGCGGCACCATAGCGGTAACGTTCGGGCAAGTCGGCCTCGACATCAGACGCCAGACGCGCGGTGGCCAGCGCCTGCGGATAATATTTATCTTTCAGTAACATTTCGGCGGTATTGACCAATACCGTTCCGCTGCGCTCATCCTGCGGAAATTCCTGCACAAAGCGCATGGCACTGGCAACGGTAGCCTGTCGCCAGGCCAGAGCTTCTGTTTTTGCCGGGCGGTATTTATTAAATGCCAGAATCGCGGCATAACCGGCCTCTGCTGCTTTTTCATTGTGCGGGTATTGGTAAGCGACAATTTCATAGTGATCTTTGGCCAGTGGATATTCCTGCAGCTCAAAGGCAACCTCCGCCAGCAGAAAATGCGCTTTTACCGTATCGTCAGCATCCGGGAAGCTGCGGATGTATTCTTTATACCAACGTTCGGCTTCCGCCAGGCGCTCGCGTTTATCTTTCAGTTTTTTGCTGTTCTGTCCCCAGGCATGGTGAAAACCGGCCAGGTCCCAGATATAAGTGGTCAGAGAGACGGTCAGTTTTTGTTGTACTGCCTCAGAGTGCGTCAGCCAATAAGAACCGCCGACACCAAACATACCGATGTAAATTTCTTTGTGCTTGCGCATAAGGTTCGGATAACGGGCGGTTTTATATCCTTCGATCAGGCGTTCGTAATATACCGGAGCCAAAACATCGTCCGGGTAGCGCAGAACAAACGCACGCAAGGTAGATGCCCCGCTTTTATAATATTGTTTATCGTAATAAAGCGTCGCCAGACGATCGTAGATCAGATACTCATAATGACGTTTGCCGTGCCGATCATAGAACAGTGCAATCTGTTCCCAGTCGCCAAGATCATCAAACATAATCGCCATAATGCGCAGAATATCGTTCAACATATCCAGCTCACCGCCTTTGGCGTCGGACAGGGCCGCTGCAGTTGGATATTGCTCATCCAATACGCGGGTGAAAGCCAATAAACTGTCTTCGAGGCGATCCTGCTTAAAAATTGCCCAGCCCTGAAGATAACCGGCACTGACATAATATTGGTTATCGTCCGGACCACGATCAATCAGGCGCTGATACGCCATCTGTGCGCCTTCATAATCGCCCGAGGCATAGAGTAGCTGCGCCAGCCGGAATTCGCTTTCAAGGTAATAAACCGAACGCGGAAAATCGCTCACCAGTTGCTCAAGCGTGGCGATGGCCGACTGCATTCTTCCGGCCATGCTGTAAGCTTTAGCTAACTGATAGAGCATGGCATCGTTGTCCGACCGGTCAGGGTATGCCTGCAGCAAAGACTCGTAATCGTTAATCGAAGCTATCGCCTGCGCACGCTCTTCGCGGGTAGCACCAACATTCAGTGCGGCGTCGGACTCTTCCGGCATATTATCCAGTGCGATTTCTTCCGACTGCAATTTCAGACTGGCAATACGGTGTGCGACACGAATACGCATTTCCGGTTCGGTTGCGACATCCAGGTAACGCTGATAACGCGCAATCACATCGTCGTGACTGGTCTCAAGGGGATCATTCGACAATAAACGCACTTTCAGCGCATTAATATTTTCCAGGGTTTTTTCAGTGTCATCCGGCTGCGAAAATAAGCTACAGCCAGTCATCAACACCAAGACCAACAACGTGGTCAGACGCAAACATAAAACACGGGCATTCAGCAACGGAGTGAGCTTATTCATTTTTGCCCTCCGCTTCGCCACCGGCAATCTGTTGCTGTAACGAATCGTCATAAAGGCGGGCAACAGAAAGACGGGCCTGGGCCAGATAATCGGTAATGCGGACATCCAGTTCAGCCATGTGCTGCGACACCCGACGAATGATTTGCTCACGCTGTTGCTTATGCAACTGTTGCAATTGTTGCTCCTGTTGTTGCAAAGCCACCTGCTGCCGGGCGACACGCTGCGGGAAACCAACCCAGCTGCTGTCAGCCCACGCCAAAGCGGTGCGGGTATTGTCCAGTTGCTCGAGCAACGACGACGTAACGCCCTGCAGCTGCCAGTAATTTTTTTGTGCCTGCCACTGCCGCTCTGGTTTTTCTTCATATATACGCCATAACTGCAGGCCACGGCTGCGGCGCCAGCGTTCTTTATAAATACCGAGGTCACGGGTCGGTGTATTCAGGCGTTGCAGAAATTCAATGCGCGGCACGACAGCGGCAAGATGATTGACATTGCCCTGATCGGTTTCAGAGGCGAAGGAAAATACTTTTTTATCTTCATCATACAGGCGTTGCTGCAACGCCAGCACTTGACGGGTCAGTTCAGCCTGGCGTTGTTCCAGGCGCTGCAGTTTTTTCTCGGCATCAAGGCCGGACAGCTTTTTCTGGCGCTGTTGCAAAACGGCCTGCCATAACAACAAATCCTGCTGTTGCCGCTGGACGTCATTTAACATACTGCTCAGATCGTGCAGCCCGGCGGTCATTTGGTTAAAGTCAGCATCGTCCAGCAGATCCTGTAAGGTCCGGGACATCGGGCCATCCGGCATATCGCCAAGACGCACACGCTGCCAGCCCCAGGATTGCCCCTGCTGTTGTTTTTCCCACTCATCGAGCCAGGATGAAACGTCTGCTGTTGTATTCTGAGCCCGTAAGGCATCAAGCATGCCGACCAGTCTTTTTTCAACAAACTCGTAGGTCTTCAGTGACTGAGTGGTCGCATTTAATAATTCAAGGGCGTGAGGAACCGCGAGAATGGATTCAATAACCGCCGGATGAAATTCACTGAAGCGCTGCTGTAAAATCCGCCATGGCTGCATGGCTTCTTCGTATTTCCACTGATCTACCAAAGACCAGCCATATTGCAATAATCCAGGGGCGGTAAAGGCACTGTCGAGACTGATCTGACGCAAATAGGCTTCAGCCTGACGATATTTTCCGGCATCGAGCGCGTAGATACCGGCGACCAGTAAAATCCGATCTTTCAACGACTGCCCTTCATAATTATCGGGCAAATAATAACTGGCTTCTTCGATCAACTTTTCCAGATCACGACTGACCGCATGCAGGCGCATTAACGATAATATCTGGTTGTAACGGGCATAGCCGGTCCAGATGCCACTCTGCGTCATGGTTGCCAGAGCATCGGCGGCTTCATTAGCCCTATCCTGCTGTGCCAAACTGGCAACCAGAATAAACTTTGCTTCTTCGAGATAGGCTTTGTTCAAATGGATAGCAGGGTTGTCAGCGCGTTCATTCAACTGCAATGCACGGCGAATGCAGCGTTCGGCTTTTTCCCATTCTGAACGTGCCTGCCAACGGCGGGCAAGGTGATACCAGGCGTTAGCCGAAGCTTCTCCACCACGCGCTTCAATGTCAGCAAACAAGGCATCGGCATCCGCTTCCAGTCCCAGCGCAAGTAAAACCGCCGCTTTCATTACGGTGATTTCAGCTATGTTTTCTGACGGTACTCCAGCGTTTTGCATTTGATCAAGGCTGACCAGTGCCTGCTGGTAATTATTGGTCAGATAATGAAAATAAAAGGCACCACGCAGCAGACGCTGCGCGGCGTTTTCCGGTACATCATCCGGGGACGCCAGCAGGGTAGCCGGTTGTGCTACGATCACTTCCGCCGTGACATCGCCGTCAGCAGCACGGGCAACCGACAACACACACAGCAGTGGAAGTAGCAATAAATAATGTCGCATCAGGAAATCGTCATCCGTACGCCGGTTACCAGAATTTCAGCTGCGCACGAGCGCTCTGCTGCTCGGCAAGATCACTGACAACAAATTCAAGCAGCAGCGGCTTATCGGTTTTTTCCACCTGCTGTTCGACAACCAGCTCGCGATTCTGGCCAAGCTGATCCACGCCGCGAATAACAGCACGCAGGTTGTGCTTACCTGGCCCTAAATTAATATTGGCTAATGGCTGAACAGCTCCCATACGCAACGCCGCGACCTGGCGTTCGGTATAAATATGGCGCACAGCCTCAAATCCACTGCCCATAATTTCAATCGACAACGGCTCAAAAAATTCGCCATAGGTGAGAGAGAAATAAAATGCTGCGCGGGTTGTCGCCGGACTGAGCAGATCTTCCTCCAGCTCATACAAATCTTTATTCAGTTCCAACACCGAACGTTTAACCTGCACAATATCGGCCGCAATATTGGCATCGGCTGGCTCAGCCTGCACAGAACCAGCCAGTACACCCAACAACATAAATCCGGCCAGCATTGATGTCTTTTTCATTTTTCGTTCTCCGCACTGGCTTGCAGCTGTTGTTTCGCCATCCATTGCGCCAGTGTCTTTTCAGTTTCGTCATAGTGCGCGGATAAATCGCCCAACATCAGATGATCCAGCACACCATCATTATTAATCAGCATGATCGCAGGGCGCGGATTAAAACCCCAGCTCTGCGACCACTTCCGGTCATTCAATAACACCGGCAAACGCATTTTGGGTGGCCGATCATTCTTGCGTGGCGCCCAGATAAACCAGGCAACCAGATGATCGAGCGCATAACTCTCTGCCAGTAGCTGATAACGCACCAGTTCTTCCTCGCACTGGTCGCAGCGGTCCAGCCAGACCAGCATAACCGGTTTGCCACGCTGTTCTGACAGGCGCTGCCCCCAGCCACCGATGGCCGAAGGCATGGAGAAATCATCAACCCGCTGGCCCGGAGCAAGCGTTTCTGTGCTTTTCAACTCTGCAGCCTGAACCGTCAGAGCGGCCAGACTCAGAAATAAGAACCGAATGAAATGCCCCATTGCACACCTTTGTTTACGTTCAGCTTATCCAGGCGACTGTCGTCACTCTGGTATGTTCGCCATTCAGTCGCCAGCCAGTAATCATCGCCCAGCAGCTGCCAGGAGAACGCCAGGCCAGAATAGCGGCCACTGCTGTCACCGGTGTATTGCTCGCCCAGCAAACCTTCCACGGCCACCTGCCATGGATAACTCATATGCCCATTAAGACTGGCTGTACCCTGCAGAAAAGCGTATCCGACGCCGCCGGCCAGCACATTGGCCTGTTCGCCCGATTCCAGTAAAACCTGGCCACTGCCATTACGGATTTCATCGCGATTAAACGGAGCGTATTGTGCGGTACCCAACAAATACCAGCGCTCTCCGGCAAACCAGCGTGCACTGATATTCAATGCCGTTCGTCCACTGAGATTATCCTGCGCCTGCTGAGCAACACCGATTCCCCAACTGCCATAACGGCGACTGATATTTTCTGATTGTTCCAGCCCGGCAACTTTGATCCGTGGCTGGTAAATATCGGTGGTTTCCGCCACCGACAGCAGTGGCAAAGACAATAAACAAAGGATCAGATACTTCATAAACTCAGATTCCAGATCAGCGCGATGGCCGTATGTGCAGATTGATCAGCGCCCAGTGCCTGGGAAGCCTGCAAACGCAGCCGCAGATCAAGGCGTGTTTCCAGAGGCCAGATAACATCACCGGACAAGGTAAAAATTGCCGTTGATGTTTCCCGCCCCTGCTCATCCCAACGACGACTGCCTTCTTCATTAAGCCCAAGGCCTAATCCGGCAAACCCTTGCAAAGACCAGCCGGAGTAGCGGGAAAATAGGTGTTCGAAACCCAGCTCTGCACTTTGCCACGCCTGCTCGCCGGCATCAGAACGGGTATAACGCGCCGCCAGACGATAACGGTCAAGCGGATAACTGATGCCCAGCTGCAGTGCCGTTTCGCTGTTCCAGCCACCCTGCACATGCCAGTCACCCGGGCGCAATGCGTCGTTCAGATACCATAACTGGGCGCGGCTGAGACCGGAGGATTCGGGTACCTCACGCACCGGCAACCAACCCTGACGGCGGCCATTACTGAGCAGCAGCCATTCACCCTGCAGATACAGCGGTTGTAGTTGTTCAGTGGAAGAGACTTCGAAGATAACAGGAAAGGAGCTGCCCGGACCTTTGCGCAGATACAGTTGTTCCTGTTGCGCCCACGATGGAGCACAGATCATACAGAACGTGGTGATGTAGAGCAGCCGACTCAACTTAAAGGTGAGCGGACGCCAGAGATTCCCCAGGACCAACATCGGTCTAAAGCCCTTTTCATTTTTCTAGTTATGTGGGCATCCGTGCCATTCGTGCGCCATTGTCCTATAAAGCGCGCCACTCAATCAATCGGTACATTCGTACAGCTTGAGTTAATTATCATTCATTCTATTTACTTAGATGACGCATTGCCGTTTCCAGCCCTTTCAGCGTCAGCGGATACATATGCTGATTGACAATTTCACGGATAGCCCCCAGCGATCCGCCCTGCCCCCAGTACGACTCCGGTGCCGGATTCAGCCACACCAGCTTGCCGTATTGATCAGCCATACGCTGCATCCATACTGCACCGGCCTCTTCGTTCCAGTGCTCAACACTGCCACCTACATGAGTCACTTCGTAAGGCGCCATCATGGCATCACCGACAAAGATCACTTTATAGTCCGGGCCGAATTTACGCAGGATATCCCAGGTATCGGTGCGCTGATTATTGCGCCGGATATTATTTTTCCATACGGACTCGTACAGGCAATTATGGAAATAAAAGATTTCCATGTGTTTGAACTCGGTGCGGGCGGCGGAGAATAATTCTTCGCACACACGGACGTGCGGATCCATTGAGCCGCCGATATCAAAAAACAGCAGCACTTTCACCGAGTTGTGCCGCTCCGGCACCATTTTAATGTCGAGAAAACCGGCATTACGTGCAGTGGAAGCAATGGTATCGCCAAGATCCAGTTCTTCTACCGAGCCCTGACGGGCAAATTTGCGCAACCGGCGCAGCGCCACTTTGATATTGCGGATACCCAACTCAATGCTGTCATCCAGATCTTTGTAATTCCGCTGTTCCCAGACTTTTATTGCCTTTTTATGGCGTGACTTACCCTGTTCGATACGAATACCTTCCGGGTTATAGCCATTGCCGCCAAAGGCGGAGGTGCCGCCAGTGCCGATCATTTTATTGCCACCCTGGTGGCGTTTATGCTGCTCTTCGAGACGTTTTTTAAACTCTTCGAGCACTTTATCCAAACCACCAAGCGCTTCGATTCTGGCCATTTCTTCCGGCGACAGCATGCGTTCCAGCTCTTTGCGCATCCATTCGGCAGGAATGTTCGCCTCTTCCATAAACGAAGGCAGCGTATCCAGCCCCTGAAAATAAGCAGCAAAAGCTTTATCGAATTTGTCGTAGTGTTTTTCATCTTTAACCAGACACAATCGCGCGAGTGCATAAAACTCGTCGAGGTCGGCAAACACCACATGCGCTTTAACAGCCTGAACCAGATCCAGATACTCACGCACTGAACAGGGTACGCGGGCGTTACGGACGGTCTGAAAGAAATCGATCAGCATCAGATCAGCCTTTGCGACGGCTCATAAAAGCCAGTTTTTCCAGCAACTGTACATCCTGCTCATTTTTCAGCAGCGCACCATAAAGCGGCGGAATGGCTTTGGTGTGGTCGGCGTTACGCAACACGTCCGGACCTATCTCATCAGCCATCAGCAATTTCAGCCAATCAATCAATTCAGAGGTAGAAGGCTTTTTCTTCATGCCCGGCACCTTACGCACATCGAAGAAAACGTCCAGCGCATCGCGCACCAGTTCAGCCTGAATGCGCGGAAAGTGCACATCAACGATGGCTTTCATCGTGTCGCGATCGGGGAAGTCGATGTAATGGAAGAAGCAGCGGCGTAAAAATGCATCCGGCAGTTCTTTTTCATTATTACTGGTGATCAGAATGATCGGGCGGTGCCTGGCGACAATACGTTCCTGCGTTTCGTACACAAAGAACTCCATTTTATCGAGTTCCAGCAGCAGGTCGTTAGGGAATTCGATATCGGCCTTATCAATCTCATCGATCAGCAGAACAACGGGTTTGTCGGCGGTAAACGCCTGCCACAGTTTGCCTTTAACGATGTAGTTAGCAATGTCATGGACTTTGTCGACACCCAGCTGGGAATCACGCAAACGCGATACAGCATCGTATTCATAAAGGCCCTGATGAGCCTTCGTTGTGCTTTTAATGTGCCATTGAATCAGGTCGGTACCCAGAGACTCGGCTAATTGCTCTGCCAGCATGGTTTTACCGGTACCAGGCTCCCCTTTTAACAGCAGTGGACGCTGTAATGCGATGGCGGCATTCACTGCCAGCTGCAGATCCGGCGTTGCAACGTATTCCTGGGTGCCCTGAAACTTCATACTAACCTCTAAGTCATTCATTCGACAAAATAGGTCAGCAGTATATGGTTGAGGGTGCTTATCAGCAAGGCATTAGCGGCCAGCAACCCCGGGGTTACCGGCCGGACCGAACCCGTGCAGGTCTTTGCAGCCCGCCAGGCGGGCGTGGTGTTATTCAGCCGGGTTTATTAGTGTCATCATCGGCGGCATCGGCAAGCGGATCATCATTGGTGTCGAATTCACCCCAATCTTCGTCTGCGGCTTTGTTTTCATCCGGATCAATGTCGAAATCATCATCCATCGAGACATTGATATCAGCATCTCCTCCCATGGAAGATGGCGCAGAGGATGGCAGTGGTATTTCTTCTTCCGATTCGCCATCGAAGGCATCAAAATCACCGGCAAAATCTTCATCCGTCAGGTCGTCGTGCTGCAGGTCATCCGGCAGTGCCTTATGGTCGGCCGATGCCGGCGCAGCAGCATCTTTACTCTGACGGCGTTTCATAAACCACCAGTAACCGGCTCCGCCAAAAATGAGCAGATTCCCCAGCGCCAGAAGCAGGTACACCCACCAGGCGATGCCTTCTTCTTCAGCTACAGGAGCTTCTGTTTCAGCCTCCTGTTCAGCAAAACGTTTGGCAAGATCCGGTTTCACCGGCTCAACGACGGGCGCTGCTTCGGCTGCCTTTTCTTCAGGTGCCTTTTCTTCTGTTGGTTTATCTGTCGCAGCATTCACTTCTGATGCTTTGTCATCACTGGCGTTTTCAGCAACCGCAGGAGCAACCTCTGCAGCCGCAGGCAAATCCGCAGTCGATGCAGCCTCTTCTGCCTGATTATCTGGCGTAACCGGCGCATCAGGATCGACCAATGGGAATTCAATACGAATATCATCAGGCTTACTTTTGAACGTCGCCCCGCCCTTGGACACGCCGCGGATATTCAGTACAACGTCATAGCTCCCCGGGCCTTTATCAGCGCGTAAATCCAGCAACCAGGCTTGTCGTTCAGCATCAAACTCCATCGATTGAATGATTGAGCTCTCGTCCGGACTGCTTATTTTAGCGATCACCCGACTCAGGCCCGAGTCGACATTGGCGCCTTCCGGAATAACACGAATTTCAACTTTCTGCTCAGCTGGCAGAGGATTCACCTCAACCCGTAGCGGTTCCATTAATGTGGAACTTAACACCTGGCGACGTTGGAATGTGCGACCAATGGCATTGATTTCAAAACGGTATTCACCAACCTGTGAGAGACGGGTTAATGCCTCACGGAAAACACCATCTTCCGGTAGTTTTTCCGGGTCTGATAATAATTTACTGCCCGAGCGACCATCCGGAGCAGTGACCTTAAGACTGATATCGGTAAGACGTAACAACGCATCTTCGGCCACCACGGTGCCGGCGTTTTTCAACGCTATCGCAAGATCGATCGGATTACCGGAAAACAAACTGATCGGCAGACCATCAACGCTCAAGGTCAGATCAGAAAGGATTTGCACACGGTTATCAGGGTCGAGGTCAGCATCAGCAGCCCAGCTTCCGGCCTCCGGTGACTGCACGGTGATCAAATCGAAATTAACATCCCGATGCCAGCGCACAGACGCCTGCTGCTGCGCCCCCTGATAGGCAATAACGGTTCCATTGGGCTGAACAAGACGGGTTTCTTTACCACCACCTTTACGGAAAATAAGTGCCGTAAACTCTTTGACGCTGGCATCAATATCAAAGCGGTTGTCGTCCATCGGGACTTGTTCAACCGGTACCGCACGGTCAAAGGCTTTCAGAAACGCTTTCAGTAATTCATCCGCGCTGGAAGCCTGCAAAAACAGGCCACCGGTTTCCAGCGATATTTGTTGCAGTAATTCTTTGTCCGCTTCTTCCGACAGCGCCAGGGTATGAATACGGGCACCGGCGGCGGCATAAACAGGCAACACTTCGCTAAAGAGGCGTTCCCTTTCTGCAGCGTTGACTTTATCAGCATCCTGACCGGCTTCAGCCATGTCGATTTTGCCATCGGTCAGCAGGATAACACTGTGATTAAAACCACTGTCGGCTGCGACTTTCCAACTGGCCCTGGCCAACGCATCGGTGAGATTGGTGCGTAAACCAACCGAGTTAATTGATTGTCCCTGCGCTTTTGCAGCATCACGCCACGCCTGATCAACCGACCCCAGTGGTACCAACATGTTGACGTAACGACCAAATGTCCAGACTCCGGACTGAGCTTGATCCGGTAATAATTCAACCAGCAAATTTAAGGCAGGAATACGCAGATTATCGGGATCTGTCTCCTTCATACTGCCGGAGATATCGATAATGATGCGTACATCAGAGGGTTTTACAGAGGGTTCAGCCGCAGACGTTACGGCAAAAAATGACAGGAGTGATAGAAATATCACCCCCGACAGCCAACGATTAATCATCATAACTGCTCCCGGGGGCAACACTGTTACAGGTTAGATTCGAGTACGCGACGGCCTTTCTCAGTGATATGCCAGCGAACACCGTTTTTACCGCTGACCTTACCGGCCAGACTACGGGTTACCAGCACATGCAATGTTTTCAGAATGGTCGACTCTTCTTCATTGGCTTCACGACAAACCCCGGCCAGAGAACGGAAAATAAAGCGTCCGCTGGAAAGAATTTTCAGAACATGGGTCGAAGTAACATCCAGTTCGTCATTAACCTGTACAACCTGCGGATCTTCACCGCTGGTATCCTGCTCAGTTTCGGTATCAATCAGCGGCAGCAGTTCGCTCTGAATAATACGCAGATTCTGTTGTACTTCTTCGGAACGTTGTTTCGCGACCTGCGCTTCATTGAGAATCCGGTCTGACAGATTATCGATAAAGAAGCGGCTCAGCAGCGCTGAAATAAGACAGAAGCCTGTAAAAATCAGCAAGCGTGACGGATCACCCTGGCTTTCAAGAACAAGTTCGCTGTTAACCATATCCAGTACCACCGGCACCAGAAATGACGCACCTACACCCACCACTAAAAATCGTGGCAGACTTGCTGCATCGGGATCTTTATCCCCATACAGATAATAATTCACCAGCCCCCCAAAAATGCCAGCTAACAGCATCACAGTTGCCAGAATGAAGATATGATTAGCCATGTTTCCAACCTCTCATCCGTTAGAGCGCAGACTCTGCTGCCCCTAATCCGATTACTCCACTGACGGAAAACCCCAAGTTTAAGTACCGCTCCGGATTACGCCGGCCACCTGAGGAAGACCGTCAGAAATACAGAACACTCCTGCATTAAAACTAGCAAAGTTTTATGGGTTAGCCAGAAAAGTAATAAAAAAAATGCATAACTGGGAAAAATGCCGGGATAAAAAAATTAAACCCTGAATAGTAGGCTGGAAACGCTCTTGATTATTTAATGAACAATTGATTATCAAAAGACTTTTACTGCCGCTCATTGCTGCCTGAAGCGTAAAAGAAAGGCAGGTTGCGCGCATGATGGGGCGTTAAAAATAAAAAAGGCGCACTCAGTGCGCCTCATCCTGTTCATTATTTGTCCGCAGCCGACTGCGCAGCCAAAGCAATAACTGGCGTATGCCTAACACCAAAACACCGAGACAAAGTGCTGCCAGTAACCAGCTAACGGCATACAGGGCAGCATTAATGCCTTCGTTGATCGCGGTAAAAGGCAAGACGACCAAAACCGGGGCGAAATAATTTGAATCTTGCGCAATCGGAGCCGGGGTAAACAGCAACACCGCACCAATCATGCGTAAAAAACGTCGAACATCACTGTCTTGTGCCAGCCAGAAAAACATCCGGTTCCAGCACCAGTAGCCTACCAGAGCAGATACCAGATAGGCCGCCCAAAAGGGTAAAAACTGAATTATGCCTTCCATATAATACGATCCTGCCACTCATCTTCGGGAATTTGGTCGTCTGCAATTCCCTTATTCAGAATTGAAATACCAGCCTCATGAACAGAAGCCGGATTGCCGGAAACCAGCGGGTGCCAGTCAAAAAGCGGCTTTTTTTCGGCCAGCAGACGATAAGCACAGGTTTCCGGTAGCCAGAAAAAGCTTTCGGCCTGCTCCGGACTCAGCCAGACACAGTTTGGCACCTTGATATTGCGCTCCTGATAAACTGTGCAACTGCAATTACTGGTATCCATATAGCGGCAATGAACGTCGGTGTAATACACCTCACCACTGTCTTCGTCTTCGAGTTTATGCAGACAACATAAACCACAGCCGTCGCACAAAGATTCCCACTCTGAGCGGCTCATCTCGCGCAGCGTTTTTTCTTCCCAAAAAGGTTTCGCGCTCATTCTTTGTCCAGTTTGCAGAACAAATCGAGCATGTAGGTCTCTTTAGCCGGTGGCATCTGCAGATAAAACCCCTGCTCATCCAATGCCTGAAGAACCTTGTCGATATCGGCTCTGGCCAGTTTTTTCTCCGGCGTCAGAATCATGGTCATTGCCAGTTCAGGCTTGCCAAATTGTTCGATCAACGCATCCGGAACACGCGTCAGCGCATCTTTGCGGGAAACGTAGAGGTAAGCTTCATCTTTCTTTTTCGTCTTGTAGACGTCACACAGTACTTTCGTCATGGCTCGGTTTTCTCAGCGAGATCACTCTCGTCTGATCCTGCAAAATCATCATTAAATAATCCCCGATTTCCGCCTTACGCCAGCCGCTGAGACTTTCCGGCAATTTGAAGGGGCCATTCGGGTATCCAGAGCGTATCAACGCTTCCAGGGCTTTTTTTCTGGCCAACAAATCCGGCGGAATATTCAGCAATTCAGCCTTGCTCACCACGGTTTCTTTAAGCAGTTTTAACCACTGCCCGGCCTGAGGCGAGAGCGGTTTGTCCAGCTGCCTCGGCCACAGGCTTTTATCCATGGCCTGAATCTGGCTGACAATATCCAACAGTAACTTGCCGTCTTCACGCACTGCTTGCGGACGCATCCCGGCCTTTATCAGCTGATCACGATTACGCGGTTTGAAGCGCGCAATATTCCACAGACTGTTATCGTCGACGACTTTACTACGCGGCACATTGCGCTCACGCGCCTGCTGTTCACGCCATAACACCAGATGTTGCAGCAGCAATAATTCTTGCGGGCGTAACTTCCACGCCAGTTTTACCCGGCGAAAATACAGACTGGCCTTTTCTGATTTTTCTGACAGCGTCAGCAATCGTTCGCAATCCTCCGCCAGCCAGGACTGACGCCCCAGCTTTTTCAGCAACGACACCAGCTTCGGATACAAGCGGTACAGATAATGAACATCGGCAACCGCATAACTGATCTGCTCTTCACGCAGCGGTCGCATCAGCCAGTTAGATCGTGTTTCTTCTTTCGGCAGATTGATGTTCAGCACTTCTTTTACCAGACGCTGAAAACCCATCGACGCGCCAAGTCCGGCCATGGCTCCGCCAATCTGAGTGTCAGCCAATGGCGCTGGCACGACGCCGGTAAGGCGGCGACAGACTTCAAGATCTTCGGTGCAGGCATGAAACACCTTAACCACCAAAGGATGTTGCAGAACCTCTACCAGCGGCTGCCAGTCACTGATGGTTAACGGATCAATCAGGTAGCTGCCATGGCTGTCTGCAATTTGCAGCAAACCGGCTTCCGGATAAAACGTTGTGGTGCGGACAAATTCAGTATCCACCGCAATGTAGGCTTCCTGACACCACAGCCTGCAAGCGTCCTGCAGTTGCTCTTCTGTGGTAATCCATTGCGGTTGAGGAATTTTCAGACGCGTCATTCTTCTGCTCCTGCCGGGGCACAACCTGCGGCAGATGATCGCTGCGCACGCTGTAAATCAGCATCCAGTTGCCGCGGAGTTAATACCTGCACCTGGCAGGCAAGATCCGCCAACATATCTTGAATAAATTGTCCGGTAGCATCGGCTTCAACAGAAGACTCCAGCACGACCTGCACCAGCAACGGTCCGGCCGTCGATGGTTCATGTACGGCCGGAATACCTGCTGAAGCAATATCCGCAGAGCGGATATCTTCGCCGGCAAGCAGCGCTTCGACTCTTCGCTTCAGCTGCGGCAGATGCAACTGGCGTGGCCCGACACCTGATACCGGCGACAGCAGACCATGCAAAATGAAATAACCACCACGATATCCGGCTTCTTCCCACAGCGTTAGATCGTCTACGCCGGCGAGGACCAATAAACGCGATTGCTGACGCTCGCCGTCAGCACACAAGGTACAGGTGGGCGTCAGACTGTAACTGCGGCATTGACTGCAATGCTGCAGCGCATCACGTCCACGCAGAATCGCCTGCTGCAGGCGTTCGCCAAGGTCATGCTCAAGTACGTGCTGGGCCAGGCGTGCGGCCGCACGCGGCCCAATACCCGGCAAAGCATCAAAGCAATCAATCAGCTGGCGGTATTCTGCGGGTAGCTGCATATCAGAATGGCAGTTTCATGCCCGCAGGCAGACCCATTCCTGCGGTCAGCTTGCCCATTTGCTCCTGATTCTGCTGTTCGATTTTACGCACGGCATCATTTACCGCCGCCGCCAGCAGGTCTTCCAGCATTTCTTTGTCTTCTTCCATGATGGAATCATCCAGCTCAACACGTTTAACATCGTGGCGACCATTCATGGTGACTTTTACCAGGCCGGCACCGGATTCGCCGGTGACTTCTGCATCGGCCAGTTTTGCCTGTGCCTGTTGCAGTTGCTCCTGCATCTTTTGGGCCTGCTTCATCAGGTTCCCCATTCCACCTTTCATCATAATATTCTCCACTATCGGTATTTAGCTGTCCGGCCATTGGGCTGACCGGCTGTATTTAACTGACCGGACGAACACTGTCGTCCACTACAAATCCACCAAATTCGGCCAGAATCCGCTGCACCAGCGGGTCAGCCTCGATCGCCTGCTTAGCACCATAGTGCGCTTCGGCGGCTTCGCGCTGACGGCGCTGCTCCGGCGTCTCGCCGCGCGGCAACTGCAGGCTCATTTCGACCACAGCCTGCGGTAACCATTCACGCATTGCATCCTGAATACGCAGACGCTGTCCATCATTGAATAATGCGCCCTGTACCGGGTCGACATCAAAAATATAACGATCACCATCCACCTGCACCAGCGCGCTGTTGCGGGCGATGGCCATTGGCAGGCCAGCTAGCTTCAGGCGGGTAACCCACTGCCACCAGGTATAAGGCGTCGGAGCATCATCGGTCTGCGCAGCAGGCTGCTCAACGGCAAGATTGACGGATGGCTCACCCGCGACGCTGGTCGCGCTGACAGCTGCGGTGCTGCCCGCATCACTATCGGCGATTTCAGAGGGCCGATGCCCGTAATCATCCGAATCAGAATCATCCAAACCGGAATCTGCGAAATCGTCAGGTGAACGGGAATAAGGCTCGCCCCCCACAACCGCTGAATGATCGCTCAGCTCAGGAGCAGAATTCACCGCCGATGAGGCTGGCGCTTCATCGGGCAATACAGAGTCCTGGGGCGTTTTCTGAGGCTGCTCATCAAGCCCTTCATGAGAGGCTTGTTCTTCTGCAGCCAGAGCCGCTGAGGATTCTTCATGGTTTAACGCGGAGGCAGGTAATTCAGCAAGAGAAGGCTCAGCATTCGAACATTCAGTAAACGATGAAGCGGCAGGCGATGCATCAACCGCAGACTGAACAGAAGCCAGCGCAGTTTCTGAAGCCGTTTCTGAAGCCGTTTCTGAAGCCGTTTCTGAAGCCGTTTCTGAAGCCGTTTCTGAAGCCGTTTCTGAAGCCGTTTCTGAAGCAACACCCGCCAAAGCTGAAGGCTCATCGGCAATCAGCGACTCAGGACTGAGACGCTTTTTTTTTTGCAGCGCCGATTCCAGATCAAGTTCGAGCGGAGCTGCAGGTGCAGGACGGAAAGCCAGCATACGCAGCAAAATCATCTCAAAACCCTGACGCGGGTCCGGGGCCAGCGCCAGATCGGCACGACCACTGAGAGCAATCTGATAATACAGCTGAAGATCTTCCGGTTGCATCGCCATCGCCAGCTGCAGAATCGCATCACGATCGCCCTGCGAGTTTTCAATAGCATCCGGTACAACCTGGCCTAACGCCGCACGGTGCCAGATGGTCAATAGCCCCTGCAGTACTTCGTCATAGTCCGGACCATGCTCAGCCATGGCCGCCACTTCATTCATCACCTCAGCAGCATCGGCCTTGGCCATAACTTCAGCCATCTTGAACAAGCGGCCACGATCCATAGTGCCCAGCATGGCATTAACCTGAGCTTCGCCCACCAGACCCTCACCATAAGCAATGGCCTGATCGGTAAGGCTGAGCGCATCGCGCATACTGCCTTGAGCGGCACGGCCAAGCTGCCACAAGGCAGGTTCTTCATAGCCGATTTTTTCTGCCTCAAGCACCTTCTCCAGATACGAAACAATGCGTTCCGGAGTCATGTTTTTCAGGCTGAATTGCAGGCAACGCGACAATACCGTAACCGGTAATTTTTGCGGATCGGTGGTTGCCAGCAGAAATTTAACGTGAGCAGGAGGCTCTTCCAGTGTTTTCAGCAGCGCATTGAAACTGTGCGTCGACAGCATGTGCACTTCGTCAATCAGGTAAACCTTAAAGCGGCCACGGCTTGGCGCATACTGGACGTTATCCAGCAGCTCGCGCGTATCTTCTACCTTGGTGCGCGATGCGGCATCGACTTCAATCAGATCAACAAAGCGACCTTCGGCAATCTCGCGACAGGCACTGCACTCACCACAAGGGCGGGCACTGATTCCCTGCTCACAATTGAGACATTTGGCCAGAATGCGGGCAATGGTGGTTTTACCGACCCCACGGGTACCGGTAAACAGATAGGCATGATGCAGACGTTGTTCGTTAAGGGCATTAATGAGTGCTTTAAGCACGTGCTCCTGCCCCACCATTTCATCAAAGAAACGTGGTCGCCACTTTCGAGCAAGTACTTGATAACTCATGAATTTTCCAGCACCAGAGATTACGCAATGAGGCGCATAATACCTTGTAAGGATGGGAAAGTCAGGAGAATTTGGAGATGACCTCTACCAGCCACACCCCGGCACACGAGTCAGCCACTACCGTTGCTCCCTTCCGGGCCTGGCGGGGTTCGCGGCGTATCGTTGCGAGGGGACCAGCAGAGGCCACCATAACGACCCGATGAACATCAGGTGGCGGCACATTAACGAAAACTCACTGAGATATCAAGCAGTTATCTGCTTTTTAGCCGTCAACCAAAGCACTGCTGAGATTCAGATGCTGCAAAGCATCAACAAAGCGCTTGAGTCGCTGCTGCGGACCCAGCATTTTGGGACGGGAAAAATAATCGGACATGGTGCCGGAAATACGTTGCTCCACCGCCTCACCATTAAAGTAGATGCGCAGCATCACGGTCTGACTGCTGGCAATACGATCCAGCTGCTCAGCACTGCTGGCAAAATAACTGCAATGAAATACCGACTGAGAATCTGAGCGCTGCAGACTGAGGATTTCGTGCTCACCATCGATATAAAGCACCAGAGGCTTGCCCGCATCCAGCGGACGACGATGCTGATCACAAACCTGCAACATCGGCTCGCTACCGCTTTGCCACACCGCACCCAACGCCAACTCCGGCATGCCATACAGTGGGACGGGCGTAAGGCTGAGGTGATCGAGCGTCTGATTCAGCTGACCAGGCGCAACGCCTTCGTCAAGGGCGGAAGATTTTGTCGCTTTACCGCCACCAACACAGGCAGCAAGCGGTAACAGAAGGGTCAGGACAAGAATGCCCGATTGCAATCCATGCACAACGATATCCTTTTCGTTTATACGTATAAGCTGATTATAGTGTCAGTTTAGTGAACAACGGAACAGCAACGCAATTGATCCGCTGCACGAGCGGCAGAAATACCTGCTTAAGACTGAACGATTACAGGTGCAGCCAATGCTTTAAAGCCAACTCAAGCACGTCTGCGCGCGCCAGATTCAACTCCGTACATACTTCATCCAGCCGCTCAACAACCTGAGCATCCAGCTTGACTTCCAGGCGGTGCAGACCACGTTCTTTATCGCGCTGCCGCTGCGTACGCTTATTGAAACGACACTGCTGCGAACGCTCATAAGGGTTGCTGCGTGGGCGTCCCGGACGATTGGCGGCAAACATATCGATGGTGGTTCTGTCTTCTGGCTGAACGGACATGCATCCCCCGCGGTAGTAAAAGCGGCGCAATTATCACCACCGGCCGAAGAATTGCAACGCTGACTGACTTGCCAAGCCCTGTCGTTCTCAATACTGTACCGCCTTTATTCGCCAAAATTGACGACTCCGAATGGCCAAACTCCAGACTGCAGTTAACGCTTCCGCCCTGACACAACGTATTAATCCATCCGCCTTTGCTTTTCCCGACACCCGCGAACTGGAAATATTCCAGGGCGTTCTTGGTCAGGACAGAGCCGTTAACGCCATTCAGTTTGGCGTGGCCATGCAGCGTCCGGGCTACAATATTTTTGTCATGGGAGAAACCGGTACCGGCCGTTCATCCTACGTCCGCGACTACCTGAAAAGCGAAGCAAAACGTCAGGCAACGCCCAGCGTCTGGTGCTACGTCAATAATTTCCGTAACCCGCGCGAGCCACAAGCAGTAGAAATGCAGCCGGAAGAAGCCGGGGTTTTACGTCAGCACATCAGCGAGTTAATCGACCAACTGCTGGCCACCTTCCCTGCTGCTCTGGAACACCCAACCTATCAGCAGAAAAAGTCCGCAATTGACTACGTATTCAACCGCCGTTACGACAAAGCGATCGAATTCGTTGAGCGCGAAGCGCATAAACGCGGCGTGGCGGTGTATCGCGATTCCAGTGCCATCAGTTTTACGCCGATGCGTGAAGGCAAAGCACTGGACGAAACCGAATTCGCGCAACTGAGCGAAGAAGAGCGCGACGGTTTCCATAACAACATCGCCGAACTGGAACAAATGCTCAGCGAACAACTGTCAGAGTTGCCACAATGGAAGCGTGAAAGCAGCAATGATCTGCGCCAGCTGAATCAGGAAACCATCAAAAACGCCATCACGCCGCTGATCGAACCCATCCGTACACGCTTTGTTGGCCACGAAAAACTCCTGAACTACCTGCAGGATATGGAAGAGCACCTGCCGCGCCTGGTACTCGAAGAACTGGTTGAAGAGCGCCTGCTGGAGCTGCGCGAGGAATACGTCAAACGCAGCATTCTCGAAGAAGCACTGACCCCGAACATTGCCACCCATCATGCGGAAAACAGTGGTGCTCCGGTCATTTACGAACCCCACCCCAGTTACGCCAATCTGTTCGGGCGAATTGAATACGCTAACGAGCAAGGCGCGCTGGTGACCAACTACCGCCGCGTTTGCCCCGGCGCCTTACACAAAGCCAATGGCGGCTACCTGATTCTGGATGCGGAAAAAGTATTGTCCGAGCCGCTGGTGTGGGACGCCCTGAAACGCGCCTTGCAATCACGCCAGTTAAAAATGGAATCCCCGTATTCGGAAATGGGATTAATTAACACCACGACCCTGTTACCGGCGGTGATTCCGCTGGATTTCAAACTGGTCTTAATTGGTTCGCGTCAGGTGTATTACCTGCTGCAGGAGTACGATGAGGACTTCAAACGATTGTTCCGCGCCGTGGTCGATTTCGACAGTGACCTGCCGCTGAACGATGAGCATCTGCTGGCTTATGCCCGCCTGTTGAAAAGTCGCATCGAAGAACAGGGCTACGCAGACCTCGACCACAGCGCCGTGGTGCGCATGGTGCGTTACAGTGCACGCTTGGCCGAGCAGCAGGACGTTCTCAGCGCCCGCATAGGTGAGCAATTCGACCTGCTGGCCGAAGCCGACTTTATCCGCCAGCTGGCACAGGATGAACTCATTTGTGCAGACCATATTGATCGCGCCCTGGCGGCTAAATTTGAACGCACAGGACGTGTCTACGACAAACTGTTTGAGCAGATGCTCGACGGTACCGTCCTGCTGGAAACCAGCGGCAAGGCGGTCGGCAAAATTAATGGCTTAACCGTGATGTCACTGGGCGACACCAGTTTCGGCTCACCGGCGCGCATCACCGCGACAGTTTATCCGGGCAGCAAAGGTGTGGTCGATATTGAGCGGGAAGTATCTCTCGGACAGGCCATTCACTCCAAAGGCGTGATGATTCTCACCGGCTTTCTTGGCAACCGCTATGCCCAGCGTTTTCCGCTGGCTATTTCTGCCCACATCGCCATGGAGCAATCCTACGGTTACATCGATGGCGACAGTGCGTCACTGGGCGAATTGTGTTGTCTTATTTCAGCCTTGATTCACACCCCTATTGAGCAAAGTTTTGCCATTACCGGTTCGGTTAATCAGTACGGTGAAGTTCAGGCAATCGGTGGTGTGAACGAAAAAATTGAAGGTTTCTTCCGCCTCTGTGCCGCTCGCGGCCTGACCGGTGAGCAAGGGGTGATTATTCCGGCATCCAACCGCCTGAATTTGATTCTCAACGATGAAGTCGTCAGCGCAGTTGCTGCAGGAAAGTTTCACGTTCATTGCGTTACCCACGTGGATCAGGCCATCGAAATTTTGATGAAACGCAAAGCAGGCAAGGTAAACAGCAAAGGGGAATTCACCGCAGGCAGTGTTAATGGTGACATTATTGCCCGCCTCGAAGCCATTGCCAGAATGGGCGAAAAGCATCAGAGCGATTAATGCCTCCGGAGCCAGGTGGCTCTGAATAATTCAGTGCCCGCTCAGCGGGCATTTAACAACCAATTAATCAGCCGCTGTTTATCCAGAGGCTTACCCTGCACATCGTTCATGCCGGCCTGCAAACACGCTTCCCGCTCACTATCAACAATGCCTGCGGTCAGCGCCAATAAAGGTCCCTGGTAATCCAGCTCACGTAAACGCCGGGCAGTTGATGGACCATCCAGCACCGGCATATGGTAATCCAGCACAATAACGTCCGCTGTGTGATAAAGACCGGAGTCCAGCAATTGCTGACCATCCGCAAAGACCTCAACGCGAGCCCCTTGTTGCTCCAGAATTTTACGGATAATTTTCTGACTGGTCGGATCATCCTCACTAATCAGAATCACCCAACCCGCAAGCGCATCAGCCGCCAGCGGATCAGCAGCAGTCTCGTCCACCACAGGAGCCTCTCCTCGCTCCAACGGCACCCGCAACCAGAAGCGACTGCCATACCCGGGCTCACTGTCAGCGCCAACACAGCCACTCATCAACATCGCCAGACTGCGGGATAAACTCAAACCGAGCCCGGTTCCACCATAATGACTGGCCGTTTGCGCGCTTTCCTGTTCATAGGCATTAAAAATATCAGCCAACCGCTCTGCACGAATGCCCTTGCCGTTATCGTCCACCTCGGCAATCAATTCATAGCCATCAGCCGCCACAACACAGGACACGCGCAGCGTTATCCGCCCACCTTGCGGAGTGAATTTATAAGCGTTACTGAGATAATTAATCAGTATCTGCTGAATACGCTGAGCATCCCCGCGCACCCATTGCGGCAAATCATTGCCCTGTTCAACCTGAAAACGAATGGCTTTCTGCTGCATACCAACAACAAAGATAGCGGCGACTTTTTCCAGCAACTGCGGCAAGTGAAAATCGTGAACGTTAAGCTCCAGCTTACCGGCTTCTATCTTGGCAACATCCAGCACATCATTGACGATGCCCAGCAGCGCAGAGCTGACATAACGCAGATCGCGCAGCAGCTCAGCCTGCTCGGAAGAAAGCCCGGTGTCGTCTAATAACTCAACAATACCGGCAATACCATTCAGCGGCGTGCGGATTTCATGGCTCATATGAGCAAGAAAATCGGTTTTCGCCAGTGAAGCACGATCGGCAAGCTGGCGCTGATGCTCCGCTTCGGCGATGCGCCGAGCCAGCTCTTCTGCCCGCAGAATGTCACTGAAACTGCGAATGGCGGCAGTCAGCGACAAAAAAAGCCGGCTTTGAGTGGCATCAGACTTCACCAGATAATCGTTAATGTCATAATCCTGCACGACTTGGCGCTCAGGTGCATAGCCGGCCTGTCCGGTCCGCAACAAAATGCGGACATGATGGTTATTCAGTTCATGGCGGATGTGCTCAACCAAGCGCAAACCGGCATCGTCACTTTCCATAACCACATCAAGCAAAATAACCGCGATATCAGGACGCAATGCCAGGGTCGCCTTCGCCTGAGCGGCACTGCTGGCTTCCAGTATTTCCAGAGAGCGGGATTTATAACGGAATCGGGACAGAACGAGACGGGTGACCTGCAGCACAGCCTCATCATCGTCCACCACAAGCAAAACGATTCGCTCAGGCAGAAAGGCGTCGCCAGATACAGAGGTCAGTACCGCTTCATTATTATTCAACAACCTGCCCCATCGGTGATGACAATTGAATTCAACAACCGCTTTACATCCTTGTCGTGTATAGCAAAAGTTAAGCAATAACTGACGAATAAGCCAGTTTCGCACGAGAAACAAACAGACCCGGACAGCAAACGCTCACGATACGGCATTACGTTGACTGATCATGCTGATGGCGTACTTATCAACCCCTCGCTATATTCCGGAATCTGCGTTCTTCTGCAACATTTGAGGACAAATTTACATTCACCTTGAATAATGCCGGATACATATCCGCCAAACATTCCTTATTTGACACCGATAGAGAACAGATTGTCCGTTTTTGACCAAATGACGATCACAACAACACCGACAGAGCCCTGCCAGAAATGCTGAGTTAAAATGCACCTATAAAAAAACGGGCCGCAGCCCGTTTTTTTTATAATTCACTATTTCAGCCGTTGATCAGGCCTTTTTTCAGCGATTTCTGAATAGGGTCTTCAGATAACCAGATACCGAACAACGCCTGCTTAAACTTAAGACCTTTAACGTTCGACTTCATTTCACCATTGCGATAAACGGTTACGCCGCTTTCCGGGGTATAAGCCAGCTCGAATACATCGCCTTCTTTCACTTCATCACGGAAAGCTTTAATCAGCTCTTCAACATCCTGTTCGATCGGAGCCAGATTGCCACCGGTCGAACGGACAAAGCCATCACGGGTCGATTCCGACATACGCTTGCTGTTAATCATGCCGGACACAATGTGCAAACGAATCGCCATCGGTTCATCAGCAGCAACGATCGCCTTGGCATCATCACTCTTGCTACCCAGGTACAGCGCGGCGACATAAACATCAAGAAAGAATTTGGAACGGACACCAGCACCATTGAGAGTCAATGCATGGCCATTCAGTGTGATCTGCTCTGCAATATCGGCACCTTCAAGCTGTCTGGCATTCACACTGAATATCAGGCTACAGGCCAGCGCCAGGCCCAGTAAGATACGAGTCATGGGAGAATTCCTTAATACTTGTTTTTATTAATAGTTAACTGACGTTTTCTGATCGGCTGCGCCTCAAAAGCAAAAGCTGACATCACCCAGAAGATTACGACAGCCAGTGCGGAATAAAAATCAGCGTGCCGATAATAACAGATGCGAATGCCGATACCAGCACTGCAGCCGCAGCAAGATCTTTGGCTTTACCAACCAGGGGATGATGAGAGGGATGAAGCGCATCAGCCAGCGCTTCCAACGCCGTATTCATTGCCTCAAATGACAAAACCAGCGCCATGGACAAGACCAACACCGTCCATTCAGAGGCTGCCAGGCCGGTTAAAAAACCGACACTGACGACGACGACAACCGCAAGCAGATGAATTTGTGCATGCACTTGCGTGCGCAACATATAGGCCAAGCCAGAAAAGGCATGACCAAAGCCCTGCACACGCCGCACAAGCCAATGCATCATTGCTGTTATCGTCCACTGCTTAAAAGATATCGGCTAATCACCGGCGGCATTAAACACCGGTGATTGTATCAGCGGAAATCTTTCAGGTTTTTACTGACAAAAAGCAGCGTTAATTCAACCAGATTTTCGCCCACATCATAAAAGCGATCATCAAGTTCGGCGATTTCGTCTGCGTGCTCGCTTTCGATATGATCAAAAATCTCAATACGCTCATCTTCGTCTTTAGGGATTTTCTGCCCATCAAACAAGTCGATTAACCGCGCCAAAAGGGCATGAGTCCCTTTTGCCTTAATTTTCTCCAGCGCTTCGAGGGTTTCCTCAGCATACGCTCCTACGTCGTGGTGGATGAACTGTACGAAGCCACCGTTTTCCATTTCCTTTAACAGGTTATCAATACAAAAAACGGCTTTCTCTGCATCCGTCAGCGCTTCAAATCCTGACTCAGTTTCCTTGTCATAAATGACGTCGGTAATCTGAAGAAATGAATCAGTTTCATCGGCAACATCAAGCGCTGCCTGAATCTCCATGTTCATAAATCCTACTCGTAGTTCTCTTTTATTAGGCCAAATGGTTAAGCCACAATAGCTTACCCTTATTTATTTGACAAAGGTTTTAACAGAGAACCGAAATCAAGACTTCTGCGTCAACAATGCCTGAATCCGCTGTGCCGTCTTCAGCGGCTGTTCCATCGGGAAACAGTGGCTGCCCGGCGCCATTTCGAAGCGGATATGATGATTAGCTTTGACTGCTTTGCGCGCCGACTTAAGAATAAAGGGATAGCTGTCAGCAGCTACCAGAATATCGACCGGCACCCTCACCCGGTGTACTGCCTGCCACAACCCTCGCGGATAAGAACCGAAGATGGCTGCTTCCCAGGCGGGATTACAGGCCAGTTCAAGCCCTTCCTGGGTCGGCTTCGTTGCCCCCTGAATAAAACCTTCGAGTGCTGCAGCATCCCAGTTACGGTACAGCGACTTACGCTGCAGGTCCTGGCGCAGATGGTCAGCATCCGGCCAAACCGCACGGCGGGCCTGAACCGCTTTAACCAGTGCTCCGCGTTTCCACAAACCTGTTTTGCGTGCCAAGCGCTGAAACAGAAGAATTTCAGCCGAGAACAACACCGGATCCAGCAAAATAATGCGTTCAAACAAATGCGGACGCTCAGCGGCCAGCATCAATGTCATCACGCCTCCCATAGAATGGCCGATCCCAATGGCTTTGCGACCGTCATTGCGTGCTTCCAGAGCATCCCCTACACGGCGGGCCATGCGCAGCCAATCGGGCATATGGTGCGCTGGCTGCTGTGAACCGCCGTGCCCCGGCACGTCGGTCAGCAGCAGGTTCCAGTCCGACGGTAATGCATCTGCCATGGGTGCCAGCGTATGCGCACTGAAACCATTACCATGCAGAAAATGCAGCAGTGGCGCCTGCCCTGAACCGACGCGCTGCAAACCATGCAGGTCGCGGTCTGGCCCATCCCACCAGGACGTCAACGTACTGAAAATACTCGATTCAACAGACATAGATAAGTCACAACTCTGACAGTAAAAATAGCGGCGCCTATAGTAACGGCTGCCCATAGGGATAAAAAACTTTTATATCAACATCGTCCAAAAACATCGCCAGGCATTAATGCCTGCAATAAAGCAAAAAACGCCACATTTACCGAGATTTGTCCGCATTGAAGCAACAGAAAGAAAATAATACTTCCGACAGATTCCACACCTGCTGATTATTTCCTAGTCTTCTGGCAACAGGGAGCACAAAAGGAGAAGACCATGACAGCACGTACCGTCCTTAACGCACTGGAAGCGAACCGCCGTTTTACTGATCTGAAAGATGCTGAAGCGCGACTGTCCCAGGCGCGCCGCGATCTGGATGCCGGCGCCATCGACGAAGAGGAATACAGTAATATTGCGGATGTCTGCCGTAAAATCATCCGCGCCAGCAGTGACGGCTGATTAAGCCGCCACAGGCACACCGCTGTGAAAGCGGAATTCAGTATCGGGGGATTCGATCAGTTCACGCTCGAACTCACGGAATTCCGCCACCCGCCCGGCAATGGGCGCGTCGGCATACTGTGCAGCCAGCGCCAGATAATCCTGATAATGACGACCTTCAGAGCGCAACAGTGAGCGGTAAAATTTTGCCAGAACGTCATCCAGAAACGGTGCCAGCTTGGCAAAACGTTCACAGGAACGGGCTTCGATAAACGCACCGACAATCAGTACATCGACCAGCTCATTCACCCCACCTTTTCGCACCTGCTCACGCAAACCCGCCGCGTAACGGGACGATGACACATGACGGTATGCAATGCCGCGGTCTTTCATAATGTTAACCACCTGCTCAAAGTGCAGCAGCTCTTCACGCGCCAGCTGACTCATTTTTTTCAGCAGGTCGTCACGGTCAATGTGCTTGTAGAGCAGATTCATCGCCGTAGTAGCGGCCTTCTTTTCGCAATTGGCATGATCAATGAGCAGGGTTTCCTGATTATTCAGCGCTTCATCAATCCAGACATCCGGCGTAACACAGCCCAGAAATCCGTTAATTTCAGCCAATACGTCTTTCACACTCATAAACCATCCTCAATCATGGTTTGCAGCACCGCCCGGGCATTGCCTTCAATCGCAACCGCTTTCTGAGTTTCTGAATCCATCAGGCAGAAAGTCACCACCGCATCAGCGATCAGCGTAGTCGCCTCACCGTCTTCCAACAGACGAACTTCCTGCACCATCTGGGCACTTTTATTGCCGATTTTTTCCATCCTGGTACTGATGCGGATGACTTCACCCGCATACGCCGGACGGCGGTAGCTGATATTGATGTTGGCCACGACAAAGGCCAGATTCTGCGCTTCAAATAACTGAATAAACTGATGACGGTCGAAGTAATCCCAACGCCCCTCCTCGAGAAATTCCAGATAGCGGCCGTTGTTAACATGATGGTAGATGTCGAGGTGATAACCCCGGACTTTGATATCGACGGACATACAACGTCCTCACAGAAAAGGCGGCGATTTTAATCAATCAGGCCGCTGAGTACCAGCCGCCCTTTATCCTAGGGCCTGTTAACACTAAGTGAATCAGGCCTGCTGAGAGCCAGTTTTTCTCAGAACAAGGAGAGAGGAGTGATATTAGCGAGCTAAATGAATGACGAACGACGACGTTAATGAGGAAAACTGGCCTCAGCCCGAAGGGTTATGGCTAAACATTCCTCATCCTGCGTTGCTGTTCGCTCGCTTAACCCGTTAGGCCACACTCTCAGCGCCTTGTCTGAGAAACTTTTAGCCAATAACAGGCCTGTTTAATTGGTGTTAACAGGCCCTAGTCATCAGCGGCCGCTTTGCCAGCGCAGATCATGCAGGTTGAACCCCAGCGGCACATCGGTACGCAACCTGGCCAAAACCCGCGTCAGTAATGCTGTCGGCCAATGCTCGCTCAGGGCATTACGTACCCTGGTATCGCATTGTTCTCGCTGCACCAGCAGTACATCCAGCGAACCGAACTGATCCAGCAGATGACCGGCCGTCTTTGGCCCGATACCCGGCACACCGGGCAGATGATTGGTACTATCGCCGGTCAGCGCCCAGAAATCCGCCAGTTGCTGCGGCTTAAGGCCGAACTTCTGTTCGACCATAAGCTCATCCCAGGTAAAACGATCAAAATGATTGCGTACACTCAAACGTGAATTCACCAACTGGCAGAAGCCTTTATCCGTCGACAGAATCGTCACCTGCAAACCGGCAAAGGCGGCCTTACTGGCCAATGTCGCCATCACATCATCGCCTTCCCAACCAGCCAAATCGAGGCAAAACACCCCGGACTGCTGAAAATAACGCTGCATATCGGCCAGATCCTGCTGCAAGGCTTCTGGCATCGGCGGACGACCCAGTTTGTAATCCGGCCATAAATCATGGCGCCAGGTCTGGCATTTCTGCTCAAACACCATGGCTACATGACTGACTTTTGCGTATTCCGCATTGCGCGCAATGGCACTTAAACAACGACTGCGGGTCGCTTCCAGCGGTAATTCAGTATCAGCCGCCGCAGCATAAATACGGCGGATCAGATTCATTGCATCAACAATCAACAGGTGCATTACTTTTCCTCAGCGTCCGTTTGCTCAACACCATCCGATTGCTGCTGCGCCTGCCAGAGAGCCGCATACGCACCACCGCCAGCCAGCAACTGCTGATGAGTTCCCTGCTCCACCACCTGGCCGTCGTCGATTACCGCAATGGCATCAGCATCGACCACCGTCGATAAACGGTGAGCAATAATCAGCGCCGTATGACCACGGGAGACCTCGCGAATTTCCGCCATAATGCCGCGTTCGGTATGGGAATCGAGTGACGACGTCGCCTCATCAAACACCATAATTGCCGGACGTTTAAGCAACATTCGGGCAATGGCAATGCGCTGTTTTTCACCGCCGGATAATTTCAGCCCACGCTCACCAACCACCGTTTCCATACCGGCCGGACATTCGTTCACCAGTTTCTGCAGATGCGCCATGCGGATCACGTCCGTTAACTCGGCATCGGTGGCCTGCGGTCGGGCATACAGTAAATTGTTTTTCAGCGTATCGTTAAACAGCACCGTATCCTGCGGCACAATGCCCAACACCTGCCTTAACTGCTGCTGCGGCACCGATTGAATGGCCTGGCCGTCGATCAGAATATCGCCCTGCTGAGCATCGTAAAAGCGGAATAACAATTTAGTCAGGGTCGATTTTCCGGCCCCACTGGCACCAACCACCGCCAGTGTTTTACCGGCCTCCAGAGTCAGACTCAGGCCCTTCAGAATCGGCCGCTCTGGCTGATAGGCGAACTGCAGATTGTTAAATACAACCTCTCCCTTACGGATGTGCAAGGGTTCCGTGCCGTTGTCTTTGACCGCCGACTGTTCATCCAGCAACTCAAACATACGCTCAATATTGGCCATTGAGGCTTTAATTTCGCGGTACACAAAACCCAGAAAATTCAGCGGCACAAACAACTGAAACATAAAGGCATTCACCAGCGTAAAATCACCCAGCGTCATGCGGCCAATCAGCACGTAATAAGCGGCAAACAACAGCATGGATCCCATGGCGACACTCACAATCAGCGCCTGACCGCTGTTCAGGCTGAACAGCGAAAAGCGGTTCATGCGCCGCGCCTGCTCCCACTGCGCCAGAGCGCTGTCATAAGCCTCGGCTTCACGCCGTTCGGCGGTAAAGTACTTAACCGTTTCGTAATTCAGCAGACTGTCGAGAGCACGCGCATGGGTGGTGGAATCCATGCGATTCGCTTCACGCACATAATGAGTTCGCCACTCCGTCACTTTTACCGAATACGCCACATAAGCCACCACCGCCACCGCAGTAATAATGCCGAACACCGGCGGGTAATTGGCCAGTAACAAGCCAATCACCAGAAACAGCTCAAGGAAGGTCGGAATAATGTTAAAGATCATAAAGCGCAGCAAAAAACTGATGCCGTTGGTGCCGCGTTCGATATCGCGCTGTAACGCGCCGGTCTGACGGTTGAGATGAAACTCCAGACTCAGGGTATGCAGATGCTCGAATACTTTCAGCGCCATGCGCCGCATTGCCCGCTCGGTTACACGACCAAACAGCAGGTCACGCACTTCACCCATAAAGACGTTCAGAAAGCGCACCGCACCGTAGGCCAGCAATAAACCCAGCGGAAACCACAGCCACCAATCCGCCGGGGCAATGCCTTGTTTGTCGACGCTGCTTAAATGATCAACCTGATACTTGAGTAAGAAAGGCATCGACACACTGGCGAGTTTGGCGGCAACCAGACACAGTAATGCCGCCATCACCCGCCAGCGGTACTCCATCAGATACGGCCAGAGGGTGGTGACCCAGTGCCAGCCGCGATAACGGTCAGGAGGAGTGTCGGGCAGCGACTGGGAAGATTTCATCGAATTGTTACTCTATTCTGGTAAAGAGGTCGGCTGAGCAGAATAAGGATGCAGCCAACGTGATTCAACGGATTTACCAAATTAATAAAGCCCTGCCCGAACTGACCGAACTGGAACACCTGATTGAATACGGACGCCGCCATTTACGGGTCTCCGTTCCGGCTCACATCCAACAGGGCCCATTCAAGTTGCCGTTTTATGTTCTGGAAATGGGTTCAACCTCCCCCCTGGCTCCGACGCTGGCGTTAATTGGCGGCGTACATGGCATCGAACGCATTGGCAGCCAGGTGATTTTGTCTTTTCTGCGCACCTTATTGCGCCGCCTCGACTGGGACCCGACCGCCATGGAAATGCTGGCCCAAATCCGGCTGGTGATTATCCCCATCGTGAACCCCGGCGGCATGTGGAATAACAGCCGCGCCAACCCCAATGGTGTGGATTTAATGCGCAATGCGCCGGTCGATGCCATCGGTAGTACGCCATTTCTGGTCGGCGGCCAACGCATCAGCCGTCACCTGCCCTGGTACCGCGGGCGCAAAGGCGAAGCGATGGAATGCGAAAGTCAGACCCTGGTCGACAGCATCCGCGCCAGCCTTAAACAGCAGAAACACTGCATCACCCTCGATTGCCACTCCGGCTTTGGCTACAAAGACCGCATCTGGTTTCCTTATGCCAAAAGCACCGATCCCTGGCCGGGACTGCCGGAAGCCTGTGCCCTGACACAACTGTTCGAACACAGCTACCCCAGCCACAACCTGTACCTGTTCGAACCCCAGGCACACAGCTACACCACCCATGGCGACCTGTGGGATTATCTGTATGACGATTACATGGCGCAGCAACCCGATGGTCTTTATCTGCCATTAACGCTGGAAATGGGCTCCTGGCTGTGGGTGAAAAAGAACCCGCGTCATCTGTTCCGCTACCACAGCCTGTTTAATCCGATACTGCCACACCGCCATCAGCGCATTCTGCGCCGCCACTTCACCTTAATTGAGTTTCTGATGTCGGCGGTACGCAGCATGCCCACCTGGGCGCCAAGCACCGCCGCCGATAAACAGCAGCTGTATCAACGTGCCTGTGACCGCTGGTATCCACATAATCACCACTGAGCCTGAGACAGGCCTGGGCAAATACCCGGTAAGAGCCTCAACGGCGGGAATTCTCAGCCGGGAACTTTATGCCCGATGCTTTGCCGGAGTTAGCCTGAGCGGATAACTGCGCTCCGGTAAGAGTAAAAACGCGGCATAAGCCACTACAAACACATCACAGCGCCGCCGAAACATCGTATGATAGCGGCCTTTATCTGATTACTAACGGAAAGCGCTAGTCACATGTCTGTATTCCGCCCTCTGCTTACTGCCTCTGCCGCTCTGATGACGCTGGCAGCCTCCACCGTCCACGCCGACCTGAATGCCAATCTGGGCCTGACCTCAGAATACGTTCGTGACGGTGTCAGCCAGACCGGTGGCAACGCAGCCTTGCAAGGGGGCCTTACCTTTCGTCATGACAGCGGTTTTTATACTGGCCTCTGGTCTTCGGGCCTGGACCGCAAAGGCGATCATGCCACCTATGAGCACGATGCCTTTGCCGGTCTGTATCTGCCGCTGAGTGATGGCATCGCCGTTGACGTTTCCGCCACCCGCTACACCTTTGCCGGTGATGCCAGTATCAATGACCAGGCTTACAGCGAAGGGTCGCTGCGCCTGCTGGTCGACGACGCGCTGACGCTGGGCTGGCGTCACAGTGAAGCATACCTCGACTCCGGTTTTGCCAAACGCAGCCTGGAATTGGGCTATACCATCCAGACTGACAGCTTTTCAATTGAGCTGTTTACCGCTCAGCACCGTTATCTGGAAATCAGCGACGATTTCAATTTCGGCGGCGGCAACAAAGATGACTACTGGCAGTTCCGTGTGGGGGTCGAACGCAGTTACGGCCCTTATGACTACCGCCTCAGCATCGACCGCACCAACTTAAGTTCAGCCTACGATGCGGGCACTACACTGCAGTTCAGTGTGCACCGCTACTTCGACCTCTGGTAAACCTGATATGCGCATGGATGCTCAGCAGGATAATCAACACAACAACAGGCCCGAGTGGGTGCTGATCCGCGGTCTGATCCGCAGTCGCTTTCACTGGGGCGCCTTCCCCGACCAGTTGCTCAATCAACTGCAACAGCAGCAATTAGCACCACCCGCACTGCTGTTGCCGGAGCTGGCCGGTAATGGCGAACGCTTCCGCGATAAAACTCCGCTCAGCATTCACCGCATGATGCTCGATATCCGCCAGCAGGTGGCGAACCTCAGTCCCGACAATAAGCGGCCGCTGGTGCTGGTGGCCGTTTCGATGGGGGCAATGATCGCAACCGAATGGGCGCGCTGCTTCCCACAGGAAGTTGCTCGTCTGCACCTGATCAACACCAGCTTCAGTAATTTCGCTCCCCCGTGGCAACGCATGAAAATTCCGCCACTGCTGAGTTTTCTGTACAGTTTGCACAGCTCGGATAAGCTTGAAACGGCCATTCTGCACTGGACGCTGAACATGAAAGACAGCGCCGGCCTGTTGCCGCTGTGGCGTGATTATGCCGCGACTCACCCGCTATCCATGCGTAACGGATTAGCACAGCTACTGGCCGCCAGTCATTTTCGCGGCCCGGCACAAGCCCCTTCTGAAGAAGTATTTTTTTATAACAGTCAGCACGACCGGCTGGTGGATGCGGCCTGTACGCGCCGTATTGCCGAGCGCTGGCAGAAAACCCTGCTCACCCACGCAAAAGCAGGCCACGACCTGCCGATGGATGATCCGGATTGGTTGATTCAGCAAATTATTGCGAATGAACAGCTGTCCATGGCACGCACAGCTCTGCCAGAGCCTGCGTCTGTGAGCCACGCTGACGCTGACACAACGCACTGAAGGCGGGCAGCGCAATATTCAGCAGCGCATCGCTGCCCTGCAGATGGGCATTCACACCCCGCGGAAATTGCACATCGCCCGAGTCCGATACTCCGGATGGAAAACTCAGAACATTGCGGTAGTAGCCCAGCAGATGGGTGTCTTCAAACACCAGCAGGCTGAAGAATTGCTCGTAGTCATCACCGCGTACCCGCTCAAGACCGATCAGCGTGCGCTGCGCTACCCGGCCAAAGTAATAAAACGACATCACATGGTCATTAAAACTGTCGTCGAGCAGGGCTGAATTGCGGCTGTAGAGATAACGTTCGGCCCATTCTGGTGTCACCAGACTGGCAGCAGCAGCGTCCGCCAATTCAGCCAACGGCGCGTCAGCGGCCGCTGGCAATGGCAGCGCAGCAAGCAACGATACAAGCAGTAGCGGTTGAAGAAGCATCCTGCCCTTTCCGCAGCGTTGGCGGGAGGCGTTGTCGCGGGTTAATCGGGACAACCGTGTTAACGGCGATTGCATCCGTCAGCAGCTCCTGTTCAATAACGGTTTAACCTGTCCTGTGGCATCCGTTCTGTATCTGCTTCGCCGCCTCAGGGCTGAGTCAGTTCCAGCTTGGTACCCAGATATTTCTCCAGATCCGGCAGTACGAACGCATCGTCTTCGGAAATAAAGCTGACCGACACCCCTTTTGCCCCGGCACGCCCGGTACGACCGATACGGTGGACGTAATCCTGTGGATCTTCCGGCAGGGTGTAGTTAATCACGTGACTGACCGCATCAACGTGAATACCCCGCCCGGCGACATCGGTGGCCACCAGAATTCTCACATGACCGGAGCGGAAACGTTCCAGCGTACGAATACGTTTCTCCTGTGCCACTTCACCCGACAACAGTACGGCCACATGGCCATTTTTGTTGAGTTTGTCACACAGGTTACGGGTCAGGTCACGACGGTTGGCGAAGATGATACAGCGCTCGGGTTTCTCATCGGCCAGCACCTGTTCCAGCAGCTTATATTTTTCGCTTTCAGCCACCAGATAACAGCGCTGTTCGACACGGTCGGTGGCGACGTGTTCAGGTTCAATCACCACTTCCAGCGGATCGGTGGTCCACTGATCAATCAGAATGCGCACATCGTAGTTAAACGTGGCGGAGTACAGCAGAGTCTGGCGCTGATCTTTGGTTGGCGTTGCACGCACAATGCGGCGTACATCCGGGATAAAGCCCATATCGAGCATACGGTCGGCTTCGTCCAGTACCAGCACTTCAATCTGATCAAGAAACACATCCTGGCTGCGCATAAAGTCGATCAGGCGGCCCGGCGTCGCGACCAGTACATCGACCACATTATTACGCAACTGAGCGCGCTGCTTCTCGTAATCCATACCGCCGACGATGGTCACCACGTTCAGGCCGGTGTACTTGGCCAGACCTTCAGCGTCTTTACCGATTTGCATGACCAGTTCACGGGTCGGTGCAATCACCAGCGCCCGTGGCTCACTGGCGAAGCGCTCTTCCGGTTTAACCGTCAGCAAACGATTGAGAATGGTCAGCAGGAAAGCCGCGGATTTACCGGTACCGGTCTGCGCCTGGCCAATGGTATCGCGGCCACGCAACGCCGCCGGCAGACTTTCGGCCTGAATCGGGGTGCAATACTGGAAACCCAGTGCATGAATACCGCGCATCACGGAATCCGGCAGATCCATATCGTGGAAACGTGTTTTCGTCGGGTCTGCTTCCACTTTAAAGTCATCAATTGACCAAGGGGTATCGTCGACAACTTTGCGCTTGCCTGCCGATTTCTGCTGAGACTTTTTCGCCTCAGCCGGAGCGCCATGATGGGGCTGATGCGCTGCCTGATGGGTGTCTTTCGCCGGCTGGTTACTTTTCTTACCGCCGCGCTTGGCATTTTTATTGTCTTTGCCGCTGATATCTGCGGGCTTTTTAGCAGGTCTGGCCTGCGTTGCAGGCTTACCACCTGAACTGTTTTTCCCTGCCGGTTGTTTTTTACCGGTTACGGCCTGTAAAAATTTCTTTAACAAAAGCTACTCCGCTTCTTGATCATTCCGGTGCAAACAAGTGCACACCAAATAGTGACTGGCGCTGATAATAATCTAACAGCGCCTTTTTTAATACTTCTGCCCGTGGCGGCAGGCCATGCGTCAGATAGAGACACGCCTGCTCGCGGACTGCCTGGCGAAAACGCGCCAGCCCTGCCTCCACGGCGGCGGGATCGCCATTCAGGTTGTCGGTGCTGACATAAAAGCGCCGGCCACAGGCCTCTGACAGAATCCACTCCACCGCCTGAGGTTTTATCTCAACCTGCTCGAAGGCGCGCTGCTGCTGTGCACTGCGGCCATCCGGCTCATACCAGTAACCAAAATCGACCTGTTTGCGCCGCTCAGGCCCGGCAATGCACCAGTGGCTGATTTCATGCAGTGCCGACTCGTAGAACCCATGAGCGAAGATCAGCCGGTGATGCGGATGGTGCTCATCGGCCGGCTGATAAATGGGTTCATCGCCACCGGCAACCAGCAGGGTATTTTCCGATTGCAGAAACAAGCGGTTAAACAGCGGAATAAGGTCGTTAATATCGAGGGCTACGGTCATAACTCAGCAACAATGAATTCACAATACAATCACACAAGAATCACAGAACAACTCTGGCTTGCATCAGGGAATCAGGGCAAAATGCGCACCCTCTCAACAGCGTACTTTTTGTATTCGCAGCCAGCGCTGTTGTCCCCTGCGACTCTATCGCCGCTCAGTCTTCTGAGCAGCGCACGGACACTACCGGCATGACGTTCAAAGCTCAAGAAATAAGAGCCCTGCTTAAACTGACTTTCCCTATTCTTGCTACTCAACTGGCACAGATCGGCATGGGCACCGTTGACACCCTGATGTCGGGCTATGTCAGCACCCGCGATCTGGCCGCAGTGGCTATCGGCACCAGCCTGTGGCTGCCCACCTGGCTGTTTCTGGCCGGTGTACTGGTGGCGCTGTCACCACTGGCCTCCGGCCTGAATGCGGCGCGCCGCAATAACGAACTGCCCAACCTGCTGGCGGCCGCCCTGTGGGTGGGTATCGTTCTGGGCAGCCTATCGGGCCTGCTGCTGTGGGCTGGCTCTTCGGCGCTGCCCATGCTGGTGGATGACCCGGTTACCGCCCGCATCGCCGCCGACTACACCCTCGCCATCGCCTTTGGTATGCCCGGCGCCGGTATTTTCCTGGCTTATCGTTTCTACGCTGAGGCACTGAACGAGCCCGGCCAGGTTACCCGCATTATGCTGACCGGACTGTTGATGAACATCCCCGCCAATGCGGTGTTTGTCTACGGTTTATTCGGCATGCCGGAACTGGGTGGCGTGGGCTGTGGTATTGGCTCCAGTCTGATATTCGCGGGCATGGCAATCGCCATGGCGCGTAACACCCGCAAGAGACGATTACCGCACGACTACCCGCTATGGAGCCATGTGCTGCGCCCGCTGAAAGCGCAGGTTAAAGAAATGCTGCAGATCGGCGTGCCTATCGGCGTTGCGATTTTCTTTGAAGTCAGCCTGTTTACAGTGATTGCGCTGTTTCTGACCGAACTGGGTCCGACCATTGTTGCTGGCCACCAGGTGGCGCTGAATCTGTCATCGCTGACCTTTATGATCCCGCTCAGCCTGGGCATGGCCTTAACGGTGCGTGTTGGTCATTGGCTGGGCTCTGGCCAGTATGTGCTGGCGCGCCGTACCGCCTGGATTGGTATTGGCCTGAACCTTGGCATTGCCCTGCTCAATGCCAGCCTGATGGTGCTGTTCTCGGCCAGCATTGCCCGTCTGTACTCACCCGACCCGGCGGTTGTCTCCACCGCCGCAGGCTTGCTGTTGTTTGCCGCCGTATTCCAGCTGTCAGACGCGATACAGGTTGCGGCCGCAGGCGCTCTGCGTGGCTATAAAGACACCGTAGCGGTGATGCTGATTACCTTTGTCGCGTACTGGTTAATTGGCCTTGGACTGGGATACTGGCTGGCGTTCGGCGAGCAAACCACCATGGGAGCCAAAGGTTTCTGGAGTGGATTAGTGATCGGATTAAGCGCTGCGGCGGTGGCATTGGGCTATCGTTTGTACAGGGTCAGTCATCGCCCGGACACACGGCCTGCCAGCGCCTGATATTCTGGCCGCCAACCTCAGGCGGCCGGTTTTACGACTAAGCAGACAACGCGATGACGCTCTGTAATCCAATCACAGGAGCGTCAGATTGCCTCATTCCTTACTCTACTGGCTTGACTATCCGCGCCGCTGGCTGACCCGTTTGTTGCTGCTGACCGGCGCCTTGTTCTGGCTGTTGGTGTTGTCATCCATCGCCTGGCTGAACTGGCTGCTGCAGGATGTTCCCCCTGCCAGCCAGCTCACCATGACCAACCTGCAACAGCAGGCCATCAGCCTCACGCAACAACGCCTTGATCAGGCCACTGGCATTGACATCATGACGCCACACTGGCTACCGCTGGACGCCATCAACCGCAATCTCGTGTATGCAGTGGTATTAAGTGAAGATGCCGATTTTTTCAGTCATCACGGCATGGATTACGATGCCCTGCTCGCCGCCCTCGGCGAAAACATCAAACAACGGCAGTGGAAATACGGTGCCAGCACCATCAGCCAGCAAACCGCTAAAAACCTGTTTCTTGATAACGGTAAAACCCTGACCCGCAAATTTCAGGAGCTGGTCGCTACCCGTCATCTGGAGCAGGCGCTGAGCAAAAATCAGATTCTGGAGCTGTACCTGAACATGGCCGAGTTTGGCCCGAATCTGTATGGCATCGCCGCCGCCAGCCATTATTATTTCCGCAAATCCGCCGCCGATCTGAATGCCGCCGAAGGTGCTTTTCTCGCACTGCTGCTGCCATCGCCACGGCGCTACCACTATACGCTGGTGCAAAACGGCAACTGGTCACCCAGCCTGCGTAAAAAGATGCAGCGTATTCTGCGCGATATGCGCTTTAAAGATTACATCAGCAGCGAGCAATACGATGATTTCCGCAGCTGGCGCTATGCCGGACTGCCCTCAGACTAAGACCGCGACTGCAGCAATCCAGGTGCAACATGATAAACTGCCGGTTTTCTGCCCGCCCACACAGTCCGGACAAACATGAGCATCAGTACTTCCTCTTCTGCCTCACCGCGCATTGCTGTTATTGGTGCCGGTCCCGCCGGTCTGATGGCCGCCGAACGCATAGCCCGCCAGGGGCTGGCCGTTGAGGTGTTTGATGCCATGCCGAGTGTGGCGCGCAAATTTCTGCTCGCAGGTGTCGGTGGGATGAACATTACCCACGCCGAAGATTACGCAGATTTTGTCAGCCGTTACGGCAACGCCAGCCAATGGCTGCGGCCGATGCTGGATGATTTTAGCCCGGATAATCTGCGTAGCTGGATTCATGAACTGGGTATCGAAACCTTTATCGGCACCTCCAACCGCGTGTTTCCCAAAGACATGAAAGCCGCTCCGCTGCTGCGCGCCTGGCTGCACCGCCTGCGCTCACAGGGCGTCAGCATTCATCCGCGTCATCGCTGGCAGGGCTGGCAAATGGAAAACGGCAAACAAACCTGGTGTTTCAGCACGCCGGAGGGCGACAAGCGCGAGCAGTTCGATGCTGTGGTTCTGGCCTTAGGCGGCGCCAGCTGGCCGCGTCTCGGCTCCGACGGCCAGTGGTGTAGTCTGCTGACGCAACAAGGCGTCAGCATTGCACCGCTGCTGCCCAGCAACTGTGGTTTCGAATTGCCCTGGAGCGAGTATATACTTGAGCGTCTTGCCGGCACGCCGCTGAAAAACATTGCCCTGTCGCTGACTGATATCCATGGCCAGCCATGGACGCGCAAAGGCGAATTTATCGTCAGTCAGTATGGTATTGAAGGCAGTCTGGTGTATGCCCTGAGCGCCCCGCTGCGCGACCTGATGCTGAGCAATCAAGCAGAGAAGCATGCCAACCAGCCCGCACAACTCTGGCTCGACTGGCTGCCACAGAACAGCTATGAACAGGTCCTCAGCAAGCTGCAGCAACCACGTAAAGGCATGAGCTTCGCCAATGTACTGCGCAAAAAACTGAATCTGCCGGCAATCACTAATGCCCTGCTGAAAGAATGCTGCCCGGAGCTTGATCTGCACGATCATCAGGCTGTCACCAGCGCGTTAAAATCCATGCCATTACCCTGCCCAACCGCCACACGGCCAATCGCCGAAGCCATCAGCAGCGCCGGCGGCATTACCCAGGCATCCGTGAATGAGCATCTAATGCTTAAAGCCCTGCCCGGTGTCTTTGTTGCCGGTGAAATGCTCGACTGGGAAGCACCGACCGGCGGCTATTTATTAACCGCCTGTTTTGCCAGCGGTAAACACGCCGGTGATGGTGTCTGCAGCTGGCTGAATGGCAACAACCGCAACCAATAATGCAGAAAGACAGCGCCGGGTCTTCAGGCCGCGATAACCAATGCTAAAGTTTGAAGATAAAAGAGCATAAGCAAAACAACACAGGACCCGTTGAATGGAAAACAGCTACAGCCATCTGGTGCATATTCAGAGTCGCGACGAACTGCGCCTGTATGAGCTGATCCCCAATGTTGTCTGGATTTTTGATCTCGACCGTCATGGCTGGTGGTGGGGAAATCAGGCAGCCATTGATTTCTGGGGCCTGAAGACCGTCGATGACCTGATTAATAAAGATCTGTCCGGTGATACTCAGGGAGCCAAAGACCGCACCGCACAAACCTTTGAACTGGCGGCCCGCCAGGGGCTGACCATCGATCCCTGGACCACCTACCCTAACGGCAAGCCAAAAACCCTGCACATGATGCACCGCGCCGTGTTGCTCGGCCCGGACAAACACCGCGGCATCATTGCCTACATCAACGAAGAAGTGAATCTGGGCGAAACACCGGAAAATCTGCTGCTGGTCGAAGCCATGCGTTACACCAATGTACTGGTCACCAGCTTCACTTTTGACGGCGCGATGGTGATCGAAAACCCGGCGGCCACTGAAGCCTATAAACAGATTAATACCGCGGCACTGAGGGATGGTATTACGGAATTTACAGCACGTTTTGCCGACCCGGCAGAAGGCGCCCACTGTCTGGAAAAAGCCATCGCCGAACAGGGCGGCCGCTGGACTCACCGCATGCAAACCTCTGCCGGACTGCGTGACCATACGCTGGACATCCGCATTACCCGCCATCCGCTGAGTGGTGATTTTCTGATTCTGATGTCGGAATACGATGTTACTTCACTGCATAAAGCCCTGCAGGATGCCCGTGACGCGCAAGAAAAACTGCAACAGATGGCCTACTACGAAGCACTGACCGGACTGCCGACCTTACATTTATTTCAGGATCTTGCCGCCGCTCACATTGCCCATGCGCAGCGTAAACAGGAAAAACTGGCCGTCATGTTTATTGATCTGGATGGATTTAAAACCGTTAACGATACCTACGGACACGAGATTGGCGATCAGGTATTAAAAGAAGTCGCTCAGCGCCTGAAAAGCAGCCTGCGAGTTTCAGATTTACTCGCCCGTTCTGGTGGTGATGAATTTGTTGCCCTGCAGCTGGATATCAGATCAAAGCAGGATGCACTGAGCTTTGCCGAAAAAATGACATCCATATTGGCCAGACCCGTTGCGACTCATCAGGGCAATATCCCCATTGGCGCCAGCATTGGAGTTGCCCTGTTTCCGGATAATGGCCATGACCTGAAAACGTTAATCAATGCTGCCGATAAAGCCATGTATCAGGTTAAACGCAACGGAAAAAATGGCGTCAGCATGGCGCAATAACAACCTGAGTACACACCCTGATGACCAGAGCCAATACGATGACACATCGCGCGGATCATTCTCCGATAAAAGCATCGCCCTGCATCCGTAACTGCTGCCTGGATAATGACGACATTTGCATGGGATGTTACCGATCAATGCGTGAAATTCTGATCTGGCAAGCAGCCAGCGCTGAGGAGAAACAGAAAATTCTGCGCAATTGCGCAGAACGGAAACAGAAGTCAGTAAAATAAAAAGAAATTAATACGAGAAAAAGAAATTAATACGAGAAAAAGAGATACAAAAAGAAAAAGGACAAAACAGAGAAAAACGCCCGCAGATTATTCCACGGGCGTTTTCGTACGGCGCCTTAAAGGCAAAGTGTATTGAATCAGGGGCAAGGATTGGAATGCACTTTATGAATAGCATTAATGCGCTCAAGTATCTCCGCCGTTAATACCACATCCGACGAATCAATATTTTCCTGCAGCTGCGCCATGGTGGTTGCGCCAATAATATTCGAAGTGACAAAACCCTGCTGAGTAACAAAGGCCAGCGCCAGAGTCACCGGACTGATCCCCAGATCCGCTGCCAGGTCGACGTATTTCTGCACTGCCTGTTCCGCATGTTCGCCCTTATAACGGCTGAAACGTTCAAACAATGTAATGCGGCCTTCAGGCGGCAACTGGCCGTTCAGGTATTTACCACTCAGCACACCAAAGGCCAGCGGCGAATACGCTAATAAACCAACCTGTTCACGGTGAGAGACTTCCGCCAGGCCCACCTCGTAGCTACGGTTCAGCAGATTATAAGGATTCTGAACACTCAGAGGCCGTGCCCACTGATTCTGATCAGCGATCTGCAGCACTTTCATTGTGCCCCAGGCGGTTTCGTTGGACAGACCGTAATGGCGGATTTTGCCTTCGTGGATTAACTCCTGCAGCGCACTCAGCGTTTCTTCCAGCGGTGTTGTTTCCGCCTCCTGATGCTCATAGCCGAGCTTGCCAAAAAAGTTGGTTGGTCGTGCCGGCCAGTGCAGCTGATAGAGATCGATATAATCGGTCTGTAAACGTCGCAGGCTGCTTTCAACCGCTTCACGGATATGTGCGCGGGTCAGTTGCGGACCATTACGGATATGGGTCATCCAGTCGCCGGGGCCTGCCACTTTACTGGCCAGAATCACCTTGTCGCGATTTCCGCTTCTGGCAAACCAGCTGCCGATGTATTGCTCAGTGCGCCCCTGGGTTTCTCCCTTAGGCGGCACCGGATACATCTCAGCGGTATCGAAGAAGTTAATGCCACGCTCCAGCGCGTAATCCATTTGCTCATGCGCTTGGGCTTCTGTGTTTTGCTCACCCCAGGTCATGGTGCCCAGACAAAGTTTGGTCACCTGTAAATCGCTGTTACCTAATGGCTGTTTCTGCATCACGCCGTCCCCAATAGTGAATCAAAGAGCACATTATGCCGTTGCGGGTGGCCGCTGATAACCCTGAAGCGCTGAACACCCTATGCAGAAAATACTAACAGTCCACCTGCCGGACTTTCAGGACGCTTAAGGACTGATAGGAAAAACAATACAAAGATAACGGTATAAATAAATGCAATTGCCGCCGGACATTAGGAGGTTAATCTCCACGCTCTGTTTGCTTTGCAGCTCAGGCCATTGCGAAACTAACCAAGCCTCACACGGCCGCAACATGGATAACGGTATAAATGAAAACCGATGGCGACAACCAACCGTTGCCTACCAAGCACTTGCTTGGTAACTTCAAAAACCATAACGGTTCAAGTTCAGACTGACACAATCATCAATACACACCACGGGGAATGTTTTTTATGCCGTATCAATCCACGCTGCGCGCCGATATTTTCGCCGGTAAGACGCTGTTGGTATCTGGTGGAGGCAGCGGTATTGGCCGCTGCACAGCCCACGAGCTTGCTTCTTTAGGCGCAAACCTTGTGTTAATTGGCCGCAACGAAGAAAAACTGCAGAAAGTGCAGGCGGAAATCCAACAAGACGGTGGTCAGGCCTGTTATTACAGCCTCGACATCCGTGATGAAGACGCCGTTGTCAGCACCATTAATGCCATCGTGACTGAACACGGTCCGATTGCCGGCCTGTTTAATAATGCCGGAGGGCAGTTCCCTTCCCCGCTCGAATTTATTAATAAAAAAGGTTTTGAAGCGGTTTTGAATACCAACCTCACCGGCACGTTTCTGATGATGCGTGAAGTGTACCGCCAGTCGATGCAAAAACACGGCGGTGCCATCGTCAATATGACCGCTGACAATCTCAATGGCATGCCGGGCATGGGCCATTCCGGTGCCGCCCGCGCCGGGGTTGAAAACATCACCAAAACCGCCGCCTGGGAATGGGGTAAAAGCGGCGTACGGGTTAATGCCGTAGCGCCCGGGTGGGTCGCCTCCAGTGGCTTTGATACCTACAGCCCGGCAATGCAGAAAACCATCCGTAACCTGCGCCATCATGTACCGTTAAAGCGCATCGCTACCGAAGCAGAAATCAGTTCGGCCGTGTGCTTTTTATTAAGTGAAGGGGCGAATTTTATCAGCGGCGTCTGTCTGCGTGTCGATGGTGGTTCGTCGATGGGTTCAGCACCGGCCATTATTCCACTGCCGGATAAACCCGCCACCAACAGTGAATCTTTTAACGGTTTTCATCGTTATGAATTACCCGACGTGCTGAAAAACAATCAATAATGGATGGAGCCACAACATGCTGACTTTTGACTCACTGCGTTTAGCCAGCCCGTATTACAACGAACATCATGCTGAATGGCGCAGCCAGCTGCGTAAATTTGTCGAACGCGAAATCATGCCCAATGTTGATGAATGGGAGGAAGCCTGCGATCTCCCTCAATCCCTTTGGGATAAAGCCGCCGATGTGGGCCTGCTGCAATTAGGCTATCCGGAACAATACGGTGGCCTGAGTGAAGGCACCGATATTTTTCACACCATTGTGGCCGTCGAAGAACTCAACCGTACCGGTGCCGGAGGGATTTATGCCACGCTCATGGTGCATGGCATCGGTTTGCCACCGGTCGTTCATTTTGGCAGCGACTATTTAAAAGACATGGTTATTGCGCCAGTATTGCGCGGTGAAAAACACATTTCTCTGGCCATTACCGAACCCGGTGGTGGCTCAGACGTTGCCAACCTCAGCACCAGCGCGGTGCGTGATGGCGACGACTATATTATTAACGGCAGCAAAACCTTTATCACCGGTGGCATGCGCGCCGATTGGTATACCGTTGCAGTGCGCACCGGTGGCGAGGGGGTTGGCGGCATATCCATGATTCTTGTGCCGGCCGATGCCGCCGGTTTCAGCCGTACGCCATTAAATAAAAAGCAGGGCTGGTGGTGCTCCGATACCGCCACACTGTATTTTGATAACGTCCGCGTCCCAGCCAAAAATTTAATCGGCGGCGAAAATCAGGGCTTTATGCCCATTGTGCATAATTTTAATAATGAACGACTGGCATTAACCGCCGGTGCTCTCGCCAGTGCCAAAGTCTGTATCGAAGAAGCCGCCACTTGGGCAAAAGAGCGTAAAACCTTTGGTAAGCCACTCAGTAAACATCAGGTTATCCGCCACAAATTTGCCGAAATGGTGCGTCAGGTAAATGCAACTCAGGCGTATATGGACAGCTGCGCCTGGCAGATCCAGAACGGCAAAGCCAGACCCGCCGATATTGCCCTGTTAAAAGTACAGGCAACGATGGTGATGGAATTCTGCGCTCGCGAAGCATTGCAGATATTAGGCGGTGCCGGTTATATGCGTGGCTGTAAAAGTGAACGCATTTACCGCGAAGTGCGGGTTAATGCAATTGGCGGTGGTTCGGAAGAAATCATGCGCGATCTGGCCGCCCGTCAGCTCGGGCTTTAATCCGGTTATAAACCGACAGACGTCGTCCGGCTTAACTGCCGGCGGCGCAGCACAACAATCAGCATCAGCGCAATACAGGCCAGGGCAACGGTGAGCGGGAACAGTAATGTGATCCAGGAATAATGTTCCAGTGCTGCCACCACCAACACATTGCGCAATAAAAAGAGGGCAAAAAAACCGAGCGATTCTTTATGTGGCTGAAACCAGGCTTTACGCAATGTTGGGCCAAACCCCAACAAATCAACCGCCGTTAACACCACCACTGCCATCAGCGCGGATTCACTGAAAAACCACAATGGCAACGACGATAATGCCGCAATAAAAAACAACCAATCCATCGTTGTAATCGCCAGATCGCCGCGTTTCAAAAACGCCAGTAAGGCAATAAATAAGGTAACAGTCGCCGATAATCCTATCGCCCAGGCACCTGCTCCGCCGTTATCGGTGAGCTGCGCAAAAAACACCACCAGAGTGGTAATCCCCCAGATCACCCAGGAAAAAACATGGGCCTGCACGCGATTCGCCAACACATCTCGGATGTAGGGTAAAAATGCACTGAAAGTAATCAGCATCGCCGCCGCACTGGCGAATATTTTAAAAGACATACATTAACTCAGAGGCTAATAACTAAGGCCAAAAGAAAAAGAAATAAAAACCAAATACCAAGTCCATCTGGTTTCAGAATACATTCAGCGCAAATAACTGGCGCCGGTACTGATTCGCCAGTACCCGGTCCGGCAGGATATCGATTATTTCAATCAGCCGCGCCTGAACCCGCTGTCGCAGAGCCGCAGATGCTACCGGATTGCTCGTTTGCAGAAACGCCATCAGAACATCCAGCGCATCGCGGTAATCAGCCGCCGCGGCCAGCGCTGAGGCCAGTAGTAATGCGGTTTCTCCAACCTGATCGGCATCCTTACTGGCATTTGAGAAATGCGCTAACCGCTGGCGCAATGTGGCAATTTCATCAGAATGCGGTTCATGCTCAAGCAAGGCCAGACGCGCCTGCGCCTGCTGCACCCGGGGATCACGCAGCAGAGCGAACCCGGCATCCGCCAGCCATTGCTGCGCTTGCTGTAATAACCCGCGCCGTACAGCACTTCCCATGGGCTGCTGGCGTATGCCTGCCAGTACTGCATTCAACAAATCAGCCAGCACCTGGGCCAGCATACCTTCCTGTCCGGCGGTTGATGCATACACCTGCTGCAACCGCCGCATCGCCCTTTCGGCCTGCCCTGTTGCAAATGCCTGCTCTGCCTGACGCAACAGGTCACGCACCTGACGGATACGCAGATCCGGCGCAACCAGCCAGGGCTGAATAAAAGCGCGAATCTGCGGCTCACTCAGTGTCTGCTGAAAGCGATCAACCTCTTTTCCTTTCTGCAGCAACAATACCGCAGGCAAGCTGTGCACGGCAAAACGCTGCAGCAGTTCCGGCGATTGATCAGCATCCACTTTGAACAACAGCACCTGCCCCTGCAGCTCGCTCACCTGCTTCTCAAGCAGCGGCAATATCGCCCGGCATGGCGCGCACCAGCTGGCCCAGAAATCGAGCAATACCGGTACATCGCTGTGCAGCAGTTGCGCATCTGTTTGCCCGGACGATAACGAATAAATCCAGGGGCTGGATGCGGGCTGTGGCTGCGATGCACTCACTGGCAAAGAGGTATCGGTCATAAACTCTGAGTGATTAGGTAATAGAGTGCGTATCCTAACGATTCGGCCGCTAAATGCTATCCAGATTGCGCTGTAGCGACTACCTGACGCTGGGTAACCAATCAGATGAGCCTGAAACTATCTGATTGCCCGACACAACGCCGCCCCACCCCAGTCCTGCGCAAAAAGCAGAAGAAACAGACCATTGGATAACGGTATAAAGGCTAAAAGGAATAAATCCGCAAGATCCACCACCATAATCACTGCCCCTAATGCTCCGGCAGCGCAGGAAAAGCTCCTCGCGCATACGGTATACTGCCGGCCACACAACAATGGCGATCTGCGGAACCGGCCCTATGACTGCTCCTTCACACCAGACACACAAGCCAACGCAAAAGCCTGGCGATCATGCTGACTCTGCACCGTTTCATGGCCCAAATTCGGGCCATGCCACGACAGCCAGTTCGGCTAAAAACGTCTGGCTCGCCGTGCTGGTGAGCATTTGGTTAGCAGCAACAATGGCCGGGCTGTGGTGGTTTCAGCAGCAGAACGTCCGTCCGTTTGTCGCCGTCACAGACGATGCGCGCTTCTGGCAGGCCAGTCAGATCAATCAGATGCTGCAACCACTGCTGCTGCAATTACCGTCAAACCAAACGGCGCTGTCCGCGGCGAACCACCAGGTAACGCTGCTGCATTTCTGGAACCCCGATTGCCTGTGCAACCAGCTCAGTCAGCGCCATTTCGATGGTCTGATCAGCCAGTTTAAAGCCGATCAATTACGCATTATTGTGGTTGCCGCACCGGGCACCAGTGATGAGCAGTTGCAACAGTTCCGGCAGCTGAACGGCAGCCGAATGGAGGTTATACGTCAGCCACAAGGCATCGATTTGCCCCTGCCCAGCAGCCCGGCGCTGGCCCTGCTAAGCCCACAAGGTGAACTGGGTTACTTTGGCGCTTATGGTTTCGGCGCTCTTTGCACCGTCGCCAATGATGACTTCTTCCCGAATATCGTGCGCGAACTGAGCACAAAAGGTTACGGCCCGTTTGCCAATGTCGCTGGTGATGGCTGTTTCTGCGCCTGGCCACACGCCAGATCATCCGCAGAAGAAATAACGGCACGCTAACCGGCGCGCAACTGCCGCCGTATTTTCGCCAGCGAACGTATCAGCTGGTGCTGCTGTTGCTGTGCGCTGCGTGGGTCCGGCGGTGGCTGATAGAGCAACCGGTTAATCTCTGTCGCCAGCCACAGCAGTAAACTTTTCTGTTGTGGGCAATGCTGCGCCAGCCGCTGCAGGTAGTTGGCGGCCGTTTCACCCGGCTGCGGCTCGATACCCAACTTGCGGCCTTTGTCCTGCAATCGCTGCCAGCTGCGCATAAACGGCGACAACGGTGCCGGACGCTGCCGCCACCAGACAATCAGCGAAGCCAGCAGGAAGAAACCGCCAAAGCTGCCGCCCAGAACATAAAGTCCTTGTTTGTAGTCTTCCAGCCCCAGCCAGCCATTGAGAAAACTCTTCTGCCGCTTGCCGTCATACGACAACACCCACAGTTGCCAGTAATAATTCAGACTGTCCATCTGCAGGCGCAGCTGGTTTAACCAGCTGACGCCTTTAAAGCGATGCGGCGACAGCAGATTATCCTGCAGGAAGGTTCCTTCTTCAGCGACCGCACGTTCCAGCCCAAACTCAATACGCTGCGGCGCAACCGCCGCGGTCGGATCGACCCGTATCCACCCTTGTCCGCTGAGCCACACTTCCGTCCAGGCGTGGGCATCGTACTGACGCACGGTTAAATAACCGTCGGTGGCGTTCCATTCACCGCCCTGATAGCCGGACACCACCCGAGCCGGAATCCCTGCGGCACGAGCCAGGAATACAAGCGCACCAGCATAATGAGCACAGAAACCACGGCGCTGATTAAACAGAAAGTCGTCAATCTCCTCGCTGCCCATTACCGGTGGTTTCAGGGTGTAGTAAAAATCCTGCTCACGGAAATGGCGTAACAACCCATTGATGTAAGCGGCATCATCGCCAGCCTCTGCACGGCGCTGCTGCGCCCAGGCCAGCGCCTGCGGATTACGCTCGCGCGGCAGTTGCAGGTTCTGACGCTTTTCAAGTCCGGCCAATCCGTCTTCACTGATGCTGACCGAAGGCCAGGACAGCGCCTGATACCGTTTGCGTTCATGCAGCGGCCGCCTGGCAACCAGACGGTCATCCATGGTCATGCCGGTACGCTCTTCCTGAGCCGACACACCCCGCAGAGAAAACAGCCACTTTTCACCGGTGCTTTCCTGGATGATGTCGTAACGGATAAGCCCTTCTGCCTGCGCCGGGGGTTGCCAGCTTTGCGGATACCACTGCACCTCGGACGTCACGCCACTGGGCTGCCAGCGGCGACCATCGTAGTTATCCAGAATTAACGCACGCCAGTAAAGCTGATCACGGGCCGGTATCTGGCCATCGCTGAACGACACGCGAAAAGCCAGTTCATCAGATTGACTGAGCTCGGCAATATCACCCGGTGCCATTTCTGCCGACAAACCGGTTTTTGCCTTACCCGATTGCAACGCAATGCTCCACAACGGCGCCAGGCGCGGAAACAGCAGATACAGCACCAGCATCAGCGGCAGCGACATCAACAGAATACCGGCCGCCAGCTTTGCCGCCCGGCGGCTGCGCCGTACACTGCCAGCATCGCGGGTAAAACTGTTCTGATGCAACGCAACCAGGGCGCTGGTCAGCAACCATACCGTCAGAATGCCGTATAAACCCGTCAGAAGGCCCTGATCAAACAGAAAGCCGGTACCGAGCAGAAAATACCCCAGAAAAATCACCACATAACCGTCACGGCGACTGCGCATTTCCAGCAGTTTGAGCAGGCAGGCAGCAATCAGAAATGCCGCAGCACTCTCCAGCGTGAAGGTTTTATCAAACGCTACGATCACCGCAGCCGACGCCGCAACAACCGCCACCGCCTTGGCCCAGCGATTGGGGTAGGACAAACGGCCAAGATGGGTCAGGCCGCGCCAGATAAGAACAAACAGCGCCAGCCCCCACATCCATAGCGGCAGATGCTGTGAATGTGGCAACAACGCGGCGACATTACTGCCCAGCAGCCAGAACAAGGCGCTGCGCGGAATCTGCAGATCGGTATTGGAATAACGGTTGGCGCTCATCGCTCACCTCCGTCAAAGCCATGCAGAGCCAGCGCTTCCAGACAGCGATCACGATGGCCATCGCTGTGATCCGGGGCAATGTCTTTACCTGGCAGCCGCAGGCCATAACGCCAGCCGAGCTGATGCGCCTGCAACACCCAGCCACACAACCGCGACAATCTTACTTCGGTTGTCTGCGGTGCCAGCACATCCCAGTCAAGCCAGCAGGTTGCGCCTTCGTCATGGTCAAAGTCTTTGCTAACCAGACCTTTGCCGCGGGCCAGCTGTTTCCAGGCAATCTGGCGCATGGAGTCGCCGGGTTGGTAATTACGCAGCCCCTGAAAATCCTGCTGACCGGACACGGTCGACGGTGCGCCAATGAGCTGATCGCCCTGCTCGCCATTGGCAAACACAAAGGGCACGGTTTCCGGCCTGGGGTAAACCAGTGCATTAAAGTCGAGTTTCACCCAGGTCCAGGTATTGAACAGGCCCAGCGGAAAACGCGAATCCAGACGCAGACGTTCGGCCTGCAGCGGGCCACGTTTGGCCGTACGAAAACTCAGTGCCAGCGTGCGGGTTTGCGCGGTATCGACGTCCGTCAGCTGGGACGGATTGTCGGGAAAACCCAGCAACAACGCTTCGTGGTAGCGTTTTTTTGCCGCCGTTAAACGCAGCGGTAATTCAATCACATCACCGGCAAAACAGGGATACGCGCGCCCGGCAGCCAGCGTCAGTCCGGACAGATTGCGAAAGGTAAACATCATCGCCGCCAGCGACACACTGAACAGCCAGAACGTCAGGCCGTAAATCAGGCTGTTCTGGTAGTTAATCGCGGTGAGCAACAACACAATCAACAGCAGCGTGAACAAAAACCCGGTGCGCGTCGGCAGGATAAAAATGGATTTATGATTAAGCGTTACCTGAGGCGCGGGCGGAATGCGCCGGTCGAGCCAACGCTTCCAGCGCTCACGCCAGCGCCCGGTCAATGACGTCATACCAGAACCGGCACCGAATTCAGAATACGCTGCGATACGCTGTGTGCCCCGCCATCTGCGGCCTCAGCCAGACGATGATCCACCACTGCGGGTAATACCGCCTGAATATCTTCCGGCAACAAATGCTGACGATTGCCATCCACCAGAGCCCAGGCTTTGGCGCTGCGTAACAGCGCCAGCGCGCCACGCGGTGACAGACCATACTGGTAGCCACCTTCGTAGCGGGTAAAGGCGATGATGCGCTGCACATAATCCAGCACGCTGGCCGAGGCCTGCACGTTATTTACCTGCTGCTGTAATTGTGCCAGTTCCTGCGTGCTCAGCATCGCTTGCAGATTGCTGGCCATGGTACGGCGGTCGCGGCCTTCGAGTAATTCACGCTCGGCTTTTTCGTTCGGGTAGCCCAACTGAATACGCATTAAAAAACGGTCAAGCTGTGATTCCGGCAGTGGAAACGTCCCCGATTGTGATACCGGGTTTTGCGTGGCGATGACAAAAAACGGCAGCGGCAATGGCCGGGTTTCCCCTTCGACCGTTACCTGACCTTCTTCCATCGCCTCCAGCAGCGCACTTTGCGCCTTAGGCGTTGCCCGGTTAATTTCATCCGCCAGTAACAGCTGGGTAAATACCGGCCCCGGATGAAAACGGAAACGGCCAACATCGGAGCCCACTTCGCGCTCAAAAATACTGACGCCAAGAATATCCGCCGGTAATAAATCGGAGGTGAACTGAATGCGGTTATATTTCAGCCCTAACACACCCGCTAAAGCATGTGACAACGTGGTTTTTCCCATTCCGGGCAAATCTTCGATCAACAGATGACCACGGGCCAGCAGGCAACTGAGTGCCAGCTTGAGCTGCTCTTCTTTACCAAGAATGACAGCACTGAGCTGCTCCAGCGCACGTTGAATCGGAGTGGTCATGGCGGTTCCTGTTACTGCGATAAATAAAACCCAAGCATAAGTGACTCGCCGTCACAGGGAAATGGGCAGACACTCAGGCTGAGGAAAGAAGCACAGTATCGCGCGTAAAGAATGGTCAGGCCGACCGTTGTGCGGAAAACAGACAAAAAAAACGGGTACTGCCTGCGCAGCACCCGTTTTCTATATCCATTGTTCAGGTCCGGTCAGAACAGCTATTTATAAAGCATCCAGACCGCGCGCCAGATCACGCTGAATATCAGCAATATTCTCCAGACCCACAGCAACACGCAGTAAAGCCTGAGAAATACCGGCCTTCTGCCGCTCTTCTTCACTCAGACGACCATGCGTGGTAGTGCCCGGATGAGTGATGGTGGTTTTTACATCGCCGAGGTTGGCGGTAATAGAAATCATGCGGGTGGCGTCCACCACCTGCCAGGCTTCATCACGACCACCGGTCACTTCAAACGATAAAACACCACCAAAACCACTTTGCTGTTTTTTCGCCAAAACGTAGCCCGGATGATTTTCCAGGCCGCAATAATTCACGGTTTTAACGTTAGGATGCTGTTGCAGCCATTGCGCCAGCTGCAGTGCATTTTCACTGTGCGCTTTCATGCGCAGCGACAGGGTTTCCAGACCTTTGGTAAATACCCAGGCATTAAACGGACTCATGGTCGGGCCCGCTGAACGCAGCACACCAACAACAGGTTCAATCAGTTCTGCCGAACCAACAACCGCACCGCCAACACAGCGCCCCTGACCATCGATGTATTTAGTTGCAGAATGCACCACCAGATCTGCGCCCCACTGCAAGGGTCTTTGCAGGGCCGGAGTACAGAAGCAGTTATCAACTACAAATAAAGCGTTAGCCGCTTTAGCGATTGCAGCAATGCCTTCCAGATCAGCCACGTCATTCAATGGATTGGATGGGGATTCCAGAAAAAATAACCGCGTATTTTCCCGGGTTTTATTTTTCCAGTCATTCAGATCCAGCAAGTCGACATAATCGATCGACACATTAAATTTACGCAGGAATTTTTCGAACAGCATAATGGTGCTGCCGAACACACTGGCCGAACACAAAACGTGATCACCGGCTTTCAGGTGAGCCAGCGCCACGGCATAAATGGCGGCCATACCTGAGGATGTTGCCGCACAGGCTTCACCACCTTCCAACGCAGCCAAACGGTCTTCAAAAGTGCGTACGGTTGGATTGGTGTAACGTGAATACACGTTACCCGCCGATTCACCGGCAAAACGTGCTGCCGCTTCCGCCGCAGAATTAAATACATAACTACTGGTTGGAAAAATCGCTTCCGAGTGCTCACATTCGGCACTGCGTACCTGACCGGCGCGCACCGCCAGAGTCTCGAAGGCACAGCCTTCGAGATCTGACTGATAACGATCATTAAATTGCGAAAAATCTTTCATATCGCACCTGTTTTTCAGGGCCCTGTTTAAGAATCCAACCTCAGAATTCAGTTTCAGGGCTCAGGATTCAGTTTCAGGACTCAGTTTCGTTGTGCAGATCAATGGCAACATTAGCCACCGCCGCGCGCTTGCCTTTGCTGGCATCGTTACGCAGCTGTGACAAACGATCGAAGTACGCTTCGTTAATATCGCCGGTTACGTATTCACCGGTAAATACCGAGCAATCGAACGAACGCACTTCGGTTTTACTGCCTTCCAGACAGGCACTGATCAGATCATCCAGATCCTGATACACCAGCCAATCGGCGCCGATTTCTTTGGCAATGTCATCGGTGCTGCGGCCATGGGCGATAAATTCTTCTTTCGCCGGCATATCAATACCGTATACGTTCGGGTAACGCACAGCAGGAGCGGCGGAAGCAAAGTAAACTTTGTTGGCACCGGCTTCTCGCGCCATTTCAATAATCTGTTCGCAGGTTGTTCCGCGCACGATGGAATCATCAACCAGTAGCACATTTTTACCGCGGAATTCCAGATCCAGCGCGTTCAGCTTTTGCTTAACCGATTTTTTACGCTGCTGTTGCCCCGGCATAATAAATGTGCGGCCGATGTAGCGGTTTTTCATAAAACCTTCGCGGTATTTCACGCCCAGTTTATTCGCCAGTTCCAGTGCCGAAGAACGGCTGGTATCCGGAATCGGAATAACCACATCAATATCGTGTTCAGGATGCTCGCGCATGATTTTTTCGGCGAGTTTTTCGCCCATGCGTAAACGCGCTTTATACACCGCAATACCATCAATGATGGAATCCGGGCGGGCAAAATAAACATGTTCAAAAATACAAGGCGTCAGCGAGGTGTTTTCGGCACACTGCTGGGTAAATAACTCGCCCTGTTCGGTAATCACAATAGCTTCGCCCGGAGCAATATCACGCTCCAGCTTAAAGCCCAGCGCATCGAGGGAAACAGACTCAGACGCCACCATATATTCAGGACCCTGATCGGTTTCACGACGGCCAAAAATAGCCGGGCGGATACCGTGCGGATCACGGAAAGCGACAATACCGTAGCCACTGATCATAGCCACCACAGCATAGCCACCACGGATACGGCGATGTACTTTTTCAACGGCTTTGAAAATAACTTCAGGCGATGGCTGCAGTTGTTTTTGCTCCTGCAACTCGTGCGCAAAAATATTCAGCAGCACTTCAGAATCGGACGTCGTGTTGATATGACGCAGATCTTCACGGTAAATATCTTCCGCCAGCTGCTCGGTATTGGTCAGGTTGCCGTTGTGCGCCAGCGTAATTCCGTAAGGTGAGTTGACATAAAACGGCTGCGCTTCAGCGGAGCTGGAGCTGCCAGCGGTTGGATAACGCACATGGCCGATACCCATATTGCCGGTCAGACGCTGCATGTGACGGGTCCGAAACACGTCGCTGACCAGACCGTTATCCTTACGCAGAAACAGCTTATTCTCAAAGCTGGTAACAATACCGGCAGCGTCCTGACCACGATGTTGCAACACCGTCAGGGCATCATAGATGGCCTGATTAACATGGGTTTTAGCAACGATCCCCACAATTCCGCACATGCGCGTATAACCTCAGCTGAAACTAAAAAACTAATGGGTAAGAGACATCACCTGATCGGCAGCACCCGGCAGCGTTTTACGCGCCCAGTCAGCCAGCGTGGTCAGATGAGGGATAAAGACAGAGTCCTGCCACCAGGCATCCTGGGGCACTAACGTAAACTGCAGGCCGTACACGATGGCAACCAGCACCACCAGGCCACGGATAAGACCGAACACCATACCGAATACCCGGTCGGTGCCGCCCAGCCCGGTCATGCGCACCATTTCAACCAACAGATGATTGATCATGGCGCCAATGGTGACGGTACCGGCGAATAAAATAACAAAGGCAAGAATCCAGCGCACCGAGTTGGTTTCTACCACACCGGCCAATAACGTCGCGAGGTTGCCGCTGAACAGACGGGCAATAATAAAGGCTGCAATCCAGCTGGCCAGAGACAGAGCTTCCTTGACGAAGCCACGTTTCAGACTGATCAGACTCGACACCGCCAGTACGGCCAGTATCACCCAATCAATTACCGCCATTGATCGCCCCGGAGCTGGAAATTAGAAAGCGCGCAGTATACCAAAGCGGCTCGCTGAAGAAAGCAGTACTTGGCCTGAGGCGCTGAAGTTACATGCGTTCGGGCTTCGCCAGTCAGGGATAAAACCGGCAAACAAGCATGACTGACTCAGGATTCCGCGCGGTAGCGCTTGATATGAATATCCTGCTGCTTCAGCTCTTTGCGCAGCTGCTTTTGCAGGGTTTCAATCTGGCTGCGCTGCAACTCCGGCCCGACGTAAACGCGGGTCAGTTTATCGGTTGTAAATTCCTGGGTATACGCCTTGTAGCCTTTGGCGCGTAGCTGATCGCGCAAGGCAAAAGCGTTTTTTTGTTCCGAGAAGGCACCGAGCTGCAGCGTCCAGGCATAAGGCAGCTGATTGCTGTCGAGCTCTGTACGGTCGCTTTGCCCACGCGGTGGTGCCGGGTCGTTCTGTTCAACCACGTCCATTTCCGGCAGCGCAATCTGTGCGGCGGCCTCACCGGAGGCCAGCTGCTCTAACTCAATACGCACTTTGCGTTCATCTTCGATGCGCGACCATTCCGGCATATCAGGCATGGGCGGAATATCACTTTGTAACGCCAACTGACTGCGCGAGCCATCTAGCACAATCGGCAAAGCAATGGCAACGGCCACGACCGTAACAAAAGCACCAAGGATGCGTTTTTTCAGATGCTGTTCCATTTATCCTTCCATTAACCGCAGTGTTGCCCGGCCCGTTATCCTGTCTGTTGATTGCGCCATTGCGGCCCCTGCTGTTGCATCCATTCCAGCGCCGCTTCCACGGTATAGAAAGATCCGCACACCAGCCAATGACCACGATCCGGCAATGCATTCAGTGCTGCCGCCACCGAATCGAAGCAATAAACGGCTTTTCCGGTTAAAACCTCAGCCCGCTCCAGCAGTTGCTCACCACGCAGAGCACGAGGCCCTTCCAGACCGGCCAAAAACCAGTGATCCGTTACCGGCAAAGCCTGAACCACCTCATTGACCGGTTTATCGCTCAACATGCCGAGGATAATGCCATCAACGTCTGCCAGCTGCGAGCCGACATAAGCCGCCGCCTGTTCGTTATGCGCCACATCCAGTGTCAGTTGCAGAGCCTGATCACCCGACCCGCGCACATAACGCTGCAATCGTCCGGCAACCTGCAACTCGCTGATAACCTGCGCCACCACCGCCTGAGCTGGCAAACGACCGAGCAAGGCCAGCGTCTGCACCGCAGTCGCCACGTTGTGATAAGGAATATTCGCGGCCGGCAATAGCCAGGATTGTTGCTCATCATTCAGCACAAAACGCAGCGCCAGACCCTGTGGTGTTGGCTCTATAAAAAAGTCTTGGTCGCGACAGAGCCACTGCGCGCCAATATTTTCAGCCGTGGCTCTGGCCGTTAATGGCGGATTAGGCTGACCGCATACCAACGCCTTACCAGCACGGGCAATACTGACTTTTTCATACGCAATCTGTTCAACCGTATCACCCAGCCAGGCCTGATGATCAAGGCCGATACTGGTCACCACGGAAATATCCGGATCAACCATATTGACCGCATCCAGACGCCCGCCCAGACCAATTTCCAGCACACAGGCATCAACCTGTTGCTGCTGAAACCAGTTCAGCGCGGCCAGCGTACCAAACTCAAAATAGGTCAGACTGGTATCACCACGCTCTGCCTCGACCGCGCGGAAGCTGGCGCACAGATCGTCATCCGACACTTCTGCGCCATTGAGCATCACGCGCTCGTTGTAACGACGGATATGCGGCGACGAATAAACCCCGACATTCAGCCCCTGCTCGCGCAGCAAAGCGGCCAGCAATGCCGAGGTTGTGCCCTTACCATTGGTGCCGCCAACCAGAATCACCAGCGGCGCCGGGCGCAGACAGCCAAGCCGCTCACCCACGGCCTGTACCCGCGCAAGACCCAGATCGATCTCGCTTGGGTGCATGGATTCCAGTCGCTGCAACCACTGCTCAAGGCCGGCGGTCTGAACATCAAAGCTCATACGTTCAGGCATCCAGCGCCGTGCGCATACTGCCAACCAGAGCGGATACCGCATCCTGCGCCGCTTTGGCGTTATCAGCGTTAGCCGCAATCAGGTTAACGATGGCAGAACCGACAATCACGCCATCACAGACCTTACTGACGGCCGCTGCGGTTTCGCCGGTATTGATACCGAAACCCACGCCAACCGGGATAGAAACATGCTTGCGGATACGTTCCAGATTGCGCGCAACGTCATCGACATCCAGCGCTTTAGAACCGGTTACACCTTTCAGCGATACGTAGTAGACATAGCCGCTGCCGGCATGGCCGATACGCTCAATACGCTCATCTTTGGTGGTCGGCGCGATCAGGTAGATCATGTCGAGATCGCGGGATTTGAAGAACCCCTCAACATCCACCGCTTCTTCCGGTGGCAGATCAACCATCAGTACACCATCAACACCGGCTTCAACCGCAGCGGCGGCAAAGGTTTCGTAGCCCATGCGCTCAACCGGATTCAGATAGCCCATCAGCACAATGGGCGTGCTGCTGTTGGTTATACGGAATTCCGCCACCATCGCCAGCACATCGTGCAGTGAGGTGTTGTGCGCCAGCGCGCGTTCACAGGCCAGCTGAATGGTCGGGCCATCCGCCATCGGATCGGAAAACGGCACACCCAGTTCAATGATGTCGGCACCGGCATTAACCAGTGCGTGCATCATAGGTACGGTTGCGTCTTTCTGTGGGTCGCCAGCGGTAATATAGGGAATCAGCGCTTTTTTACCCTGAGCTTCCAGGCTGGCAAATGCATTTTTAATACGGGACATCTCAGTCTCCTGAATTCTGCTTAACCTCAGCGAACATCTCCGCTGAGCGATAAAATTGTTTTTCTTGGTCTTCTCGCTACTGCACCCCAGAGGCACGGAGCGTTATGAGCGATGAAGATACAAGGCAAGAAACAGCGAAAGAGCGGAGTGTAGATCTCCTACATGAGCATCTTGAGCTGTTTCTTAACGCCGTAGCTTCGAGCGCAATAACACCGCGGCTTAAGCGGTGACACCATCCAGCGTGGCAATGGTATGAATATCTTTGTCACCACGACCCGACAGGTTAACGACAATCACCTGATCCGGCTTCATGGTCGCCGCCAGCTTCATCGCATAAGCGATTGCATGAGAAGACTCCAGTGCCGGCATAATACCTTCCAGCTGAGTCAGCTTATGGAAAGCATCCAGCGCTTCGTCATCGGTGGCAGCCACATACTGGGCACGACCCACGTCTTTCAACCAGCTGTGCTCAGGCCCAACGCCCGGATAATCCAGACCGGCGGAGATAGAATGCGTACCCATAATCTGGCCGTTTTCATCTTCCATCAGGTAAGTACGGTTACCGTGCAGTACGCCAGGACGACCTTTGCTTAACGGTGCGGCATGGTCATTACCATCCAGCCCGAGACCACCGGCTTCAACACCGTACATCGCCACTTCAGGGTATTTAATATAAGGGTGGAACAGCCCAATAGCGTTAGACCCCCCGCCCACACAGGCAACCAGCGCATCCGGCTGACGACCAAACTGCTCAACACTCTGACGCTGCACTTCGCGGCCGATTACACTCTGGAAATCGCGCACCAGCATTGGGTACGGGTGCGGACCCGCAGCGGTACCGATGATGTAGAACGTGTCATCGACGTGGGTTACCCAGTGACGCATGGCTTCGTTCATGGCGTCTTTCAGGGTTTTGGTGCCGGATTCAACCGCTTCGACTTCGGCGCCTAAAAGCTTCATGCGGTAAACGTTCAGCTTCTGACGCTCAACGTCGGTCGAACCCATAAAGACTTTACATTCCAGGCCAAAACGCGCCGCAACGGTAGCGGAAGCCACACCGTGCTGACCGGCACCGGTCTCGGCAATGATTTTCTTTTTGCCCATAAACTTGGCCAGCAACGCCTGACCAATGGTGTTATTGATCTTGTGCGCACCGGTGTGGTTCAGGTCTTCACGCTTCAGATAAATCTGTGCGCCACCACAATGGGCGGTCAGACGCTCGGCCAGATACAGCGGCGACGGACGGCCAACATAATGGGCCAGGTCTTTATCGAAAGCAGCCTGAAAATCGGCATCATCACGCAGTTTTTTATAGGTTGTTTCCAGCTCATCGAGCGCAGCGCTCAGGGTTTCAGAAACAAAGCGGCCGCCATGAATACCAAAATGGCCACGCGCATCGGGCAGGTCGAGATCAAAAGGATTGTTGGTCGACACAGTACACCTCATTAACAAATGCTGTCATTTTGCCGTGATCTTTCACACCCTTGGCCGCCTCGACCCCACCACTGACATCCACAGCAAAGGGAGCCACCTGGCGGATCGCAAGGCCAACGTTTTCGGGGGTCAGACCACCGGCAAGAATAATTGGTTTGGTTTGCTGATCAGGTACCAGCGCCCAATCGAAGGTTTCGCCGGTACCGCCGGGAACTCCCGGCTTATAGCTGTCTAGCAGAATTGCCAGTGCGCCTGGGAAGCGCAGGCACGCCTCCACCACATCCGACGCTTGCCGGACACGGAGGGCTTTGATGTAGGGACGATTGAATTGACTGCAGAAGTCATGTTCTTCATCACCGTGGAATTGAAGTAGATCGATTCTAACGCTATCCAGAACCTTTTGCACCTCAGCAGCATCCGGATTCACAAATAACGCGGTCACAGTAACAAAAGCCGGAACCGCTGCAACCACCGCCTGCGCCATGGCGATATCCACCGCGCGCGGGCTGGGCGCATAAAAAACCAGACCAATGGCGTCAGCTCCTGCTGCGACAGCGGCGGCGGCATCTTCGGCACGGGTCAGACCACAGATTTTAATTCGGGTGCGGCGATAGGAGGCAGACATAACGACTTCCGGACAATAAAGCCGGCATGATAGCAAGGCAGGCGCTGACATTCACCACGCCAGCATTGCCCAGAAAGAGGATCAGGTACGATTCAGACCAGACTCAGAACCGGCTCAAGCAGAACCGGACCATAAGGTTTGCAGGGGATATCAAACTGCTCGGGATAATCAACACCAACAAAGTACAGACCTTCACCGGGCGCCGTTACACCGGCTTGCCTGCGGTCACGGGTGGCCAATACTTCAGCCATCCACTCCACTGGCTTATGCCCTTCTCCGATCGGCAGCAACACACCAACGATGTTGCGCACCATGTGGTAAAGAAACGCACTGGATTCCAGCTCAAGCATGATGACATTACCCCAGCGCTTCACCTGAATGTGATGCATGGTTTTAACCGGGGATTTAGCCTGACAGTCTTTGGCGCGGAAGGCAGAAAAGTCATGCTCACCGATTAACGCCTGCGCCGCATCATGCATCCGCTGCGCATCCAGAGGATAGCGCCACCAGGTAAGCTGGTCATGTTGCAGCGCCTGCTTGGTCGGAGAGTTATTAATCAGGTAACGATAACGCCGCGCGCGCGCTTTGAAACGGGCATGAAACTCAGCGTCAATGGGCGACACCCACTGCAGCGCAATCCCATCCGGCAGATTGGTATTCACCCCCATCAGCCAGCTGTATTCCGTTCGTACCGCATGACTGTCGAAATGAATAACCTGCCGCGTGGCGTGCACACCGGCATCAGTGCGACCCGCACAGGCTATTTCAACAGGATGGTTAGCAACTTTTGAAATGGCCGCTTCGAGAGCGGCCTGAATGGTAGGTTCGTTATGGTGTTTCTGCTTCTGCCAACCGTGGAAACAAGCACCGTTGTATTCCACGATGGCAGCATAACGCTGCACACCGGAGGTAAATCCAGACATTAAAAGACTCTATCAGGCCAGATTATCCATCAGACCGCGGGCATCCGCTTTCTGTTGATCCGAACCTTCCTGAACCACTTCCTGCAGCAATTCACGGGCACCATCAAAGTCTTCCATATCGATGTAAGCGCGAGCCAGATCCAGCTTGGTTGCACATTCATCGGTACCTGCCAGGAAGTCGAACTCATCATCCGCAGCTGCCAGCTCATCGAGATCGATATCGCTGCCAGCACTGACATCCAGATCATCCGGAATGCTTGGATCAACACGCTCATCAAGCTGTTCATTCACAACCGGCACATCATCGGTATCGAAGTCGCTCAGCGCAGAACCTTCGAGTTCAGAATGTTCAAGCTCTGAGTCCAGCTCAGCCAGATCAGACGAGAAATCCATAACATCGTCTTCAGTCTCTGCCGTTTCAGCCGTTTCAGCCGCCAGGGCTGTCAGATCATCGCCCGACTCACTGCTGTCAAACGAGAAGTCTTCATCGTCTGCGTCATCAGTCGAAGGTGATGCTGTCATGGCATCCAACTCTTGCTCCAGTGCCTTCAGGTCATCGTCACCTTCAGCCTGAGCAAAACCGGTGTTCTCTTCCATATCGAATGACAGATCAGACAACTCACCAGTGCCTGCAGCATCACCATCGAGCAGGCTTTCCAGATCAGAAAGATCAGAATCAGCGGCCGCTACCGGCGCTTCACTTTCGAAATCCAGACCGAAATCGTCATCTGCCGCTGCTTCCGGTGCAGACTGAAGATCAGCAACCTCTTCAGCTTCAGACAGCGAACCAAGGTCAAATTCCAGTGCGTTGTCATCCTCAGCGCTAACAGCAGGCTGTGGTGCAGGCTCGGCAGCAACAGGTGCTTCTGGTTCAAAATCACCCAGGTCGAAATCGAGGGTATCGTTATCAGCAGCAGATTCTGCACCGATATCAAATTCGTCATCACCGTCTGCCGCATCATTCAGATCAGCAGCCAATTCCGGCGCAGAGTCATCCAGATCAAACTCCAGCCCATCATCCAGATCCAGAGTAGGCACTTCTTCCAGACCGGATTCAGAATCACCGAGATCCAGAACCGCAGCATTGTCTTCTTCTGCCATGTCTTCAGACAGGTCTAATGCATCACCGAAATCCAGCGCATCGGCAAAGTCATCACCCATGGATTCATCCAGCGCCGGAATATCATCATCAAGGGACAAACCCGCCGCGGCATCGGCCGCAAAGGCACCGGCAACGGCTGCAGGAGCCATAGGTGAAGATAAACGATTACGCAGCTGCTCAGCTTGCTGCGACGCGGCACGATCACCCAATTGATTCAGACCCGCTTCAGCAGCCGCAAAGGCTTCCGCTTCATCCATTTCGACATAGACTTCAAGCAATTTCAGACGCAGATCAGAGCGGCTTGGTTCTTTCTCGATGGCGTCAGACAACAGATCAACCGCCTGCTCAAACTTGCCATAAGCGATATAGATGTCGGATTCGCTGATAACATCTTCAGTTTGCGCAACAGTCTCAAACTGATCCTCATGATGATCGGCATCATCCATACCCAGATCGAGATCAACATCCGCATGCTCATCGTCAAGATCAACATCCGCGGACGACAGCTCGTCATCATCAAAGTCGAAATCGTCGAGGTTTGACGGTTCGGCGTCGGCATCGACAAACGCCAGCTCTTCATCGGTAAATTCTTCTTCCTGCTGCTTCGCAGCTTTACGCTGTTTCAGGCTACGGGCGATCAACAGACCCAACAGCACCAGAACACCAAATCCAGCCAGTGGATACTGAGGATTGCTGATCATCTCATCCAGCAGCGTTGGCTGCGGACGTTGCTGTTCTTCTTGCTGCGCCAGCATGGCGGCAATACGCTCACGACGGGCCTTTTCTTCCGCCGCTTTAGCAGCAGCATCCGCTGCAGGTTCAGTCTCTGCTACTGCATCAGCAGGCTGGGCATAATTAAAGTCTACCGACTCCTCGCCCTGCACTGCTTCGGACTCTGCAGCCTGAGTGGTTTCTGTTGCACTCTCGCTGACACCGGATTCGGCAACAGGCGTTACCGCAGCATCGTCTGCGACCGGTTCAGCGGATTGTTCTGCGCCACCGACCTGCATAGTCGCCAGCTGATCATCCTTCAGCGAAATTAAACGCTGCAGGGTATTAATTTGCTCTTCCAGAGATTCCAGACGCTCACGCAATTCCTGATTGTCGCGACGGCTTTTATCAACGTTTTCCAGTGCGATGGCCAGATCGTTTTCCAACTCCTGCTGACGACCATTACCGGCACCCTGATTGGCATCACCACTGGCCCCGGCAGACTCTGCGTTATCGCTTTTGGCTGACAGCAGGCGAACTTCACCGCCATCTTTTGCTGCAGCCGCCGCCGTTGCAGTACCCGCGCGACCTGTTGCATCGATTTGTGCTGCGCCAGTGCTCACCGCACGATTCTGGCGATCAACCTCAGCAACTGCCTGGCCGAAAGACACACGTTTAATGGCATCAGCATCGGGAATACGCAACACCTGATGAGTTTTCAGGCGGTTAATATTACCGGCAATAAAAGCATTCGGATTTTCATTCTGAATAGCGACCATCATCTGCTGCGCAGTAACGCCACTGGCAGGACGGGTCTGCAGGGCAATTTCCCACAGCGTGTCATTCGGCTGCACTTTATAAGTGCCCGGTGCCGCAGGCTCGCTGTCCCAGCGATTCACAGCAACAGGCTGTGCCGGGGCGGCAATGGTGGTCGTTTCAGTTGCAGCGACAACAGCGCTCTGACCTGCAGGCGTTGTGACCAGCGGCTGAATGGACTCTTCCTGGAACGTTGGCGGATCAAGCAGCAACGTGTACTCACGCAGTACACGACCGGATGGCCAGTTCAGTTCAACCAGAAAGTTAAGAAAAGGTTCGTTAACCGGCTCACGCGAGGTAAGAACCACACGATCACCTTCAACTTTGAATGTGATTTTGGTCAGGAAATATAAACGGTCCACACCTGCACGTTCAAAGTCGTTGGACGAGGCAAGAGCCGGCTTAATTTCCCATTGCGATAAACCATCGGTTTCAACCAGCTCGATCTCTGCCTGCAGAGGCTGATTCAGTGCCGACTTGAGAGTCAGTTCCCCCAAACCCAACGCCAGTAGCTGAGATGAGGCAGTCAATCCCCCGACCAGCATTAAGGTGTTCGCAAGTAGGCGCTTCATTGGTGCTTCCTTGTTGTCATACGGCGATTATTCGCCCCGTATAGTATCGAAAAACAATTTCGTCGAGATATTCCTGACCCAGCTTACTTATAGATTCCGTTCATAAGCGGCGTAAGTATCAAATATAAAACGGGATTACGCAATCTTTTGGCCTCTGGCACCAAAACAAATACGATAGGAAAGAAAGAGTTAGGTCACACTTTGGAGAAAATAAATGAAAAAACGGGGCCAGAGCCCCGTTTCTAATCGGCCAAATCAGGCATTCTTCAACAAAATGCGCAACATTCTGCGCAGTGGCTCAGCCGCGCCCCACAGCAACTGATCGCCCACGGTAAAGGCTGAAATGTACTCAGGCCCCATGGTCAGCTTGCGGATACGGCCGACCGGAATACTCAGCGTACCGGTCACTTTGGCTGGCGTAAGCTCCTGCATACTGGCGTCACGCTCGTTCGGAATCACTTTAACCCAATCGTTATGGGCCGCCAGAATCTGTTCGATTTCAGCAACAGGCAAATCCTGCTTCAGCTTGATGGTGATCGCCTGACTGTGACAACGCATCGCGCCGACACGCACGCAGAGACCATCAACCGGAACCGGCGCAGCCGATGTACCCATAATTTTGTTGGCTTCAACCTGAGCCTTCCATTCTTCACGACTCTGACCCGTGGCCAGCTGCGAATCAATGTAAGGAATCAGGCTGCCGGCCAGTGGCGCACCGAACTGAGCTTTCGGATAGTCATCACTGCGGATAAATTCAGCAACCTGCTGATCGATTTCCAGAATGGCCGAAGCCGGGTTATCCAGTTTATCTTTCACATTAGCGTGAATAGCGCCCATCTGACTGATCAGCTCGCGCATATTCTGCGCACCGGCACCGGATGCTGCCTGATAGGTCTGCGGAGCAACCCACTCCACCAGCCCTTTTTCAAACAGACCACCCAACGCCAACAGCATCAGACTGACGGTACAGTTACCGCCAACATAGGTCTTGATGCCTGTTTTAATGCCGTTTTCGATCACGTTCAGGTTAACCGGATCGAGCACAATAATAGCGTCGTCCGCCATACGCAGTGAAGACGCAGCATCAATCCAGTAACCATTCCAGCCCGCAGCACGCAGCTTTGGATAAACTTCTTTGGTGTAATCACCTCCCTGACAGGTAATGATTACTTCCAGCGCCTTTAAGGCCTCAATATCGAATGCGTCTTCGAGCAAACCGCAATCTTTTCCGCCAAATTGCGGCGCGGCCTGCCCTTTTTGCGAGGTGGTAAAAAACACCGGCTGAATCAGATCGAAGTCACCTTCTTCCTGCATACGTTGCATCAGCACAGATCCCACCATGCCGCGCCAGCCTACCAAACCTACTTTTTGCAAAGCCATTTTTAAACCTCTTGCAGGGCAGCTACGACTGCCTCACCCATTTCTTTAGTACTTACTTTGGTCATACCCGCGGAGAAGATATCGCCGGTACGCAGACCTTTATCGAGTACTTTACTCACTGCCAGTTCAATCGCATCGGCCGCTGCGGCCTGATCGAGAGAATAACGCAGCATCATTGCCGCCGACAAAATGGTTGCCAGCGGATTCGCAATCCCCTGACCGGCGATATCCGGAGCAGAACCATGACAAGGCTCATACATACCCTTGTTGTTCTTATCCAGAGACGCCGATGGCAACATGCCAATCGAACCGGTCAGCATTGCGGCGGCATCCGACAGAATATCACCAAACATGTTGCCAGTGACCATCACATCAAACTGCTTTGGTGCGCGCACCAGCTGCATGGCAGCATTATCGACGTACATATGTGACAGCTCGACATCCGGGTAGTCTTTTGCCACTTCGTTCATGATTTCGCGCCACAGCACCGTCACTTCCAGCACGTTGGCTTTATCCACAGAGCACAGTTTTTTACCGCGTTTCTGCGCGGATTCAAACGCAACCTTGGCGATACGACGAATCTCAGACTCGTTGTAAACGTAAGTGTTGTAGCCTTCGCGCTCGCCGTTTTCCAGCGTACGGATGCCGCGCGGCTTACCGAAATAAATACCACCGGTCAGTTCGCGTACGATCAGAATATCCAGACCAGAAACCACTTCAGGTTTCAGGCTCGAAGCATCCGCCAGTTGTGGATACAGAATGGCCGGACGCAGGTTGCCGAATAATTCCAGACCAGAACGCAGACCAAGCAGGCCTTTTTCCGGACGCAGTTCGCGGTCTTCCAGGTTATCCCACTTAGGGCCACCCACCGCCCCCAGTAAAATCGCATCCGCAGCACGGGCTTTATCCATGGTTACGTCAGGCAGCGGCGTGCCGAACTCATCATAAGCCGCACCACCCACCAGCGCGTGCTCCATATTCAGATCAAGGGCAAAGCGTTGATTAACAACGTCCAGCACCTTAACGGCTTCGGCAACGATTTCAGGACCAATGCCATCACCCGGCAAAATCAGAATGTTTTTAGACATGTTTAAATTCTCAATAAAAATAACCGGACGCGCGCGTCCGGCTGAAAAGTATTCTCAGCGTATCAGTACAGACAGATACGCTGCTGGCTTCAGGAAAAAAGCCAGGGCGACTGTTGGCGGCGATTCGCTTCATAAGCGCGGATATCATCCGCATCCTGCAGCGTCAGACCAATATCATCCAGACCGTTGAGCAGACAGTGCTTACGGAAGGCATCTACCTCGAATGGGATTTCTTCGCCATCCGGGGTAATCACTTTCTGCTGCGCCAGATCGATGGTCAGCTCATAACCTTCATTCGCCGCGACAGCTTTGAATAAACGGTCGACCGTTGCGTCATCAAGTACGATCGGTAACAGGCCGTTTTTAAAGCTGTTGTTAAAGAAAATATCGGCATAGCTCGGTGCAATGATCGCACGGAAACCGAAATCTTCCAGCGCCCACGGCGCATGTTCACGGCTGGAACCGCAACCAAAGTTTTCCCGCGCCAGCAGCACAGACGCACCCTGATAACGCGGCTGGTTAAGTACGAAGTCCGGATTCAGCGGACGTCCGGAGTTATCCGCATCCGGCTGACCTTCGTCCAGATAGCGCAGCTCATCAAACAGATTCGGGCCAAAGCCACTGCGTTTGATGGATTTCAGAAACTGCTTGGGAATGATCATATCGGTATCGATATTGGCACGATCCATCGGGGCAGCAATACCCTTGTGTACGGTAAATGGTTTCATCTTCGCTCCCCTTAAAACTCACGCACATCAACAAAGTGACCGGCAATTGCCGCTGCCGCCGCCATCGCAGGACTCACCAGGTGAGTACGACCGCCATAACCCTGACGCCCCTCGAAGTTACGGTTAGACGTCGACGCACAATGTTCGCCGCTACCCAGCTTGTCGGCATTCATTGCCAGACACATAGAACAGCCTGGCTCACGCCATTCAAAACCGGCTTCAACAAAGATTTTATCCAGCCCTTCCGCTTCCGCTTGTGCTTTCACCAGACCGGAGCCCGGAACGACCAGAGCCTGCTTCACACTGCCCGCCACCTTACGCCCCCTGGCGACATCAGCCGCAGCACGCAAATCTTCGATACGGGAGTTGGTGCAGGAGCCGATAAACACACGATCTAATTGGATATCGGTGATTTTCTGCCCTGGCTTCAAACCCATGTACTGATAAGCACGCTCAAAACCGGAGCGTTCAACTTCATCGGCGGCATCATCCAGCGTTGGCACAGTACCGTCGATGGTGGTCACCATTTCTGGCGACGTACCCCAGGTAACCTGTGGCTTGATGTCTTCCGCACGGATTTCGACCACTTTGTCGAATACCGCATCCTGGTCGGACACCAGATCTTTCCAGACGGCCAGCGCCTGCTCCCACTGATCGGCTTTGGGTGCATAAGGACGGCCTTTTACGTATTCAGCCGTGATGTCATCAAAGCCCACCATGCCAACACGGGCACCAGCTTCAATGGCCATGTTGCACATGGTCATGCGCGCTTCCATGCTCAGTGAACGGATCGCCGAACCACCGAATTCCATCGCACAGCCATTACCACCGGCGGTACCGATAACACCAATGATATGCAGGACCACGTCTTTACCGGTGATACCGGCACCGAGGTCGCCCTCCACTTTAATCAGCAGGTTTTTCATCTTGCGCTGAATCAGACACTGGGTTGCCAGTACGTGCTCCACTTCAGAGGTACCAATGCCATGCGCAAGCGCGGCAAACGCTCCGTGCGTAGCGGTATGAGAGTCGCCACACACCACCGTCATGCCCGGCAACGTTGCGCCCTGCTCCGGCCCAACTACGTGCACGATGCCCTGACGTTTGTCCTGCATTTTGAATTCAGTGATACCAAACTCATCGCAGTTTTCATCCAGCGTCCTTACCTGAATACGTGATACCGGATCCTGAATGCCGTCGATGCCCGATTCACGCTCAACCGGCGTGGTCGGCACATTGTGATCCGGCGTTGCCAGGTTGGCATCCAGTCGCCACGGCTTACGTCCGGCAATGCGCAGACCTTCGAAGGCCTGCGGTGACGTTACTTCGTGCAGCAACTGACGGTCGATATAAATTAATGCGGTGCCGTCATCACGTTCTTTAACAACGTGCTGCTCCCACAATTTGTCATACAGGGTTTTCCCAGCCATCGGGATGTCCTCTCTCATCAGGGATGTTTTTGGTATTGCCTAAGGATACGCCTTCTGTTAAACAACTCAAATTCATATTATTTCTAGTTTGAATTCCTTTTAGGAATGCAAACCGATTACCCCAAGGACATGATCAGGACTTTATTGATGGATACTCAGGCACTCAAAGCCTTTCTTGCCGTCGCCGAGCAGCGCTCGTTTTCGCTGGCGGCCGAGCAACTGCACCTGACTCAATCGGCGGTCAGTAAACGCATTCAGCTGCTTGAACAACAACTGGGCAGTGCATTATTCGATCGCCATAACCGCACCATCAGCCTGACCGAAGCCGGCCATGCCCTGCAGCCTAAAGCCCGGCAAATTCTGGACCTGGTGGCCGACACCGAACTGCGGCTGATGAATCTGGGGGGAGAAGTCAGCGGTGTGCTGTCATTGGCGACCAGCCACCACATTGGCCTGCACCGGTTGCCGCCAGTGTTACGCCAGTTTGTCAGCCGCTATCCGTCTGCTCAGTTGAATCTGAGTTTTATGGGCTCAGAACGTGCGTACCATGCAGTAAACCTGCGCCAGGTCGAACTGGCCCTGACCACTCTGGAACCCAGCAGCGAGCAAGTGCCGGACGGCATTGAAGCGCTGCCTCTGTGGCAGGATGAGATGGTCTGCGTCTGCGCGCCGGATCATCCGCTGGCAACTATTGCACAGCTAAGCCTGCAGGATCTGGCACAGGCTCCGGCCATTCTGCCGGAGCCCGATACCATTACTTTCCAGTTGCTGGAGCGGGTCTTCCGTCAGGCCGGTCTCAGCCTGCATGCACCGATGCCCACCAACTATCTGGAAACGATCAAAATGATGGTATCGGTTGGCATGGGCTGGAGTCTGCTGCCGCACAGCATGCTCGACGAACAGTTAGTACACCTGCCCTGGCCATCCACCCCGATACGTCGCCAACTGGGATTAATTCATTTGCGTCACCGCACCCTCAGTAATGCCGCCCGCGCGTTGATCGATATATTACATGCACCGGGAGAAAACCAACCTGCCATTGCCGCTCATTAAACTCAAAACAAGATGACACAAAACAAGACCACACGGGGCGTGAAGCGTTAGTGTTAAGGTATTCCACTGCCGGATGAACAATTTTAAGGAGAAGGCCATGCTGGACATCAATCATATTCTGGTCGTACTGGATAACGAACATCCGGAACAGATCGCCCTTGACCGCGCACTGTGGTTGGCGCGCTCACTGGAAGCTGACCTTACCCTGCTGACCAACACGTACGAAGCCTACTGCGAAGACGACTCCTCTCTGGATCAGGAAACCCGTACAAGGGTTAAACAGGCACTCGTTGATAAATCTGAAAAATGGCTCAACAGTTTCCTGCCTGAAGGGGAAAACAACATCAACATCAGTGCTGAAGTTCATTGGCAAAAACACCTGCACGATGCCGTTATCGAATCCATGCGTCATAAAGATTTTGACCTGGTTATTAAGGGTACTCAGCCACACAGCCTGCTGGACCGCATTTTCACCCATACCGACTGGAATCTGCTGCGCCACTGCCCGGCTCCGGTGATGCTGGTGAAATCCGCTAAACCCTGGACACATAACCGCGTACTGGCTTCGGTAGACGCCACCTCCGGTGACACCGGCCATCAGATTATCAACGATAATATTCTGTCGTTTGCCGAGCATTTATCAGATCACTTTGATACCGACCTGCACCTGGCCAATTCTTACCCACTGGTTGCAGTGGCCTTTGCCATGGTGCCGGAAGTGACCGCGCCGGACGACATCCAGAAATACATCACCGAACAACACGAAGAAGCCTGTGCGGCACTGGCACGTAAATACAATATCCAGCCTGATCATGTGCATATTGGCGAAGGTGACGCCGATACCGTCATCGCCGGTATTGCCAAGGATATTGATGCCGACGTTGTCGTCGTGGGTACCGTTGGCCGCGAAGGTATCGCCGGCGTCCTGATCGGAAATACCGCCGAATTATTGGTCGATAAAGTCGCCTGTGACGTAATTGTCATAAAACCATCCGATGGTGTTAAACCTGACGCTGACTAAGGAATCAATGATGAGTGCTGATCTGATCAGGGAAGAGATATTAACGGCCACCGCCAACCATCCGCACATGCGCCGCTTATTTGAGCGGTCGCTGCTGCGCCCGGCATTACCAACCGCCGTCGTGCATCCGGTAACAGAAGACTCGTTAAGCGGAGCGCTCGCCGCTCACCGGCTGGGCATGATGAACGCGATTCTGGTCGGACCGGAGCATAAAATCCGCGAATGTGCGGCCCAGTGCGACATCGACCTGAGTGATATTGATATCCGCAACACCGAACACAGCCATGAAGCGGCCGAGTTAGCCGTAAGCCTGGTGCGCAGTGGTGAAGTCCGCGCGCTGATGAAAGGCAGCTTATCGACCGACGAATTATTAGGAGCGGTATTGCATAAAACCAATGGCATCCGCACCGAGCGCCGGATCAGCCACGTGTATTATCTGGACGTGCCCTCTTACCCCAAAGCGCTGTTTATGAGCGACGCGGCCATTAATATTCATCCGGATTTGCGTGTTAAAAAAGACATTGTGTGCAACGCCATACAACTGGCGCAGGCCATGGGCGTCAGTCTGCCCAAAGTCGCGATTTTAAGCGCCGTCGAAAAAATCAATCCGGACATCCCCAGCACCATTGACGCTGCAGCCTTATGCAAAATGGCCGACCGCAAACAAATTACCGGCGGTTTATTAGACGGACCACTGGCGTTCGACAATGCCATTAATCTGGAAGCGGCGAACAGCAAGGGCATTGACTCTCCGGTTGCTGGCGACGCCGACATTCTGATTGCACCCGATCTGGAGTCCGGCAACATTCTGGCCAAACAATTGATTTATTTAGGCGGTGCTCAGGCAGCCGGTATTTTAATGGGCGCGCGGGTTCCCATTATGCTGACCAGCCGTGCAGAGAAAATGGCTGGCCGCTTATTATCCTGCGCTCTTGCCCAGGCTGCAGCGCTGCCTTTGGTATAGCCACAACGCTATACTGCGGGCAACTCAACAGGTTGTATTCAATGAAAACACTTTTGATGGTTGCCCACACGCCCTCACCCAACACGGTGCGACTACTGCAGGCCTGCGAAGCAGGCTTTAAAGCAGCAGAAACAGAGAACAGCCAATTAATCGTGCGCACTGCGTTTCAGGCCGACGCTTCGGACACACTACAGGCCGATGCCATTATTTTAATTACGCCGGAAAATCTCGGTTACATGAGCGGCGCATTAAAAGATTATTTCGACCGGGTGTACTACCCCTGCCTGGAGCAGACTCAGGGTAAACCCTGTGCCGCAATCATTCGTGCCGGCCATGACGGTACGGGCACAAAGCGAGCATTAGAAACCATTACAACCGGCTTACGCTGGCGCTGGGTTCAGGAACCTCTGATTTTACGTGGTGACTGGCAGGAAGATTTTTTGCAGCAATGCGAAGAATTATGCGGCGCAATGGCGGCAGGGACAGACAGCGGTATTATCTGAAAAATCACTACTAACGCAGGGCAATCATCTGCGGCTCTTGGTTATAATTTTCCACAAATTGTACGAAGTCTGCGGCCGCCATGGGCTTGGCAATATAAAAACCCTGCAGCGTATCACAATGCTGTTCGAGCAAAATCTGCCATTGGTTAGCGGTTTCCACACCTTCAGCAACCACTTCAAGATGCAGTCGCTTACCCATCGCAATCACAGCACTGGTCAGTGCACGATCATGTAAATCAGTGGCAATCTGATCAACAAATGAGCGATCTATTTTAATTTCTGTGACCGGTAATTTATGAATATAAGACAGCGAAGAATAGCCGGTGCCAAAATCATCCACCGACACACCCACGCCTAATTCGCGCAGTTGAGATACCTGTTGCGCTGCCCGTTCAAAATCATTTAATACCGCGGTTTCTGTAATCTCCAGAACCAACTGCTGCGGCTCCAGATCGTAACGCCGGATTAATTCTGTTACTTCAGCGATCATGGCCGGGTCAAGTAAATGCTCCGGCGATAAATTAATCGATATGCGCAACGGACGGGAAAACTGCCGGGAAATATCATGAATAAAAGCGCAGGCCTCGGCCATAACAAACCGGTCAATCTGGCGCACAGCACCAATGGCTTCCGCGACCGGAATAAATTCTGCCGGACTGACATTACCTAACGCAGCATTGTTCCAGCGCACCAACGCTTCGGCACCAATCAAAGCGCCGCTGCGGCAATCAATTTGCGGCTGATAATGCACCTGCATTTCGTTACGCTGCCAGCAACCATCCAACTGGCGCTCCAGTTCTTTGCTGCGGCGACTGACCGCGGCGATATCATCGGAATAATGAACGATGCAATTACGGCCGTCGCCTTTCGCCTGATATAAAGCGGCATTGGCTTTACCCAGCAAGTCATTAGGGTCAATGGCATCACGAGGAAAATTCGCCACACCGATACTGGCTGAAACTGAAACAATCCGGTTCTGAATTTCAAATTCTTCTTCCAGTGCTGCTTTAACCGCCTGAGTCAGAACATCCCAGCCACGGAAGCTCAGCTCGTTACGGAATACGACCAGAAATTCGTCTCCGCCTTGTCGCGCCAGCCAGTCACCCGGCGACAAAATACTTTGCAGACGCTGCGGTACCAGTTTTAACAGCGCATCGCCAATGGCATGGCCATGCTGGTCATTAATGCGGTTAAAGTAATCCAGGTCGATGATCAACAGAGAGAACGCGACTTCCGGATCTTCCGCCATGCTCTCTTTCATCAGATGAAGCAAGCGTGCACGATTCAGCAGCCCGGTCAGAGGATCATGATGTGCCTGAAACAGAAGACTTTGCTGATAGAGCCGCTGCTGGCGAAGCACAATGCGATGCACACCGATACTGCCCAACAACAATGCAAAGAAGGCCATTAATGCCGGCTCAATCCGGCCACGCCAGGCCAACCAGAGCGAATATTGCGGACGCACCACCAGATTGAACAGGTCGTCCCCGATGCGGGAAAAATGCACACGATAAGCTGTGCGGCTACGCCCCTCATTCCAGTCGCTGACCAGCCAGCCTTCATCATCGCCAGACGCTTTAATTTGTTGCATCAGGTCTTTCATAAACTGTCGGCCGGACTGACTGTCATAGGCGTTAAAGACCGGCACGGCGTAACGTGGCACGCCATCGGAACTGACCACGACCACCGACGTGTCATCCCCCAGATCAACGCCATCCCATCGAGCCAGGCGATCCTGCAAGCGCACCAGCCCGGTCAATACTCCGGCAACGTCGCCGTTATATGGATCGCGGAACGCATAAAACAGCGGCAGCATCCATTCACGACTGCTGTTTTGCCATAGCGGAGGGCCGGTGACCACATCCTCCGAATCCAGAGCGTGACGAAATAATTGGGAAGATTGTTGCTGCAGATTAGGCAACGTTATGCCGCTGCTGTGAGATTCACCGGGTTTGCTGTAAAGCACCAGAGTACCATCGGTACGGGCGAGACCAAGGCTGACAACACCTGGTGTAAAAAAGGCGACTTTTTCCAGAAGATCCCGCCCGGTCTCAGGCTCATTGAGTGCATTCAGTGCCAGTAGCTCTTGTCCAAGAAGATTAAATGCGTCACGCCGCGCAATCATTACAGAACGAGAGTTCTGCAAGGCGACACGATTAATATGAGCAATTTCGTTATCAAATACACCGCGACTGACAAACCAGCTCTGGACTGCAAACGTAAGCAGCAGCAAAGTCAGAACAAAAATCGCAAGCGGCAGAACCCAGACCGAGGCACGGGAATTTAAGTTATTCAGCAAAAGTTAAACCCCACCCCTTAAGAACAATTATTTATTAAACATACGATTCCCATATAACCACAGAGACTAGCAGGTGAAGTTACATCTCGACACATGCAAATGGTAACAATTGGCAACATTTATACGGTGCTCTGTAGTTCCCGCGTAGCTCCCAGGTAGCGGCAGGGGCTTTGAGCCGCCAGCGCCCCACAAACTGCAGCACAAAGCGACGCACTAGAAAACCTGAAGAAGGAAAATGAAGGAATTAATAACGACGATTTGATATCGGCGAACAGCAGCGTCCAGGCGGGAAATGGCAGGCAAAAAAAACCGGGCTGGAATCGGCCCGGTAAACACCTTAATAATCAGAGAGAGCAAACTGGCTTTAGCCTGCTCATTTTATGACTGAACAGCGTTGCATTAGTTCTCGGGGCGCAGTCCTTTTTTCAAAAGAATCTGCTCAATTTCGCCCAAGCAAGCCGGATCATCGATGGTCGATGGGGTCAGATACTCTTCATTGTTGGCAATATTGCGCAGCACCTTGCGCAAAATTTTACCCGAACGGGTCTTAGGCAAGCGCTGAACCACTACGGCATCGCGGAAACTGGCAACCGCGCCGATGCTGTCGCGTACACGCTGAACCAGCTCCATCTTCAGCGTTTCTTCATCAATATCGACACCGTCTTTGAGCAGTACCAGGCCCAGAGGCTCTTCGCCCTTAAGGTCACTGTGGCGGCCAATAACGGCACATTCAGCAACCGCTGAGTGTCCGGCAACGATTTCTTCCATTTCCCCGGTCGAGAGCCGATGCCCGGCAACGTTAATGATGTCGTCAGTACGCCCCAAAACAAACAGGTACTGTTCATCGTCGAGATAACCACCGTCGCCGGTAATGTAATAACCTTTATAAGTGCCAAGGTAACCGGCGACAAAGCGCTCGTGATTACCCCAGATCGTGGGCAGACAACCCGGTGGCAGTGGCAGTTTGATGGCAATACTGCCCTGCTCATTAGCCGCAACCGGACGACCCCTTGGATCCAGAATCTGTACATTAAAACCGGGCGACGGCCGGGTTACCGATCCGGCTTTTACTTTCGCTGGCTCCAGCCCCATATGGTTACCGGCGATGGCCCAGCCGGTTTCAGTCTGCCACCAGTGGTCCACAATCGGCCGCTGAATGTGTTCATCAACCCAGTCATAGGTTGGAGGATCAAGCCGTTCTCCGGCCATAAAAATGGTTTTAAGTTTGCTGAGATCGTACTTCGCCGCCAGCAGGCACTGCGGATCTTCTTTGCGGATAGCGCGGAAAGCGGTTGGCGCCGCGAACAAGCCTTTAACGCCATACTCAGCACATACCCGCCAGAATGCTCCGGCATCCGGTGTACGCACCGGCTTTCCTTCATAAAACACGGTGGCGCAACCTGCAATTAATGGCGCATAAACAATATAAGAGTGGCCTACCACCCAGCCTACATCGGACGCCGCCCAGAACACGTCGCCAGGATGCATGTCGTAAACCACGCTCATGCTGTAGCTCATTGCTACCGCATGACCACCATTATCGCGCACAACACCTTTAGGCTTACCCGTGGTGCCAGAGGTGTACAACACATACAAAGGATCGAGGGCGGAAACCGGAGTACAGTCGGCAGGTTGTGCCGCAGCGACCGCCTGCTGCCAATCAATATCGCGACCGGCGGTCAACTCACAGCGCTGCTGCTCGCGCTGATAGATAACGCAGCGGGTTGGCTTGTGCGTCGCCATATTAATGGCTGCATCCAGAATGGGCTTGTATTCAATGATACGATCGACCTCGATGCCACAAGAAGCCGACATAATCACTTTCGGGGAAGCATCATCAATACGAATTGCCAGTTCATTCGGTGCAAAACCACCAAATACCACCGAATGCACCGCACCAATGCGGGCACAGGCCAGCATGGCGATCGCAGCCTCAGGAATCATCGGCATATACACGATCACGCAATCGCCTTTACCAACGCCCTGGCTGACCAGCATACCGGCACAGCGCGCTACGGCTTCGGTAAGCTGGCTGTAGGTATAGGTACGTTTATTTCCGGTCACAGGGGAATCATAGATAAGAGCAAGCTGATCACCACGCCCCTGCAAAACATGATAATCCAGCGCCAGATAGGCAGTATTAAGTTGCCCATCCGCAAACCAGCGGTCGATGCCATTATCATCTTTGCTGAGTATGGTTTTGGGTTCTTTAAACCATTGAATGCGCTGTGATTGCTTTTGCCAGAAGGCTTCAGGCTGTTCAATCGATGCCTGGTATTCTTGTTGGTAACCCATAAAAACTCCCCCTGTGTGAATCAATACACCTTAGGGGAAGTGTGGTTACCGCGACTATTCGACCAAGGGTCATAACACCAAGGTCTAGCGGCGTATTCATAACGTCGTTTGGCTCAGCTCATGAGCTAAAGACATAAAAAAACCCGCCGAAGCGGGTTTTTTATAACCGGTAAAAACTTACCAGCCAGTAACTTCTTTCAGAGTCTTACCGATATCGGCCAGGCTCTCACAGGTAGCAACACCAGCATCCTGCAGGGCAGCAAACTTATCCGCCGCCGTACCTTTACCGCCGGAAATAATCGCACCAGCATGACCCATACGCTTGCCTGGAGGTGCAGTTACACCGGCAATGTAAGAAACCACAGGCTTGGTCACGTTCGCTTTAATGAAAGCCGCCGCTTCTTCTTCTGCAGTACCGCCAATTTCACCAATCATAACGATGGCTTCAGTGGCCGGATCTTCCTGGAACAATTTCAGGATGTCGATAAAGTTGGAACCAGGAATAGGATCGCCACCAATACCCACACAGGTAGACTGACCAAAACCGTAGTCGGTGGTCTGCTTAACCGCTTCATACGTCAGAGTACCGGAACGGGATACGATACCGACCTTGCCTGGCAAGTGAATGTGGCCTGGCATAATACCGATTTTACATTCTCCCGGAGTGATCACACCCGGACAGTTAGGTCCGATCAGACGCACGCCCAGCTCATCACACTTCACTTTGGCATCCAGCATATCCAGCGTCGGAATACCTTCAGTGATGCACACGATCAGCTTAATACCACCATTAGCGGCTTCCAGGATGGAATCCTTACAGAACGGAGCCGGTACGTAGATAACCGATGCTTCTGCACCCGTTGCCGCAACCGCATCTTTAACGGTGTTGAATACCGGCAGACCCAGGTGCTCAGTACCGCCTTTACCCGGCGTTACACCACCGACCATTTTGGTGCCGTAAGCAATGGCTTGTTCAGAGTGGAAAGTACCCTGAGCACCGGTAAAGCCCTGGCAGATAACTTTGGTGTCTTTATTGATTAAAATGCTCATGATTACCCCTTAATTGCCAGCTGCAGCCGCGACCACTTTCTGGGCAGCGCCAGTCAGGTCGGTATCGGCGATAATGTTCAGGCCGCTTTCTGTCAGAACTTTTGCACCCACTTCAGCGTTGTTACCTTGCAGGCGAACAACCACAGGAACTTTAACTCCGACTTCTTTCACAGCGCCGATCACGCCTTCAGCAATCATGTCGCAACGCACGATACCACCAAAAATATTGATGAATACGGCTTTCACTTTGTCGTCAGACAGAATGATTTTAAATGCTTCAACCACACGCTCTTTCGTAGCACCGCCGCCAACATCGAGGAAGTTAGCAGGCTGGCCGCCATGCAGTTTCACGATATCCATTGTGCCCATCGCCAGACCAGCACCGTTCACCATACAGCCGATGTTGCCATCGAGTGCTACATAGTTCAGTTCCCACTCAGCGGCATGTGCTTCACGCGCATCTTCCTGGGAAGGATCGTGCATTTCCTGCAGATCTTTGTGACGGTATACCGCGTTGCTGTCGATGTTAATTTTGGCATCCAGACAGTGCAGATTACCTTCGGTGGTGATCACCAGCGGGTTAATTTCCAGCAATGCCAGATCTTTATCGACAAATAACTTAGCCAGACCCAGGAAAATATTGGTGAATTGTTTTACCTGATCACCCTTAAGGCCCAACTGGAAAGCCAGTTCACGACCCTGATAAGGCTGCGCGCCTACCAGCGGATCAATGATCGCTTTCAGAATTTTTTCCGGAGTTTCTTCCGCAACTTTCTCAATTTCCACACCGCCCTCAGTTGAGGCCATAAAAACCACACGGCGTGAAGAACGGTCGACGACCGCACCCAGATACAGTTCCTGAGCGATATCGGTACAGCTTTCAACCAGAATACGGCTGACCGGCTGACCTTTTTCATCAGTCTGGTAAGTGACCAGATTTTTGCCCAGCCACTTATTGGCAAACTCAGAGATTTCTTCTTTGGAAGAAACCAGCTTCACACCACCGGCCTTACCACGGCCACCGGCATGTACCTGAGCTTTAACAACCCAGCGGTCACCGCCAATGGTGTCGGCCGCTGCTGCAGCTTCTTCTGCAGTCTGCGCTGCCACGCCATTCGACACTGGCAGACCATACTGAGCAAAAAGCTGTTTACCCTGATATTCGTGAAGGTTCATCGCTTTCGTCCTGTTTCTCTTATTGAGTCGGGGGTTACCCAACAGCCTGTTTTACCGGGCAGCCAATCGTGTCGGCAGTACTTACTCAGCACTCTCGCCCGGCCATAAAGCGAAGGCCCGGCATTCCGGGCCAACGTATTACTTTTTCGCCTTGGTCTTACGATTCGCTTTGTGAATCGCATTGTTATTCACCGCCAAAGCCGCTTCGTGAACCGCTTCAGATACGGTTGGGTGTGCAAACACCATCATGCCGACATCTTCAGCACTGGAGCCAAACTCCATTGCCACAACAATTTGCTGACACAGATCGCCGGCACTCGGACCAATCACACTGGCACCCAGAATACGATCGGTTTCTGCATGCGCGATGATTTTCACAAAGCCATCGGTATCCGCTGAGGCCATGGCACGACCATTCGCAGCAAACGGGAACATACCCACGTTGTACGGCTCGCCATCGGCTTTAATCTGTTCTTCTGTTTTACCGACCCAGGCAATTTCCGGATGGGTGTAAATTACAGAAGGAATAACATCATAATTCAGCTGCGCTTTATGACCGGCAATACGCTCGGCAACCATAACGCCTTCTTCGGAGGCTTTGTGCGCCAGCATCGGACCACGGACTACATCACCTACAGCCCAAACACCAGGGGCATCGGTACTGCAGGTTTCATCGACGTGAATAAATCCACGTTCATCCATATTCACACCGCAATCACCGGCCATCAGGCCTTCGGTGTACGGACGGCGGCCTACCGCAACAATCAGTTTGTCGAAGACTTCTTTTTTCTCACCTTCTCCGTCCTGATACGTCACCGTCACCTGCTTGCCTTTCACCTCAGTTCCGGTAACACGGGCACCCAGACGAATCGTCATGCCTTGTTTGGTAAACAGTTTCTGAGCTTCTTTGGCAACGGTCTGATCCACCAGATGCAGGAACTTGTCCTGAGCTTCCAGTACAACCACTTCCGCACCCAGACGGCCCCAGACACTGCCTAACTCCAGACCAATAACACCCGCGCCAATAACACCAAGACGCTTCGGTACTTCGGCAAACTCGAGGGCGCCGGTTGAATCAACGATGACGCCTTCTGTCAGTGGAGCCGGCGGAATATTTACCGGTACAGAGCCCGTTGCAATAATAACGTGATCAGCTTCAAGGATTTCAGCAGTTCCTGCATGACTGGTAAATTCGACCTTTTTACCAGCCAGCAATTTCCCAGTACCTTCGAGCCCGGTAACACCGTTGGCTTTAAACAGTGTCGCTACACCCATGGTCAGATTTTTAACGATCTGATCCTTACGCTTAAGCATCGCCGCAATGTCGATGTTCACTTCACCAACACTGATGCCATGCAGAGATAACTTCTCTTTGGCTTCTTCGTATTTGTGCGAAGTATCCAGCAGCGCTTTCGATGGAATACAACCGACGTTCAGACAGGTACCACCAAAAACAGCTTTACCCTCTTTGCTCAGCCATTTATCGATACAGGCCGTGTTCAGACCCAGCTGTGCACAACGGATAGCTGCGACATAACCGGCAGGACCACCACCGATAACGACGACATCAAACTTCTTACTCATGTTTATTTCCTTAACTATCCGATTAAATGTCTAACAGCAGGCGAGCCGGGTCTTCCAGCAAATCTTTAATAGCTACCAGGAACTGCACTGCTTCCTTACCATCGATCATACGGTGATCGTATGACAGTGCCAGGTACATCATTGGCAGAATAACAACCTGACCATTGACGGCCATTGGGCGTTCCTGAATTTTGTGCATTCCCATAATCGCAGTCTGTGGCGGGTTCAGAATCGGCGTAGACATAAGCGAGCCAAACGTACCGCCATTAGTAATGGTAAAGGTACCGCCCTGCATTTCATCAATACCGAGTTTTCCGTCACGGGCACGACCAGCATAATCGCCAATTGAACTCTCAATTTCAGCCAGCCCCATCGCATCGGTATCACGCAGAACCGGTACAACCAGGCCACGCTCAGTCGATACAGCCACACCAATATCCTGATAGCCATGGTAGACCATGTCGTTACCATCAATGGATGCGTTAACGGCCGGGAAGCGTTTCAGAGCTTCTGTCGCGGCTTTCACAAAGAACGACATGAAGCCCAGCTTCACGCCATGTACTTTTTCAAACTGATCTTTGTACTTGGCACGCAGATCCATCACCGGCTTCATGTTGACTTCGTTATAGGTTGTCAGCATTGCAGCGTTCTGCTGAGCATCGACCAAACGGCGGGCAATGGTGGCACGCAGACGAGTCATAGGCACACGTTTTTCAATGCGTTCGCCCTCCGGAATAACAGCCGCTTTTGCTGCAGGTGCCGGAGTTTTTGCTGGTGCAGGAGCAGCCGCCGGAGCTGCTTTTGGTGCTGCTTTCAGATGATTAACGACATCTTCTTTGGTCACCCGGCCATCTTTACCGGTCGCAGTAACGGCAGACGCCGCCACACCATTTTCTTCCGCAATTTTGCGTGCCGCCGGACTCATAATCACGTCACCCGACGCGGCAGCTGGTTCGGCAGCAGCCGGGGCCTCAGCTTCAGCCGCAGGGGCTGCAACATCGCCTGCAACAAAGACCGCAAGAACTTCGTCACTCAGTACAACATCACCTTCTTCCTTGAGCACATTTTTCAGTGTGCCGTTGGCTGGTGCTACAACTTCCAGTACAACTTTATCGGTTTCAATATCCACCAACAGCTCATCACGCTGCACGGGTTCACCAGGCTTTTTATGCCAGGTAGCAACCGTGCCGTCAGCGACAGACTCAGGAAAAGTGGGTGCCTTAATTTCGATGCTCATTATGTTTTCCTTAATATTCCTGCGGTTACCTAGCTCTGGATTCCCAGAGCGTCACGAATTAATGTTTCTTGCTGTTCCAGATGCAGAGCCATGTAGCCTGCTGCCGGCGAGGCCGAAGCTGCCCGACCCGCATATTGCAGATGCAGATCAGGATTAAGCTGTGACAGTGCGCGACGCATATGGTGCTGACTGCTGTACCAGGCACCCATGTTCATCGGCTCTTCCTGCGTCCAGATAACCTCTTCAACATTGCTGTATTTAGAGAGAACCTTGGCAAGCTGTTTCGCCGGGAATGGGTACAACTGTTCAATACGAACAATAGCAACGTCATTTATTTCTTCTGCGCGACGACGCTCCAGCAAGTCATAGTAAACTTTACCGGAACACAGCAACACACGACGAACCGCTTTAGCGTCCAGCTCATCGACTTCATCGATCACGGTGTAGAAACGACCGCCGGCCAATTCTTCCAGCGTGCTGATCGCCAGTTTGTGACGCAGCAGACTCTTCGGTGACATCACGACCAGTGGCTTACGCAGTGGACGAATCACCTGACGACGAAGCATGTGGTAAACCTGCGCAGGCGTAGATGGGACACAAATCTGAACGTTATGTTCTGCACACAGTTGCAGATAACGCTCCATGCGAGCCGAGGAATGTTCTGGACCCTGCCCTTCATAGCCGTGTGGCAGCAACATGGTCAGACCACACAGACGTCCCCACTTGTGCTCACCGGATGAAATAAACTGATCAAATACAACCTGAGCGCCGTTGGCAAAATCACCAAACTGCGCTTCCCAGATTACCAATGCACCCGGCGTAGTGGTGGAATAACCATATTCGAAAGCCAGTACGGCCTCTTCTGACAACAGAGAGTCGTAAAGGTCAAAAGGTGGCTGATCTTCTTTTACATGTTGCAGCGGAATATAGCTGGAGCCGTCTTTCTGATTGTGCAAAACAGCATGGCGGTGTGAGAAAGTACCGCGACCAACATCCTGACCGGTAATACGGATCTGATGGCCTTCATGCAGCAAAGTGGCATACGCCATCGTTTCTGCGAAGCCCCAGTTAATTGGCATGGCACCCGCCGCCATACGGCCACGGTCTTCCATAATTTTGCCAACCTGACGCTGTACCGAGAACCCTTCCGGCACTTCGAGCAGCTTATTGGCCAGCTCCTGCAGCTGCTTCAGATCGAAGCGGGTATCCGCACGCGCCGTCCACTCGTGTCCAAGATAAGGTGTCCAGTTCACGAAAAGTTCAGTGTTAGGCTCTTTCACCAAACTTTTGGCAACGTGATGACCGTTATCAAGTGCCTTACGGTATTCTTCCTCAAACTCTTTGCTGTCTTCCTGCGTCAACACGCCCGCTTCGATCAGCTTATTGGAATACAGTTCGCGGGTGGTTTTCTGACTTTTGATTTTGGCGTACATCAAAGGCTGCGTACCGGATGGTTCATCCGCTTCGTTATGGCCACGACGACGATAGCAAACCAGATCGATTACAACGTCTTTCTTAAATTCGTTACGGTAATCAACCGCCAGCTGAGTGACGAACAACACCGCTTCAGGATCATCACCATTCACATGCAGAATGGGCGCCTCAACAATTTTGGCCACGTCAGTGCAGTATTCTGTTGAGCGAACATCTTCGCGCTTGGATGTGGTAAAACCAACCTGGTTGTTAATTACGATATGAATCGTGCCACCGGTTTTATAAGCGCGGGTCTGTGACATCTGGAATGTTTCCATAACCACACCCTGACCAGCAAACGCCGAGTCACCGTGCATGATCACGGGAACCACTTTTTCCCCGGTTGTATCATTACGGCGATCCTGACGTGCGCGTACCGAACCTTCGACCACAGGCGAAACAATTTCAAGGTGAGACGGGTTAAACGCCAGTGCCAGATGCACTTCACCACCGGAGGTCATTACGTTCGATGAAAACCCCTGGTGGTATTTAACGTCACCATGGGATTCGTAATGGACTTTTCCGTCGAATTCATCAAACAGGTCGGAGGTCTTTTTACCCAGGGTATTAATCAGGGTATTCAGTCGACCACGGTGCGCCATACCAATAACAATTTCTTTGGCACCGTAAGTGCCGCTGCGCTGGATCAGTTCGTCCATGAGCGGAATAAGACTTTCACCACCTTCCAGGCCGAAACGTTTTACACCCGGATAGCGCGAGCCCAGATATTTTTCCAGACCTTCGGCAGCGGTTAAACGCTCGAGCAGATGAAGCTTAACTTCGCTGCCAAATTTCGGATGGGCGCGCACGCTTTCCAGGCGCTGCTGGAACCAGCGCTGTTCAGCGGTGTTAACAATGTGCATGTACTCGGAACCAACCGTTCCGCAGTACGTCATTTCCAGAGCAGCAAGAATGTCGTTCAGCGACGCTTCGTCTTGGCCAATAAACAAAGAGCCGGTTTTGAATACAGTATCCAAATCGGCCCGGGACAAACCATGAAATGACAGATCAAGGTCAGGCACCTTCTGGCGTTCCATCAGATCCAGTGGATCCAGTTTGGCATGCTGATGACCACGACCACGATAGGCATTGATTAATTGCAACACCTGAACTTGCTTAAGCTCGTGATCAGAGCTGACAGAACCCTGAGACACAGGTCGGGAACGACGCTGGTTTTTGGAAATAAGAAGAAACTGTTCCCGAATGGGCTTATGGGGAGTATCTACGGAAGTGTTTTCGTCGACGCGTGGTAACTGATCAAAATAATTGCGCCACTCTTCGGGAACCTCATTGGGGTCTTTGAGGTAGGTTTCGAAGAGCTCCTCCATATAAGCAACGTTACCTCCAGCTAACTGAGAGGTGCTCCAAAGTTGCTCCATTGTCTGCTCGTGCATGTACGACCACCCTGTTTTTGAATAAACGAGGGAAATCACCCACAGAGTGTACGCACCGACTCTAGCGCTAGGCAGGATAGAGGGCCGACCGGATAGATCGCAAGGCCTCTGAGGTGAACCGGGGATTCCCCGCTCCCTCAACTAAAAATTCAGCTTAGTTAAAAATAGAACTTTGTGAGGTCTATTTTTGAAAAATTGTCAACGTAAGTGGGCTGTGTGTCCAGCCCACTTACGTCTAATACCACCGGTCGTCAGTGGTGCTTTTCCTATAATTGCTGGGATAACAGCATATTACGGATGTGGCCAATGGCGCGCGTTGGATTCAATCCTTTCGGGCACACATTGACACAATTCATGATGCCACGGCAACGGAATACACTGAATGGATCACTCAATTCCGCCAATCGTTCCTGTGTCATCGTGTCACGGCTGTCCGCCAGGAAGCGGTAAGCCTGCAACAGACCTGCCGGACCGACAAACTTGTCCGGGTTCCACCAGAAAGACGGGCAGGAAGTTGAACAGCAGGCACAGAGAATACACTCGTACAGACCATCCAGTTTTTCGCGCTCTTCAGGTGTCTGCAGACGTTCGATCGCCGGTGCCGGTGTGTTATTCACCAGGTAAGGTTTGATCTTCTCGTACTGCTTATAGAACAGTGCCATATCGATCACCAGATCACGAATCACTGGCATACCTGGCAGCGGACGCAGCACGAGCTTGTCCATTTTACCTTTGGTTGCTTCAGAGATTGGCGTGATACAGGCCAGTCCATTCTTACCGTTGATGTTCATGCCGTCAGAGCCACATACGCCCTCACGACAGGAGCGACGGTAAGAAACCGATACGTCTTGCTCTTTAACCAGATTCAGAACATCCAGAACCATCAGATCCTTTCCCGCAGGAAGAGCAATCTCATAGTCTTGCATGAACGGCGCTGCATCCTTTTCAGGGTTGTAACGGTAGATACTTACTAACATTTCAATACTCCCCTATTAATAAGTACGGATCTTCGGCGGGAATGCTTCCATAGTTTTGGGAGCAAAGTTCACCGCACGCTTACCGATGGTCTTGGTTTGAGGGAAGTACAATGAGTGGCACAGCCAGTTCTCATCGTCACGCTCTGTGAAGTCGTTACGGGCATGCGCACCGCGTGACTCTTTACGCTCAATAGCCGCAACGGCAGTGGCGTAAGCTGTTTCGTAAAGGTTATCCAGTTCCAGCGCTTCGATACGGGCAGTGTTAAACGCACCGCTCTTATCGTCGAGCACGGTGTTTTTAATACGCACACCGATTTCGTCAAGCATTGCCAGACCTTTTTCCATGCTCGGACCTTCACGGAATACACCGAAGTACAGCTGCATGGTTTTCTGCAGATCTGCACGAACCGCAGCTACAGACTCACCAGAAGTGGAGTTGTTCAGACGATTCAGACGCGCCATGGCACGTTCGATATCTTCTTCAGAAGCATCCGCTGACTCAAAGCCATCTTTGAAGCTTTTCTCGACCTGCAGACCAACCGCACGACCGAATACCACCAGATCCAGCAGTGAGTTACCGCCCAGACGGTTTGCCCCGTGCACGGATACACAAGCAATCTCACCGGCAGCGTACAGGCCTTCAACGATAACATCGTTACCATTTTCGTCCTGAGTCAGCGCCTGACCACCAATATTGGTTGGCACGCCACCCATCATGTAGTGACAGGTCGGAACAACCGGAATGGGCTCTTTCACCGGATCGGCGTGAGCAAAAGTACGCGACAATTCAAGAATACCAGGCAGCTTGGCGTTCAGGGTTTCTTCGCCCAGATGATCCAGCTTCAGGAATACGTGATCGCCGTTTTCGCCACAGCCACGACCTTCCAGAATTTCCAGAACCATTGAACGGGCAACCACGTCACGACCCGCAAGGTCTTTGGCGTTGGGCGCATAACGCTCCATGAAGCGTTCGCCGTCTTTATTGATCAGGTAACCACCTTCACCACGACAGCCTTCGGTCACCAATGTACCTGCGCCAGCAATACCCGTTGGGTGGAACTGCCACATTTCCATATCCTGCATCGGCACACCAGCACGCAGTGCCATGCCAACGCCGTCACCGGTGTTAATCAGAGCATTGGTCGTTGACTGATAAATGCGACCAGCACCACCGGTAGCCAAAACAGTGGCTTTAGCTTTGATGTAGCTGGTTTCGCCGGATTCGATATCGATGGCGATAACACCAGCAATCTGACCCTTGGAGTTTTTAACCAGATCAACGGCATACCATTCATTCAGGAAGGTAGTACCGCCTTTCAGGTTGCCCTGATACAGAGCGTGCAGCAAAGCATGACCGGTACGGTCAGCGGCGGCACATGTACGGGCAGCCTGAGTCGGATCATTAGGACCCTTAGACTGACCACCGAAAGGACGCTGATAAATACGGCCTTCTTCGGTACGGGAAAATGGCAAGCCCATGTGTTCAAGTTCGAACACAGCCTGAGGACCTACTGAACACATATATTCAATAGCATCCTGGTCACCGATGTAATCGGAGCCTTTGACTGTGTCGTACATGTGCCAGCGCCAATCATCATTGGGATCGTTGGACGCGATGGCACACGTAATACCACCCTGTGCTGATACCGTATGCGAACGTGTTGGAAACACTTTGGTTACACATGCGGTTTTGATGCCTGCTTCGGTCAACTGCAGCGCAGCACGCATACCCGCGCCACCACCACCAATTACGATGGCATCGAAGGACATGGTTCTGATTTTAGACATGACTTACACACTCCAGAGAATGTCGATACCCCAAACCAGGTAAACGAACAGGAATCCTGCGCATACCAGTTGGAACGCAAAACGGATTGCGGCGGCTTTGAGATAGTCAGTTGAAATGGTCCACATACCTACCCAGGCATGCGCACAAATTGAGATCAGGGCAGCCAGACTGAATACTTTCATCCAGGTGCAGGCAAACAGGCCCTGCCATTGTCCGTATTGCAGGTCTGGAGAGGCAATCAGGAAGCCCAGCAGAAACAGAGTGTAAAGCGCAAGAATGACCGCACTCAGACGCTGGACAACCCAGTCATACAGGCCACTACGGCCCAAATTGGTGACACTTGCTACCATACCCAAACTCCTGCCAGAACGATTACGATCACGCCAAGTACCAAGGTAATGATGGCTCCGGTACGACCGCCTTCTTTGGTTTCACCAATTCCCATATCCATCAACAGGTGCTTAACGCCCGCTACCAGGTGGTAACCCAGTGCGGACAAAATGCCCCAGGTGATGAACTTGACCAAACCGTTATCAAACACCGATTTCAGTTCAGCAAAGCTTTCTGCTGACTCCAGAGATGCCGCCAGCGCACACAGCATAAATGCTACGGCGAAGAACAGAATAAAACCGGAGATACGATGAAGGATGGAGGCTTTGCCGGGAAGTGGGAGCTCAATAGTAGTCAGATCTAAATTTGTAGGTCTATTGCTATTCACGGCTCTTACACTCTTATTTGGGCTTAACACCGCCCATAACAGGGGGAAGTTAAGCGCAGGCTCAAGAAGATACCCAAACCCTTGTACAAGGTTTGCACAAGTTTCGGGTCGCGACAAATTATAGTCACCCACCCGTTGATTTACAAACAGTCTGCGCCGCGATCGCGCATGCAGTACATAAATGCAACAGATCAGGTGACATTATCGCAGCAGGACTATACTAGACCCGGCTGCTTATGGCTGCTCGACCGCTGGGTAATTGACAAACGGAGTTCAGAACCTATAGTTGTGCCCTTTCTTTTTAGGTCCGCCTTATATTTAAGGCTAAATTTTGAACAGCAGGAGGCCTATCCATGGCTGACAAAAAAGCAACACTGAAAGTTGACGGCATAGAAGAAACTCTGGAACTTCCGGTTTACGAAGGCTCTCTCGGACCTGATGTTGTCGACGTTCGCAGCCTCTCCGGCAAAGGCCTGTTTACCTACGATCCGGGTTTCATGTCGACCGCCGCAACTGAATCAAAAATTACCTATATCGACGGCGCTGCCGGTGTTCTGCTGCACCGTGGCTACCCGATCGACCAACTGGCGGAAAAATCTGACTATTTAGAAACCTGCTACCTGCTGCTGCACGGCGAACTGCCAACCGCACAGGAAAAAGAAACATTCGTCAGCACCATCAAGAACCACACCATGGTGCACGAGCAACTGAGCCATTTCTTTAATGGTTTCCGCCGTGATGCTCACCCAATGGCTGTTATGTGTGGTGTGGTCGGCGCACTTTCTGCGTTCTACCACGACTCTCTGGATATCCACGACGAACATCACCGTGTTGTATCTGCACACCGCCTGATTGCAAAAATGCCAACTTTGGCAGCCATGGTTTACAAATATTCCATCGGCCAGCCGTTCATGTACCCACGCAATGAACTGAGCTACTCCGAAAACTTCCTGCACATGATGTTCAACACCCCATGTGACGAGAAGAAAATCAGCCCTGTTCTGGCCAAAGCAATGGACCGTATCTTCCTGCTGCACGCCGACCACGAACAAAATGCATCAACGTCAACAGTGCGCCTGGCTGGCTCTACCGGAGCCAACCCATTCGCCTGCATCGCGTCCGGCATTGCAGCACTGTGGGGCCCTGCTCACGGCGGTGCCAACGAAGCCGTACTGAACATGCTGACTGAGATCGGTGATGAGTCCAACATAGATAAGTTCATCGACAAAGCAAAAGACAAAGAAGATCCATTCCGTCTGATGGGCTTCGGTCACCGCGTTTACAAAAACTTCGACCCTCGCGCGAAAGTAATGAAGCAAACCTGTGACGAAGTTCTGGCTGAACTGGGCATGGAAGATGACCCGCTGCTGAAAATCGCCATGAAACTGGAAAAAATCGCGACCGAAGACGAGTACTTCGTAAAACGCGGCCTGTATCCGAACGTTGACTTCTACTCTGGCATCATCCTGAAAGCGATTGGCATTCCAACAGAAATGTTCACCGTTATCTTTGCCACCGGCCGCACCCCAGGCTGGATTGCACACTGGAACGAAATGATCAGCAGCGATTACCGCATTGGTCGTCCGCGCCAGCTGTACACTGGCCACCCAAAACGCGACTATCCGGGATAATCGGATCGTTGTATAAAAAGCCGCTCACTGAGCGGCTTTTTTTTATTTATTTACGAGGAGATTCCAATGGCAACACTGGCATTTATCGGACTGGGCAACATGGGGTATCCGATGGCGGGCCACCTTGCCAACAGCGGTCATGAGGTCAGAGTTTATAACCGCAGCCAAACCAAAAAAGACCAATGGATTAAGGAATTCCGTGGTCAGGGATTCGGCGATGTCGCCACCACCGTCAGCAATTGTGACGCTGTTATCCTCTGCGTTGGGCGGGATGACGATGTCCGTGACCTGCTAATCGGCAGTCATAATGCCATGGCCGCCATGCGCCCCGGCGCGCTGATCATTGACCACACAACAACGTCAGCAACACTGGCCGAAGACATGGCCTCTGCAGCGCAAAATTTCAATCTGCGCTTTGCCGATGTACCTGTATCCGGCGGCCAACAGGGCGCCATCAACGGCCAGCTCAGCCTGATGGTTGGATGCCATACCGATGACTACCCCGAGATTAAACAACTGACATCCCCGTACACGCGAATGATTGAACGCTTGGGCGACATTGGTTGCGGCCAAAAAACCAAAATGGTGAATCAGATTTGTGTCGCCGGGCTGATACAGGCCTTAGCTGAAGGGTTGCATTTTGCCGAACAGGCAGGGTTGGACCGCAGTAAAGTGATGGAGGTGATCTCCCAGGGAGCCGCCGGAAGCTGGCAGATGAGCAACCGTCATCAGACCATGATTGATGGCGAATACCAGCATGGCTTTGCTATTGACTGGATGCGCAAAGATCTGGATATCTGCCTCGAAGAAGCAAACCGCAACGGTGCCAATCTTGCCATTACCCGCCTGGTGAACCAGTACTATGGCGAACTGCAAACACTGGGCGCCGGACGTCAGGACACCTCTGCCCTGCTGCTGCGCCTGCAACAACAGAAAGCCTGAGGCATTCAACAGGCAAGCTGTGGATTCTCATCTATGCTTTAAGCAGTTGCTAAAATGAGAATCTGCATGAGCCACCAACAGCGCCACACCCTGGGCGGATACGGAAAAACGGAACACGAAGTTGACTGGAGCCAGGTTGGCGAAACACTGACCATGCTGGCGCTTGCCGTCGCACAGATTGACACCTCATTGCATGAAGGCAACCAGTCCATCAATAAGCTGACCACCAGCTTTACTGCCATGGCAGGCAACTCGCAAAAACTGTTGCAACTGGCAGCGTCTGCAGACAGCGACATGCCGCAAAAAGCAGGGCAAATAGCCGGTGAATTACAGCAGGAAATCCAGCAGGCAATCATTGCTTTCCAGTTTTATGATCGCCTGACACAGCGCCTTGAGCACGTGGGTGACAGCCTGGAACGTATGGGCCACTTAATTGGCAACGCCGAACAACGCTACCAATCCGTTGCCTGGAATACCTTACAGCAACACATCAAAAGCAATTACACCATGGAAGCCGAACGCATTATGTTTGAACACATCATGGCCGGCCATTCCGTTGCCGAGGCGCTGGAGATCTACCGCCACCACTTCGACAAACAGGCTAAGGACAATTTTAACACTGACGACGATATCGAGTTTTTCTGATACCACGAATTATGGTTTAAAGTGCTCAACCAATTCGTCGCCGATATTCAGTACCTGCACACCTGAAACCAGAGCATTCTGGCCAAAAATGATTTTCCCATCGATACGGCAAAGTTCTTTTAGGACATCCAGCACATCACCTTCACGTTCCAGCGTCTCCATACTCCGCGTGGGAATCACACAACGCTGACATGGCTTGCAAATATTCAGCAGACCGTCTTTGTGCAACAAAGAGTGCCATTCGCGCTCGGCAAAAACAGCCGTTCCCGCCAACACAACATTCGGCCGAAAACGCTCCATCTTTAATTCACGCCCCACCCGCTCAGAAAGTGCTCCGAGACTGCTTTCAGTGGTAACTAACACAGGAAAACCATCCGCAAAACTGACCCACTGCCCAGGCTCGGCATAGCGCAGATCGACCTGACGCTGACTGTCAGCCGGTAGCCGGACCAACCGACAGGCGATGCCAAGAACATCTGAAAACCAGGCGGCGGCCTCATCACCACAGTCTTCTGCGGGCAACGTATCACTCCAGACACTTACCGTTTGCAATACCGCCGCATGCTCGCGTAATGGCACCTCAAGCGTATCCTTACCGGCAAAGGCAACCATCAGCGCCGATGCTTTCAAATCCGGGCGAATATGAGCCATCTTCGGCTGCTGGCGCTGCGTAATAAAGCCCCCCTGCTCATCCACCAACAGGAAACGGCGATCTCCGACGGGTCCATACTCATCGAATATCAACTGCTCTACTTCAACCGGCGCACAGGATTTGATCGGATAGATAAATAAGCGGGAAATCGTTGGCATACGCCCTCCTTGTTGAGGCACAACTCTAATGGATACCCCAGCAACAAACAACATACTCAATACAGCGCCAAACGGACCTTAACAAGAATCAAACAGGCAATAAAAAAGCGCCACGAAGGCGCTTTTGAATATCCATCGGTCAGAGATCATTCTGGCCGGGGCGGCATTTTCATTTTTTCCCGCATCAGTCGCTGTACTTCTTTGGCCATCGCTTCCGGTGCGAACTTGGATAAGAAGCCATTACAGCCCACTTTTTCAACCATTGCCTTATTAAAATTACCGGACAAGGATGTATGCAAAATAATGAAAGTCTCTTTTAATTCAGAATCACGACGGATTTCCGTGGTCAGCATATAACCGTCCATTTCCGGCATTTCCGCGTCGGTAATAATCATCACCAGATTACTGTTTACATCGCGACCTTCTTCTTTCCAGTGCATCAGCAGCTGATAGGCCTCAAGGCCATTGTGAGCCTCGATAATATTCAGCCCCATAGGTTCCAGCACCTGACGCATCTGCTGAATGGCCACATGCGAATCATCGACGATCAGAATGTCTTTACCCCGGACTTTTTCCAGCAACTCGGTATCGTAGGCATCCGCTGACAAAATCGAGTTGTAAGGAGCGATTTCCGCCAGTACTTTTTCTACGTCAATGATTTCAACAATACGATCATCAATACGGGTAATAGCCGTCAGATAATGCTGACGCCCCGCGCCACCCGGCGGCGGCAGAATCTCACTCCAGTTCATATTGACGATACGGTCAACGCCACCCACCAGGAAAGCCTGTACCGTCATGTTGTATTCCGTCACGATGATGGTGGCATCTTCTTCATTCAGCTTCAGCGGTCCCATCTGGATAGCATGACGCAGATCCACGACAGGCACCGTTTGCCCGCGCAAATGCGTCACCCCGCGCACCACAGGGTGGCGATCAGGGATACGGGTCAGGCGCGGCATGCGCATGACTTCCTGCACCTTAAATACGTTGATCGCAAAGTGCTGTGAGCCCCCGAGATGAAACAACAGCAGTTCCAGCCGGTTTTGCCCGACCAGCTTGGTACGGGCATCAACACTACTCAGAACCCCGCTCATATCACACTCCAATAACCGTTCTTTACCAAAGTGTAGCTAAGAGCAATAAAAACGCATGAAAATACTGTCTACACTTGAGGGTGTGAATCAGGGACATAATATGGATAAAACAGATCCACCACTGCTGGCGCGTCAGCCTATTCTGGACTCCAGCCTGCAGGTGGTTGGCTATGAGTTGCTGTGCCGCCCTATGCCACAAGATACACTCGCCTGGCAGAATGAGCACGGTGACCGCGCAACCAGCGAAGTATTGATCAGCGCCTTCAACGATATTGGCATCGATCTGGTAACCGGAGGCCTGCCCGCTTTTATTAATTTCACCAGTCACTGGCTGCACCATCCGCCAATAATGCCAGCCAACAGTATTGTTGCCGAGCTGCTGGAATACATCCCGGCCAACGAAGAAAACCTGGCTGCGTTACGCCGACTGAAAAAGTTGCGCTACAAAATCGCGCTGGACGATTACGAAGGCGACGAAAGCCAGGCGCCCCTGTTTCCTCTTATCGATATCGTCAAAGTCGATATACGCCGGCTGCCCGACCTGAACAACCTGCCCGCCCTGATTAATAAATACCAGCAACACAATCTGCAATGGTTGGCTGAAAAAGTAGAGACGCAGGAAGAATATCGACTATGCAAAGAAGCTGGCTGTACGCTGTTCCAGGGGTATTTTTTCAGTCATCCGGCCAATGTTTATGGTAAGCGCCTGCCCGACAATCAGCTGGCCGTTCTGCAGTTACTCCGGATTCTGAACAATGAAGACAGCAAAATTGAGGAGGTCGCCAAAATTCTGCAGACCGACCCACAACTGAGCTACAAGTTGCTGCAGATGGTTAATTCTGCGGCCGTCGGCTTTGCCCGGGAAATTACCTCAATTTCCCGGGCAATTGTCATTGTTGGCCTTGATCGCCTGCGGGCCTGGGCCAACCTGATTGCCCTCGGCCGCCTGCAGGAAAAACCCGCCGTATTACGCGAGCAGGCCGTTGTGCGTGCATTTCTGTGTAAAGCGCTGGTGTTTTCCTGGCCCAATCTGGATGACGAAACCGCATTCACCCTCGGCCTATTCTCTTTACTGGATGCATTTCTCGACCGTCCGCTGGAAGAAATCTGCGAGCGCCTGCGCCTGCCGGTCGAACTGACCGTCGCCCTGACGAATCATCAGGGTGACTACGGTTTTATTCTGGCAACAACGGTGCGGATGGAAAAAGGCCAATGGCAAGCAATTGACTGGAATGTACTGCAAGGCCTGGGCGTCAGTCCGGCACAGCTTGAATGGCACTACCTGAACGCCCTGCAAACAGCCAATGCCCTGCTGCAGAACGCTGGCTGACTTTACTGCGGATAACCGGTTATTTCACGAATGCTCTGATACAGAGGTTTCATGCGCTTATACATTTTGCGGTAAACCTCTTTATAGAGACGGTCATACAGCCGCACCGTATTCAATTCCGGCTCAAACACCTGACCAACCCGTGTCATTTGCATAATGGCACTGCGGTAATCGGGATAAATCCCTAAACCGACGGCACAATTAATGGCAGCGCCCAAGCCAGAAGTTTCACTGGTGTGCGGGCGCTCTGCAGCCATGCCAAAAATATCCGCAGTTAACTGCATGGCCGCATCACTCTGAGAACCACCGCCCGATACGCGCAAACGCGTAATAGGCACACCACTGCGCTTTTCAATCTGTTCTTTACCCTGGCGCAATTCATACGCCAGGCCTTCGAGAATCGCACGGTAAATATGCGCCCGTTTATGCACATCACCAAAACCGATCAACGCGCCCTTTCCTTCCGGCCCCGGCTGACGTACCCCAGGCGACCAATAAGGTTGCATCATCAATCCCATTGACCCTGCCGGTACCTGATTGACCAGCTCATCAAATAATTGCTCCGGCTCAATACCGCGTTCAAACGCCAGGCGCTGCTCGTTATGCGCTAACTCTTCTTTAAACCAGCTCACCATCCAGAAGCCGCGATAAATCATCATCTCGGTGTTGTAGTGTCCGGGAATCGCAGCGGTATAAGGTGGAATAAACGGAATTGTTTCGATGTATTTGGCAGTTGTGGTGTTGATGGTTGCCGTCGTACCGTAGCTCAGACATCCGATGTGTGCATCCAGACCACCAGCACCCATCACTTCGCAGGCTTTATCCGAGGCTGCGGCAATCATCGGCAATCCGGCCGGCAAACCGGTTAACGCCGCAGCCGTTGCGCAAATAACCCCTAACGGCTCACCCGGAGAAACCAGCTCCGGCATCATCTCGCGGGTAGCAGACAGCAGTTTCCATTTCAGATCAGAAGGCTTTGCCCATTGCTGACGTTTGTAGTCGTATGGCAAATAACCAACGATGGAACCAGTCGAATCTTTTAATTCGCCACTCAGACAATACGTCAGCCAGGCTGATAAATTCACGTAATAGCGGGTTTTTGCCCATACATCCGGTTCGTGCTGAACAATCCAGTTATCCCGTGCTTTTGCACGCATCTCGCGGATTAAATGACTCAGACCCAGGGTTTTAATCAGCACGCCCCAAATGCCGCCGACGGGAGTTTCTACCGCAGCCTGACGCTGATCCATCCAGACAATCGCCGGACGCAGCGGCTGAAAATTTTCATCAAGATTGATCATGGTGTAGCGCTGCGTTGTCAGCGACACACCACAAATCTGATCCGGCGTGACCTTACCCTGCGCCCATAAACGCTTAAAGGCTTCCTGAAGGTTTTCCCAGTAATAACCAGCGTCCTGTTCTGCCCAGCCCGGATGATGGGAAAAATATGGTTCAATGGTTACTTTACTCTTGGCAACTTCGTTACCCTGCTGATCAAACACCAGCACGCGCACACTTTGAGTGCCGTTATCAATTGCCAGTAAATATTCCGCATTTGCCATACTGCTGAGCTGCCTGATTCTTTTTATCGTTGTGATAAAACGCCACGACAGAGCGCCCACATTCGGGGATCTGTTATGGCGTTTATATTATTTGGGGATGCTGTAATACTTATTCCAGATGGCCTGATAACGCTCAAGTTCCTGCTGAAACTGTGCATCATTCCAACCCAATTCCTCAGCACAGACTGCACGGATTTTTTCAATAAATCCAAGTCCGCCCTGTTCCAGCAATAAGCCGAGACGGGTGCGGCGCAGCAGTAAATCATCCAGATGTATTACCGACTCATTCGCCGCCGACCAGCGTAATTCCGCCCACAAGGTGCGACTGCCGGGAATAACGTCCAGTTCGCCGTCTTTGGCCAGATCGAGCAGTGCATCAAGGTCCATACCAAAATGACCACTCAGGCGCTTTTGTACATAACCGGGCAATGCGAGGTATTTTTTATGCGACGAAACAGACGGCGTAAAAATCTGCGCGCCAAACTCTCCGGCCGGAAAACGTTTAATGTATTTACGTGCCGCTTCGAGTGCATCCAGAGCAATTAAACGGAAAGTGGTTAACTTCCCGCCACTGACACTGACCAGACCTTTATCATCCCAAACGCTGTGATCACGCTTTTCTTTCGATGGATTTAACGCTCCGGACGATACCAGCGGACGTACGCCGGCCCAACTGGAAATAATATCTTTTTCAGTAAGATCAGCTTTCGGAAACTGATAAAGCGCAACTTTTAACAGATAGTCCAACTCCGCCCGGGTCATACTGGCTTCACTGTTATCGATGCCATTATTGTCCAGATCGGTGGTACCGATAACGGTCCGCCCTTCCCACGGAAAAATAAAAATAGGGCGTTTATCGTCCGGGTGCATGGCCGTAAAAGATTGCGCAACCGGTAAGCGCCAGGCAGGCACAACAATATGACTGCCACGTGCCGGACGAATCTTTTTTTCGTCTGTCATCTGACCACGTAATTCATCTGCCCAGGCACCGGTCGCATTAATCACCACGTCCGCTTTGACGTCATAGCCTTCACCGCTGAGAACATCTTCCACACGGGCACCCACAACCTGCTCACCGTCTTTCAGCAATTGCTTAACGCCGACATAATTCAGTACAACGGCACCGTCTTTCTGTGCTTCACGCAGCACGCGAACAACCAGACGGGCATCATCGGTTACGGCATCGGCAAACTGCGTGCCGCCAATTAATGCATTTTCATTCAGCAACGGGCTTAAAAAACCAAAGTCGTCACGTTTGAAATAATGGCGATAACGCTTACCAGCAAAGAAATCGTAGATGCGCAGCAGCGTATTAAATACAAAAGGCCCGGGGAAACCGCCTTTATAATGCGCCATCAGGTAGCCCATCTGATCGACCAGACCCGGCGCCTCAGTCATTAAACGTTCACGTTCCTGCACCGAATGCATGGTGGTTTTTACATCACCTGCGGCGATATAACGCAAACCGCCATGCACCATTTTGGATGACCGGCTGGACGTACCCCAGGCAAAATCCTGCCGTTCCAGCAGCAGCACTTTCAGACCGCGGCGTGCAGCCTCACGGGCAATTCCCGCGCCGGTAATACCACCACCAGCAACGATTACATCCCAGTGCTGCGCGGCACTGGTTAACTGTTCCAGCTGATGTTCGCGCTGTCCTGGTGCCCATGCTGTGTGCGACATACTGCTCTTTTATCCTGTCCGGCGTGTATTTAAGAATGAGTGAGAATGTAGTTATTCATTCAGGGGGACTGTTATCCGACGACGGATTCAGCCGCCTCCTGTTGTGCCTTTTTTGCGGCATGTTCTGCCGTATTCCCGGCGTTGCTTTTTTCCAGCAACGTCCCTGGATTCATACGCTGTTGCGGGTCAAAATCCTGCACCAAAGTATTCAGAACCCGCATACCCAGTGCGCCTTTTTCGGCCGGCAGATACGGCGCGTGATCTTTACCAACGCCGTGCTGGTGTGAAATCGTGGCGCGGCCACGGGCAATAACCGAAGACGCTTTATTTTTCAGCTTGCGCCAGCGTTCCAGAGTTTCTTCATAGCTGTCGGCACAACGGAAAAAATACGTGGTGTAGATGCTGGAACCCTGAGTGTACATGTGCGAAAGGTGGGTAAACACCATCACTTCTTCACCATCGCTGCGCAGTGCGGTTTCCAGCGCGCTCTCAACATCGGCCATTAACTGATCGATATTATCCCAGTCAGTCGAGGTTTCCAGCGTATCCACGGCAATGCCGCGGGTCCAGGTCGTCTCACGCAGGTATGGAAATTTAAAACGCCCATGGGACCAGATGCTGCCCATAATATTGGCCAGCGGACCACCCACCCCGCCATGCGACTTCAGTACTTTACGAATCTGTTTCAGCGACGTTTTATTCTGATACTTAGTGCCGGTCACACCGTAAGTCAGCATGCAGCGCTCGTCACCCATCCCCATCAGGCGCAGGAAGCGATCAAGTAATTTAAACTGTTTTTCCTGGGTGCCCAGGTGAAGGTGCGTTTTGGCTTCTTTGGCATTGCTGACCCGCATCATCGACATCGGTACTTTATTCTGCACCAGCTCACGCACGGCGGTTTTGGCCGCCTGCCAGTTGGGCATAAAGACCACAAAAAAGCGCTCTTCTTCGGCCATGCGGGTAACACGCACTTTCACCTCGGTGAAAATCCCCATGCGACCTTCCATCCCCATGGTGATTTCGCGCATATCCGGGCCAGCGGAAGAAGCCGGAATGGTCGGAATATCCATCGTCCCCAGCAGGGTTTCCATACGACCACCGGCAAACATCTGCTCGATACGGCCATAACGCAGCGACTGCTGGCCACTGGAGCGGGAAGCCACCCAACCACCAATGGTCGAAAGCTCCCAGGATTGCGGAAAATGCCCCAGCGTGTAACCGCGGGCGCGCAACTGGCTTTCAACCAACGGCCCCGGTGTACCGGCACCAAAAGTAGCAATCTGGCTTTCTTCATTTAATTCCATCAACTGGTTCATACGCCCCAGATCAATGGTCAGAATCGCACGTTGACTGGCCAGCGGCGTAATATGCCCAGCAACGGAAGTACCGCCACCATAGGGAATAACCTCCACGTCGTGTTCAACGGCATAATCCAGCAGCTCACGTACCTGAGAGCTGGTTTCCGGATAGGCAACCCCGTCAGGAAAAACCCCGAAGTCCCCACTGCGCATGGCCAGCCAATCCGGAAAACTTTGTCCACGGGCATGGCGTACACGGTCTTCTGCCGCAGTAACCACCAGAGGATGGGCCGGCAAGCGGGAGGCAGGAACCTGCGCCATCACCGACTCCAGCGTGGCATCGGTCAGAGCGTGGGTTTCTCCGATGACGGAATGAATCAGGCGCTCGCCGTGTGCCGGCACCTCTTTGATATAACTCTCATCACCCCAACCATTCCAGCGACGACCCATGTTGTATTCCTCAATGTCCGTTAGACCCAATTCGCAGAGAACGCTAAGATACAGCGAAGGCTGAGCGCTGGCACTGACAGTTTGAGACAGAGACGTAGTATATTCAGCCAGCGCAACGACAAACCCCACGCCAGACTCCACGCGGTTATAACAACAACATGATGCACATCGGATGAACTCTCAAGATTTATTAGGTACCGCTTCATCTGCCGCCATCCGCCAGTATCTGCGCGCAGCGCAGGACTACGGTATAGAACCGGTGCAGGCACTCGACGCCGTTAATATGCCCCATGGCATTATGGACAACAGCATCAGCCGCACCCACGGCCGTGCCTTCCAGAGCCTGATACGCTGGCTGATTGAACAAACCCGCGATCCGCTGTTTGGCTTAAAAAGCTCCCGCTACGTCCAGCCCGGCTCCTACAGCCTGGTCGGCTACATGGCGATGAATTGCCGCACCGCACGCGAAGCCCTGCACATCACCCCGGAATACGAGGCGATTGTCGGCGACATGGGGGTCACCAAAATCGAAAAATACGGCCCGCATCTGGCCATGCGCTGGGTGTGTCAGTACGACGACCCCATTGTGCGCCCACACATGATTGATAATGTGCTTGGCAGCTGGCTGGTGTTCGCCCGCTGGCTGGCCGATATGCAGGACGGCAAACCCGAATGCGTACTGTTCGAACGCAACAAGCCGGCACCCGCTCTGCTGGCTGTTTATGAAGACATTTTTCAGGCACCACTGGAATTTGGCAGCGACCGCAGTGCACTGATTTTTCCGGAGCCGGTTCTCGACACCCCACTGCGTCAGCCAGACCCGACTCTGCTGGCAACCCTCGAACAACAGGCAGCCAGCGTAATGGCCGAATTGCAGGAAAAGCATCCGATCGTGATGCAAACCCGCTCCCTGCTGCGCAACCTGATGGAAGAAGATCTGCCACGACGCGATAAAGTCGCTACCGAGCTGGGCATGACCGAACGCACCCTGCAACGTCGCCTGCAGGAAGCCGGCACCGGCTACCAACAACTGCTGGATGACCTGCGCCGCGAAGTCGCGACCAACTGGCTGCGCACCACCAACATCCCGGTCAATGATATCGCCGCGCGTTTGGGCTTCAGTGAGGCCCGCTCATTTCACCGCCGCTTTAAAGCCTGGACCGGTATGACTCCGGGCGAATACCGGGGTAAATAAACCCCGGCCACCTTGCCCGCTCCTGGCGTAAAAAACTATTGAACAGCGTTCAGAACAGCCTTATATTGAACGCCGTTCAAAATAATACAGGTCAATCTTATGGCGCGACGCCAGGATCATACCCCCGCACAACTGCAACAACTGACCATGGAAACGGTGCTCAAGCTGTTGCAACAGCAACCGGCCAGCAGCCTCAGCCTGCGCCAGATTGCCCGCGAGGTTGGCTATTCTCCCGGAACACTGATCAATCAGTTCGGCAGCTACAGCCTGCTGTTACTGGCCGCCAATGCCCGCACACTGGATCAGATATACCGCGAATTACTCGCCGCCATCGACCACGCAGATTCTCCACAGCAGACACTGGAAGCCTGCGCGCTGAGCTATCTCAATTTTGCCAGTCAGTACCCGCATCAATGGCGACTGCTGTTTGAGCATCAGCTGCCGGAGCAAGATCACCTGCCCGACTGGCAGCAACAACGCATCGACAATGTATTCACTCTGCTGCAACAGCAACTCGCCATACTCAAACCCCGCGCGAACGCGAGCGACTGTGCGCAAACCGCGCGAACGATCTGGGCAAGCGTACACGGCATCTGCGTACTGGCACTGGACGATAAATTATTTACCCCGGGCAACATCAGCGGCCGCAGCATGATTCATTCACTGCTGAGCCATTATCTGCCCGCCTGGATTAAGGATGAAAAGGAAACCGTTATGCATAACCAACAGGCCACAGAAGGAAGCCAGCCATGAGCCAACACAGTCAGTTCGCCCTATTGGGCAAGCGCCGTTTTCTGCCCTACTTCGTGACCCAGGCACTCGGGGCTTTTAACGACAATTTATATAAAAATGCGTTGTTACTGCTGATCGCGTTCAGCGGCATCATTGCCGAAGAAGATTCCGCGCTGTACACCAATCTCGCCGCCGGGTTGTTTATCCTGCCATTTTTTCTGTTTTCACCCATCGCCGGCCAGATCGCCGATAAAATGGAAAAATCGCGTTTAATCCGCAGCGTGAAATTACTCGAAGTGGCCATCATGCTGATCGCCGCTGTCGGTGTGATAACCAACAACATGACCCTGATGATGACCCTGTTATTTTTAATGGGGTTGCAATCGGCATTGTTTGGACCGGTCAAATTCGCACTGCTGCCACAACAACTGCATAAAGACGAACTGGTCGGCGGCAACGCCCTGGTGGAAATGGGTACTTTTCTTGCCATTCTGGGCGGCACCATTACCGCCGGTTTATTGTTTGATTTAACCGCCGCCAAATACTGGATTGCTGCGGGTGTTATCTTTTTTGCCGTGCTGGGTTATTTCAGCAGTCGCTTTATTCCAACCGCTGAAGCCGGTGATCCACAACTGACGATTAACTGGAATCCGTTTACCGAACTGGTCAACACCTTACGTAATGCCCGCCAGCAACGCGCCGTGTATTTATCCATCATGGCCATCAGCTGGTTCTGGTTTTTAGGCGCCAGTTATTTAACCCAGTTTCCGAACCTGGCCCGCGACCACTTAGGTGGTAACCCACAAATTGTTACCTTACTGCTCACCCTGTTTTCCGTCGGCGTTGCTGCAGGCTCACTGCTGTGTGAAAAACTATCCGGTCATAAAGTCGAGCTAGGCATTGTACCGATTGGATCACTGGGCATGAGCATCTTTGGTGTTGACCTCTATTTTGCCATCAGCAGCCTGAATATCAGTTCCGACCTCAGCGCTCTGGCGTTCGTCCAAAATGCCGATCACTGGCGCATGATGGCTGATATCGCACTGATCAGTTTATTTGGTGGTTTATATGTTGTGCCGCTGCAGGCGTTAATTCAGCAGCGCAGTGACGAAAAAATGCGTGCCCAGACCATTGCGGCCAACAACGTGATGAACGCACTCTTTATGGTTGGCAGTGCCGCTTTCGGCATCATCAGTCTGGTGGTTATGAAGTTATCCATCGCCGAATATTTCTGCGTGATTGCCATCATGAATATTGTCGTCGTCGGCTACGTCTATTCGCAGGTACCGGAATTTACCCTGCGTTTTGTTATCTGGATGCTGTCGCACACCATGTACCGCGTCAGCCATAAAGGCATTCAGAATATTCCCGAAGAAGGCCCGGTCGTATTGGTCTGCAACCACGTCAGCTATGTTGATGCCTTACTGATTGCCGGTGCCTGCCCGCGCCCGATCCGCTTTGTCATGGATCGCAGTATTTCTGAAATGCCGGGTTTAAAATGGTTTTTCCGCTTAGCCAAAACCATCCCGATCTGTTCACCCAAAGCCAACACAGAGGTGTACGAAACCGCTTTCCGCCGCATTAAAGAAGAATTAGCCGATGGCCAGGTGGTATGTATTTTTCCGGAAGGAAAATTAACCCAAAGTGGCAATATCGAAACCTTCCGCGCCGGCATCGAACGAATTATTGCCGAAACGCCGGTGCCGGTTATTCCAATGGCTCTGGATGGTTTGTGGGGCAGTTTTTTTAGCCACAAAGATGGCCTGGCACTCACCAAAACACCACGCCGCTTCTGGTCGCGGGTGGGTTTAACCGTCGGCCAACCCAAAGCTGCAGAAAGCGTTACTGCCGCCATTCTGGAACAGGACGTTAAACATTTGTTTCACGCAGGCCAGAACCTGTAATCCAAATAAAACGCCAACAAAAATGGGCGCCATGGCGCCCATTTTTATTGGCCGGTTCTGTTAACTGGCCTGTACCCGCCCCAGCAGATGATCGAACACCCGTTGTGGGCTGATCTCACGATAACAAGGCGGCTGAATATCGCCGGACTCATTTTTCAGGCAGGTTTTCGACAGGCAGGGAGCACAATCACTGTAACCGCTGCGCATCACTTCAACCTGCGGGCCCAACACGCCGGTCAGGGTTGAATCAGTGGCGCCATAAATCGCCACGGAAGGTACTTCCAGCGCAGCAACCACATGAGATAAACCGGTATCCACGCCAACCACGGCCTGTGCATGGGCCAGATAAGCATTCAGCGCATTGAGGCCCATTTTTGGCAGTACCTCAACACCGTCCAGGCCGTCAGCAATACGTTCGGCGCGTTGCTGCTCTTCATCATTGCCCCAGGGCAAAACCACTTTACGGCCGCAGGCCGCCACCATCGCAGCCAGCTCACGCCAGTAAGCCTCGGGCCAGAGTTTGGTGATCCAGGTGGTGCCATGCAGAAACAACCAGTAATCTCCTTCAACCGCAGGCCGCTGCCAGCGTGTACGGTCGACACCGTAACTCAGCCCATCCGGCACCTCATAACCCAGTATCTGAGCAAAGAGTTGGCGCACCCGTGGAATGGCGTGCTGACCTTTGGCCACCGCCTGCGGATGCTGATAGGCCATAGCCGCAAGCGGCTCACGGCAACTGTGCTTATCCAGACCAAAGCGCGGACCACGGGCCATGCGGGTAAGTACTGCACTTTTAATTAAGCCCTGAGCATCCAGCACCACGTCGTATTGGGTTGCACGCAGATCGCGCCAGAAGGCTTTCATCTCGGCTCGATTGGCTTTATCACGCAGGTTTTTGCGCCAGCGCCGCCAGGCCACCGGAATGACTTTTTTCACCGCCGGATGCCAGGTTGGAATCGCAGCAAAGGCCTCTTCCACCACCCAATCGACTTCCAGTCCGGGAATCGCCCGCCAGGCATCTTCCAGCGCCGGCAGGGTATGAAACACATCCCCCAGCGATGAGGTTTTAATCAGCAGGACTTTCACAGCAATTCTCCATCCACAGAAAACGTCGGCCTGGCTCAGCCAGCGGGCTTATTCTTTTTCGGGAGCGCACTTTATACCAAGCCAGCGGTGATTCAAACGACCGCACAGCAAAACCCCGCCCTCCTTGCTTGACAATACACCGGGCGACGGCAACCATGCCGCCCTTTACCAAGCGCGAAGGTGTACTGTGTTCAAATCGTGGAAATTCTGGCTGGGACTGACCTTATTGCTGGCGCTGGTCTGGCTAGTTGAACGCAGTTACGGTTGGAGCGCGGTACTTCAGAGCTGGCAAAGCATCGAGCCACAGCAGGTGGCCATCGCCCTGCTGCTGATGCTGCTGAGTTATTTATTGCGCGCGCTACGCTTCTACGATTTTTTCTGGCAGCAATGCCGGGGGCAATTTATCCGCCTGACGCGGATTACCGTGCTGCACAATTTCTTCAATAACATGCTGCCCATGCGCAGTGGCGAAACCGCGTTCCCGTTGTTAATGAAACAGCATTTTGATGTGCCTTACCGGCACAGCGGACCAGCTTTATTGTGGCTGCGTCTGCTGGATCTGTACGCCCTACTGGTGCTGGCGGCGTTATCGCTGCATCAGTTACTGGAGGCCGGTAACAGCATAAAACTGCTGCTGGCCATTGCACTCTTCGCCGCTCCGCTGCTGGTGCTGCCGTTACAGAATGCCCTCAACCGCTTTTTACTCAACCACCCCAGCACGCTGGCTCAACGTGGCGCCGAGCTGATGCACGCTCTGCCTAAGTCATCCTGGAGTTTTGTCCGCGCCCTGTTCTGGACGCTGATTAACTGGGCACTGAAACTGGCAGTGTACGCCTGGCTTTTGGAACAGTTCCTCGGCCTGCCCTACAGCCAGAGCTGGATGGGCGCGACCACTGGCGAACTGAGCAGCGTATTGCCGATTCACGGCGTGGCCGGTGCTGGTACCTACGAAGCGGGTGTACTGGCTGGCTTGCTGCCCTGGGGCGTGGATCATGCCGAAGCGCTGGCGGCGGCGGTGAACCTGCATTTGTTTGTGCTGGGCAGCACGCTGTTACTGACGGCACTGATCACCCTGCTGACCCAGGGCCTGAAAACACCAGCAACTCCCCCCGGCAACGGATAACACCTCTGCCGCAGTAACCTTCAGCAGTAATAACACTGTAAGGTGGCACACTGAGTTTTTACGGCGAACCGTGCTCGTTATTTTCCTGTCACCCCCTTTTGGGTATGATCGCGGTTCTTTTTATATCGCGCGTTATGACGCTTCCGGGTTTCTGCGTTATCAACCCCGGTTTTAACGCCCGCAATTCCTTTTTACAGAGTGGTAAACGACCTTGACTGAGGCAAATACATCAGCGGCAAACCAAAAGCCTTCACTGTCTGTAGTGATTCCGATGTACAACGAGATCGAAAACGTTGAGCCCATGGTGGCCCGTGTGCATGAAGGTCTCGCCAGCTATAACGGCGACTGGGAACTGCTGGTCGTCGATGACGGCAGTACCGATGGCACACCTCAGGCGCTGAAAAAGGAATCTGAAAAATACGGCACCCACGTGCGCGTGGTTGAGCTGCGCCGTAACTTCGGCCAGACCGCGGCCATGCAGGCAGGTATCGACGAAGCCCGTGGCTACCTGATTGCCACCCTCGACGGCGATTTACAGAACGATCCGGCCGATATTCCGCGCATGGTCGATCACCTGCTGGAAAAAGACCTCGATCTGCTCACCGGCTGGCGTAAAAACCGTAAAGATGATCTGGTGCTGCGCAAAATCCCATCGCGCATTGCCAACCGCCTGATCGGTAAAATCACCGGCGTACGCATCAATGACTACGGCTGCTCACTGAAAATCTACAAAGCCTCGGTCATTAAGCAGGTTCGCCTGTATGGCGAAATGCACCGCTTTATCCCAGCCTGGGTTGCGGCGGTTGTTCCGCCAAGCCGCATTGGCGAAATTGTGGTCACTCACAATGCACGGGTGGCCGGTGAGTCAAAATACGGAATTTCGCGTACCTTCCGCGTCATTCTTGATCTGCTATCGGTCTACTTCTTCATGCGCTACCGCGCTCGTCCCGGCCACTTCTTCGGTTCTATTGGTCTGGCGCTGGGCTCCATCGGTGGCCTGATGATGACCTACCTGGCGTTTGTGAAATTTATTCTGGGCGAAGACATCGGCAACCGTCCGCTGTTTTTAATTGCTGTGGTCTGTGTCATTGCCGCGCTGCAATTCCTCACCACCGGCGTATTGTCTGAGCTGATTTCGCGCACGTACTTTGAATCCTCCCAGCGCCAGCAGTATGTGATCTACCATCCTGCAGCCGATGCCGACAAAGGCGAACCGGGCTGGAATCAGGAACAAAATGCAGCCGACCGCGCAGATGCTGAATCCGATAGCGCAACCGATAGCACAACATCCACAGAGGCCAATCCCTCAGGTGGTGACGACAAGCATGTCAGCTAAGTTGCACTATCGCCTGCCAGGCCTGCAGATTCCGTTATGGCTGCTGCTGGTTCTGGTGGCGTTTTTCTTTGCCAACCTCAATGGGTATCTGCTGTTTGATCATGACGAGGGCGCCTTCAGCGAGGCGACCCGCGGCATGTTCGAGCGCGGCGATTTTATTACCACCTGGCTTAACGACCGGGTGCGTTTTGATAAACCGATCCTGATTTACTGGCTGCAAGCGGCGTCCATCTCGGTGTTCGGCACCGAAGTCTGGGCTTTCCGTCTGCCTTCGGCACTGGCCGGGCTGGGCTGGTCACTGGCCACTTTTGCCTTTGTCCGTCGCTATCTGGATGAAAAAACCGCCATTGCCGCCGCACTGATGGCCGCCGCCAGTCTGGGCATCAATATGATCGCCCACGTTGCGACCGCCGATGCCTTACTCAACGCCCTGCTGGCCACCACATTGCTGCTGATGTACGCCTACAGCCGTCAGGCCAACAATGGCCTGCTGGTTGCGATCTACGCGCTGATGGCGCTGGGCGTACTGACCAAGGGACCGGTAGCCGTGGCCATTCCGCTGATGGTTGCTGCTCTGTTTTATCTGAGTCAGGGGCTGCGGGCTGAATTTCTGCGCGCTGTGTTTTTTATTCCTGGCTGGATTCTGTTCGTCGCCATTGCCGCCCCCTGGTATGTCCTTGAGTATCAGGCCCAGGGACAGGCGTTTATTGATGGCTTTTTCCTCAAGCACAACGTCAACCGCTTCAACAACGCAATGGAAGGCCACGACGGCGGCTTCCTGTTTTATCCGTTAGTACTGCCCTTTGTGCTGGCGCCTTTCGGCGCCCTGCTGCTGCGTATTGTGCCGTCAGTGCGCAACATTATGCCGGGCAAAGACCCACTGGATGCTTTCCTGTGGATCTGGTTTCTGGTGGTACTGATTCTGTTCAGTCTGGCCAGCACCAAACTGCCACATTACATTCTGTATGGCTGTACGCCGCTGGTTATCCTGATGGCGCGTTACCGTGAATGGCTGCAGAACCGTTGGTTCGCCCTGCTGTTCCCGGCCTTACTGTTCGGCGTTATGGTGGCGTTTCCGCTATTGATTCCGCTGGCTGAGCAGCGCCTGTCCAATCCGATTGAGATTGCGGTTGCGCAACGCGCCGGACATTACATCAATCAGGATTTCGCCACCCTTGCGGCATTGGCTGGCATTGTCAGCATCACCCTGATTCTGTGGCGGCGCTTCCCTTTATGGAAGCGACTGGCCCTGGTGGGGGCCGTACAGACAGTATTCGTCTGGTTTGTGTTTGTTCCTGCCTTCAGCGAAGCGCAGCAGCGTCCGGTATGGGAAGCAGCGCAATTTGCCAAAACACTGAATGAACCGATTTATACGCAATCCATCGATATGCCGAGCTTCAATGTGTACCTGAATAAGGTCACTCACCGCCGGCCGCTGGCCATTGGTGAAGTCGGCTTCGGTCGCGAAGACCGCCTGGCCAGTGACAGTGAATATTATGACGTGCTGTTCCAATCCGGGCCGATTCAGATTGTGCGCCGCATAGCCACGCCCCCTGAGTCGACAGAAACAACAAACACGCCAGAAACGGCAGAAGCAAAAGAAAAACCATGACCCCGCGACACACTCTGGGCCCAACCCCACTATTAGCCCTGGCAGCACTGATGCTCAGCAGCGCCCTGCTGCTGTGGCTGAGCAATGCCAATCAGGCATTGTTTCTGCAGCTGAATCACGCTGGCCATCTTCTGCCTGACTGGCTGTGGGCCAACCTGACACTGGTCGCCGACACCCTGTTTGCCGTTGCCGTACTGCTGATTGCTGCCTGTTACCGACCACTGCTGCTGACGCAGTCGCTGGTACTGCTGCTGCTGGGAGCCGCGTTTGTGCACTTTTTTAAGAATACGCTGGACGTTGCCCGTCCGGCCGCTGTGCTCAGCCATGACAGTTTCACGATTATTGGCGCGGTACTGAAAGGACACAGTTTCCCTTCCGGCCATTCATTTACCGCCTTAGGCTGTGCAGGCCTGTTATGGCTGAACAGCAAACGTCTGAGCAGTGGCCTGCTGACTGTATTACTGGGACTGTCCGCCGCACTGAGCCGGGCGATGGTTGGCGCACACTGGCCGCTGGATATTCTGGTAGGCGGCGCTTTCGGCCTGTTGTTTGCGTGTGCCAGTGTCTGGTTGGTCAACCGCGTTCACTGGCTGCAGGCGCATGGCTGGAAACTATTCAGTGCACTGCTGCTGACGCTGGCTGCGGGCTATCTGGCGATCCATGAAGATGGCTATCCATTTACCGATCCACTGGCTATTGTCGCCAGTATAGGCGCCGTAGCAACGGCATTGGCGCGATTCTGGATTCCTTTCTTACGTCTGCTTAGACAGGAACTGACCAGACCCGAGAGCTGATAGCGCAGGGGATTTGCGCACAGATCCCCTGCTTTTAATGCTCAGGCGCCAAATAAATCGAACGTAATGCCGCCATCATCAGACTGATCGAGCCATCCTTTAGGCTTGGAAAAGGTCTGCTCCATCTGTGCCGCTACGGCATCCGTGATTTTCCGCGTCGGTTTTTCACCCAGCATCGCCAGCATACGGTCTTCATCCTGCCCTAAGCAGGCAGCCATTGTGGCCACATCCAGCGCATTCTCCCGCATTAACTCTTGCGCCTGGCGCCAGCGGATATCTTGATCAGCCATCACTAATACAACCCTTTTTCTTTCGATTATCGACTATTGGTTAACAATATTTTTCTTTATGCCTTTTTGACGACTGCTATATAGTGGTGGCCGCCAAAGGATTGAAATATTACCTCAATATTTCTGTCATAGGCTGTACAGGTTTTCATTTCGTAAATAAGAATCAGAGTATCAGTTATGCGTCGAGTTGTGGTTACAGGTTTAGGAATCGTAGGTTGTCTGGGTAATAACAAAGATGAGGTATTGGCATCCCTGCGGGCACAGCGCTCTGGTATCAGCTATATGCCGGAATACGCCGAGCTGGGCTTTCGCAGCCATGTCGCCGGCAAACCGCACATTGATCTGGACGAAGTGATCGACCGTAAGCTGAAACGCTTTATGGGCGACTCTGCTGCGTATTCTTATTTATCCATGCGTGAAGCCATTGAAGATTCTGGTCTGACCGCCGACATGGTGAGCAATCCGCGCAGCGGTCTGGTGGCCGGTTCCGGCGGTGCATCATCCAGCGACATCGTCGAATCCGTCGACATCCTGCGTGAAAAAGGCATCCGTAAGGTCGGTCCATACCGCGTAACCCGCACCATGGGCAGCACCGTTTCCGCCAATCTGGCGACGCCGTTTTCCATTAAGGGCGTGAATTATTCCATGACGTCTGCCTGCGCAACCAGCGCGCATTGCATTGGTCACGCCATGGAACTGATCCAGTGGGGCAAGCAAGACATCGTTTTTGCCGGTGGTGGTGAAGAAGAACACTGGTCACTGACCATGCAGTTCGACGCCATGGGCGCCCTGTCGAGCAAATACAATGACGCTGCTGAAACCGCATCCCGTCCTTACGATGCAACCCGCGACGGTTTCGTTATCGCTGGCGGCGGCGGCATGCTGGTACTGGAAGAATACGAACACGCCGTTGCCCGTGGCGCGACGATTTATGCTGAATTAATCGGTTATGCCGCCACCTCCGATGGCGCGGATATGGTTGCTCCGTCCGGCGAAGGCGCTGTGCGCTGCATGCAGGATGCACTGGCTATGGCTGGCAACCCAACCATCGATTACCTGAACACCCACGGCACCAGTACGCCAGCGGGTGACATTACTGAACTGCGCGCCGTAGGCATGGCTTTCGGCGACAACGTACCGCCAATCAGCTCAACCAAATCTCTGACCGGTCACTCTCTGGGTGCCGCCGGGGTGCAGGAGGCTATTTACAGCCTGCTGATGCTGAAACACGGTTTTATTACCGGCAGCGCCAACATCACTGAAAAAGACGAAGGTGCAGCTGGCTTCCCCATCGTGACCGAGAACCGCGACGCTGCGCTTAAAACCGTGATGTCGAACAGCTTTGGCTTCGGTGGGACCAACGCGACACTGATTTTTCAGTCCCTCTGAAAAAACGGGTACTGAGTCGCTTTTACTGGTTATTAGTGATATTCAAGAAAGACTTTTTAGGTTTTACTAATGCCCCCTGTTAATCCGCACACGGTCAGTTTTCTGGCTGTGGCGGATTGTATACAGAGGCATGATGGGCAGGTTCCGCGACATCCGATTCAGGCCGGCCCGATTGAATATCGGCACATTATGGAATGTAGTAACGATGACAGAGCAACAGGTTTCAACAGACAACACCCTATCCAAACACATCGACCAGCTGTTCCAGAAAGCCGAACAGCTGTCTGCCGACTTTTCCCTGTTCCCGGAATACGAAGACAATGCTGTCGATCAGAGCGTTAAAGGACTGATCTCTCCGGAACGCTGCGAGGCCGAACTTGAGCGCCTGCGCGGCCTTAATATTGACAATTATATTGAACAGATCGTCGCGCCCAGCGAAAGCAACAGCCGCATGGGTGCCAAAGCGGTCGTTCAGCATCTGGTTCTGCGGGTTATCACTGAAGTAGAAGATGGCCCACTCTACTGCGCCGAAGCCGATATGGATTTCGGTGGTCATGTCCGCCGTATCGGTTTTATCTGTCAGAACCGTGAGCACGCCAATGGTGCCTGGCAGCCGCAGCACCACAACCGTGCGGCGCAGCAGGCCCGTGCATTTGCCAGCCGCGCCATGCCGATTGTTACCTTTATTGATACACCGGGAGCTGACGCCGGCGAAGCCGCCAACGCTGGCAACCAGGCACACAGCATCTCCCACCTGATTACCGAAATGGCCAATAACGATGTGCCGACGCTGGGTATTATCTGGGGTGCCGGTTACTCCGGCGGTGCGATCCCGCTGGCCACCACCAATATTCTGCTCAGTGTGCGTGATGGTATTTTCAACACCATTCAGCCGCAGGGTCTGGCAAGCATTGCCCGCAAGTACAACCTTTCATGGCAGGAATGTGCAAAATACGTTGGTGTTTCCGGTTTTGAACTGCGTGAAGCCGGCATCATTGATGGCATTATTGATTACGCCCCGACCGATGCCGATGAAAAACGTTTTAATCTGCATCAGGCCATTACCACCGGTATTGAATCGATCGAAACCAGTGCCGCTGAATTTGCCCGTCACAGCAAATATCTGATGGACCACTACCAGCGCAGCGTTGAACGTTTTCTGCGACCATCCGAGAAGCTGGAAAAGCTGCAAAAAGGTTCCAACTTTTTCCTCGCGCAGACGCCAACCGAGCACATTAACCTGTTCGGTCTGACCTATCGCTACACCCGCTACCTCACTCTGCGCCGCCGTATTCACTCCACAACCCTGGAAAACTACGGCCGTCTGGCGGAAAAAGAAGTACCGGAAGGCCAGCTGCAGTCCCGTTTACAGCGCGAATCCAAGCGTAAATTCCAGAACTGGCTGCAAGCCCCGGAAAAAATCGTCTACGACGATAACCTGCACAAAAGCTGGAAAAATTTCTGGAGCAAATACGAAGACCGTGACGGTAGCCGCAGTACTATCGCCCGTCTGTTCTTCGGCGAGCCGAAAAACAACTATTTAAAGGCCAAGCAGGAACTGTGCTTCAACCTTGGCCTGTATCTGTTTAACCGCTGGAAATCCGATGCTTCGGTCAATTTCCAAGGACTGATGGATTACCTTGAAGACTACAAGCAAAGCCGTTTTCTGCTGCGCGCCAATGACATCCTCGATGCCGTTGCCGTAGCTGAATTTATAGAAAAAAACCCGCATCCGCTGGCCGCTTATATCCGCGAGCAATTGCCGCACGAAACCCGTCAGGAACTGACCCAGGGACTGGCCAAAGAAAAAGCCAAAGGTGCGCTTAAGCAATCGCTGGCAACCGCGCTGAACAGCATTCTGAAAGATGAGCTGATCCCGGATAATATCCGCGCCGATCTGAAGCTTTCCACCCGTACCGAAGCGTTAGCCAACAGCATCGCCAGCATCAAGGTGGAAGCCAACCGCCGCATTATTGAAGAGGCGCTGGCCCCTTATATTCAGTTCCGTCAGGAAAACATTCAGAACCCGGCGCACCCGGACATCACCATTCTGGATGCCATTTTGCACGATGAGCTGCGCTACGAGTTCAGCCAGGTGTGTCAGAACATGCTGGTATTTGGTCAGCTGTACGACAACTTTATTCATAATCTGGTGGGCGTGGCGAAAGAAGCCAACGAAGACCGTTCGCTATCCCGCGACTCGGTTAAAACCCTGCTCGATAAATCACTGGCAGAAGCCACCGAAGGCGACAGCTATACCGCGCAGGAACGCGAATCTTTTAACCATTGGCTGAGCTACTTTATCAAGAGCAATCAGCGCGGAGATTTCCTCAAATCCGTTGAAGAATGGAAAAAACTGGCCTTCCCACGCCTGTCTGACACCCTGTTTGTGGTAATTACCTTTATTTTCGAGAAGCTGCTGCCGGAGTATCACGAAGCCGAGCAGGATGGTAAGACCTATAACGGCCGCATCAATCCGGTATCCATCGGTCGTCGTAAAGACTTCTGGAACCGCCTGACCATGGCCTACCACGACCTGCTGATTCAGCAGGTTCTGGATGACACCAAACGTCAGAAGAAAACATCCGCGCAAGCCATTATTGAACGTTTCTTTAATGATTTTGAAGAACTCAACGCCAGCCTGATGTCAGCCGACCCGGTTGCCTTCCCCGGCTTCCGCAGTTCGATCGAAAGCGCACTGAAAAAAGACATCAAACCCTGCGGCGTGGTGACCGGTATTGGTACCATCAAAATCGGTGAGCGCGAGCAACAGGTTGGTGCACTGGTTTCTAACCTCGACTTTCAGGCCGGTGCCTTTGATATGGCCTCCGCTGAGAAATTCTGCAAACTGATGGTGGAATGTGCGCGACAGCATTTACCGATTGTGTGCTTTGTATCCTCCGGTGGTATGCAGACCAAAGAAGGCGCAGCGGCGCTGTTCTCGATGGCGGTGGTCAACGACCGTATCACCCGTTTTGTGCGTGATAACGATCTGCCGATCGTCATTTTTGGTTTTGGTGATTGTACCGGTGGCGCGCAGGCGAGTTTTGTGACTCACCCGCTGGCGCAAACCTATTACTTCTCCGGCACCAACATGCCATTTGCCGGCCAGATTGTGGTGCCAAGCTATCTGCCAAGCACCTGTACCCTGTCAAACTATCTGTCGGTATCGCCGAAGTCGATGGACGGCCTGGTCAGCCACCCGTTCTTCGATAACCTGGATGATCGCCTGCGCGCCATTGATCCGGATATGCCGGTCGCCCGCTTCAGCGTTGATGACGTACTCGACCGCGTGCTGCAGGGCTATGTCACCGCCGAGCGCATGGCTCCGGATACCGGCGCTAATGCCAGCAAACTGAAAAAATACGGCAAGATCAACAAGGTACTGATCCACGCCCGTGGCTGTACTGCGGTAAAACTGATCCGCAAAGCCCAGGAAAACGATATCAAGGTCATCCTGATTGCTTCCGACCCGGATATGGAATCGGTACCTGTTGATATGCTTGGGCCTGAAGACCGCGTGGTCTGTATCGGCGGTAACACGCCGGACGAAAGCTACCTGAACGCCAAATCGGTACTGCGTATCGCCCACCACGAAAACGTGGATGCATTGCACCCGGGCATTGGCTTCCTGTCGGAAAGCAGCCAGTTTGCTGCGCTGTGCGGCAACCACGACATTAACTTTGTCGGACCGCCGGTTTCCTCAATGGAAACCATGGGTAACAAGTCCAACGCAATTAATACCGCGATGCGTGTGAACGTACCGGTTGTTCCGGGCTCCCACGGCATTCTGACCAGTTCAGCCAATGCCGCTGCGGTGGCCGATGAAATCGGCTATCCGGTGCTGCTGAAAGCGGTACACGGTGGCGGTGGTAAAGGCATTCAGGTAGTACATTCGCCGGATAAAATCCATGCTCTGTTCCACCAGATTTCGACCGAAGCCAAAGCCGCTTTTGGTAACGGCGACGTGTATCTGGAAAAATACGTTACCTCCCTGCGTCATATTGAAGTGCAGGTACTGCGTGACAGCCATGGCAACACCAAGATTCTCGGTCTGCGTGACTGTTCAGTGCAGCGTAATAACCAGAAGATTTTCGAAGAATCCGGTTCAACCATGCTGCCGCGTGATCTCGAACAGGCGGCCTATGATTTTGCTGCCAAGCTGTCTGATGCGGTGAAATACGTGGGTGCGGGTACCGTCGAATTTATTTTCGACCTGCACGCCAATACCATTTATTTCATGGAAATGAACACCCGTCTGCAGGTAGAGCATCCGGTCACTGAACTGGTCTCCGGCATTGATATCGTCAGCACCCAGTTCCGCATTGCCGAAGGCGACAGCATTGCCGACCTCAAGCCGGTGGCCAAAGGTTACGCCATTGAAGTGCGTGTTAACGCCGAAAAAGCCGTGCGTAAAGGCGACGATGTTGAATTCGTACCAACGCCAGGCCTGATCCGCGATTGCGTATTACCACAGGAAGACTATGTCGAGCTGATCGCCATGGCCGCGCCGGGCAAACAGGTATCACCGTTCTACGACAGCATGGTGGTGCAGATTATTTGTTACGGTAAAGACCGCAACGATACCATCGCCAAAATGCGTGAATATCTGGAGCGCGTCCGCATCACCGGCGTATGCACCAATATTCCGCTGCTGAAGCGCGTATTGGACGATAAAGTCTTCCAGGATGGCGTTTACGACACCACTTACCTGCCTCAATTCCTTGATCGTATCGATGTCGATGCACTGATCAAAGACATTGAGGATGCGGCCGATATGAGTGCCAACGCTGTCGATGCAGCCGCCCTCAAGATCGAAGGCTCTGATGAACTGAAAGTACTGTCACCGTCGACCAGTATTTTCTATGGTTCTTCTTCGCCAAGCGAGCCGGCCTTTGTCAAAGAAGGTGACATCATCGGTGTCGATCATACGCTTTGTCTGATGGAAGCCATGAAGATGTTCACACCGCTGAGCCTGAAGCAGTTCAACCGTGCCGGTACCGAACTCTACCCTGCCGGGCAGAAGTTCAAGGTAACACGCATAATGAACAGCGATGGTCAGCAGGTTAACCAGGGCGATTTACTGTTCGTGGTAAAACCGATCAATGACAGCGAAAACGCGGCCTGACAGTTGTATTGACCAACATCGCCAATGCCATTGTATAAAATAAAAAAGCGCCCGAGGGCGCTTTTTTTATGGCTGACGACTAACGGTTTAAACCCCGTTCCAGCCTTCCGGTTAAGAGGCTTTGAGGTGAGAATGATCGTCCCCACTGTCGGTTAAGCGGAATACACTGACGGCCTCTGACATAAACTGCGCCTGTTCCATCAGCGACTCGGCCGCTGCTGCAGCCTCTTCCACCAGTGCCGCATTCTGCTGGGTCACCTCATCCATATGCGCAACCGCCTGATTAACCTGAGCCAGCCCGGTGCTTTGTTCGACGGAGGCTTCTGCAATGCTGCTGGTCAGATCTCGTACCCGACCGATACTGCTTTCAATATCGGCCATGGTGTCACCGGCCTGCTGTACCTGTTGGCTGCCGTTATCAACCAGCGCAACGGAATCTTCAATCAACACTTTGATCTCTTTGGCAGCAACGGCTGAACGCTGCGCCAGGCTTCTCACCTCGGCGGCAACAACCGCAAAACCGCGTCCCTGATCTCCGGCACGGGCCGCCTCAACGGCTGCGTTAAGAGCAAGAATATTGGTCTGAAAGGCGATACCATCAATCACACTGATAATATCCACCACTTTTTTCGAGGACTGCTGAATCTGCCCCATGGTTTCAATCACCTGCTGCACCACCAATTTACCTTCCTGCGCAATGTCTGAGGAAGCTTTCACCAGGTTATTGGCTGTTTTGGCACTCTCGGTATTACGCTGGACGGTTTTGGTTAGTTCCTGACTGCTGGCAGCGGTTTCTTCAAGGTTGCTCGCCTGCGACTCCGTGCGGCGTGATAAGTCGGCATTACCCTGAGCAATTTCGCGTGAGGCAACCTGAATGGTTACCCCGGATTGTTTGATCTTGCTGACCAGATTATCCAGGTTGCGTACCGTGGTATTAACCGCCTGACTGGTTTCAGCAAACAGTCCCGGATAGTGCGCGGTGATACTGAGTGTAAGATCACCATCGGCAAGAGCCGAAACGACACGCATCACATCGCGTAATCCGGTATCCGTCACCTGCGATAAGCTGTTAAGCCGTTCCGCCAGCGTTAAGGAAAAACCCTGTTTATCATCGGTGTCTACCCGCACACTGAAATCACCTTCGTCGGCGGCAGCACGAACCATGTCATCGACTTCGCCGATCACCTTGCGCAACGTGGTCACCGTTTTATTCACGCCCACTTTGGTGCGGCCAAACAATCCCGGATAGTCTTTATCAATCGACTGCTCCAGATCTCCCTGCGCCAGTGCTTCCGCCACACGCAGAATATCGCTGAAACCGGTATCGCAGGTCGAAATTAAGGTGTTCAGATTATCCAGCATACTTCTGAAGCGATATTGGTAATGACTGGCGTCACAGCGTTTACTGAAGTCACCGGCGGCACCAGCAGCGGTCAGTTGCTGAATATCATCACTGATCGCCAGCAATGCGCGCTTAACCTCGGCTACCGATTGGGAAATCTGAGATTTTTCCCCCGGTAGCGCAACCATATCGCGGTCAAAGTTGCCCTGAGAGTACTCAGAAATAATGCCAATGGTTTGATTGATCACACGGATATAATCTTCGACCAGGCCATTCACCTGACCGGCCATTTCACCAAACGTGCCGGGGTACTGCTGCGCGTCGAGGCGGGCACTGAGCACACCATCAGCATGACGATCCGCCAGCATCTGCTGATCTTCCACGTATTTTTTGATCGCCTGCTGCATCTGCTGCATGGCCACCATCAGCTGACCGGTTTCATCATGACGTATTACTTCAATATGGTTATCCAGTTTTCCAACGGCAATATTTTCCGCAACCGACACCGCCAGAGACAACGGAATGGAAATCGCACGAATCAATAACAGGCCGGAATACACCGATAAAGCGACGCCAGCCAGAATCATCAGCATCGCCAATACCCGCACCCACTGATACGTTGCCTGTGCGCTGGCAAACTCTTGTTTTGCGACATCTAGCTGCAGCTGGGTAAGTTCATTGATTTTACTGCTGATCGGATCGATGGTTGCGTAAAGAGGCCCATCAAACGAGTTTAACTGCCCTTCCAGATTTCCTGGATGTACAGCCAGAAACTGTTCCAGTTCCTGCAATGAGCGATCGGCGTTATTAAATAGCTGCTGGGCCTGGCCGGACAGCTTTTGCTCATTTTCAGTCAACAGCGTCGACATATAACGCCGCCATTCGGCATCGATTTCCGTGTTTGCTTCACGCACCAGAGTCAGAGCATGCTCGCCATCCACCAGTCCGGCGTTAGCTTTATTTACCGCATCAATCACGCTCACTGCATAATGGTCAGAAATTATTTTCAGCTGCTGCAAAGGGACAACCCGATCTTCATAGACTGAGCGCAGCGAATGATTCATAGCAGCCAGACTGAATACACCGATGGCACCAATGACTATCAGCAGGGATGCCATAAAGGCGATGGTGTAAATAAGCCGGGAACGAATGGTTAATTGCATGTGTTCTGCCCTCCTTGGGCAAGTCAACAAGGTGCATCCATGCCACTATTGAAGCACCTAACAATAACAGGTTTAGTTGAAAATGAAGGAAAATGGAAATCGCACAGTAGAGAGAAATGTAACTAACGCCGGTGACGTCAATTGTGCGGTCAGTATCATTACATTAAGAAAGGTTTTAATCGGATGCTGATATCTCGTTCAGGTAATGCTCTTTTCTTATTTCACACGCAGAACCCTCCCGCGACGCAGAGACATAAACGCTGACTAGCGCCGCCATCACCAAGCCATGAAACACAGCATTACACGGGGCTTACACACGGCTGATTGTCTGCAACGGCCTGACAGGTCATGCTACGCGCCACGCCTAATTGTGATCATACCGGGCTGCATTGTCAGACATCTGATCCAACTCAGGGCCTGTTAACACGAGTTAAACAGGCCCTAATACCACGACCGATAGCAAGAGATACCTATGATGCTCAACCAGCAACTTCCTTTACGCTGCCTGATTTTCAGTGCTTCTGTTTTTCTATTTGGCTGTGTCGCCAGCGATCAGGAGGCAGAAAACTCCGCCTCCCACATCACACTGCATCAGGGGTTGAATCCGGTCAGCGCCGGCAGCGAAATTAAAACCATCCGCATCGTCAGTAATGCCGATGACTATCGCGAATTGCTGGCCGGCTATTCGGCAGAAAGCGCTAAGACTCTGGATTTTAATCAATATCAGATTGTGTTGATCGATCTGGGCATCCGTCCCAGTAGTGGCTACGGCATCCGCGTTGACGACGTACTGGAACAAAATAATCACGTAGTGCTTGAATTCACCCAATTAACGCCGGGGGCAGGTTGTGTTTACACTGAAGCCCAGACCAACCCATATCGTTTTGAAGCCATAAAAAGTCTGAAAGAAATTGTCATTCAGGAGAGTATTGCCACGGACAAGTGCAGCCAATAACCTAGGGCCTGTTAACATTCCTTAAACAGGCTCTGGCAGACATTTTTACTAAATCGTCAAGGAACATCCCGTGCTGCGTAAAATACTGTATTCATTTTTGATTCTTCTGATCCTGGCATTAATCGGTGCCCGCCTACTGGTGCCCCGACAGGTTGAAATGGGGATGAATACAGTAAAAAGCCACGCACCCTGGCCGGTATCCGACGCCGCGCGACAATTGCACCAGCAATTATTGGTTGCTGACTGGCATGCTGACTCATTGCTGTGGGACAGAAATCTTCTGCAGCGTGCAGACTACGGCCAGGTTGATTTCCCACGCCTGCGGGAAGGCAATGTGAGTTTTCAGGTATTTACCGCCGTCACCAAAAGCCCCAGCGGTCAGAACTACCACAACAACAGCAGTGAGGCCGCGGACAATATTACTCCTCTGGCCATCGCCCAAACCTGGCCGGTCGGCAGCTGGAGCAGTCTGTATGAACGCGCACTGTATCAGGTTCAGCGTTTGCAGGGTTATGCCCAGAAAGCGCCGGATCAGGTACAGATGATTCTGTCCAATAACGATATCAGGCAAGTTCTGAATGCCCGGCTACAAAGGAATAATGGAACGCAGGAAAACCTGCTTATCGGCGCCTTAATGGGAATGGAAGGAGGCCACCCGCTGGAAGGTGACATTGAGAATCTGGATAAATTGTACGATGCCGGTTACCGGCTGATTGGCCTGCAGCATTTTTTCGATAACGAACTGGGTGGTTCATTGCACGGCACATCCAACGCCGGTCTGACCGCCTTTGGCCGTGAGGTTGTACGTAAAGCGGCCGAGAAACACATGATTATCGATTTAGCCCACTCCTCTCCTCAGGTCGTACGCGATGTGCTGAGCATGGTTAAACAGCCTTTGGTGGTCAGCCACTCCGGCATTTTTTCCCATTGCCGGGTTAAACGGAATTTTCCTGATGCGCTCATGCAGGATATTGCGGCAACTGGCGGTGTTATCGGCATTGGTTACTGGAAAGACGTGACTTGCAATGACACCCCAGCTGGCATTGTTAAAACCATCCGCAGCGCCATTGAATTACTCGGCGAAGATCATGTTTCGTTAGGTTCCGATTTTGATGGTGCCGTGGCCACGCAATTCGACACCTCGGAACTGGCAGCCCTGACCCATGAAATGCTGCAACAGGGTTTCAGCGAAACTGAAATCCGCAAAGTGATGGGCGAAAATATGTTGCGTGTTATGCAGCAGATTTTACGCTGAAGCAAACCAGAACACGTAAGATGCACGTCCATGCTCAAGACGTGACACGCCTTACCCGTTCTTGGATTTAATTAAGGCACCTCTGAATAATTCTGCACAGCTTCGCGTGAGTGCTGCAGAGTGCTTTTGACAAGGCGTCGATTGAAGTGAATGGCGAGTCCTTTATAAAATCGACAACACCGTCAAAACGCTCTGCAGCCCACGCCCTTCGGGGCTTGCTGAAAAAATCCAGCTCCGCGTTGCCACGTTTTGGCGTAACCCGCTATGCCTTCAACGTGGCGCCTTGATCTGAACTTTTTCAGTAAGCCGAAGCGGGCACTGAATTATTCAGAGGTGCCTTAAATAACTGATTCAACCGATACGTTAATTAAACCCGAGAACCACCTCTGCCTTTTCGCCTTTCTGGGGCTTACACAGCGTAATTCTTGGCGCTAACGACTGGCCGTCCTTATCGGTTTTCTGTGCCAGCCAGGCTTTGATCGCCGTGCCACGCTGACGGGCTAATTGTGGCCAATCCTCTGCCCGCTGTTTGGCTTCTGCGTTACTGACAAAAGGACAGACCTGCAATTCCAGCTCGGTTTTTTTGTGCATTAACTGTGCGACTTTTTGCAGTGGCGGAATGTGTCCTTCATTAAGCGTGGCTTCATCCTTAACGAAGGCCAGCGCATCCAGCCGAATCGCCATTAATTCCGAACCGGCATACGAGGCGATGCTCAGCAGCAAGCCATAAGGCTGCAGACTTTGTTTGAGGTAGTGCATGGCGGCACTTTGCAGCGCTAACTGACTTAATTGCGCAGTAATATCGCCGGTGCCAAAATCCGGACGGGTCATATCACCGGAGACCGGAACGGTCAGGCGAACATTGCCGTTATCATCACGCAACAGATCCAGCGCGGTATCGACCGGCATCGAAATCTGCTTACTGAAACGTTTGATGGTTTCTTCGTCTTCCGGCACAAACCGCGAATTACGCAACAGCACCCGCGCCTCGCCACCCAACTGAGCCTCTTGCATGTCCATATCCACATCCAGATTGAGCATACCTTTTTCCAGGTGATAGCCCATTGCCTGAGCCAGATAGCCATTAAAGGCCACCATATCCAGCTGACTGATACGCAGCGTGACATTACCCTGCGGATACATTGCCGCAGCATCATGGCTGGCCGCCGTCTGAATATTGGCCAGTGTCAGACTGGCATCGAGCGCAATGCGGTTATAATCATCCAGCGACAATACCGCGTGTAATTGCAATGGTTTCAGTAGTTCAGGCTGCCCTGAAACGGCAGACAGTTCAGCGGATATTTCGCCAACATTCAGCTCACGAATCTGAACACGGCCGTTAAAAGCAGGGCTGACCGAAGCATCGCTGACATCAGCACCACTGCTGTCACCGTTTTGCTGCACGCCGGCAATAAAAATACTGAAAGCCGCGGATGCTGTTGGTTCTGCAGAGGTATTTTCTTCAGTTGTGGAGTTTTGCTGCTCTGCGCTTACCTTGTTGACCGGCGCTGATGCCTGCACAGATGCCTGCACAGATGCCTGCACAGATGCCTGCGGTATGTTCGCATTGCTATCCGCTGTTTTATTATGCGCAGTCGGTAAACCGTTAATAGCCCCATCCGCCAGACGTTTAATCGCCAGCTGTAAATCATCATATTCATGCAGGCCTGTAACCAACTGACTTGCCGACGCCGATAAATCGCTGATCTGATAATGCCCCAGACGAAGCAGCGGCTCCTCCTCCGTGCCCAGCACCAGCTGCTCAAGCTTTAGCAACTCCAGACTTTGTGTATCGGCACTGGCCAGCACATGCGTTAACTGCAAGCGTTTAAAAGCCAGCGGCGGAGCACCGGAAGCACTGACACTGACATTATCCAGCGTAATATCACCTGCCCACTGCGGCACGCTCAGAACATCGTTCAATTGACCGCTCAGCCTGAGGGTTAAGGGCTGTTGCAAACGAACGGGTTGTTCCGTTTGTAATGCAAACCGCGTTAATTCCAACTCCAGACTCAGCGGCAGTGCTGTGGGGGCAGCCGAATCAAACGGGCCAGCCTGCAAAGACATAATCCTGAGCTGGCCCTGAGTGGCCGGGCTTGCAGCGGCATTATTCTGCTTTTCGTTATGTTGTCTGGTCAGAGCATCCTGCTGCCACTCAATGATTTCATCATTCAGCGTTAAACGCCCAAGGCGTAAGCGCCAGGGTTGTGAGGTTGTTGTTTTTTCGGCGGTTTCTTTTGTTGTTTTTTCAGCGGCACTCTCAGCGCTCTCCACTGCGGCACTCTCAGCACTCTCCACTGCGGCACTCTCAGCGGCGTCCTCTGCGGAAACGGGAATCGTCAGTCCACTAACCAGCAGACGCATGACATCGTCATATTGCAGGTGTGCGCTCAGACGCAAGCCATCGAGGCGAATATCACGGATATAAATTTCACGGGAAAACAGCGCCCAGGGATCAATACTGAGGCTCACCGTATCGAAACGGCTGATCGCTGTTCTCACATCCTCCGCAGCGGTCGTTTGATCACCCGAATCAGCGCCAGAATCAGCAGCTGAATCATCCTTCAGCGGATGCTTCAGCTCAACACCGGTGAATGTCAGATCAGTGCGAAACGGTGCAAATTGCCAATCGGCAACACGCAACTGATAGCCTTCGCCCTGTGCTTCATACCAGTGCTGGCCCGCTTTAACCGCAAAAAAAGGAGCGCTGTAAAGCAATGCAACCAGCAGCACAAACAGCAACAGAAGAATGAGTGTAAGGACAGCAGAGAATTTTTTGAGGAAACGGCTTTTTTGCAGTAAGCCAGTCTGGTGTGGAGGCATCACACACTCCTGATAAAGTCACAGAGCGTAGATGATACGCCCTGTGGCTTTATTTAAAAACCGATCAGACCGATCCGCTGGTCATGTCACGGGCAAAATCATGCACGCCGGCTTCTTTCAGCAAAGAATCCACCAGCGGTGCCATCGCACGGTGCTTTAATGCACTGTTTACCAGCGCCTCCGGCAGGCTCTGACCATGATCAGCACCATCCGGATTCAGCACACCGTTGCCATTACCGCTGCGTTCGCCACCCATCTGGCTCAGGCCATCAATGGAAATAATTTTCATGCCTTCGATGTTTTCCAGTGGTTTAACACTTTCACGTACGATGCCCGGCAATGCCTCATGCAGGCTGAGAACACGTTTCAGAGCAATCTGTTCATCACTCAGGCTGTTCAGTGCTTCGTTCATCAGACGCTGACCTTCAGCATCCACTGCGTATTTCTCACGGTCGGCTTCAACTTTAATGCGGATAGCATCGGCTTCGGCGTTCGCCTGCAGGCGCAGTGCTTCAGCTTTATCTTCAGCCGCCATTTTTTCTGCTTCGGCCGCAATTTTCACCCCGGTTGCCTGACGCTCAGCTTCTTTTTGCGCTTCAATCAGCTCAATGGCTTTTTCACGTTCTGCAATTTCCACCTGCTTGGCGGTGACTACTTTTTCTTCGGCGCGTACCGCTTCTGACAATGCTTCGTTGGCGAGTTTATCGGCCAGTGATTGTTCTTTGGATTTTTCTGCAACCGCAATCGCACGTTCCTGTTCAGAAATTTCCAGCGACTTCTGCTTCAGAATCTGACGCTCGGCCAACTGCCGTTCCCGTTCAATTTCCTGTTCGCGCAGACGACGATCTTTTTCGATTTCCAGCAACAGCGTGGCCTGATCGGCAGCAATGCGTGACTGATCAATTTCCCGCTGAGCTTCAATTTCGGCTTGTTTGGCGCTACGTTCTTTATCCGCCCGTTCTTTGGCAATCTCCGCTTGCTGATCGGCTTCGCGGGTGGCAATTTCACGTTCCTGTTCCATTTTGGCGTAACGGGTTTCACGTTCAATTTCCAGACGCTGACGTTCAGCTTCAAGATTTTTCTGTTCAATCAGAACACGGGTTTCCTGCTCAATTTCGTTCACTTCCTTACGGCGTGATTCAATCGAGCGGGTCATGCGTGCCAGACCTTCAGCATCGAAAACGTTATCCGGTGAGAAGAATTCACGCGGTGTCTGATCCAGACCGGTTAACGAAACCGATTCCAGTTCCAGACCGTTTTTCAGCAGGTCTTCACTCACCACCTGCTGTACTTTCTGCACAAACTGGCTGCGCTGTTCGTGCAGTTCAGCCATTTCCATTTCGGCCGCCACCGAACGCAGGGCATCAACGAATTTACCTTCGATCATTTCTTTCAGCGCATTCGGATCCAGCGTACGGGCACCCAGCGTCTGGGCCGCATTGGCAATGGCATCGGCATCGGGTTTAACGCGTAGATAAAACTCGGCCAGTACGTCGACACGCATGCGGTCTTTGGTGATCAGCGCCTGCTGCTCTTTGCGTGAAACCGCTAAGCGCAGGGTGTTCATATTTACCGGAATAATTTCGTGCAGCACCGGCAGCACCATCGCTCCGCCGTTCATGATGACCTTCTGCCCACCCATACCGGTACGCACAAAAGAGCGTTCTTTTGATGCACGGGTATACAACCGCGCGAAAATCATCCCAATGACCAACAGGCCGATAAAAATAAATCCAGCGAAAAAAATCACTGATACAACGTTATCCATAAAAGCTCCCTAAGCGTTTTAGATTTGTCCGTAAATTGTTTTGAGTTATTGCAGATGTTTATTATCCGAACGGATACATTGGTAAACCGCACCGCGTTGCTGCACCAGCAGAACGTTATCACCGGCCTTATAGGTTTCACCGTCATCCGGCTCCACCATCAGATAATGCGTGGTACCAAACTGATCGCGAAAGCGCGCTTCCGCCGGACTGCCCTGACGGGCTTCACCCAGCGTAATGGTCGCCACCTGGCCGATAAACGATGCCGATGACAGCGCCTCGGTTTCGTCTTTCAGCAACACTTTGCCCAGCAACCCGGTCAGCAGGCGCGTAAGAGGCAAAGCAACCGCCAGTGCCGGAATCGCGGCAATTATCGCCGGCAACATAAAACCAAAGGCCGACATTAACAGTGACTGCAGCACCACCCCGCTGAGTCCGAAGAACATCAGCAGCAGCACCAAAATAATCAGTACCGGTACCTGCCCAATACGCAGCCAGGCCAGAAAACGGCTGAGCCCCATATTCGGCACCTCGCCGTCAGCGCTCAGGTCGACATCGGGCAGCAGGCCATCAATAAGCTGTGACAACCCCAGACCGATGACAACCAGCACACCTTCCAGCACGGCGATAATCAGCATTAATACCAGCGCGACGGCAAAAGGATAATTGCCGTCTGAAAACAAAAATTCCATTAATCGTTCGCCTGCGATTTAACCCGTGCCAGTCGTTCCTGAATACGATTCTGACGCGCCAGTTGATCCAGCTCGGCCAATTTACTTTCGTCACCGCTGCTGACACCCGGTGCACCGGCTTTATTCAGAATGCGGTTAAAAGCATCGGTCGCCTGTTCAACCTGAGTCGCGGTCGATGGGGTAGCGGCATGTTCCGCCTGAACAGCAGCCGCATTGGCAATTTCATAGTGTTTCAGGGCTTCCTGCATTTCGCGTTTTTTCGCCTGCAGTGCCTGAATATAAGAATTCAGTTCATTAATTTCAGCGTCACTGTCGGCGATGCTTTTTTCCACCACCGGGATCATGGCTTCGATATCCATTTGCCGGGCAATGGCGGCTTCAGCCAGATCATCGCGGCTCTGAGCCACGGCCACTTCAATCTGCGCCTGCAATTCGGCATGGCGGCTGTTGTCGCTGTTTAAACTTTTGGTGCTCAGATAGCGTGCGGCTTCGACTTTACCCAGCTGGCTGCGGACATCCGCAATCGCACTGTCGATTTCACGGATCGCTTCTTCCATCACCAGCGTCGGTGCGGCGTTTTCCAGACTGTCGACCAGCGAGTTGGCAGAAGCCGACACCAGCCGGCCGATACGTTTTAATAATCCTTCAGACATGGTGTTACTCCTTGCGGGTGGCATTATTCAGATGAGAAAAATCATTGAGCAATTGTTGTCTGGCCAGCTCCGCCTGATCAGCATTGAGCACGTGACCGCCGCTGCCGGTCAGTAAAACAGGCAGCAGCCGGCGTAACAGGTCGGTTAATACCGGAAACAATTGTCGTTCAAGATCGGCGGCGCCGGACTTGCCATCCAATGACTGGATCAGCGCCGCACTTTCGGTCAGCAGATCAAAGACCGCATCATTGAGTACGCTGCGGCCGGATTCAGGGGATTTATAACGCGCACGATACGGCGCAATGGTGTCACTGGCGGTGATAAAAGAACGGGCGAAGCTTTCGGTGCCGACCGCTTCGCGGGCCATGGCGATCAGCTCGCGGACTTTATCGCTTTGGGTCAGTGCACCGTTTTGACGGATGGCCATCAGGTAGGCGTAATCGTCTTCCGATAAACGCACACTGATCGATTGTGACTTGCTGATCATGAACTTCCCTTTTCACCGTGGCATACAGCGAATACAAATGTATACAGCACTATTGAGAAGGTCAATAAAAAATATTCCGTCGTTACAACCGCGCCGCTACCACAGCGCCTCACGTAATCCACTGGCGCGCTGCACCCGGGTATTAAGACCTTGCTGCCAGCAGGCTTCACTGCTGAACAGGCTGAACCGTTGCTTCGCCCGGGTAATGGCGGTGTAAATCAGCTCGCGCGTAATCACACTTTGCCACTGCTCAGGCAGCAGCAGGCACAGATGATCAAACTCCGAACCCTGGCTTTTGTGCACCGTCATGGCGAAAGCGGTTTCATGGGCTGGCAGGCGGCTGGGTAATAAATAGCGGGTGCCGCCGTCGGCATCCGGGAAGGCGACTTTCAGCGTCTGCCCGCCCTGCTCATCGGTCACCGGTAACGCGATTCCAATATCACCGTTATACAGGCCGAGATCGTAATCATTACGGCTGATCATTACCGCACGGCCACTGTACCAGCCCGAAGTTGAAGCGCGGGTATCGAGCAACGCGGCGGCCTGCAACAGGCGCTCAATACGCAGGTTGACCTGCTCTACTCCATAAGGTCCCTGACGCAGGGCCACCAACACCTGAAACTGGTTAAACGCGGCAAAAATTTCGGTCGCCTCAGCCCCGACACGCACCGCCTGGGTAAAAGCACGGTATCCTTCGGTCAGCGTTTGCTGCCACGCGGACTGTTGCCAGAACGGCTGCTCGGCCAGCGGCGTCAGAGCAACAAAACGTACATCAGAAAATTTACGCAGCACCTGCTCGGCACGCGTCTGCTGGCTGTTATTCACGGCGGAGGCCAACTGGCCAATACCGCTGTCGGCGGTAAAACGATGGGACACGCGCAGTGAAGCCACCGCATTCTGCATCGGGCTGACGGAGGCTTCGGCTACCTCGGTTAAATCAAAGCCGGTTAACTGTTGCAGGCGTTGCGCAAAAGCGCTGTCCGGCCCGTGCTGTACACCGGCATCACACAAATCAGCCAACACACTGCCCGCCTCCACCGACGCCAGCTGATCACGGTCGCCTAGCAGAATTAAACGGGTATCGGCGGCAAGCGCCTGAAACAGGTGATACATCATCGGCAGATCAACCATCGAGGCTTCATCCACCACCACACAATCAAACGGTAAATGCCGCCCGGCGTGATAACGAAAACCGCGCGGTGACCAGCCCAACAACCGGTGCAGGGTGTAGCTGTCGTCCGGAATCTGTTCGGCCAACGGTAATTCGCCCTTACCCGACTGCTGCGCCCGCAGCTTGGCCCCCCGTATCGACTCGGTCATACGTGCGGCGGCTTTACCGGTGGGCGCAGCCAGCGCAATCGACATCTTTGGATTCTGACTCAGCAGCGCACTGAGCAGGCGTGTCACCGTGGTGGTTTTACCCGTGCCCGGGCCGCCGGTAATGACGGCAAAGTTACGGATACAGGCACTGGCCGCAGCCACCTTCTGCCAGTCAACCGCCATTCCCGAATGAGCGGAACCCGAATGAGCGGGACCCGGCCCGCCAAACAGCTGTGTCAGCGTGGTGGTCAGTGCCGCAGCGTTCAGCGCGGGCTCCTGCGCCAGACGCTGATGAATCTGGTGCAGCACGCCCTGTTCATAGAAAAAGTAACGTGCCAGATAGAGGTTATTGCCCTGCAGCACCAGCGGTTGCTGGGCATAGTCTGCGTGCAGAGGACGGTGTTCTGTGCCCACAGCATCGACACTGAACACCGTGTGGCAGGCACGCAAAGATTGTGCGGCGACAGGCGCCAACGAACGCCAGGTCTCGCGCCATTCCGCCACCGGGCAGGCCTCCAGTGGCAGGCAAACCTGACCTTTGCCCAACGCCACACTGACCAGCAATGAGGCCATCACCAAGACCGTCAGGCGCTCGTCGTCGGCCACAACAGGATCAGCCTGTTGCTCCCAGGCCAGAATCTGCATGGCGACCTGGTGGTCAATGTCACGCAGGTTTTTGACTTCGCCCGCCGCCTGCACAGGTGGCAGGTAATGATTCAGGGAATGTTTTAATGGCGGCTGCTTCATGCAGGGGCCTCCGCTGTGTGCGCGGTGGGTAAAACCACCTGACGCCATTGTTGCAGTTCTGCAAGATCCACCGCGTGGTAATACACACCCGGCACCTGGGTCAGGGACGGTGCGGCAAATAAATCCTGCTGTGAAACGCCGGCATCCTCTGCGCTTAAACGCGGTGCCTGCGCACCCAGATGCATGCCACGCAACCAGAAATAGTACACACCACCGAGATGCTGCTGCGGGTCATACTGCGGCAGACGCTGGCGCAGCAGCTGGTCCAGCGCAACGGTATAGAGCCAGGCTTGCAAGTCATATTGATGATCGGCCATCGCCTGTTTAAGCGCTGCCGGAGTGTAATCCTTGAGGCTGAAGCCCAGATGATTGGACTTATAGTCGGCCACGTAATAACGCCCCTGATAACAAAAAATAAGATCGATAAAACCTTTCAGGTAACCACTGAGGGTATCGAAATGAAAACGCCCGGCACCTCTACCCAGCTCGCCCCGTTCGTCCGGATCATTCAGCAAGCGATTAATGTCCGCCGCCTGCAGTGCCTGTACCGGCAAATAAAACTCCATTTCATCCAGACGGTCGCTGTGGCCAATATCGGCTAAGGCAAACGTATCCCCCTGGGCCGTCATCAGCGGACTGTTCACCACCGCCTGCAGCCAGTGTGCGACGTCGGCTATCTGCTGTTTTTTTACGGCATCAGCATTTACACCATCCCCCGTTGCACCATCATCAGCGGTATTCAGCAGGCCGTAATGGCTCAGCTCACGCTCGGCGATGGTTTTCAGATGGTCTTCATCGACAAAGTCCCAGTGTTCAAATATGGCGTGCAAGCAGGTCCCGGCGTTGGCACCTTTGGCAAAGGTTAATGCCGGGGCATCGGCCTGAAATTCACGGCCATTGCTTTCTGCCAATAAAAACTCATCGGCCACCACTGACTCAGGCTCAGGCTCATCCGTCGCTCTGCCTTCATCCATGACCAGTACATCTTCCTGGTAGTGATGATCGTCTGCGGTCAGCTGGCTGTAGCTGCTAACACGCCAGCTGTCCCAACGCTGCGCCCGGCATAATGCAGCAGCCGGACGATCCTGCTGCGCCGGTGCCTGGCGCAGAGCATCCGCTGACCATAGCGGTAAGTCGCCGACACTAAAGGCTCGTTTTTCTGCTTGTTTTTCTGTTTGTTGTTCTGGCTGCTGCTCAGACTGCTGTCCGGGCTGTTTCAGCCCCGCCCAATCCGGATCATTTTTGAGCGCCAATAAATAGCCCAGCGCCGACTGCGCAATACGGGATTTTTTCTCTTTTTTGCTTTTGCCATCGACGGCATCCGCCAGCCAGATAAAACAGCCTTGCACCGCACGGGTTAACGCCACATACAACAGGCGCAATGACTCGGCCAATGAGTCGCGCTCGGCCAGCGCTTTGGCTTCGTCATCGGGCTCCAGGTTCAGCACCATGCCGTCTTTTTCACTGAAATACTGGGTATCACTGCGGGCATTGGGCAGGTAGCTGTCGTCCCACAAAAACGGTAAAAACACCAGCGGATATTCCAGACCCTTGGATTTATGAATGGTGGCAATGGTGACCAGATTGGCATCACTCTCTAAACGCAGTTGCGCTTCATCACCGCTGCGATTGGCGGAGAAAAGATGCTCACCAAACCAGCGTAATAACGCCTCATGCCCACGTAAACGGCGGGCTGCGCCCTGCAATAATTCGCCCAGATGCATCAGGTTGGTAATGCGCCGCTCACCATCCTGCTGACGGCGCAGTCGCTGGGCGCGGCCATCTTCTTCAAGCCATTGCATCAGTGCGGCCATCACCCCGCGGCGCTGCCACAACTGGTGATACGCGTGGTTCTGTTCCAGTGCCGTTTCCCACGCCCGTTCGTCGTTCAGCAGGATATCCAACTGTGCGGCAGTCAACCCCTGCGTTTCGGTCGCCAGCGAGGTACGCAAAGCGCGCTCGTCCGTCGGATGCGCCACCGCCTGTAACCAGGCAAAGACATCCCGCGCTTCGAGGCTGTCGTACACGCTGTCGCGGGTTAAAAACACACTGCCGATCTGACGCGCGGATAAGGCTTCACGGATTAAACCCGCCTGCTTACGGCTGCGTACCAGCACCGCAATATCCCGCGCCTGCACTGGCGTATCGCCCAACGTTGCCGTGCCGTGCATTAGGGCATCGATTTTTTCCGCGCACTGCTCGGCAACACGAAATTGCGCGCGGGCGCGGGAATATTCTTCACCGTCGTGCCACAACTGCAACGGGGTTTGTTCTTCACCGGCAATTTTAAATGGCTGGCCGTCGGGTTTACCTGCCGCCGATACATTAACGAACTGAATGTCGTCATCAAACACAAAGGGGCTGTCGTGGCCGGCGAATAATTGGTTAACGCCGTTCACCAGCTGCGTGTGACTGCGCCAGTTTTTTTCCAGGGTAAAACGGCGTTCGTCCACCAGCTGCCGCCGGGCTTTAATGTAGGTAAAAATATCGGCACCGCGAAAACCATAAATAGCCTGTTTGGGATCGCCGATCATAATTAATCCGTGCTGACCTGCCTGCGTCGCCAGCGCGGTGTCAGAAACATCCTCAGACTGCTCATTTATGTCATATAAACTCCGCGTCTTCGTCTTTCCCTTCCTGGCGCTGCCATCCTCGCCAACGGTCAGATCTTCCATAACCTGCGTCGTAAGCGCGGTGTCAGATTTATGTTCAGACGGTTTAGCAACAGTATCCGGCGGATAAATACGGTTAAAAATTTCGTATTGTTGTGGATCGGTATCCTGAAATTCGTCAATCATCGCCAGCGGATAAAGCCTGCGGATATGACTGGCCAACAATTCGCCCTGTTCGGCGCGCAGAGCGTTCACCAGCAGACGTAATAAATCGTCCGGGGTTAAGGCACCGGCTTTTTCCAGCAGCTCAAAATAACGTTCTTTAATGGCATCCATCCAGGCCATTTCCAGCAACAGGCTTAACTGTTTGCTGGTCTGCAGAAATTCGGCTGTGGCATCAAACGCCGGATGCTGGGGCAGCTCGCCGCTTTTTAATTTTTCTTCCATGGCTGCCGGGGTCATGCGGTACAGATTTTTGGGCGCGGGCATATAAAAACGCCCGGAAAAATACCCGGAAGCTTCCGCGACCCAGGCAGGGGCAAAACGCGTGCTGTAAGAGCGTTTATCCAGCCCTGAGGCGGCAATCAATTGCAGGATGTCGGCATCGCTGGTGCTGTTCCAGGCCCGTTGAGCACGCTCAAACGCTGCTTCAGCGGTTGCCCAGACGCTGGCCAAACCCGCCACTGACAGAGCCGGAATCACCGTCATATCCGGACGGTTAATGCGTGCTTTTACTTTCGCCAGTACATCATCCGGGCCGGAATAACGGCTGATTAAATAACGTCCTTGTTGTTCATCCAGGGCATAGGCCTGCTGCCGCCAGATATCTTCACAGGCTTGTTGCAAATAACTGTCACTGTCGAGCACCAGCTCGGCGCTGAACACCACACCACTGTCAAAGGCAAACTGTTTCAGCATGCGCTGACAGAAACCGTGAATGGTATAAATCGCGGCTTCATCCATTAATGCCAGGTTGCTTTGCAGCCAGGGTTTCAGTTGCTTACACAGACTGTCGATATCGCTGTGCTGGCCATCGTTGTTTTGGAAAGCCGCTAACTGCTGTAAATATTGCAGCTGCTGATCGTTAATCGGCTGGCCGTTTTCCAGTGACAATAAATCTTCCAGCGTGTCACGCAAACGCTGGCGGATACGCCCACGCAACTCTTCGGTGGCGGCACGGGTAAAAGTCACCACCAGAATCTGATCACAGCCCAGACGTTCACCGTTTTCGCGGCCGTGTCCCAGAATCAGGCGGTTATACAAACCGGTGATGGTAAAGGTTTTACCGGTACCGGCACTGGCTTCAATCAGCGACTGACCGTACAGCGGAAAATCAGGAATGGATAAGGTTTTCATACGCCTTCTCCTCCACTGTAGCTGGCAGCGGAATCTTTATGCAGCTCATCGGTTTTTATGTGTTTTTTCAGGCTGGTGAGCAAAATACCCTGCTCAGCAAGCCACTGATCAGGTAACTGACTTTGCAGTTGCGCGACAAAATCCGGCAGGCAACGCTGCAGATAAGGCGACGCCAGTTCGCCAAAATCCTGCTCCACTAATTTGCTGATTTCTTTTTGCATGGCATCGGCCTGTGCGTCGGCATCGTCGGCGTGTTTTTCGCTGATCCGTTCCTGCGCCTGAATCAGGCTCCACAGCGTATCGGGCAAGTGCGCCAGCGGTTCGCACCAGCACTGCCAGTACCAGTCAACCGCCTGACGGACTAAAGCAATGGCTTCTTCCCCGGTGGGTAACGCCAACTGCACCTCGCGCAGCCAGACAGAGCCTTTGTCTTTGCTCAGTCCCAGCAAACAGACATGGCTGATTGTGCCGGGTGCTGCCGCGGCAACCAACAGAGCATCCAGCCAGGCTTGCAGCAGATGCCGGCCACGCAAATCCCCAACGCGGTAATACAGCAGATACCCGGTGCTATCCGTTGGCTGCTGCACAAAGGCCTGCTGCAATTCACCGTGGACGCTGCACGGTTCCTCCGGGCCTTGTTCCAGCGTGAGCGTCAGCGCCCGGACGTCCATACGGAATTCGGATAAAGCGACAATTTTGTGTGCCAGCGGGCGTGAGTAATCAATCAGATTGTCACTCCAGACTTTCCCCAGCGCATTCACCGGCAACTGCCCCAACGCCTGCTGGCGACGGGTAAAGGCCAGCTCATCGCTTAATTCTTCAGCGTGGCCCTGCTGAATATCGGCCATAGCCAATTGCAGCCAGTCGTCTTTCAGCTGATATAAATCCAGACCATTAAGAGCAAAAGGTTCTTCGGTTTCGTGCTGTTGCCAGTACACATCGAACGAGGCTTTTAAGCGCCGGGTGACAAAGTATTTTAACGGGTCAGCCAGGGCCTGCTTGACGTCTTCCCAGGCAACCTGCGAGGTATCGATATCCGCCGGAATGGTCAGCGGCTCACTGAAGAAATGATCGTTTTCCGCATCGGCCGGGCTGCTCTGCTGAGCGGCAACCTCAGCCCATACCTGCTGGTAACTGCGCACATGACGCGCTGCATCACCATGATCATTGCTGAACGCCAGACGGTTATAGGGCTGCAAGGGTAATTCTTCCTGCAACCAGTTGAGCATGGTGCTGCGGCTCTGTTGATGGGGCTGCTGCCGGTCAGTTTCGAGACAATAGCCATCGCATAAATAATCGCGTAATTCCGCCACCAGCACCGACGGCTGCAATTCGGCATTTTCGCGCACATCGTGGCCACGATAGCTGATGTACAGATAATCCTGTGCCGAACACACCGCCTCCAGAAACAGATAACGGTCATCCTCGCGGCGCGAACGGTCACCACGGCGACTGCGCCCCGATACCATTAAATCGAAACCCACCGGTGTTACCCGGCGCGGATAATCCTCATCGTTCATCCCCAACAGGCACACCGCTTTAAACGGGATAGAACGCATCGGCATCAGGGTACAGAAGTTCACCGGCCCGGCGAGAAAACGCTGCCAGCCGCCCTGCTGCCCTAACTGTTCGTTAAACCAGCTGCGCACCACCGGTGCGGATAATTCGCCGTTAAAACCGGCCAGCGTCAGCTCTTCCTGCCAGCGCTGAATGGCATCGCGGATGCGCTGCAGCGAGTTCTGTTCGGTGTTGTCAGCCAGATACAGGTCGTTAAGCATGCTCTGCAGTGCATCCGACCACTGCGCCACCGAGCAATGACCGGATGAAAGTACTTTCTGCCAGTGTTCCAGGGCGTCGATAAAAGCCATCAGATGGCCCAGCAGTTCGCCCTCGTTACCTTCGGTGGCAGAGACGGGAAAATCTCCCATAAAGTCCTGACGACTGTCCGGCGTCAGATACCCCAGTAACAGCTGGCGTAAACCTTTGCGCCAGCTGTTTTGTTCAAAGGCGGGCAGGCCCAGCTGCCCGCGCTGCTGGCTATCCAGCCCCCAGCGGATCTGCGCCTGCGCCAGCCAGTCACGCAGTAACGATAAATGATCTTCGCTGATGGCAAAGCGGTTACGGATGGCGGCGACATCCAGCCAGTCCTGCACTTCGGTGATCAGCAAGCGTGAATCGGCCAGACCCAGCAGACTGAGGAAGCTGTCGATCAGCGCATCTTCCTGCGCCATGGATTGGTCGGCGATGGCCCAGGGAATACGGTATTCCGCACCGTTTTCCGTGCGGGCACGACTGCTGGCAAATACGGCATCGATATACGGCGCGTACTGGTCGATATCCGGCACCATCACCACAATATCGCGCGGTTTAAGTTCAGGGTCGTTATCCAGCCAATACAGTATCTGATCGTACAGGCGCTGCACTTCGCGCAGCGGACTGTGGGCGCTGATTAAGCGCACACTGCCGTCGGCGGCAGCAACCCCCTGCTTAAACTCACTGTGGTGCTGCGCTTCTTTGCTGAAAGCCCCCTGCTGACGATCAGTTAAAGTCAGAATGTCCTGCTGCAGATGCGCCAGCAGGGACTGCGGCCCGCGTTCAACGTCTCTTTCAACCCCCCGTTCGATATAGGCGTCCACATCCTGAATCCGACCCTCATACTGCTCGGCCGTTTCATGCACCAGCGTCAGAAAATCACGCCCCAACCGCCCCCAGGAAGCCAGCAACGGGTTGCCACGATCAAGCAGGTGGGCGCTATCCGGATTATCACGCAAGATGCGCATTTTTTGCCGGTCACTGACAATATCGCCCCAGAAGTTTTTGCACGGATTCAGCAAAAAGAAATGCACTTCAATCACCGGCGAAATCGCCTGCAACACCTGCCAGTAGCTACCCGGCAACGCCGCAATACCAAACACAAACAACCGTTTGGGCAGATCGGCCAGACGCTCTGGGTGAGCCTGCACCAGCTGTTCCAGCTCCTGCAGCAGGCGCGCGCGGTGATCCAGTGAATGGCCAAGCCTGGCGCTGTCGGCCACTAACGCCCGCCACACCAGCGGCTGCCACGGATGGGCCGATACCTGTGTATCGGCGACTTCATCCTCACCCAGCTCCCAGCTCAGCAGCCAATCGGGGCGATACACCAGATACTGGTCAAACACGTCGGCGATGGTCTGCGCCAGCTGATAACACTTCACGCCATCGGCATCGTTCTGCAGATAATGGGCAATGGCTTCACAGCCCGGCTGTGTTGCCAGCGCTGGCAACAGACGCACCAGTTTCCAGGCCATAATCTGTTTATCGAAATGAGAGCGTTCCGGCAGTTCCGGCTTGAGGCGGTTAAACACCTGCCAAACAAAGCTTGAGGGCAGCGGAAAATCCACCTGCGCGGCGATCCCCAGCGAATCCGCCAGCTGCAGTTTGAGCCAGTGCGACATGCCCTGACTCTGTACCAGAATGGCTTCCTGACCAAAGGGGCCGACGGGCGATTCCTGCATCTGATGGACAAGAATGCCCTTAAGAATTTCAAGATCGTTGGAATGATAGAGGCGGAACATGCTTTCCCTGCGGGCAAATGGTTGGCAGGCCATAGAGTACCAGAGAAGACCAGACTTGAGAGCCACGAGAAAGTAGCGTGGGCACTGCCCACTGAACGAAACCGTCATTGCCGGAGTTTACAGACCCAGCAGCGTTTCCCTCTGCACGTACTCCACGCCCTGGCTGGCCGCTACTTCCGCACTGGTCAGCGCGCCCTGACACAGGTTCAGGCCCATACGCAAATACGGATCATCACGCAGCGCCTGCTCAACACCCTTACCCGCCAGCGCCAGTACAAAGGGCAAGGTGGCGTTATTCAATGCCTGCGTGGCAGTGCGGGCTACCGCACCCGGCATATTGGCGACGCAATAGTGCACCACGCCGCTGTCGACATAGGTTGGATTGCTGTGGGTGGTTGGCCTTGCGCTTTCCACACAGCCGCCCTGATCAATAGCGACATCGACGATCACCGCGCCGCGTTTCATGCTTTCTAAATGGGTACGCAGCACCAGTTTCGGCGCTGCAGCACCGGGAATTAATACCGCACCAATCACCAGATCGGCCTTGGGCAGACACTCATCCAATACGGTGCGGGTAGAAAAACGGGTATGGATGCGATTGCCGTACTGCTGATCCAGCTCGCGCAGCGCCTGCATCGAGGTATCGAGCACCGTGACCTGCGCGCCCATGCCCACGGCAATAGCCAGAGCATTTCGCCCCACGACCCCGGCGCCGATAATCACTACCTCGCCAGCCGGCACACCCGGCGCTCCGGCCAGCAACACCCCGCGTCCGCCGGCCTCCATCTCCAGACTGCGGGCACCGGCCTGCACCGCTATGCGCCCGGCGATTTCCGACATAGGGGCTAACAGTGGCAGCCGCCCGGCTTTATCGGTAACGGTTTCATAGGCGATACCTGTAGCACCGGTTGCCATCAGCGCCTGGGTCAGTGCCGGGTCCGGCGCCAGATGCAGATAGGTAAACAGTGTATGTTCAGCGCTAATCAGGCTGATTTCTTCCGGTTGCGGCTCTTTGACCTTAACGATCAGTTCGGCGTTATCAAACACCTCAGCCGCAGCATCAACGACCATTGCCCCACAGCTCAGATAATCGTCATCACTGAAGCCAATGGCCGCCCCTGCGTTCTGCTGCACCCAGACTTCATGACCGCGATGCACCAGCTCGCGCACGCTGTCCGGGGTCAGACCAACCCGGTATTCATGGTTTTTAATCTCTTTCGGAACACCAATACGCATAAGCACCTCCGCAATATATAAAAATAGTGTAGCTGGGCCAGGGCTGCTGGGCGCAGTAATAAACACCGCACCAAACGACTGCGCACCAGACTACTGAACAGACCACCAGATTATGTTAATGAACGGCCGGAATCGTGCGTGTTTACGCGCCGGTGTCAAAATAACGATGCACGGATTGTCGCCTACCAGGAAGAATATACCCTTTAAAATCAATGGCTTAACGGATTGATCAACGAGATAGTGCACAAAGTGTAAAACGATGGCGGAGCGATAGTGTCGTGCGCGTTTATAGCCTGATAGCAGTTGTATCAGTGACACTTTTCGTAATGAGGACAGTGGGTTAGACTCCGGGCATAAACAAGGACAAGGGTGTGTAAATGAGCATGCCTGCTAACAAACTGTTAGCTTTATATAGAGCATAGGGCCTCCCCTCATGAGTTCACCTTTAGACGATAAAAAGAATGACCTTATAGCCTCTGCCGGAAAATCCATTTTGGGAGTGGTTCCATTTGCAGGGCCTTTACTCGCTGAAATAATTGATCATTTGGTGCCTGATCAGCGAATGGATAGGTTGACGACTTATGTCAAAGAGCTTGAGAGTAGACTTTCCAGCGCAGAAGAAACGATTGTAAGAGCCTCACTGAATAAACCGGAGGGGTTAGCTCTAGCAGAGGACGGATATATTGCCGCTTCGAGAGCAGTGACGATGGATAGGACATCTTACATAGCATCCATTGTTGCCAACGGACTTTCGGTTGAAGAAATGTCTGAAAGCCGCCAGCGCTACCTACTAAATCTACTTTCAGAGCTCAATGATGAAGAGGTTTTGTGGTTGCGTTTCTTTTTCAATCCCGTAATCGACGGAGACCATGAATTCCGAAATAAGCATAAAAAAGTGTTTAAACCTGCAAGAGCTTATATCGGAGCTCCAGAATCAGAAATTGAAAAGGCGTCGATTCAAGAGAGTTACAAGGAGCATCTCGAACGTTTAGGGCTGGTGGAGTCGAAGATAAATTTTGATCGAAAAACGGGAATCCCTGAGTTCAACAAATTCTCTGGCAAACCTCGCACCAGCTATACAGAAACAACCCATCTAGGGCGAATGCTGCTCAGAGAGATTGGAATGATAGAAGCCGAACCGCCTAGTATCAACTTTGAACCGCGACAGTAGCTCCTAAATTCCATAGTACACCTCCTCTGGTGTTTTGTAGTTGAGTCGTTTTC
>NZ_JAOANI010000020.1:0-18593 GCF_025318105.1 Thalassolituus pacificus
AACAAAGATCGGTATAAAGCAATGATTTACCTGAGATTTGGAAATCTGAATACGAGCTTCTTCCACTAAGAACGGTGAAGAGCCATATGCAAACAGTATATTTTACTGTTTGCAGAATTTGATGCGCATTTACGCTCCGGTAGCAAAACGCGCATGCGCGAATTGATACCTTCAGCCCTGAAAGATGCCTGAAAAATCAATCATTTAGGGTTTTACGAAAAGTGATAACGCACAAAGTGTAAAGAACGGTTCAGGATAAAAGCGCGCATGCGCGTTTATATCCTGACAAGAAAGAGAATAACGATGATTTTTACAGCCCGGACAATGGGTTAGGCTGGAAATCTGAATAAGAGCTTAGGTGTGTTAACGAGCATGCCTACGAATAAACTGTTATATTTATTCAAAGTTTTGGTGATTAATTGGAAAGTTTAAGCATAAATGAATGGATCGCTCTGATTAGCTCTATTGGCACATTTTTTAGCTCAATATTTGTTCTTGTGACATTGTTCGAGTTACGAACTCAAAGGAAACAATCTTACATTCCTGAATTAGTAATTCCAGATGTATGCTTTAACTATAATAATGAGTTCCCAAACTATATAAAGATTTGGGCAAAAGATGATGAAGATAGCCTATCTCTTAAAGTCCATAATATTGGAAGAGGTGTAGCAAAACACATTGATTTTGAGTGGGAATATGATATCCATGGAATGATTGAGAAATTTTATCAGCTAAAGTGTGAGGATAAAGGCGAAATATTTATCGATACTGATGAAAATCGACTTTATCATCATAAGAATAAGAGAGTATTAGCTGGTTCTAGTCTATCAATTGACAACAGGCACGTAGATTTTATGCTCCCGCATCATGATGGGGCTGAAACGTATAATTTAGAACTACCCAACTCATATATATGCATATCTACAGCAATATTTAAAAGTACAAAAATTCGAGAAGTTTTTGATTTACAAGCATTTGATGGTGCTCTACTTCCACTAACATTAATCGCAAAATATAAAGATATAGGCGGTAGTGAAATCAAGAAAAGCTTTAAAGTAGAAATTAAATTTTTCGTTAAGAGCATTAATCTAAGAGTACTTAAATCAGATAAAATATCGCAGATGAGAGGCCGTGTTTATATATCTGAACAATAAATATAACAAGGCACTTAAACGGAACTATGATCTTCCCCCGCTTTAACGGACACCAAAGTCAAACTGACGAGGTGTCCAATGCCAAAATATACTCAGCCAAGAAAGACCTGGCAGTATTCAAATGAATTTAAAGTGAAAGCAGTTCAGCTAAGTCTGATTGAAGGGATTCAGGTTCAGGAAGTCGCCAATACACTCGACATACATCCGTTCATGCTGTCACGATGGCGTAAAGAATACCGTGAAGGAAAAATCGTGGCAGATAAGCGCAAGAAGTTAACCGAAGCAACCAGTAAGCAAGAGAAAGAAATCTCAAAGCTGAAGAAACTTGAAGCCGAGAACAAAAGGCTGAAGCAGGAGATTGACCTGCTAAAAAAGTGGCAACGGTTTCTTGCGGAGGAACATCAGCAAGATATCGATTCATCGAGAAGTTCGGACAAGAACTAGGCATCAAGCACACGTGTGAGTGGCTGGGGGTATCTCGTAGTGGCTTTTACGCATGGCTTAACAGAGAGCCGTCTGAACGTGATCAGTCAGATATGGGATTAAAGATTCTCATCAAGAATATCTCGGATGAGAACGAAGGTCGCTATGGCAGTCCCCGAATCTGGAAAGCGCTGTTAAAGCAGGGATATCAGGTCAGCAGGAAGCGTGTAGCGCGGCTGATGCAAGAGATGGGATTGATCGCTCGGGTGACTCAGGTAACGTACCGAGCGCCAGGGTTGAAGCGCTTTTTGGCATCAGGACAAAACCTTCGTCCTGACGGTGCGGTTCCTCATTGTAAAGACAAAGTATGGGTGGCCGATGTGACTTATCTGAAAGTTAAAAAGCAGTGGCACTACCTGTCGGTCATCATGGATCTCTATTCCCGACGGATCATAGGATGGAGTCTGGATAGCAAAAGAACAACAGAAGTTACCCGAAGAACACTGATGGCTGCAATACGAAAGCGTCGTCCATCCAAGGGGCTGATGCTGCATACGGATCGCGGTGTTGAGTATCGCGGATCAGGATATCAGAAAGAGCTTCACAGACAGGGAATTAAGCACAGCCTGAGCAGACCGGGAAAATGTACTGATAATGCGCATATGGAATCATTCTTTCATTCAATGAAAGCTGAACTTATTCGTAATACGACATTCCACTCTGCGGAAGAATTGAAGTATGCTTTGGCGAGATACATCAAACAGAAAACGGCTGCATTCGGGAATCGGTTACTGCTCACCGATGGAATACGAGCAAATAGCAGCATGAAAATGAAGGTGTCCGTTTTATCGGGGCAAGATCACTAAAACAGTGGGTTACGTTTCGCTTCGCTGCACATTATAACCCACTGTTTTAGTCCGCTTAGTGCGGCGTTAGAGGCACCGCATGCTCGAGAAACCAACTCTGCTCAGTATTGCAACTGATCCAGGCGGCGAAGTTGTTTACATACATGCTGATTTGAGCGGCTTAAAGTACTTGCGTAAACAGCTGGAAAGCATGATAGAAAACTTAGAAAAAGACCAATGCGATCATGCTCATCTACGAACTGAAGACTGGGCTGGATACGAGCTAACGACATCAATGCTTGAAGCAGAAAAAGCCACACGCTGTCGCCAAGTTCATCATCTTAAAATCAGTAGCTGGAACAAGGCATGGAAGCTCAAAAATGAGCTGTAAGCCTCTAACAAGTGGTTCAAATCGTTCGCTGCGCTCACTGGGACGGGCTAAAGCCCGCCCCTTAACCAAACGTTAGGTTTTCGATGAATCGATCTCTATTTATATTTTTACTTTTTCTCGGTGGATGCGGTTCGGGAAATGAACCGCCGAAGGGATACATTGAAGCTTGCTATGGTGGGGATTGGAATGAAAAGTTGGTTGGTAAAACCCCGGCATATTCGGCAGTTATTGATGTTCAGAAAGACCAATGGCCAAAACTTAAGGTAGTTCTAGAGAAGCTGGCCTTTGATAATAATCTTGAGTACTTCGATTCAAGCGAAGAATCTAAAAATCTGTCAATGCTCTATATTTCGGCATGTTCAAATAAAGGTTTATGGGTACATTTTGACAAGCGGGTATGGTCATTTGAAGGTAGTGACCCACATTCCCCACTGCCATTAATAGCTAGCGTATACATATATGATAACGAAGAAATATGGAAGAGTATCCCAGAAGCTCTAGATGGGTTACTTAAATTAAATTGGCCTAGTGCTGTTAATACGAATCATAGCTATGAATCAAGTCTTAAAAATTCATTACTATAAAGATCAAGAACCTAACAAATATGTCCAGTTGACATTTTGGTCTACGCTCCGTTTTGGGGTGGCTTCGCCACTTTGCCCAAAAACTCCACTACAACCAAAACGCAACTGACATAGGCGTTATGAGTATTGAGTCCGAATGAAACGCGATATTTATCAAACATTCATAGGTGCTAAGGGCGTAGCTTTCGCGTGGATTGGCGCTGCAATTGGCCCCATTTTTCTAGTTATCGGGTTAGAGCCAGGATATCGTGTTCACCTAGTAATCGGTGTAGTAAGCTTGCTCCTGGTTGCTGCATCTATACTTGATGGCGTTAGGGCACTCAGAGCAAAATCTTGGTCTGGCGTCATCGCATTCGCCGTTGTTCCAGTAATGTTGTTAGCGGGAGGCGTAGTGTTAGCCTTCATGGATGAAAGTTAAAGCATGTGCAAATGGCCAACTCATAACAAGGCAATTAAAAATCGTCCACAAAAGGCTTGGGCTGTACTCACTATCGCTCACCAATTCATAGGGTTCTAGATACAAAAATGTCAGATCACTATATTTGCCTTATCCCTGCTGAACCCGACTTTATTCCAGGCGAGGAGTCTCAGGCAGCCGCTGTTGCACTGATTCAAAAAACATGGAACCTGGAAAAATCTGAGATCACGCCCGAAACCGATACCCACATTGTATTCAGGGACTGTGGTGAAAACTTTGAGTCTGTCCATTGTCCGCACTGCAGCGCTGAAATGGAGATCGGGCATTGGCAGGCCCTTATGGATCAAAGCTACTCAGATGAGAATGGGTTCACGATCAGCACAATACAAACTCCCTGCTGCAGTAAGTCCACCACACTGAACGATCTTTGTTATAAGTGGCCTATGGGTTTCAGTCGGTTCGTTCTGCGTACTGTCGACCCCGGATATGAGATTTCCGATTACCTGCTTATCGAACTGGAATCCGCTATAGGCTCTGAATTGCGCGTTATTCACCAGATGTACTGAGTGCACAACAAGAGTATCTATATAGCCTCAACAACTTGATGGTTTTTGTTTACGCCCAAGTAAGGCTTTACGTTGTATATCTGACGCCTGCTTCAAACCGTTCGCGACATCACAGGGGTGGCCTCCCCCTTAACCAAGGTTATAAATTTTTATGAGTAAAATATGATTACAGTCACGTGCTACCGTCCTCTCGGAGAAAAGGAGTTAGAGCTGGTAAAAGAAAGTGGTTTTAAAAAATGGCCACCCAGATTACCAGAGCAGCCTATATTCTACCCTGTTACAAGTGAGGAATATGCTGTCGAATTGACCCAGTGGAATATTACAGACTTCGGTAAAGGATATGTTTCGAAATTCGAAGTAAAGAAGGATTTCATGGATAAATACCCCATTAAGACTGTTGGCGCTAAGCGCCACACAGAATGGTGGGTGCCTGCTGAAGAACTGGAAGAGCTGAATGACAATATCATTGGTGAAATATTAATAATCGGTGAGTATGGCAATTCATAAAAATCAGCCGTTAAATCTACTAAAAGCCCGGCGGTACGATATACAGCAAGATTCGGGTCGAGTATCAGAGAAAGAGCCTTTAGAGTATTTATAGCATTTCGCTATCAAATATCTTAAGAGGTCGGTATGAATATTTTACAAGACAAAGTTGCACTGGTTACTGGTGCCAGCTCTGGAATTGGCCGGGCTACGGCAAAGCTGTTTGCTAAAGAAGGGGCAAAGGTTATCGTTGCCGCCAGACGACAAAAAGAGCTTGATACGCTTGTCGATGAGATTATAAAAGAAGGAGGAAGTGCCATAGCATTAGCCGGTGATGTACAAGATGAATCCTATGCTAAAGCATTGGTGGATCTTGCCATTAAAGAATATGGTGGTCTTGATATTGCTTTTAATAATGCAGGAACACTGGGTGCTTCTGGCGCAACATCTGAGATTACGTTGGAAGGGTGGAATGATACTGTAAACACAAATTTAACCAGTGCTTTTCTGGGGGCAAAGTATCAACTTCCAGCAATGGTAAATACAGGTGGTGGTTCCATTATATTTACGTCTTCTTTTGTGGGCTATACGATTGGCCTGCCTCAAATGTCAGCTTACTCTGCAAGCAAAGCAGGGATTATTGGCTTAACGAAGGCATTGGCATCTGAATATGGATCAGAAGGAATCAGGGTTAATGCTTTATTGCCCGGAGGTACTGATACGCCAATGGGACGTGAATCGTCAAATACGCCAGAAGCTATAGAATTTGTAAAAAGCATACACGCTTTAAAGCGTTTAGCCTTACCAGAAGAAATTGCAAAGTCTGCATTATACCTTGCATCTGATGCATCCAGTTTTACAACGGGGACAGCATTGCTCGCCGATGGTGGCGTTTCTGTTTGTAAAACCTAGTTTAATTGCGGCTATAAAAAATAAATGCATGGACGCGAAAATCGCGTCCATGCTTTAAGCGCCAGATGAATATTATGAAGGCAAAGAGGAGACCGGCCTCTAATCTGTCGGAACTTTAATGTTTCGGTACTTTAGTGTATTAGAACAGGTATCCGATTAGTTCAGCATTAGTCTCTGCCGAGAGTACATCTGTATATGTCATCTCATTGGAATCAGCGCTCCTCATCCGAAAATCACATGCCACTGCAAGCACACCTGATTTCAGGCGCGAGTCAAATACAATGAGATCAACCATGACTGAAATAACAGATAAAAAATCGAAATGCAGGCGTTGTTCTGAAATCAGAAGCTATAACATGTCGATACTGTGGTGAGCCAGATGAATGACAATGGAAAGTTACCAAAAATTGCTGTTTGTAAAAAGTGCAATGTTCAGCTTGTGACCAAAGAAGAGAAAAAATCGATTACGATCACGGGTATTTTAGGTGTGATTATCTTTCTTATAGGTGTAGTTTTCGCGCTCGTTAACTTTGTTATCGCCATTGTCATTATCTCATTTGCAATATTTGTAGGCCGTTCAGGCAATAAAACAATCAGCGTCATGGTTTGCCCTTCATGCGGTAAACGGGGAAGATAAATCTGAGCCTATGCAGTCGCGGCTGATAAGACTAAAACCCTACTCCACCACCTGTCACTATTTATAATCAATTTTCATAAAATTGGCTACCTGCTGCGCAGTTGAATCCAAGGTTAACGCTTACTAATGAATTTTTACAAGGATAATTAAATGCTGAGGTTTTATCTGGTTCTTACATTGTTAGGAATTTTACTTCCCTACGGAGCGTTTGTTCCCTGGTTGCTGGCTAATGGTTTAGACATTACCCTCTTATTTAGTGAAGCGGCGGCTAATCCTATCAGTTTATTTGCCTGGTTTGATGTTTTAGTGGCGGCTGTTGCGTTATTAGGCTTTATCGTTGCAGACGGTCAGAAGCATCAGGTGCAATATCGGTATTTCGCTGTGTTGGGAACTTTGTCGGTTGGAGTCTCATTTGGTCTTCCGCTGTATCTTTACCTTAAAGAAAAGCAGTCTCTAAAGCCAAAGCCCTGACAAACACATGCTGCCAGGCTAATATCCACGCCGTTTCAGCAGAAAGAGTAGTGCCTGTTCGAAAGGCTGTAATATCAACAAAACCGGGAGAGAGATATGTTATCTTTATTGAATATAGGTCTGGCGTTCTTTGTAATTGCGGTATCACCCGGGCCTGCAAATATCTCAAATGCAACAATTGCAATGAGCCTGGGAAGAAAGATCAGTTTAATCTATGGCGCGGGGCTGTCGGTTGGTCTGGTATTCTGGGGGTTGGTTGCTGCAAGCGGCTTTGGGGTGATTCTGCAAAGCTCTGTTTATTTATTGATGACACTTAAAGTTTTTGGCGGGTTATACCTTTTATGGCTGGCGTTTTTGTCTGCTAAAGCCGCTGTTAATCCGGATAGCCAATCAGTTCAGGCGGAAGGCAACTCAACGTCGTATGCCGGCTGGTTTGTCAAAGGGATCGTGCTTAATATTTCGAATCCTAAAACGGTCGTCGCGTGGATGGCGGCTCTTTCTGTCGGACTTGGAGCAAACGACAGTACGGCTTTTCTGATGTCAGGTGTGCTTGTTTGCATAGGCGTTGGTTTTGCTACCAACGCGCTGTACTCCGTAATCTTTTCTTTTAACGGCGTGATGGCCTGGTATCAGCATGCCAGTCGTTGGATTAACGGCGCGGTTTCTGGTCTGTTCGCAGTGGCCGGTGCCGGGCTGATTCGCTCAGCTTTCAGCCGGGAGAGCGCATCATAAAAGCGAGTAAACTGTTCCAGAAGATTAAATCCTTCCCGCTTTAACAACCCCCTTCACCCCACCATATAATCAAACCCCGCTACTAATAAGGCGTAGCGGGCGGCTTTGCCGATGGCGACCAGCAGTAAAAATAATGGGAAGTTAGCACGTAATACGCCTGCAACCAGCGTCAGTAAATCCCCTGCCAGCGGAAGCCAGGCCAACAACATACTCCAGATACCGTAGCGGCCAAACCAGCGTTCAGCCTGTTGCCAGCGCCTGAGCTTTAACTGCGGTTGTTGCCTGGCGATAACCCGGTCGGCGGCGTAATAGCCAAGGGCATAGTTCAGCACGCTGCCGAGGGTATTACCGGCACTGGCGACCAGCCACAATGCCAGCGGGTCCAGTTGCTGGCTGAGCAACACCAGCAGCAACCACTCAGAGCCAAGCGGTAACAAGCTGGCAGCCAGTAAGGCGAGAATAAATAAACCACCGTAGCTGTACAGCCAGGGCCAATCGCTGAGTATCATCCAATCGGGCATAGGGTTTTCAGGTGTAATAAAAACCGGATTAAAGCACGAACGACAGGACCGATACATGAGTTATCCAGCGCGCAACAAAATGAAGCTCTACCCGTGGGTGCTGAGCTGATCCGCTGCATAGCGGGCATAACACCGGGCTTTGCTTTTCTTTGCTGATTTTACGTTTATCAATTATTGAGCAAGCCGTAAAACTCCGGTAATCTGCTGACACTGGCAGGGATGCCGTACAGCTGTCTTCTGATTATCGCATCTGCGTGTTGCATCCGTTTTCAAGATCAGAGACAGCCTGTACTCCCCTGCCAAAATTTTTCGTATCAATCGTTGGTCTTGCCTGCGCCTGTCAGGATATGCAGTGACGTGCCTGGCAGCCAGAACAATAGCCCGGCATTGCGGGTTGATCGTTTTGAGTTAATTAAGATGACTTATCTTCCGTGCAAAATAATGAAGATGATAGAAATACTGCATAGCAAAGGATACTCCGATATCTATTTATACTGCGGAATGTCGGCCAGTGGTACGAACTGGAGATTTATCATCGGTAAAATCACTGACAATGTCTGGCCTGGTAATCAGATTATTGCTTGTGGCAGCCTGAGAGAATCGGGTGAAGTTGAATGGAGTATCGATACCGGCTCCGCAGAGTCCCTGGCTGATGATTTTGAGCGCTACTACGCGCTGACACCGGCAGAACAGAATCCTATATTTTCTGAATATGCCACATGGTATAGCGATAAGATCAATACATTGCAGGAAAATGAACTATTAGTGTTTTATGCAGACTACCCGGCACCTCACCAGGATTGGCTGCTGAATGCTCCTGGTTACCGTTGAGCCCCCTGTCAGGTATACACTCAGAGATATCCGAGCCTTCTGGTAAAGCCCTGTTGTAAGAATGCATCTAAAGTGAATAAGCAATGAAAAGTACTGTAAGCATTGGAAAAATTGAAGACGTTGAAATACCCGAAGATCTGCCTTATGCCGGTGCGCTGAAGCAACTGGTAAAAGATGCCACCGGAACCGGCGTTACTGTTAATATTGATTCTTTTTACACCAGCGAACCGGTAGAGCTTCACAACTTCGTTGATACCATTACTTATCGCTTTGCTACCGATGAGGATGACGATGAAGAGTTTCTGGCTTATTGTGTCTGTTCCAGACCAGTGGAACTTTACCGCGAAGTAAAGTTCGATGGCACGATCTGTGTTTCTAATGTAACAGACATCGAGGTATCAAATACAGCCATCAGCACAGAGCAAATTGCTGTCAGAATGAAAAAATTTCTCAGCATTGGTTAGCACAAAATTTTTTGATTCTGAAGACTAAAGTCATCAGACATAAGCAGTACAATTAGAAACCAATAATTTACTGTATTGACCAATAATTAATTACAATCTGGATGTGACATGAATACAGACGAATTACTTAATATCATTACTGCTCCGGTAGCGGATGACTACTTTCCTGAACAATTTACCGAAGAATGCAAAAATTTCAAAAACATTAACTATTTTAAATATTCAATACCAGAGAGCGAGTCATTACTTCGGTTCAAAAAGGTTATTCCTGAGCAATGGCATCACTGGTTTGAAACTTACATCCAATTGAACAAAGATGGTCAGTTTCCATCCCTTTGGCCTTTTACCCAGGAAGCCATTGCTTTCGATTTCAGACAACAGCTGGATGACTTCAACAGCGATACAGAATTCTTCGCTCTGGGATCAGACCCTTCAGGCGATTGGTTTGTGATGACCCAGGACAGTGGCTCCATGGTTTACCTGTGCGACCAGTATGCCCACAACCTGTATGATGGCTGGAAAGATCCAAACCACCTACTGGCATGGGCATGCCGCTCGGCGTTAGCCGATGAAAACAATCTGACAAAAGAAGCCGTTCTTAACTACTGGACGAGCAGAAATGAGAAGGCGGACCAGGCAACCATCGAACGTATCGCCGATAATCTGAATTAGCACAGAGAAATATCACCGGAACAGATAACGCTCTGTTCCCACAATCAAGACACTGACAGAGAATATTGTATGCAAGCACAATGGGAAAAGATGACCGCTATTTTTAATGCACGCGGTGGTTTTAATCTGCTCGAATTAAACAACGGTGCAACCGCCGAAGAGATCGCCCAGCTTGAACAGCATACCGGGCTTGAGTTGCCACAGGCGTACAAAAACTTTCTGTCTGTGCATAATGGCCAGGAACCTGGAAACGGCCGTGGGTTTTTCTTTGGCATCCGTCTGCTACCGGTAAAGGAAATTATACGCCAGTGGGATACCTGGGTCGCGCTGGAGAATGACGGCCTGAATGAAGATCTGGCCGATTCCATGGCATCGTCTCCGGAGGGGGTTATCAAACCACTTTACCTGAACAGAAAGTGGCTGCCGATTACTCATGACCATGGTGGTAATCATATCGGTATCGATTTTGATCCTGATGTTAAAGGCAAGATGCATCAGATGATTTCATTCGGACGTGATGAAGATACCAAGAAACTGAAGGCCGATTCGTTTGAAGAATTTATCGCTAAATTTATCAGCTATCTCGAAAGCGTAGACTGGACGCTCAACGCTGAGTGCTGGGAAATTAACGATAAGGAATACGACAAACACTTTCATGACTGGGATGCCTTCTGACAGGGTACGCCATGAAAAATTATCTGAGCTTTTTCGTGCTGTTATTGGTCAGCGGCTATGCCTGCGCCGACAGGTCGTTAAACCAGGCACAAATTGAAGCAATAAGTCCATATTTGCTCAGTGCCGTTGCAGAAACACCCTACTCTGCGGTTATCAGGCACACGGAAGCAAAGGTAATTGAGGGCACGGATGGCAGCCAGCATCTTTATTATGCTGAGGTTACCGACACCATTCGCGGGGAGCACAGGGATCGTATTCATTATGTAATGTCGGCAGAACCTGACGAAGCGCTCAGCCTGGACGATGCAGAGGTTCTGATAACGCTCTGCATAAATGATGATGGCTTTTACTGGCCAGGTACAGGGGCGCAGTTTCCGGCGCATGAGCAGCTGATTCAACGGGCGAAAAACCATGTATTGAATGCAAGCACCAATCAACCCCATTTTTCTCAGTGTGACGATTGAGTTGGCCACTTGCGTCTGGTTTAACCCACATGATGGAAGAATATGAAAGCTCTGCGGAATATAGCTTCAATTGTTGTTATAGTCAGCCAATTAACCGGCTGTGTAGGTCTGGATATCGTTCATAGCCAGAAAACTTACTCGGGTGATCCAGCAGAGATAGAGGGTGCAACAAAGACCACCTATTATCGCAGTGACTATAAGTGGATTGGCCTATACCTGTCCTTTATCATTCCCATACCTCTGATTATTCCATACGGTAAAGAGTCACAAACCCTGTGGATTAAAAATCAGGAGCTGATTTATCAGGAAGATATAAAAACGACCACAACAGGTTATGGCTGTTCTATCTGGATGGAGTGCGGTGAATTAATAACCTGGGGGAGTGTTTTTCTGGAGCCAGAGTCGTACCATTAACCTGTCGCCTTTTTTGAGTATTCACCAAAGGCTCTTACTCTGAATATCAGACAATAAATACCAAAGCATGAATGCCAGAATGATCAGACTCGTACCCAAAGATAAATTTGACGATGAAGCCTGTGCCAATCTGCAGGCCGCCTCCGACGAAGATCTGCTGCCTTATATTGCTGATCTGCTGGAGTGTCTGCAGGACCTTAACTGGCCCATCGCCGGGCCGGTGGCTGAGCGCTTATCGTTACTGGGCAACGAACTGGTGGAGCCGGTATTACATATTCTGAACAGCGACGACGATATGTGGAAATACTGGATCATCTCTCACTTTCTGTATCTGGTAAGTGATGAGGTATTTCAGGCGCTGCGTTTTAAACTGAACAGTATCCGCCTGCATCCGACCGCCAGTGAAATCGCAGAAGAAGTTCACTGCGTTACCTGTGAATTATTATCAGGGCGTCATGTCTGACGGAACCTGAGCCGGTTATATTACTAGGGCCTGTCGACACTAATTAAACAGGCCTGTTATTGGCTAAAAATTTCTCAAACAAGGCGCTGAGAGTGTGGCCTAACGGGTTAAGCGAACGAACAGCAACGCAGGATGAGGGATTTTTAGCCATAACCCTTCGGGCTGAGGCCAGTTTTTCTCATTAACTTCGCCGTTCGTCATTCATTTAGCCCGCTAATATCACTCCTCTCTCCTTGTTCTGAAAAAAACTAGCTCTCAGCAGGACCTATTCAATTAGTGTCGACAGGCCCTAAGGTTACTATGTACCCAGATGATTTTTTTGAATCCATTGGTATTAAGCTCCCACAGAAGCCCTGGTCGATTCATATGCAATGGAGCACCACCCAGCCTATGAATTGGGTGATTGAACGCAACTCGTTACGTCCAGAAGACTTACTGTTAACACTCAGCATCAATGACCGACATTGGCAGGTTTCACTGGAAAGACGGGACGAGGTCTTTTATGCGCAATGGGGGACTTATGGTTTCCGTGTTGATTCTCAACAGTTGAAGTACCGGCGGTTTATTAAATGGCCCGCTATTGAATCGCCGGAAAATATTATTGCCTTCATTACGGAATTAGAATCGTTACTTAGCGTACGCTTTGTTAAACACATCAATCTGCAGGGAACATTGTCAGACAGCATTGAAAAACCGCAGTTACTTGCCGATTTCTTGAAAGTAAGAACCGATGACTTTGGTGTGTTCAGCTAAGAATCAAACAGGCTGCTCAAAGATCCGCCTGGCTGGAAAAAGAGCACCGGGACAAAGAGTACCGGGACAAAGAGTACCGGGACAAAGAGTACCGGGACAGCCAACCATGTTTCTCGTGTCATTACTGCTCCATGAATTCTGTTCCAAGGCGTCAGCCATCCGCTGAGCGATATAACGTTAAAAGACGAACAGCACTTCCTATAGCACCTCTGTGCTAATGCAACGCTGGCAATATCAATCGTCTCATCAGAGGTGTTAGAGTGGTTGTTCCGTCAATGGTAGTTCTGTTAGTGCATGCTGAGCGATCCCTATCATTGGCAACCCGTGCGTTTTTATTTGTTCTCAGTGGTGTCTTGCTACCGATGGCTGATCTGGACGATGCACTAAACTATCTGCGTACTCTGGAAGTTTTATGAAAATAGATCCCGATGACTACCGCGTTCAGGCCGGAGAACATGTTGATCTGGCCCGGCGTCCGAGCAAAATCCCATCCCTGTATGATTCAAAAAAAGAATATAAAAAAATACTGGAATCTCAGGTCAGCGAACTGAGCGATTTGCAGCGACTGCACTACGCCTCAAATCAGCAATCTTTGCTGTTGATTTTTCAGGGTATGGATACCGCCGGCAAAGATGGTGCCATCCGCCATGTGATGTCCGGTGTAAATCCGCAGGGCTGTCAGGTATTCAGTTTTAAACAACCGAGCAGTGAAGAGCTGGAACACGATTTCCTGTGGCGCACCACCAAACGACTGCCGGAACGGGGACGCATAGGCATATTTAATCGCTCCTACTACGAAGAGGTTCTGGTGGTACGGGTTCATCCGCAATTACTGCTGGCCCAGGGGTTCTCCGATGATGCAATTGCCGGACACGCAATCTGGGAAGAGCGCTTTAAATCGATTAATGATCTGGAGGCTCATCTGCATAGTAACGGCACACAGGTGATTAAGTTTTTCCTTCATATCTCTAAAGATGAACAACGCGAGCGCTTTCTGGCACGTATTGATGAAGCGGAAAAAAACTGGAAATTCAGCCTCGCCGATGTGCAGGAACGTAAGCACTGGGACGACTATATGCGTGCCTATGAAGCATGCCTGAGCACGACCAGTACGAAAGAGTCACCATGGTTTGTTATCCCCGCTGACGATAAAAAAAATGCCAGGCTGATTATCTCTCAGATTGTGGTTAACACGCTGAAGAGCTTCAAAATGAGCTACCCGAAAGTCAGCGCCGCCCGCCGCAAAGAATTACTGACATTACGTGAGGAACTCTGACAGCCAGCGACATGCTTTACAGCAAATACCCACCATCAACTTCCAGCACCGCACTGCGCATCGCCAGTGACTGATCAGAGAGCAGAAACTCGATTGCACCAATCTGATCATCTGCCGTCATCACCCGCCCCAGCACGGTATCCTTCATCGATTCAAACAGAGCATCCTGTTGCTCCGCATTCATCCCCGCTTTGCCCTGAATGGCTGTTGCAGTTACACCGGGGCGAACCGAATTAATACGGATACCCAAACCTGAAAATTCCAGATTAGCCACCCGCGCAATGGCTTCAAAAGCCGCTTTGCTGGCAGCATATACCGCCGCTTGCGGGAAGGCTTTGGTCACCACAATGCTGGATACAAACACCACACTGGAAGGGTTCTTCAGCAGTGGTTGTAACTGCTGCAGGGTAATAAAAGGGCCCTTGGTATTAATGGCGATGGTCTGGTCAAAGTCTTCTTCGCTGCTGGTTGCAATAGCCTGCGGGTAAAACACACCGGCATTCAGCACTAAACCATCCAGTTGAATATTGTCTTTTTGCAGGGCTGCGGCCAGTTGTTTCAGCGCCGCGCCGTCGGCACTGTCGGCAACAAAGCCGCTGCAGCCAATTGCAGCACTTACCTGATTTATTTTGTGCTGATCACGCCCGGTAATAATCACACGATTGCCATCGGCTGCCAGTTTATCTGCCAATGCCAGGCCGATGCCTGCGGTGCCACCCGTAATCAGAATTGTTTTGCCATTCATATCCGTTCTCCTCGTTGTTTGTTATGCGGCAGATTAGCAACTTGTCAGGGCGTCAATAAGGCATCAATATGCGCACTTACTGGTTCCGGTTTGGAAACAAAAATATCAACCAAGCCGGCTACCATCAGGTATTTACGTGTCCTGTCAGAGGTTTTATGTCTTATCTCAATCTGTCGCTGTTGCATGTTTTTCACCGGGTTGCAGAGCGCGGTAGTTTCCAGGCGGCGGCAACGGAGCTGGGTCTGCCGCGCTCGTCGGTCAGTAAAAAGATCCGTCAGCTTGAGGAGTTTGTCGGACAGCCCTTACTGCAACGGTCTACCCGGCAACTGCAGCTGACCGATGTTGGCCGCAACCTGCTGTTGGGCACGGGTGATCTGAGTAAGGTACTGAGCAACCTGAATGGTCTGCTGGATGATATGCAAACCTCACCGAAAGGCCGGGTAAAAATCAGCGCCAGTATTCTGATGGGGCAGGCGCGGCTGGTGCCGGTACTGAAGAAACTGCGCGAACAATTTCCCGGCATTGAACTGGAATTAAATCTCGATGACCGCAATGTGGATTTGCTGGCAGAAAACGTAGACATCGCCATCCGTATTGGCCAGCTGCCCGATTCCTCTTTAATTGCGCGCAAAATAGGCGAAAAACACTGGGGCTGGTTTGCCTCGCCACAGTATCTGGCTGAACGCGGTCAGCCGGATACTCCTGACGACCTCGCCCGGCACGATTGCCTGGTGTTCGGTTCCCTGAACTTCTGGCCATTCCGCAACCGTGCGGGTCAGACGGAGAATATCGAAGTCAGCCCCGCCATAAAAACCAATAACAGCCGTGCTCTGGTAGATATGGCCAGCGCCGGTCTGGGTATTATTATGCTTGATCCGGAATTTATCCAAGCGGAGCGGGAAAGCGGGCTGCTACTTCCAGTGCTGAGCGACTGGCAGCACCCGGAAAACAGCCCGATTAATCTGCTGTGTGTTGGCGAACGAACCAAAGCCGCACAGGCGGTGTGGCAGTTTTTGCTGGATGAATTTCAATAACAATCAGGGGCTGTGGTTAAATTATGGAAAATGTATACGGAAAACTGGCTGCCTGGGTATATCACCTGGACAAACCCATCGGCCATTCATTTGGTGATCTGGAGTATTACCGTGAGCGTCTCGCAGGCTGCACGGGTGCGATACTAGAACCTGCAACCGGCAATGGCCGCATATTAATTCCTCTGCTGGAATCCGGCCTGAATATAGAAGGTTTTGATGCTTCAGAAGAGATGCTGCATTACTGCCGCCAGGAATGCCTGCAGCGCAATCTTACTCCTGTACTTACCCGCCAGACATTCGGGGACTTTACCGCCCCACGGTGCTATGAAGCCATTATTATGCCTGCCGGATCTTTCCAGTTGATTACCAACACCGCATCGGCACTGGCACTGCTGCAGCGCTGTTATGATAATCTTCTTCCCGGTGGACGTTTAATTCTGGATATAGATAACAGCAAAGAAATCATCCGGAGCCGGAGCACACTGCGCAGCTGGAAAGCCTCTGATGATGAATGCCTGACACTCTCCAGCTCAGATCCTGAAATTAATTATGTGCAGCAAACAACTCTTACTTACCTGCGCTATGAACATTGGCAAAATGGTATATTAACCAGCACCGAACTTGATCTGTTTTGCCTGCGTTGGTGGGGAATATATGAACTGACATTCGCTCTGCGGGCAGCCGGTTTTACCGACGTTATCGTATCCGGCGACTATCAGCATGGCAGAGCAGCCGATAACGACGATGCGATTATCAGCTTTGAAGCACGACGGCCATAATTCAGATTCTGAAACTGAAGCGCAGAAGCCTCTTTGAGACTTCTGCGCTGGCTTATTTTCTTCCCGGAGATTCAGCGCTTCAGCAAAAAATTACGCGGGCTTAAAGCGTAGTGACCATCACCGAGCAGGATATGCACAACGGATGCAACCAGCAGAAACAACGGATATTCCCAGCCTCCTCCAGTACTGGTATGTACCCAGCCATTACCGGCATGGGCCCAAGTTGCGACCAGTAAGACCGGCACTAACACGGCCGATGCATAGCGGCCATAAAAGCCGGTTAAAATCATCAATCCGCCACACAGCTCAAGCAGAAATACCGGCCATGCCATAAATGCTGGCATTCCCTGGCTGGACAGCCAGGCAGCAAAGCCCGGAATGGTAAACACATACCATTTCAGTAACGCGTGAGAAATCCACATACTGCCCAATGCCAGCCGCAATAAAGTGGCACCAGAGCTACCGAAGCGTTCATCAATAAAATTCATACTTCGGCTCCTGTGTTGGCCAGTTCCAGCGGATAACCAGCCTCTTCCCAACCCTGCTTTCCTTCGACAAATTCCTGCACATTAACGTAACCCATTTGCGCGAGAATCTGTGCCGCCATTTTTGAGTTCTGACAGCTACTGCTGGCGCAGTACACAACAATCAGCGCCTCGTTATCCGGCAGCTGTTCAGCGGCGCGTGCTCTGATTTCGTCATGGGGAATATTCAGTGCCCCGGGTAAATGTCCCGCTGCAAAGTAGCGTTCGGGCAGAGCTTCAACCAGTGTCATAGGTATTCCCTGATCGAGGTTTTGTTTTATCTGTTCAGGCTTAATAGTGTTGTTCATATGCTTTCTCCTTTGCACCTAGTTGCAATTGCAACTAAAACAACATTAAGCACAACTGGTTGTAATTGCAACAACTTGCTTCTAATATTCTCGCCATGAACAAAACACCATCACCACAAGCGATTCAGGCCTGGATACAGCTGCATCGTACCCAACGTCAGTTACTGAGCACCGTAGAGACTGCGCTGAAGAGCCAGGACCTGCCCGCTCTGGACTGGTACGACGTTCTTCTGGAGCTGCATAAAGCCAAAGGCGATGGCCTGCGCCAGTTTGAAATTGGCGAAAAAATACTGCTGAACAAGCATAATCTGTCACGACTGATCGACCGGCTGGAAAAGAACCTGCTGGTAGAGCGTCATCAGTGTTCAGAAGACGGGCGTGGCAACCGTATTAAAATCACGAGCGAAGGCAGCAGCATGGTGAAGGCGATGTGGCCGGTATACAGCCAGGCTATTCAGCAGAATTTTGCCGCTAAGCTGACGGAAGAAGAAGCGCAGACACTGTCAGAGTTGCTAGCAAAAGTACTGCCCGTAGCACAATAAACAGCCGGCTGCTAATACAAGGATCAGAGAGATATGAACACGGATTTCAGAAAGACCGTACTGGGCTGTATAAAAATATGCGACAACCCTTTTGTGCGCAGTGATCCGTCATCCACCGATCTGACGCTGAGCGCAGTGGATACGCTGTGCGAAATGTATGCAGTGGATGATATTTTAGCGATTCTGCAAGCAGAGTTTGAACGGCTGGAAATCGTTATTAAGGGGCGGGTCGGCAGCGGTACCGCCTATGAATTCATGCTGCTGAATCAGGATGCGCATTACAACTGCAAGGCAGCTATTGCTCATTTGCGTCAGCGGCAAGCGGCGGACTTATAAACGCCGCCCACAAAAAAAGCCTCCGCAGAGCACTGCTGTCCCACAGTTTGGAGTGACATTGTGTCACTCCAAACTGCAGTATTCATCGGCTACTGTTTTTCAATCTGAAACGCCTTTCCGGGGCAAGCCCCTGGCCCCCTGCAAGGAGAGGTATCTCCTTACGATCCTCTCTT